>JANYKS010000054.1 GCA_025358125.1 Actinomycetes bacterium
CGGTTCGAGGAGGCGCTGGCCCATCAGGAGGCTCGGTTCGATCTCCACCAGGACCTCTTCAATCAAGGCACCGACCTGCGGATCAAGACGCTGCAGATCGCCCATGACACCGAACACGCCCGTCAGCAGGCAGAGATCCTCCGTCTGCGCACCAGCGAACTCGAAGCGCTCGTTCGGGGCCGCACCCACGATCTCGAGGAATATCAGCTCGAGGCATTCCAGCGCCTCGCCGTACTCGCCGAGTTCCGCGACACCGACACCGGCGAGCACACGGTGCGCGTCGGCGACCTGTCGGCGGAGATCGCGTACGAACTGAACGAGGAGCCGGCATGGTGCGAACAGTTGCGCCTCGCCGCCCGGCTGCACGACATCGGCAAGGTGGCCGTTCCCGACGCAATCCTGCTCAAGCCCGGTCCGCTCACCTTCGACGAGTTCGAGATCATGAAGACCCACACCACGATCGGCGCCCAGATCCTGTCCGGTAGTGCGTCCGAGTTGATCCAGCTCGGTGCGGTCGTTGCCCTGAATCACCATGAGCGCTGGGACGGCACCGGCTACCCGGCCGGCCTCCACGGCACCGGCATCCCGCGCTGCGGCCGGGTCGTCACGGTCGCCGACGTGTTCGACGCGCTGACCAGTGTGCGGGTGTACAAACACGCCTGGTCGAAGGCCGACGCGGTCGCCTACATCGTCGGTGCGCGGGGCACGCAGTTCGAGCCGGAAGTGGTCGACGCGTTCTTGCAAGTGATCACGCGGCGCATCCCAGCTCTGAAGAACGCGATCGCTGAGGCACGGGTTCTGTCGCCGGCCCGACAGCACCACTGAATCAGACCTTTGCCTACACTCCGTTGATGGGCGCATCCCGCACCGAACGGATCGAGCACCGAACGCGCAACCCGAAGTGGAAGAACCCACCGTTGCGGATCGAGATGCTCGAGTGCATCAATTGCGACGCGTGCCTGCGGCACTGCCCGTCTCAGTTCGGGGCGATCTTCAATCACGGCATCGACGTGGTCATCATCCCCGAGCTCTGCAGTGGGTGCGACAAGTGTCTGCCCGTGTGCCCGGTCAACTGCATCTACCCGTTTCCGGAGTGGGAGCAGCAGGGTTACGACAAGGATTGGTGGGAGAACCCGCTGTCGGCGAATGATCCCTATCGCCAACGATCCGTGTGATAGTCGGCGTCGCGGGCGAGTTCGCCCACCCCGGTGAAGAGCCCGTCGCGCCTGAATCCGCGATAGACATGGACCCATGACAGATTCACTGATCCCAGGGGCTGAGGCGTTGTCACACGCCGCTGGCGGCGCGCGGGGCGCTCTCGTCCTGCACGGATTCACCGGGAACCCCGGCTCGATGCGCGGCCTCGCCGAGGCATTCGTCAACGCCGGCTACGACGTAGAGATGCCGCGGCTTCCCGGTCACGGCACAACGGTCGACGACATGCTCACCACGGGATGGGCCGACTGGAGCGGCGAGGCCGACATGGCTTACAAGAGCCTGGCTGATCGCTGCCCGGGTGTGGTCGTCGCCGGGCTCAGTATGGGTGGGTCACTGACGCTGTGGCTGGCGGGGCAGCACTCCGAGATCGCCGGCATCATCTGCATCAATCCGGCAACGCAGCCCCAAGCGCCCGAGGTCGTCGAGATGCTCGAGGGAATGCTCGCAGGCGGCACGACGATTATGCCGGGCATCGGCAGCGACATTGCCGACCCCGCTGTCCACGAGACCGCATACGAGGGCACCCCGCTGCCGTGCCTGATCGACTTCGTGAACAACGGTCTGGCCGTGATCGCACCGACCTACGGATCGCTGCGGATGCCGTTGCTGTTGTTGAACTCACCCCAGGATCACGTCGTCGAACCAGCCCAGGCCGAGTACCTCGCCACCCACTACGGCGGCCCGTTGGAGCGAATCACGCTCGAGCGCAGCTATCACGTCGCCACCCAGGATTACGACAAGGACATCATCTTCGCCGAGTCGGTGGCGTTCGCGAATCGGGTGACGGCATGATGTTTCGTACTGCCGGCCTCCTCGCAAGTATCCCCAGTCCGTCCAGTGGCACGCTCACCATCGGCCCGTTGAAGATCCACGCCTACGGCTTGATGATCGCTCTCGGGATCGTCGCGGGGGTGTGGCTGATGGGCCGTCGATTCGAAAAGCGGGGCATCGGTACGCGTGACGACGCGAACTCGATCGCCGTGTGGGCCGTGATCGCCGGCGTGATCGGTGCGCGGCTGTATCACGTCGCCACCGACTGGTCGAAGTTCGAGAATCATCTCAGCAACATTCCCAAACTGTGGCAGGGAGGTCTCGGCATTCCCGGTGGCCTGCTCGCCGGCATCGGCGTCGGCATCTGGATGATCCGCCGTAAGGGCATGCCCGTCGCCGTCGCGCTCGACTGCGCGGCGCCGGCGCTCCCTCTCGCGCAGGCCATCGGCAGGGTCGGCAACTACTTCAACCAGGAACTGTTCGGCCGTCCGACAACGCTGCCGTGGGCGCTGCGGATCGACGCCGGCAAGATCCCGCTCGGCTATGCCCCTGGCACGACGTTCCATCCGACGTTCCTGTACGAGTCGCTGTCGAACCTCGTGTTGTGTGGTCTCCTCATCCTCATCGGTGGGCGCTTCAGGCTCCGACCCGGGCATCTGTTGGCCACCTACTTCATCGGTTACGGCATCATCCGTTTCTGGGTCGAAGGGCTGCGGATCGACGAAGCCCATCACGTCGGCGGGTTGCGCTGGAACCAGTGGGTTGCCCTCGTCGCCGTCGTCGGTGGCATCGCCTACCTGTTGATCTCGCGTGCTCGTGGTCGGGAAGGCGGCCCGTCGACCGAGTCGACCGAGTCGACCGAGTCGGGCGAGTCGGGCGAGTCGACCGAGCCGGTCGGGTTGATCGATGCGGGCCATGCGGGCCATGCGGGCGATGCGGGCGATGCGGGGGTCACGACGAAGCCACACAACGCAATCGACAGCGGGGATCACACCCCGGAGCAATTGCCGTCGGACACATGACCACTCGGCGATCCACAGCGGCAGCACACCGTCACCGGGCGCTCCGGCTGTACTTCGGTGCTCGGCCGCCAGCATCTGCCATGCTGGCGCAATGAGCGCGATGCCGACGCCGCCGACCGCTTCGCCAGAGCGGCGCGACCAGTACGGCTTCGCACTCGACGCCAAGCCGCCGCGTCCTGCGGCGAAAATCGGCGCCGGCGTGTTGATGGTGGGCGGCGCGCTGCACGTCATCGCGGTCTTCGTGCCGTGGTATCAGGGTGGCGGTCGCTCGCTCACAGGTCTCGACGACTTCGTGACACCGAACGGCGATCTGTTGTCCGCACCGGGCAAGGTCTGGATCGTGGTCGGTGCGGTCCTCTTCGCGCTCGGACTCGCGACGTATCTCGCCCGCCGAGCGCTTGGTGTCGCGATCGCCGCTGTTGTCGTCTCGACGCTCGGATTGTTCACGTCGCTGCTCGGGGTCGGAGCGGCGAGCAACATGAAAAAGTTGTACGACGGCGTCGGTGAGCCGGCAACCGGCGCCTTCGTCGGCATCGTGAGCATCCTCGTTGCGCTTGCCGGCTCGATCCAGATTCTCTCCCGCCGCCGCCGTTGACCCCACGCCGTGCCGGCGAGTTCGCGAATCCACGGTTCCGCTCGCGCCCTGTGCCCCTAGCATCTGGGGTGTGCCTGTACGGATTACCGCCGCCGATGTCGTGAAAGTTGCCAAGTTGGCCCGGCTCGACCTCGCCCCCGATGCGATCGAACGCACCACCGCCCAGTTGGCAGGGATGCTCGAACACTTTGCCGATATCGACGCGCTCGATCTCGACACGGTGCAGCCGATGACCCAGCCGTACCCGCTGCAGAACGTCTTTCGCGACGATGTCGTGGTGAACGGTCTCGACCGCGACGAAGTGCTGGCGGCTGCGCCGGCGTCAGAAGATGGCCGATTCCGCGTGCCGCCGATCCTCGGGTTGGACTCGTGACCGCCAGAACCGCATCCGAAATCGCGGCCGGGGTGCGCTCGGGCACCCTCGCGGCGGCCGAGGTCCTGGAGCAGCACCTCGATCGAATCGCCGCCCGCGAGGGCGAGGTCCACGCGTTCAATCTCGTGATGACCGATCAGGCCCGCCGCGATGCGGCCGCTGTCGACGCGGCCGTTGCCGCCGGCCACGACCCCGGTCCACTCGCCGGTGTGCCGCTCGCGCTGAAGGACAACATGTGCACCAGAGGGATCGAGACGACCTGTTCGTCGAAGATCCTCGAAGGATGGAAGCCGCCCTACGACGCCACCGTCGTCACCCGACTCGCGGCGGCGGGCGCTGTGGTCGTCGGCAAGACCAATCTCGACGAGTTCGCGATGGGCTCGAGCACGGAGAACAGTGCGTTCGGTCCCACGCGCAATCCGCTCGACATCACCCGGGTCCCCGGCGGATCAAGCGGTGGGAGTGCCGCCGCCGTCGCAGCCGGATTCGCCAGCGTCAGCCTCGGTAGCGACACCGGCGGCTCGATCCGCCAGCCGGCAGCGTTGTGCGGCGTGGTTGGCGTGAAGCCGACCTACGGCTACGTCAGCCGCTACGGCCTCGTCGCGTTCGCGAGTTCGCTCGATCAGATCGGGCCGTTCACGAACACTGTCCACGACGCAGCGCTGTTACTCGACGTCATCGGCGGCCACGACCCGATGGACTCCACCTCCATCCCCGACCAGCATCCATCGTTGCTCGATGCAATTCGGCGAGATGTCGTTGGACTCCGGGTCGGACGTATCACCGACCTTCCCGACGGCGCCGACCCCGATGTCACCGAGCGGCTGGAAGCCGCATTCGACGCGCTCCGCGAGGCTGGCGCGAAGATCGTCGACGTACAGGTTCCGGCATTCGGATACGGCCTCACCGCGTACTACCTGATCGCCCCGTCCGAGGCGAGCAGCAACCTCGCCCGCTACGACGGAGTGCGCTACGGCCTGCGGGTCGAGCGGCCCGACACCAATGCGATGTACTCCGCCACTCGCGCCGCCGGTTTCGGCGACGAGGTCAAGCGGCGGATCATGCTCGGCACCTATGCGCTCAGCGCGGGCTACTACGACGCCTATTACGGAAAGGCGCTCAAGGTCCGCCGCCTGATCGCTGACGACTTCGATCGGGCCTATGAGCACGCCGACGTGCTGCTGACACCGACAGCGCCGACGGTGGCATTCCCGTTCGGGTCCAAGACCGACAATCCGCTGGCGATGTACCTCTGCGACGTCTACACGATCCCGACCAACCTCGCCGGCCATCCGGGCATGAGCGTGCCGTTCGGTACCGGCCAGCACGGACTGCCGGTCGGGGTGCAGGTGCTTGCCGCGACGCTCGGCGAACCAACGATGTTCCGGGCCGCCGCCGCACTGGAAAGGGCAATGTCGTGAGCATGATCTACACAGCCGGCCCCGCGACCGGAAATGAAATCCTGATCGATGGCTGGGAGCTCGTCGTCGGCCTCGAAGTCCACGTCGAGCTGGCGACGGCCACCAAGCTGTTCAGCGCAAGCGCGAATCGCTTCGGCGACGATCCGAACACCAATATCGATCCGGTCACGCTCGGTCTGCCGGGTGCCCTCCCGGTGCTGAACCGTCACGCCGTCGAACTGGCGATGCGGATCGGCACCGCTCTGAACTGCACCATCCAGCGCTCCACGTTCCACCGCAAGAACTACTTCTACCCCGACATGCCCAAGGCGTACCAGATCAGCCAGTACGACCAACCGCTGAACGTCGACGGCTTCCTCGCGCTGCCAGACGCCACGTTGATCGGCATCGAGCGGGCCCACCTCGAAGAGGACACCGGCAAGAGCACCCATGTCGGCGGCAACGGGGGGCGGATCCACGGCAGCACCTATTCGTTGATCGACTTCAACCGCGCCGGCGTGCCATTGGTCGAGATCGTTAGTCGGCCAGACCTCCGCACGTCGGAGCAGGCACGCCAGTACGTCACCGAATTGCGTGGCATCCTGATCGCGATCGGCGCCAGCGACGCGAAGATGGAGGAGGGCAGCATGCGCTGCGACGCGAACGTCAGCGTGCACAGGCCCGGCGAACCGTTCGGCACTCGCTGCGAGATCAAGAACGTCAACAGCATTCGCTCACTCGGCCGGGCGATCGAATACGAGGCCCGCCGCCAGATCGACATGATCGAAGCCGGCGAGACCGTGCGCCAGGAGACCCGCCACTGGGACGAAACCGACAGTCGCACCCACACCTTGCGCGTCAAAGAGGACGCCGACGACTACCGCTACTTCCTCGAGCCCGATCTCGTTCCGCTGGCACCCTCTGCCGAGTGGATCAAGGCCATCGCCGATGCGATGCCGATGTTGCCGGGCGCCCGCCGCGCCCGGCTCGGCGTGGCCACCGGTTTCCCCGCCGACGGCGAAGCGATCATGGTCGTCGTCGAACGCGGCCAGGACGACTACGTACTCGCAGTTGGCGCTGCCGGGGGCGATGTCGGCCGGGCGCTGGTGCACGTCAAGGAAGCGTTTGCGGAAGCGAGCGCCACCCCCAAGCTGCCGGCTGGCGATCTCGCGGCGCTGACCACCCTCGAAGTCGCCGGGTTGCTCACGGCCACGCAGGCCAAGACAGTGCTCGCCGAGATCGTCGCGGCCGGAGGCGGTGACGCAACCGCCATCGCACGGGCAAGGGGTTTCGAAGCGATGGACACCAGCGCGCTCGAAGCCATGGTCGATCAGGTCATCGCCGACAACGGCCCGGCCTGGGCCAAGTACCGCAACGGCGAGGACAAAGCGCTCGGGGCCCTCGTCGGCGCGGCGATGAAAGCCTCGAACGGCAAGGCCGACGGCAAGTTCGTCACCGCCCTACTCCAGTCGAAGCGCACCTGATCCACACGTTCGCGATGGCAAGAGTCAGTCGAGTGGTTCAGTTCGACGCGCAGACGTTCAGAGCTCGCCGGCGACGACGAGCTCGATCGCCCGGCGGCACGTACGGTGGAACGCGTCGACAGCCATGTACAGATGCTCGTCAGGCGTGTCTTCCTCCTTGGTGTGGCTGAGGCCGGCGATCGAGGAGGAGAAGATCATCACGGTTGGAACCTTGCGGGCCATCTCACTGGCGTCGTGCAGTGCGCCGCTCGGCAACTCGACGTCGTGGCCCTCCACTTCACGAACGCTCTCCCTGGCAGCCTCCAGGAGGCGGGGATGGAACGGCATCGGCGGGATCCGGAAGATGTGCTCGAACTCGACCGTACATCCTTCGGCCACGGCGGCGGCGGCGGCTGCCTGCTTCATCTCCGCGAACATCGTCGCCAGGCCGTCGTGGCTGATGTGGCGCATGTCCATCGTGACGTGGGTCTCGCCAGGGACAGCCGTGACGACACCCGGCCAGCACTGTGCGTGCCCGATTGTGGTGACGCCCTCGTTGCGCCGGCCGATCTCAGCGAGCGCGAGCGCGAATCGAGAAGCGGCGAGGAACGAGTCGCGGCGCATCTCCATCGGCATCGTGCCCGAATGCGCAGCCTGGCCCTTGAAGATCAGCCGCTCGCGCTCGATGCCCTTGGTGCCGGTGACGGTGCAGATCCCCAAGCCCTTGGCCTCGAGCACCGGACCCTGCTCGATGTGCACCTCGAGGTAGGCCTTGACATTCTTCAGTCGCGTGCGGGCACCGTCGATCGTGTCGAGTTGGATTCCGTGCTCGCCGATGACATCGGGCAGTCGGTTGCCCTCCTTGTCGACGAGGTCTGCCGCGGCTGCAGCGTCGAGCGAGCCGACCACGGCAGCCGACCCGAACAGGCTGCGGCCGAAGCGGGCACCCTCCTCGTCGGCCCAGTCGACGACGGCGACGGTTACCGGCGGTGTGCCGGCAGCCGCAAGCGCTCTGATCAGTTCGACACCTGCCATCACGCCGAGTGCGCCGTCGAGCCACCCACCCTTGGGCACGCTGTCGAGGTGCGAGCCGACGACGACCGTGTCATCGCGCTCGCCGCGCAGGTATGCCCACAGGTTGCCGGCCTCATCGGTTTCGATCTCGACCGGCAACGTCGCGAGCGACTCTCTGAAAAGTGCTCTGGCCTCCAGCCAGACCGGGGTCCAGCACAGGCGGCGGCTGCCTTCCGGCCCCCCGGTTCGGTCGGCGAGGGCGCGCAGATCGGCCACCACCCGTGCCGGATCGTAGGTGCTGGCGTCAACGGTAGTCATGCAGTGAAACTACCCGCGGACCCCGATGGCATGCGTGCCAGACTTGCACCCATGTCGATCGAGATCCGCACTCCGACCTACGACGAATGGCCGGACGTGTGCCATCTCGACGGCCGTGCATTCGGCTCGTCCTACACTGACGAAGAAATCGAGCAGTCGCGTCCGCTCCACGATCTCGGCCGATTCCGCGTTGCGTTCGACAACGCCACCATGGTCGCCGTCGCCGGCTCTTATGCGCTCGAGGTCGCGCTGCCGGGGGGCGCATCCGTGCCGATGGGCGGGGTCACATGGGTGGCCACTGCCGCCACCAATCGCCGTCGGGGGCTGATGAGCCAGGTCGTCGCGGCGGTGCACGACGACATCGACGAGCGGGGAGAACCCGTTGCGTCGCTCTACGCGTCGGAGGGTGGCATCTACGAGCGCATCGGTTACGGCATTGCCACCCGTCAGCGGACGACGGTGCTCGATCGGCGCCTCACCCGGCTTCGGCCCGAATACGTGACGCCGCCGAACACCGTCCGCTATCTCGCCGGCGACGACGTCGTGCCGACGCTCTCGGCACTATGGGAGCGGTTCCGCCGGCTGCGGGCGGGCGAGATCGATCGGTCGCCGGCCTTGCAGGATTCTCTGGTCGACCAGAGAAGTAAGCCCTTGGGCTCGCAGTGCCCCGCCGCCTACCTCGTGCATGCCGATGGCTTCGCCGTCTACCGGGTCGAGCCGAACTGGAACAACGGCCACCCGGCACACACGATGCACCTCGTCGAAATCGCGGCGATCACGCCGGAGGCCCACATTGCGCTGTGGCAGACCCTGCTCAGCGTCGACCTCGTCGGCGAAATCCGGTCGCGCGCGATCGCCGTCGATGATCCGCTGCCATTCCTGCTCGAGAACCAGCGCGCCCTTCGAACCGTCGAGCTCAACGACGGCGTATGGGTCAACGTCCGCGACGCCGCGATCAGCTTCGGGGCGCGTACCTACCGCTGCACCGATCGCCTCGTCGTCGAGGTGGATGCCAGGCGCTGGGCAATCGAGGGTGGCCCGGATGGGGCGACGTGCAAGGCCGTGCGCAGCCGCCCAGATCTCGTTGCATCGCACTCGGCCCTGAGTGCTCTTCTCTACGGAGGCGTCCTGCCGTCGGCACTGGTGGCCGGCCGGCGGATGACGGCACGCGATGCCAACGTGTTGCGCCGCGCCGATCTGTTCTTCCCGATCGACCTCGCACCGCACTGTCAGACCTTTTACTGAGCCCGCGCCCGCTCGTTCGGGCCGTGAACGACCGCCCGACCGGCGTCTGGGTATCGTCATCCACCGTGCCGTCCACATCGTTCGCCCCGTTTCGGCATCGGGCCTACCTGCTTGTGTGGTTCGGCGCAATGGTGTCAAACGTCGGCACATGGATGGAGACAACGGCACTCAGCTACTACGTCGCGGATACGTCGAAGGCTTCGTGGTCGGGCATCGTTGCGGCCGCGGGCTTCCTCCCGACGGCGCTACTGAGCCCGATCGGTGGCGCCTGGGCCGACCGGTTCGATCGGCGCAAGATCATGATCTGCACCAACAGCGTCTCGGCCGTCATCGCTGCCGCGGTCGCGGCACTCGTGGCATCGGGTGATGCGACGCCGGCCTTGCTCGCGCTCTTCTCGCTCGCCGCCGGCTGTGCGAACGCAATCGGATTCCCGGCGTTTCAGGCCACCCTGCCCGACCTCGTACCACCGGAGGAACTCATCGCGGCGATCGGGTTGAGCAGCACCCAGTGGAATCTCGGCCGGATCATCGGCCCCTCCGCAGCCGGCATCGCGATCTGGCTCGGTGGCGTGCCCGCAGCCCTCTGGTGCAACGCCGCAAGCTTCCTCGCAGTAATCCTCGCGATCTCGTTCGCTCGCATTCCACTGACGCCACGAACCAAACGGCCGATCGTGCAGGCCATTCGCGATGGCATCCGGTTCGCCCGCCAGAACCCGGCCGTCCGGTCGATGGTGCCCGTGATGTTTGCCGTCACATTGATCGGAGCGCCGTTCATCGGCTTCATCGCCCAGATCGCGACCCGGGTGTTTCACACCAAGCAGGGTGGAACGTCGCTGCTCGTCACGGCCCAGGGTGTCGGGGCGGTCATCGCCGGCGCGTCGATGGGCTCGCTGACACACCGCTTCGGACTGCGCCGGACGATGAACGGCGCGGTCATCCTGTTCGGTCCGGCGCTCGTGGTATACGGCATCTCTCCCAACATCGTCGCCGCTGCGGTCGCGTTGGCGTTCACCGGCGCGGCCTACATGGCCTGCATCTCCAGCTTCTCGTCGATCACGCAGCAGTCGGCCCCTTCCGAATTGCGCGGCCGGGCGATGTCGGTCAACAACTTCATCCTCGGTTTCGCCTACCCGCTCGGGCTGTTCATCGAGGGGCCGTTGGCCGACGCCACTTCGCTGCGTGCGGTCACCGTCGGCACAGGGGTCGTGCTGGTCGCAGCACTCGTTCTCGGTCGATTGCTTCGCCCGCGCCACACCGAACCGATCGCGCTCGCACTGAGCTGACCCGAGTTGACCGAATGTGGCGCTCCGCATGATCCCAATCGCGAGCCTCCCCGTAAGGTGCCGCGATGGACTTCGAGATCCCTGCCGACATCCAAGAGACGCTCGATCAGCTCGATACGTTCATCGAGCGCGAAATCAAACCGCTCGAGCGCCAAGACGACAACATCCGCTTCTTCGATCATCGCCGCGAATATTCACGAACCGACTTCGAGAACGGCGGCGTGCCGACCCGGGAATGGGAGGATCTGCTGCGCGAGATGCGCCTCCTGGCCGACGCTGCCGGTTGGCTGCGGCTTGCGCTGCCGACCGAATTCGGCGGGCAGGGCGCGAGCAACCTCAAGATGGCGATCATCCGCGAGCATCTTGCAACCAAGGGCCTCGGGCTGCACAACGATCTGCAGAACGAGTCGAGCATCGTCGGCAACTTCCCGACCGTGTTGATGATGCGCGACTTCGGCACACCACGCCAGATCGAGGAGTGGATGCCCGGCTTCCTCGACGGCAGCCGCCGACTCGCCTTCGGGCTCACCGAGCCGAACCACGGAAGCGATGCAACGTACATGGAGACGACGGCGGTCAAGGACGGCGACGAGTGGGTGATCAACGGGACGAAGCGCTGGAACAGCGGCCTCCATCACGCCACCGATGACATCATCTTCGCCCGCACGAGCGGCAACCACGGCGACCCGAAGGGCATCACCGCGTTCCTCGTGCCGACGGATGCGCCGGGCTTCAAGGTCGAGTTCTTCTGGTGGACGTTCAACATGCCGACCGACCATGCGGAGGTGTCGCTGACCGACGTGCGAGTCGGGCCGGAGACGGTTTTCGGTCCGCTGGACCGCGGGCTCGAACTGGCCCAACACTTCGTCCACGAGAACCGCATCCGTCAGGCAGCGTCCTCGCTCGGCGCCGCCCAGTACTGCATCGACGAAGCCGTTGCATATGCAAATAACCGTGTCACGTGGGGCAAGAAGCTGAGCACCAACCAGGGCATCCAATTCCCCCTTGTCGAGTTGCACTCCGAGGCCGCGATGCTGCGCCAACTCATCCGCTACACAGCCTGGAGTCTCGACCGGCAGCATCACATGGAGGTCACCCATCTCGTCGCGATGTGCAACTACCGGGCCAACCGTCTCGTGTGCGACGCGGCGGACCGGGCGATGCAGACGTGCGGTGGCGTCGGCTACTCACGACACATGCCGTTCGAGCACATCTACCGCCACCACCGCCGGTACCGGATCACCGAGGGCGCGGAGGAGATCCAGATGCGCAAGGTGGCCCAGAACCTGTTCGGATTCGGGCGCAAATAGCGGGGCCCGGACGCTCGGCTAGCGCGTCAGGCGCGGCCGACCCGACGCGGTGGCCGTCACCGTGCCCTCCACGAAGTAATCCTCATCTTCGATGTGGGCGGTGGTGAAAGCGTGTTCAACCGACACTTCGGCATCGGCTGCACCGGCCTCGCCTGCGCGCTGCAGCGATTCGGCTCTGGCGATGGTGTCGGCGACCACGACCGCATCGGCGAGGTCGACGAAGTCGACCTGCGCATCGAGGTGGTGCACGCGAAACCTGCCCCGCTCCGGTTGGGAAAGATACACGGTGGAGTGGACCCGGACACGGCCGACGACTGCGCCGATGGCGTTGGCAACATCCGCGTCGTTCGGGATCACGCCGTCGGCGCGGACGAGCTTGGCGACGGCCGGGTAGTAGATGCCGGCGCAAGCACCAAGACCGATGAGCGGCAATGTGAGCCGCGCTGCGACATCGACCACACCGCTGCGCCCTTCGAGCGACGCAGCCAGCAGCGGATGCCGGCTCAAACCCGCACCCTCGAAGCCGTCGATGGCCAAGCCGACCTCGAGCACCGTCTCGGCCGAGCGGCGCTCCAGCGACCTCACGACCCACTCCGAGAACTCGGTCGCGCCATCGGCGACCGCCGTGCCCAGCGCAGAACGCTTGCGCGCCATCAACCTCGCACCCTTCTCGGCGGCCGACGTGTCGAATACGACGTAGTCGCCGAGTACGTGGGAAGCGTCGGTGGGCGTGAAGGCCGCGATCATCACGAGCCCGCGCTTGACGAGCCGCGTCAATCGGCCCACATCGGCGTGCCCGCGCACGAGCTTGGCGACCGTCGACGGCCCGACCAGTGCCCGTTGCAAGAGATCGGCTTCGCTGAGATCGAGACCGACTGCACTGGCACCACCGTCGGTGATCGGCAGCACGAAGCGAGCGTCCTGATCACCGGGCGGGTCGGAAAGAAGTTGCTGATCGAGTGCACGGTGGACGAGGTCCGGATGATCGACTGCCATCATGCACAGCGGTACGACACGGCGCGGACCGAGTTGCACGACCGGCGTCACCCTGCTGGTCACCACGATGACCTCGCTGTCGCCTCCGAGACCGACGGTGGTCATCGCGACGGCCTCGACCATCGTGCGCAAGCCGCCGACGGTCGCGCCGTGTTCGTCGAGGTGGGGAGCGCCGTCGTGGATGACCGCGACATCGGTCGTGGTACCGCCGATGTCGGACACGATCGCGTCGCGGATGCCGGTCAGATACGACGCTCCGACAAGGCTCGACGCGGGCCCGGAGAGAATGGTCTCGATCGGACGGGTCTTGGCGACCGCTGCGGCCATCAGCGCGCCATCGCCGCGCACGACCATCAGCGGCGCATCGATGCCATGCGTTGCCATGATGGCTTGCGCGGCACTGATCAGCCCGCTGATCAGACCGATCAGGCGGGCATTGAGCACGCTGGTCAACGCTCGTCGCGGCCCATCGAGCTTGGCCGACAGTTCGTGTCCGCATGTCACGGGCAGCCCGGTCCGGCGCACGATCAGGTCGCGGGCCTCGATCTCGTGCTCGGGATTACGAGTCGCGAAGTAGGCGGAGACCGCGAAGCCCGAGACCGTCGGTGCGACAATCGCGACCTCGCGCTCCAGCGCGGCGAGATCCAATGGCGCCTGCGGATCGCCGTGCGGGTTGTGGCCGCCGGCGATGAAGATCAACGGGTCGCCCTGCAACGCTTCGATCAGCCCCGCCCGCTGCGCGTCGGCTTCGTCGAAACCGATGAACACCAGTGCGACCCGCCCACCGCGCCCCTCGACGAGTGCGTTCGTCGCCAACGTCGTCGACAGCGACACGAGCGCGATGTCGCCGGGCTTCACGGCCGCGCTCGCGACGACGGCGTCGACCGCGCCCGCGATACCGATCACCAGATCGTGGCGGGTCGTGAGCGCCTTCGCCTTGGCGACGACGCCACGCTCCTCGTCGAACAGGACGGCGTCGGTGTAGGTGCCGCCTGTGTCGATACCGAGCGAAAGCTTCATGGCCGTTTCGACGATAGTAGCCAGGCTGCGTACACCTCCAATGGCCAGCGATGTTCGCGCGAGGATGTGAACTGCCGGATCGAGGATGCCGATGACGACAACGCTCTCGCTCGACGAGGTCGAGCAACTCAGTGACAAAATGTTGCGCGCGTCCGGAGCGGCGCCGCACCAGGCCATTCCGACGGCCGCCAGCATCCGTGAGGCCGAGGCCGACGGGATCCGCTCGGGTGGGCGCTCGACGCGGACGGACAGCCGACGACCGATCCCCACATCGGTCTCGCCGGCTCGATGGCGCCGGCAGGCCAGCGGGTCGAAACCGAGTTGACAGCGATGACCGCAGAGGCCGGTGTCCGCCTCCCGGGAGGCCGCCGCCTCGCCCACCGGGCCGCTGCCGAACGCGACGGAGTGGAGGTGCCCGACGAGCTGATGGCGACGCTCAGATCCTACGCCGAGCACGGCTCGCCGTCGCGTCGGCGGGACTAGGTTGAGGCGATGCAGCCGTCAGACCGAAGCACCCTGTGAGCCGCGACATCGCCAGCCTCGTCGCCTCGATGACCATCGAGGAGAGGGCGTCATTGACGGCCGGCGGATCGAGCTGGTCGACCGCCGCGGTCTCCCGCGTCGGCATCCCGGAAGTTTTCGTCAGCGACGGCCCGGCAGGGGCGCGGGGTCCCCGGATTCCCGGGGTAGGGGCACAGGTTGCGACGCTCAACATCCCGTGCGGCTCGGCTCTCGGCGCAACGTGGAACCCGGCGTTGCTCGAGCAACTCGGCGAAGCGCTCGGTGACCAGACCCGCAGCAAGGCCTGCCGGGTTCTGCTCGCGCCGACCGTGAACCTGCTCCGTTGCCCACTCGCCGGGCGCAACTTCGAGGCGTACTCGGAGGACCCGTTCCTCACCGGCAAGCTCGCTGCGGCGTTCATCCGCGGCGTTCAATCGCAAGGCGTTGCGACGACCGTGAAGCACTTCGTCGGAAACGAGAGCGAATTCGAGCGGATGACGATCGACAGCTCGATTGACGAGCGCACCCTCCGCGAGCTGTACCTGCTGCCGTTCGAGCTGGCCGTGCGCGAAGGTGGCTCGCTCGGCATCATGACGTCGTACAATCGACTCAACGGGCTGTACAACTGCGAGAACCGCAGCCTGCTGCACGACATCCTGCGAGACGAATGGGGCTTCGAGGGATTCGTCGTGACGGACTGGTTCGCCGGCGGCACGACCTCGGGCGCAGCCGATGCCGGTCTCGACCTGGAGATGCCTGGACCGTCACGGTTCTTCGGGCGACGCCTCGGCGAAGCCGTGCGCGACGGACGCGTCGACGAGAGCCTCCTCGACGGCGCCGTGCAGAGGTTGCTGACGGTGTTCGATCGGATCGGCGCGCTCGACGACGAGACCCACCTGGCTGTCGCGATCGATCGACCAGAGCACCGCGCCCTGGTTCGTCGAGCTGCTGGCGAGTCGATGGTGCTGTTGAAGAACGATCACATCCTGCCCCTCGATCCGGTGGCAATCCGCACGCTCGCGGTCATCGGGCCGAATGCCGAATGGGCGAGAATCATGGGCGGCGGGTCGGCCGAGGTCGAGCCGCATTACTACGTGTCGCCACTTGTCGCGCTCCGCGAACGGCTCGGCAACGATGTCACGATCGTCCACGAACAGGGCTGCGACATCGACCGCACCGTTCCCGTCATCTCGTCGAGCCAACTCGACAACGGCGCCGGTGGAACGGGTTTCTCGATCGAGATGTTCAAGGGCGCGCAGTTCGAGGGTGAGGTCGTCGCCCGCGCTGTCTGCCCGAACGGCCTGGTGCTGGTCGTTCCGGGCGTCGAGCCGGGTGTGCCGCGCGGTCCGCTGTCGTTCCGGGCGACATCGAGATTTTCGCCGGCCCGGTCCGGTGCGCACATCATCAGCATGGTGGAGGTCGGTTCGGGCAGGCTGTCGGTCGATGGCGCGGTGATCTTCGACGGCATCACGAACCCGACTCCTCGCGGCGACGCGTACTTCGGCATCGCCCGTGAAGAGCTCACGAACCAGGTCGACTTCGAGACGGGTCGCAGTTACGAGATCGCGATCGAGTTCGCGAGCATCGAGCCGAGCTGGATGCACGGAGTCCAGCTCGGCGTGAAGCCCGTGCCGAGCGCGGGTCTGATGGATCGCGCGGTGGCCGCCGCTGCAGCGGCGGACGCCGTCATCGTCATCGTCGGCACCAACAACGACTGGGAGACGGAGGGCCACGACCGACGCAGCCTCGACCTTCCCGGAGCACAGAACGAGCTGATCGAGCGGGTTTCGAGGGCCAACCCGAACACGGTGATCGTCGTCAACGCCGGCGCGCCGATCACGACGCCGTGGGCCGAGGATGCCCCCGCGGTGCTGCAGGCCTGGTTCGGTGGCCAGGAGATGGCGAACGCACTCGTGGACGTCCTGTTCGGTGATTCCGAACCGTCGGGCCGGCTGCCCTCGACGTTCCCGGACTGCATCGAACACACGCCGTCGTTCGGGAACTTCCCCGGCGAGCACGGACAGGTCCGTTACGGGGAAGGCCTGCTGATGGGCTACCGCTGGTACGAGGCGCGCCGCCTCCCCGTGCCGTTCGCGTTCGGACACGGTCTCTCGTATACGGCGTTCGAGATCGGAACGCCGCTGGCGCCAACCACGTTCGACAGCGCGTTTGGCGCGATGTCGGTCGTCGTGCCCGTCACGAACGTCGGCCACCGGCGCGGGGCCGAAGTCGTGCAGTGCTATGTCGGAGCGGTCGGCCCAGCCGTCGTCCGCCCGCCAAAGGAACTCAAGGCATTCCAGAAGATATGGCTGGATCCGGGCGAGACGGCCGAGGTCACCTTGACGCTGGACACCCGCTCGTTCGCGTACTGGGATCCGGGCAACACCTACAAGGCACAGCTCGCGCCGAGTGCTGTCGGCGTCTTCGCCAAGACCTCCGAAGCCTCCAGAGGATGGCGGGTCGATGCGGGAACGTATCTCGTCCATGTCGGGCGGGCCTCGGACGACATCGCCCACGTGGTCGGCATCGAGGTGACCGCGTGATCCGGATCGAGGGCAACGGCCGGGTCCGGGTGATCACGCTCGATCGGCCGCAGGCCCGCAACGCGTTCAACGAGGAGTTGTACGACCTTGCCACCGACGCGTTGATCGCAGCCGGTGAGGACAACGGCGTCGCCGTCGTCGTGATCACCGGTGAGGGCGAGGCGTTCTCGGCCGGTGCAGACCTGACGGAGCTGGTGCAGCGCAACAACGGTCAGTTCGTCGACGGCCGACACGGATTCCCCGGTTTCGTGGACCACCTGATCGACTTCCCCAAGCCGCTGATCTGTGCCGTCAACGGCTTGGCCGTCGGAATCGGCGCGACGATGCTGGCGCTGAGCGACCTCGTGTTGATGTCATCGACGGCCCGCGTGCGGTGTCCATTCACCCGACTCGGCGTCGCCCCCGAAGCAGCCAGCAGCGTGACGTTCCCGCGGCTGCTCGGCCGCCAGAACGCGACCTGGGCGCTGCTCAGCAGCGAATGGCTGTCCGCCGAGGAGTGCATCGAGATCGGACTCGTCTGGCGGGTCTGCCCACCCGAGCAACTGATGGCCGAGACGATGCGCTGCGCCGCGATCCTCGCGAGCAAGCCGATCAACTCGCTTGTCGAATCGAAGCGGACGATCGTCGAGCCGATGCGGGCCGAACTGGATGCCGCGCGAAAGCGCGAGAACGACTCCTTCCGGGTTCTGCTGGGCGGGCCGGCCAACGTCGAAGCGTTGACGGCGTTCGCCCAGCGTCGCGAGCCAGACTTCAGCCGGATCGATGACTCACCGATCGCTCGCTGAGGTCGCGCCCGGTTAGTCGCGCTCTCTGATCGCCTTGACCACCTCGTCGAGGTGGGCCTGGCCCTCGTACAACGAGCGCAACATCCAGAACCGCCAGAAGCGGACGAGAGCGGTGCGGATCCACAGTGCGGCACCGACGATGGCCATCGAGATACAAGCAAGACTGAGGATGATCAGCTCGTTCTGATCGAGCGCGTTGGTCTCCTTGCCTGCTTTGACATATGAGCCGATGCCGATGATGATCGCCGCGACCATCAATACAACACCCAATGTGCTGGATGCCTTCTCGGAGCCGGCTTTGCCCGACGTTTTCAGCTGCATGTCGGCAATATCGCTCTTGAACTGCTCGATCCGGTCTGGTGTGGTCATTGATGTCCCTTTCCGCCTAGATAGGCCGATGACAGTTCGTCAGCAATCTCGCCGGGCGGTCCGACTCGCGTGATTCGCCCGCTGAGCATGATGGCAGCCCGATCGGCGATGCCGAGCACCGTTCGTGCAAATTGTTCGACGACGAGAACGGACACCCCCGACTGGGCGACCTGGGCAACGATCTCGTACAGCCGTCCAACGATCAGCGGGGCGAGGCCCATCGACAGTTCGTCGAGCAGGAGTACGGCAGGGTCGGTGGCGAGCGCCCGCGACATCGCCAGCATCTGCTGCTCGCCGCCCGACATCGTGCCGGCGAGTTGGCTGCGGCGGTCGCTCAAACGGGGGAACCGCTCATACGCGATTGCCTCGATGTCACCGAGCTTGGCGCCGCCGTGGGTGCACATCATCAAATTCTCGCGAACCGTGAGATTGGGGAACACGCCCTTGCCCTCGGGGATGGTGCACAACCCGAGCCGCGCGAGCTTGTCGGCGCTGACGCCTGCGACGGACCGGCCGGCGAGGCGGATGTCGCCGCTCATCAAGTCGACGAGTCCGCCGCAAACTTTCAGGCTGGTCGACTTGCCGCCGCCGTTCGGGCCGAGCAGCGCAAGCACCTCGCCGCGTCGCACGGTCAGCGTGACGCCGTGAAGGACTTCGATCGAGCCGTACCCGGCGCGAACGTCGATCAGTTCGAGGATCGGCTCGGTCATGCCTTCTGCTCCTCGCCGAGATATGCGTCGAGGACTGCCTGATCGGTCTGGATCTCAGCGGGTGTGCCAGCAGCGATGATGGACCCGAAATCGAGCACCTGGATCAAGGAGCACACTTTCATCACCAACGACACGTCATGCTCGACGAGCAGGATCGCGGTGCCCTCGTCGCACAGGTGCAGCAGCAGCTCGCCGAACTCCTCGGTCTCCCGCTCATCTTGACCAGAAGCCGGCTCGTCGAGCAGCAAGATCTTCGGCCTTGTCATCAGTGCCCGACCCATTTCCACCCGGCGGGCCATGCCGGTCGGGATCTCGGCCACGTCACGATCGGCGAGAGCCGTCAGGCCCAACAACTGCAGGACGTGGTCGGTCTCTGCTCGTGGATCGACACGGGCGCCCCGTGCCCACCGATTGCGGATGTCGCCGGCAACCCGGATGTTCTCGCGCACGCTCAGTGACGTGAACAGCTCGAGCCGTTGGAACGTACGCGCGACGCCCCAGCGGGCACGCTTGAACGGCGCAAGCCCGGTGATCTCCCTGCCTTCGAGCTCGATGGTGCCCGACGTCGGTTGGAGCAGCCCGGTGATGCAGTTGAAGAGCGTGGTCTTGCCGGCGCCGTTCGGTCCGATCAGCCCCGTGATGGCTCCTGCTCGGGCGCTGACGTCGACATTATAGAGCGCGACTGCGCCACCGAAGCGCATGCCGACACCGCGGCACTCAAGAAGCGCCATCGGCCACCTCGACCTGCGGGCCGACGATGCCGAGGGCATTGTCGAACGTGGCCCGATCGGATCGCCGAAACGGTCTATCGAGGCCGATCAGATCGAGGTCCTCGCCATGCCGGGCCCGGGCGTCGCCAGCGAAACGCTCGGCGAACAGCGACTTGATCAACAGCGGTATCAGAACCACCGACGCAATCACTGTCAGTGCGAACGTCCAATTGCCGATGACGCCGCGCCATGCCAGCACCCACAACCCGACGAGGCCGGCGACCCATGCACCGGTCGCGGCGGGCGTCTTGCGCAGGGGTCGGAAACCGTCCATGATCTGTTGGGCGATGCCGCTCGGATTCTTGCCGAGCCCGATGCCGATGAGTGCCGGACCGACGAACTTGGTGAAGTTGCCGATCACCGAGACGAACAACCAGTGCAACGATGGATAGTCGTGACCGAGCTTCAACCAGATGTTCGGCATCACCACGCTGAGCAAGCTGAGGAAGATACCGGCCAGCAGCGCACCGCTGACGTAGCCGATGCCGCCGACGACAGCGATCATGAACAGGGTGAGGCTGGCGAAGCCATCGAACCCGGTGTTGTTGGCCACCGTGCGCCCTTGGCCGGCCCACATCAATCCACCGAGGCCGGCGATACCAGACGACAGCATGAACACACCGAGCTTCAACCGGGTGATGTTGAGGCCGAGAGTCGCGCACGCAGCGGGGCTGTCCTTCATCGCAACGACCATCCGTCCGTAGGCGCTGCGGCGAAGGGCGATCAAGCCGACGCCGATGATTGCGAACATGACGGTCATCAACATCAAGAAGTTGCGTTGATCGCCGAAGTTGATACCGAACCAGTGCGGGCGCGGCATCGTCAGCGAACCGGTGGAGAAGAAATTGACCGTGAACTTGAACCCGAGGATGTTGGCGTGCAGCGCCTGGGTCTGGAGGATGACCAATTGATTGACGATGATGCCGAACGCGAACGTGGCCAGCCCGAGGTAGAGCCCGCGCAGTCGCAGCGCCGGCAACGCAATCAGCCCGCCGACGATGGCGCACACGCAGATCGCCATCAGGATCGCCGGCACCGAGAGCGAGGTCTTGGTTGCCAGACCCCGTGGACCGACATCGAACTGCCACGCCGCGATCAGCGCGATCCCGGCAAACGTGAAGATCGCGAGGTTGATCTCTCCCGCATAACCGGTGAGCAGCACGAGCGAGATCGCCATCAACGACAGGGCCATCGCGTTCGCGAGACTGATCACGGCAGAACCGGACATCAGCGTCTGGATCATGTACACGACTGCGATGAGCACTCCGCCCCACGCGACCGCCTGGCGAATCGAGGGTACGTGGAATCGCTCACGAGTCCGGCTGATGATCGCGCCGCGCAATCGGTCCTGGGGAAGCAGCAAGAGCGCGACGAAGAGCAGCACTGCGGGAAGCGCGTTGCGCAGGTTGCGCAGTGCCAACCAGCGCTGACCCGCATTCGAGATCCAATCGAAGTACAACCGCGACAGGCCGAGCACCATCGCACCCACATAGGTCATCGGAACACTGCGCAGCCGACCGCCGATCGCGGCGGTGTACGCATCGAACACCAAGAGGGTGAGTGCGTAGATCTGCAGAGCCCCCTGCACCGGCGACAACAAGACACCGGCGAGACCGGCGAGTGATGCGCCGATCGCCCAGCTGGCGAGGCTGGCCCGGTCGGGGCGGCCACCGTTGAGCATCAACAACGAACGATCGTCGACGGTTGCGCGCATCGTGACACCCGTACGAGTCCGGAACAGCAGCACGTACAATGCCGCGGCGATAACTATCGAAAGTCCGACGCCGATGAGCTGATGGTAGTAGACGGCCTGGCCGAGGATCTTGACATTGTTCTCGCCGAAGAACTTCTTGGGCACGATTGCCCGAGTGTTGTTACTGAACCAGAGCCACGTCGAGCCGCCGGTGACCGCGAGCAACACCGCAATGGGGGTCACCAGCCGGGTGACCTCGCTCGTGCCGCGAAGACCGCGGATGACGACCACTTCGAGTAGCACGCCGAGCAGGGGCGCGACCACGCCAACCGTCAGCAGGATCGCAATCAGCGCCGGTACGTGCCAGTCGAACCGCAGCTGCCAGTACACCAGCGCGCTCGCTGTCGCGACGGCCCCGTGGGCGAAGTTGAACACGCCAGACGTGGAGTACGTGACGACGAGCCCCGCTGCCGCAATGGCATAGATGGATCCGAGACAGATACCGAGAACGGTGTAGGCGAGGAAGTCCTGCATGGTGTTCCGTCGTATCAGCGGAATCGGTGCGGCCGATGGGCCGCCGACCGACTCCGCTGACGACGCTTCACGTCGTGCCTACTTCGCCGCGAACTGCTGCGAAATCCGGTTGGCGTCGAGCAGCGCCGCTGCGAGGGCGGGCGTGCCGCTGACCTTGGCAACCCATTCCGGCTTGCAATCGAACGTGCCGCGCTTGGTCGGCGCCGCCCGCACGTAGTTGGTGCCCTGCATCCGCAGCACGAGGCCGCAGGCCGGTGGGTGATTGCCGCCCGGATCCGTCTTCGCATGCAGGCCGTGGCCGGTCCATTCGTGGATCTTGCCGAGGTTGCTCAGCGTGCATGCCCGGGTGAGCGCCGGCCCGCACTGCGAGGCGGCCGTTGCCCACAGCAGGAACGACGATGTGGCCTGGGCGCCGAGCTGGGCGACGTCGCCGCCGCGCTTCGCGATGAGGTCCAGGTAGTCCTTCGTCGCCTTGGTGGCATCGGCCTCCTCAAACGGGATGAAGGCAGACCGCATGTACACGTTGTCGAGCGCGCCGTCGGTGTTCGCCGCCGCGCATCGTGCCTCGTAGTGATTGACGTCGGTGATGATCGGCACATCGAGCCCATTCGCTTTGGCTGTCTGCGCGAACAGCTGCAAGTTGGGCAGGCACGAACCCGACCATGCAACCGCGGTCGCTCCGGCATCCTTGAGCTGCTTCACGATCGGCGTCCAGTCGGTCTCGCCGGCGATGTTGTACTCGAGCGTGGTCTCGGAGAATCCCCAGCCGAACGCCGGCGCGACGCTGACGAACTTGTCGCGGGTCTCTTGTGTTGCGGAGTAATTACCCACCAGCACACCGACCTTTTTTACCGCGTCGGGCAACAGCTGCGAGGTCTGGGCGAAGATGGCTGCCGGGGTCTCGTCGGACGGATTCGGTACTCCTTGGAACATGTCCTTGCCGTGGGCGAAGGCCGCACTCACCGAATAGGTCGGCACGGCCGGCAGTCCGCAGCCGAGACGAATCTCTTCTTGGTTGCTGTCGAATGCCCACCCCTCGCCGACGAGGAAGAAGTTGTTGCCGTCGCACGCGCCCTGGATCGCCGGGCCGACGTTGAACAGCGCGGCGTCGAAGTAGTTGAGCGTGATCTTGCGACCGTTGATGCCGCCGAGGTCGTTGCACTCGGCGACGAGCGCCTTGACCGCATCGGTGGTCTGATGGTTGAGACCAGGCGAACCGGCGTAGCCGGCGTCATCGCCGGTGGCGATGCTGACCGAGGCGGCGGTGACTCCCTTCTCGCTTCCCGAATCGGTGTTTGGCGACTTCGCCGGGCCGCAGGGCCACGGAGCATCGCCGAACATCGCCACGGCCGGAGCCGGCGCGGTCGTCGCAGTGGCCGGAGTCGTTGTGGCAGCCCCGCCGCTCGTGGCCGTTGCCGAGCCCGGAGTCGTCGCCGCCGGACTGGTCGTCGTGGCAGCGGCGCTCGGCGGCGTAGTGGCCGCCGAAGATGGCTCTGTCGCCTTGCGGTCACTGCCACATGCGGATGCCACAAGAGCAAGCGCCGTGAAGGCAGCGGCGAAACGTAACGGTCTGTGTCGCATCAAGAATCCCCCGATATCTGATTGGTCGTCGCCACCATAGCAGGATCTGACACTCCGTCAGAAAACATGTGGGAGTGGGCTTTGAGAGGTCTACTTGAGTGCGAACTGCTGCGAGATCCGGTTCGCGTCGAGCAGGGCGGCGGCGAGAGCGGGCGTTCCGGAGACCTTCGCGACCCACGCCGGCTTGCATTCGAACGTGCCCCGCTTGGCCGGCGTGACCCGCTCGTACGCGGCGCGATGGAGCTTGATCACCATGTTGCAGTCCGGCGGGTGATTCTGGCCGGGGTTGGTGACGGCGTGCAGGCCGTGGCCGGTCCACGATGTGGTGTTCTTGAGGTTGGCGAGCGTGCAAGCCCGCGTCAATTGGGGCCCACACGCTGCCGCCGCGGTTGCCCACAGGAGGAACGCCGATGCGGTCTGGCTGCCGAGCATCGACGTGTCGCCTCCGCTCGTTGCGAGAAGGTCGAGGTAGTCCTTCGTGGCCGGGTTGGCGTCGGCCTCCTCGAACGGGATCGACGAAAGACGGATGTAGACGTTGTCCATCGCGCCATCGGCGTTCGCGGCCTTGCAGGCGCCCGAGTAGTGATTTGCGTCGGCGATGATCGCCACGTCGAGGCCATTGGCCTTCGCGGCCTGGGCGAACAGCTGCAGGTGGGGCAGGCATGTGCCGGACCAGTAGACCATCGTCGCGCCGCTGTCGCGGATTTGCTTGACGAATGGTGTCCAGTCTGCCTCGCCGACCGGGTTGTACTCGATCGTGGTCGACACGAAGTGCCACCCGAATTGAGGCGCGACTGCGACGACCTTGTCGCGCGATTCCTGGGTGGCCGTGAAGCTGGCAACCAGTGTGGCCACCTTCTTGACCTGCTCGGGCAACAGCGTTGCGATCTGCTCGTAGTAGCCGGCGCTGACCTCGTCGGAGGGGCTGGGGATGGGCGTGAAGACGTCTTTGCCATTGGCGAAGGCGGCGCTGACGGAATAGGTGGGAACGGCCGGCAGGCCGCAGCCCAACCGGGTCTCTTCCTGATTGCTGTCGAACGCCCACCCCTCTCCGACGAGGAAGAAGCTGTTGGCGTCGCACGCGCCCTGGATCGCCTGAACGACGTTGAACAACCCGGCGTCGAAGTAGTTGAGCGATATCTTGCGACCGTTGATGCCACCGAGCTCGTTGCACTTGGCAACCATGGCCTTCATCGCAGCGGTCATCTCGTGGTTGAGGCCCGGAGAACCTGCGTAGCCGGCGTCGTCACCGGTTGCGATGCTGATCGAATTCGCGGTCACGCCCTTCTCGGTGCCCGTGTCGGTGTTCGTGACCGCGCCCGGCCCGCACGGCCAGGGCGCGTCGCCGAACATCGCCGATGCGCGCGGTGGATCCGTTGGCGGGGTCGTGACGACGGTGTCTGCGGAAGCCGGCGGGATTTCGAGACCTCCGGGCGTCGTCGCCGTCGCTGCGCCGGGGGTTGAGGTTGCGCCAGGGGTTGAGGTTGCGCCAGGGGTTGAGGTTGCGCCAGGGGTTGATGTTGCGCCAGGGGTTGATGTTGCGCCAGGGGTTGATGTTGCGGTGGTAAGCGCGGTCTTGGCCGGCGCAGTCGAACTTGGCGCAGCCGAGGTCGGCGACGCCGCGCGATCGCTGCCGCACGACGACGCGAACAGAGCCGCCGCAACTGCAATGGTCGCAAGACGAGAACCAGAACGCCGCATCAAATCCCCCCAGATCCAGTTGTGCTTCGGGCACCGTAACATGCTTTTCTGACGTCGTTTCAGATCCACGATGCTCTTGTTCGGATGACGGCGCCCCGGTCGCGCGGGCTACCGTTCGCCGACATGAGCAACCAATCGGCGCCGTCCGCCAGACCGCAGAGCTATCCGTCCGGTGGACTCGAGGGATACGCGGTTCTCATCACAGGCGGCGGCACCGGCATCGGCCGGGCCTGCGCCGAACGCCTCGCAGCCGATGGCGCGGCCGTCACGATCTGCGGCAGGACCGAGGCATCGCTGGCGGCGGCAGTTCGCACGATCGCGGAGGCTGCGACGGCAACGGGCCACGGCGGCAGCGCCCATTTCGTGTCCGGCGATGTCACGAACGAGGACGATGTGCGGCGCATCGTCGCCGCCGCGCTCGAGCCGACCCGACGACTCGACGGATGTATTGCCAATGCCGGAGGGTCCAAGGGTCTCGGGCCGTATCACCTGATCGATGCGCAGCAGTTCGTGGAAACACTCCACCTCAACGTGCTCGGCACGATGCTGTGCCTGAAGCACACTGTGCCACACATGGTTGCCGCCGGCGGGGGGTCATTCATCGGGATGTCGTCGATCGCGGGGTATGTCACTCATCCCTATTTCGGCGCGTACACCGTTGCGAAGGCCGGCATCGAGCAGATGATGCGCAACGGCGCCGACGAGTACGGCGCCGTCGGGGTGCGTTGCAATGCCATCCGGCCCGGGTTCATCGCGACCGAGTTGATGGCTGCGATCCCCCGCGACAGCGACGTCTACCACAGCTACATCGACAACACCCCTATGAACGATGTCGGGCGGCCGCAAGACGTCGCGGCGCTCGCCCGGTTCCTGATCGGATCCGATTCGCGCTGGATCACCGGCCAGTCGATCGCCGTCGACGGCGGCAACGGCCTGCGTCGCGGCCCGGACTACGGGCCGTTCCTCGAGCCGTTCCTCGGCGCCGACGTAATGCTCGCCCGTCGGCCATTCGAGCCGTAGAAGGCGCGCAAGGCTGGCAAGAGCAGCCAGCAGCGGTTCAGCCGTGGGCGCCGCCGTCGATCCGCACCGATGTCGCGGTGATGTATCGGCCGTCCTCGCTCGCAAGCATCGCGATGACACCGGCGACATCGGCCGGTTCACCGAATCCGGTGCCGATGATCGGCTTCATCTTGTCGAACAGCGACCAATCGGCGTCCGTCGGCAACATCCCCGGCGTGGTCTTGGTGATGCCGCTCGTGATGCCACCCGGCGCCACCGCAACGGCGCGCAGACCCTGCTTCGAGTACTCGACGGCGAGCGCGTGGGTGAACGCATCGACGCCACCCTTGCTCGCCGCGTACGCGGCCATGTACGGGTGGGCGAACGAAGCCGACGTCGAACTGAAGTTGACGATCACGCCGTGCCCCGTCGAGAGCAGCGCCGGCAGCGCGGCCCGCGTCATCAAGAACGTGCCGGTCAGATTGACGTTGATCACCTGATTCCACATCTCGAGCGAACATTCGTGAGTGTGCGCGGCGCGCAGGATGCCGGCCGCGTTGACCAGCACATCGAGTCCGCCCAGCGCATCAATCGACGATGCGATCTGGGACGAGACGGCAGACTCGTTCGAGATGTCGAGTGTCTCCGACGTCAGCCGCTCGGCAGAATCGCAAGATGCAGCCATCTCCTTGGTGGCCTTCAACCCTTCGCCGTCGACATCGACCGCGTGGACGCGACCGCCCTCGGCGAGAAGGCGGAGCACGGTGCCCTGGCCGATGCCCGAACCGCCTCCGGTCACGATGATGCGCCGATCCACAAACCTGTCCATCACTACCTCCTTGATACGCTCGTACACAACGTAGTCAGTCCGAAGGGATGTCCAGATGCTGCTCGACGGGTTCAACCACGTTGCAACGCTCACCAACGACTCGGCGCGGTTGCAGTCCTTCTATGAGCAGGTCTTCGATGCCGTGGTCGTCCATGACGGCGCAGAGCACGCCGACGGCAGCGGGCCGCGACTGTCGATCATCAAGGTCGGCCCGCATAACGAGCTCAACGTGTTCGAGATCGACGGCAACACCGAGGCCGATCGCCAGACGCCGATGTTCGCCAGGGGTCGCCTCGACCATCTCGCATTGCAGGCTGCCTCGTTCGAGGCGTTCACGACGATTCGCGATCGGCTCATCGCGAGCGGCGCGGCGGACGACTTCGTCACGGATTTCGGGCAGATGTTGAGTGTGTTCTTCCGTGATCCCGACGGCATGGAGTGCGAGGTCAGCGTTACGAATCCAGACGCCCAACCAGGGGTCCATCACGGCCCTGGGAACCGATCGGCACGGTTCCCCGCTGGCGAATAGACGATGACCATCACCCAAGCGCGAGATCTTGATCAGCGCGTTCTCCAGCACCTCGCGCATATGGTCGCGGTGCCGACCGAGAGCGGTACTCCCAACCGCGGGCTGATCGAGTGGGCAGCCGATCACCTCGACGCGTTCGGTGCGTCGACCGCGATCATCGATGGGCCGGCGGGTAGGGCGAACCTGTTGGCAACGCTCGGCCCGAGCGTGCCAGGCGGGCTGCTCCTGTCCGGCCACACCGACGTCGTGGCGGCCGGGACCGGGTGGGCCACCGAGCCGTACACCGTCACGATCAACGGCCGATCGGTGGCCGGTCGGGGCACGGCCGACATGAAGGGCTTCATCGCCTGTGTGCTCGTAGCCGTCGAGGACACGGATCGCTCCGCACTCCTGGCGCCTGTGCACATCGCTCTGTCCTACGACGAAGAAGTTGGTTGCGTCGGCGTGCGCAGCCTGCTCGCCCGGCTCGCAGAGCATGCGGCCAACAGCGCCGTCCGGCCGGATCTGATCGTCATCGGTGAGCCGACGATGATGCGTCCCCGCCATGCCCACCTCGGCAAGATTGCATACCGGCTCGTGTTCACTGCGCAGGCCGGCCACTCCAGCCTGTCGCCGTTCCTCCCGAGCGCGATCAGTTCAGCGGCCCACGTGATCGCGGCACTGGAAACAGTCGCCGAGCCTCACCTCCGGACGGCGACTCGCGACGCGACCGGCGAGGCCAACGCGCACGTCACCGTCAACGTCGGCAGCATCAACGGCGGAACCGCACTCAACGTCTTGGCCGAGCGGTGCGAGATTGCGTTCGAGTTGCGCCACACGACCGAGTTCGATCCCGACGCGCTGCTCGCGCCGCTGTGGTCGGTCGTGGACGGCGAGCACGAACTGCTCGGCCAAGTCGGCGGGGGTGTCGAAATCGAGGAGATCACCCGCTACCCGGCGCTCGCAACGAACACCGACAACCCGTGGGTGCGCCTCGTCGAGCGGACGGCAGATCGCGGACCGTCCGTGCCGATCGGCTACGGAACGGAAGGTGGCCTGTTCGCCGCTGCGCTCGATGCTCCGGTCGTGATCTGCGGGCCGGGCGACATCGCGGTCGCTCATCGTCCGGACGAATACGTCTCGACCGACCAATTGCAGGCATGCCTCAGCTTCCTCACCGGACTGATCGAGCACATCTGCGTCCGCCCAGGTATTGGTGAGCGATGATGTGAGGCCATCGCCTGACCGTTCACCCCCGATTGGCGCGCGGCTGCACGACCCCGGGTCCGTGAGCTTCTGCGTCGGGCTGAATCCGCAGCGGGCCGAATCCGGCAACCAGCATCTTCACCCATTTCGAGCCGTATGTCACCCCACGGCGAACGCAAACTGGTGGAGATCCACCACGATCCGCCGCTGAACTCGCTGACCTCCGGCGACTGATCCCCCGACCACGCCGTCTGTTACTGGTTCATGTGAGCAAATATCGATACTTCGAGGTAATTCCTCGCTGAAATCGGTGGAGCTTGATCAGAGGCGTATTTCACCGCAGCGATGATGCGAGGCCATCGCCTGACCGTCACCCCCGATTGGCGCGCGTCAGCAGCAATTTCGGCAGTTGGGCGATGGCCATGTCGCGGAACTCTTCAGCCGCCGCGGGTAACACACGATCTGCCAACGCAAAACCGAGTTGCAGATGGGGCACGTCTCCTGCCACGTAGACATAGGAAAGTCCATCGTCTCCACCCCTCTGCCACGGGACGAGATTGACGATCGAGTAGCCGATGCCCTCCGCGACGAGTGCGCGAACGAAGCTGAGATCGCTGCAGCGCAACGACGGCCGCATGCTCACTCCGGCGGCGAGGAACACGGCCTGGAAGTAGTCGCTGCTGAGTGGGAGATCGAGTAAAACGAACGGGTCATTGACGAGGGACCCCAGCGCGACCGTGCGCCGCGCAGCAAGCGGATGAGACGACGCGAGGAGTACCTTGGGCGCCACATCGGCGACCGCCACGAAGTCGACCCCTTCATCGATGTTCAGGTCATAGGTCAGCGCCATGTGCAGATCACCGTTGCGCAGACCGAGCAGCAGTTGCTCCTGGTCGCCGGTAGTGACCCACACGGAGGCATCCGGACGCAGCCCACGGAATGCCCTGAGCAGGGGCGGGACCAGAACAGGGGCGACGGTGACGAGCGATCCGATCCGCACGGTGCCGGTGCTCGGCGCAGCGAGGCCCTCCGCGCGTTGGCCGACCTCATCGGAGTGGCTGACGAGCCGGCGGATCTCGGGGAGCAGCACCCGACCCTCGGCCGTAAGCGCGAGCGGGCGGCCGCGCGAGCGAAGAAACAACGTGACGCCGAGTGACGTCTCCGCGTCGCGCAAACTGCTCGACAGCGTCGGCTGGGTCATGTTCAGGGCTCGCGCCGCAGCCGAGATCGACCCCTCGTCGGCCATCGTCACGACGTATCGCAGTTGGCGTAGATTCAGTTCGCTCACATCTGTAGTGTGCCACGACAAAGATAGATACCTTCTATCTTTAGTTCGCTGTTAACGTTTTCGTCAATCACCGTTGAACGAAACGAGACGCCCATGACCATGCTCGACGCCGAGACGACCACAGCCACCACGAATGTGCTCCTTGCCCATGTCGAAGAGCTCGGGCCCCGCTTCCGGGAGCGGATGCGCGGGCTCGACGAGTCGGCAGCGTTCCCGTTCGAAAACTTCGCAGAGGCCACCGAGGTCGGTCTCAACCGGCTGTGTGTGCCGACAGAATTCGGCGGGTTCGGCTACTGGTCTCCCGGCAACTTCGCCGGCCTGTACAAGATTCTCGAGCGCCTCGCCTACTGGGATTCCAACACGGCCCAGTTGCTCCAGGTGCACAACCACGCAGCCGGCATCATCGCCTGGCATTCGACGCCCGAGCAGCGTGCTCATTTCATGCCCGAAATCGCGGCCGGCGCGTTCTGCGCGTCGCTCGGCTCGGAGGCGCACATCTACGAGAACGGAGCGGAGCACCTCCAGTCCGAGCTGCGCAAGGTCGAGGGTGGGTACCGGCTCAATACCCGCAAGGCGTTCACGTCGGTGTCGGCGATCGCCAAGTACCTGATGGTGTGGGTCGCTGTCGAGGGCGATGGGCCCTACGCCGAGCGATTGCTCTTCGCGGTCGTGGCGAAGGACTCTCCCGGCGTGCAGCTGATCGACGACTGGCAAATGCTCGGTATGCGCTCGACGGTTTCATGCGGCATCAAGTTCGACGACGTGTTCGTTCCGGACTTCAACGTCGTCGGCGAGCCTGGCGGATGGGTCAACAGCGACCCGCGCACGTTCTCGTGCGCGTACGCCGCGAATCACCTCGGCTCGGCCCAGGCAGCATTCGACTTCATCTGCAGTTACGTGGCCGATCGGCCGGATCTCTGCGGCTCCGAAGCCGTCAAGGTTCGCCTCGGCCGGATGGATGCCCAGTTGTACGCGGCTCGTTGCGGTCTCGACGCGGCGGCCGCACGACTCGACCGTGGCGACGATATGGACGCGGCGGAGGCCGACGCGATCCGGGCGATGCACCTGTGCAAGAACGTGGTCCTGTCGATCCCCTACGAGGGCTTCGACATCGTCGGCGCACGGGCGGCCCACGAGCGCTATCCGCTCGGCCAGATGATGCGCGACGCGCGCACATTCACACTGCACTTCCGCGATGACCTGTACGTGCAGCGCCTCGCCGACCTGGCCCTCGGCAAGGGCTTCTCGGCCAAGAAGGCTCGCGGCGGCTCGACGCCGTTCGACCAGTCGAGCGCTGGCGCCTGACGTGCCAGCAGCAGGAGCGGGGACACAGGGCATCACGTCGACACTGCGTTGTTGATGGAGGTCTGCGCGATCGACTCGGTCTGGGGACGCGAGCGCGAACTCGCCGAGCACCTCGCCGAACGGTTGCGTTCGTGGGGCTGCGACGAGGTCGCGCTGATCGAATCGATGCCCGCCAGGCCATCGGTCGGGGCGCGGCTGAGAGGCACCGGTGGGGGGCGGTCGCTCGTGCTCAACGGCCATCTCGACATCTACGAGCTCAGCAACGACTGGACCCGAGACCCGTTCGCTCCGGCGCTCGAGGACGGACGCGTCTACGGGGCCGGCATCGCCGACATGAAGGCCGGAACGGCTGCTGCCCTTGCCGCGGTTCGTCGCGTCGCGCTGAGCGGGCAGCGGCCCAAGGGCGACGTCGTCTTCCAGGGCGTGTCGTGCCACTTCGAGGGTGGCGTCGGCACCCGGTCGCTGTGCGCGGCCGGCTTCGTCGGCGATGCCGCAGTCGATTGCGAGCCTTCGAGCAACACGATCGGCATCGCCCACCGCGGCGCTGCGTATCTCACCGTCACGACACGCGGCAAACAGGCCCACACCACGTACAAGCACCTCGGCCTCAACGCGATCGAGACGATGGAGCCGATCCTCGGCGGCCTGCGGCGACTCGAATCCGCTCTGACGTATGAGCCACATCCGCTGCTGCCCGGAGGCCCGATCCTCAACATCGGCACGATCCAGGGTGGCACCAAACACAATCAGGTCCCCGACCGCTGCACCATCACGCTCGACATCCGATTGCTGCCGAGCCAGGACCCCTACGAGGTCAAGCGCAGCGTCGAGGCGATGATCGAGCAGCTCCGCGTCGATGTCGATTCACGCATCGACGCCGTCGTCGAGTTCAGCGAGCACTGGCTGTCGGGGCCACGCCACGCATACGAGATCGCTGCCGATGCGCCTGTCGTCCTCGCCCTCGACGCGGTCGTTCGTCGAGTCACCGGCGCCGCGCCGGAGTACCGGGGCGTGCCGTTCTGGTGCGACATCGTCACGTTGCGCGACTTCGCGGTGCCTGGCGTCAACTTCGGCCCCGGCGACCCCCCGTACAACTTCCCCGACGAGTACGTCTTCGAAGCGCAATACCTTCAGGCCGTGGATGTTTATGAGGCAATGATCCAGGAATGGTGCCAGTGACATCGGCCGGCGGTGACCTCAACCTCGTCCACGCCGGCGCGCTCAGCTGCATCGCCGATCGCGGCACGGCACGGCGGGGTTCGACTCAGGGCCAACTGGACACCATCATCGACGGCGCGATTGCGATCCGCCAGGGGCTCATCATCGCGGTCGGCGACACCGACACCGTGCTCGCTCACTACGGCAATGACTCCGTTCCGGTCGTCGACGCCACCGGGCGCACCGTTCTCCCCGGCCTCGTCGAGTGTCACAGCCACCCGATCTTCGACGGTGAACGCCACGACGAATACGCGGAACGACTCGGTGGCGCGAGCCTCGCCGAGGTTGCCGCGCGCGGGGGCGGCATCTGGCGCAGCGTCGTCGCAACCCGTTCTGCAACCGACGAGGTGCTCCTTGCTCGACTCGAGCGCGCATTCAAGCGAGTCCTCGCCGGCGGGGTCACCACGCTCGAGGTGAAGTCCGGCTATGGGCTGACCGTTGACGAAGAGCTCCGCGAGCTGCGGCTTCTGCACGAGTCGCGCCTGTTCACCCCGATGCAGCTCGTGGTCACGTTTCTCGGTGCGCACGTCGTGCCTCGTGACCTCGCCGGGGACGCCGACGAGCGCGCCGACGAATACACGGACCTGATCGACTTGAAGATGCTTCCAGCGGTGTTCGAGCAAGGCCTGGCCGAGTTCCAGGACGTGACCGTCGAGGACGGCTTGTTCACTCCCGAGCAGGCACTTCGCCTGATCCGACGAAGCCACGAGGTGGGTCTGGCGGTGCGGGTCCACGCAGACGCGTGGAAGCCATCGCAGGGTTGGCGAACAGCAGTGGCAGGCCGAGCGATATCGGCCGAACATCTCACCTACACCCCGGACGCGGAGATTCGCGAGGTCGGCGCGACCGACACCGTCGCCGTACTCTTGCCCGTCGCCGAACTAATCTACATGACAGACCGCAGGGCCAACGCACGGCTGTTCATCGAGCAGGATGTCCCGGTCGCGATCGCCACAGACTACTGCTCCTCGATCCACGCAACCTCGCTCCTGGCCACGCTCGCAACAGCCGCCCCGTGGTTCCGGATGACGCCGAGTGAGGTGATCGTCGGGGCAACGCTCAACGCCGCCTACAGCCTCGGTCGCGAGGCCTCGTGCGGATCGCTCGATGTCGGTAAGCGCGGCGACCTGATCGTGCTCGACTGCCCCCACCCCGACGAAGTCTGTCTTGCGGTCGGCGCGCCGTTGCTCGATCAGGTGATCATCGCCGGCCACGACGTCACGCCTCGGCGCTGACTGTCGCTTCGGGCCTCGGCCTACCGCTGGCCGCCGGCAGGGGTTACAGGCTGGCGGGCAGGGATTCACCGGAGCCGTCGAGCGGCTTGCTGAGCCGAGCGGCCGGGTCCTGGCGGTAGAAACCGGAGAGCACCTCGTACAGCTCCGGCTTGGTCTCGCGCATCTCGACCGGACGGCAGAAGAAGACCTCGGTCGCGACCGCGAAGAACTCGCCCGGGTCTTCCGCCCCGTAGTCGCGTAGCAACGGGTCGGCGAGCCCGGCGGAGAGGGCGGTGAACTCGCGGGTGCACACGTCGATCCAACGCCGGCGTGCGTCGTCGTCGGGCAACGGCGGCGTCCCGTCGATGACGCCATCGAGCATGTCGAGCTTGTGGGCGAACTCGTGGATGACCACGTTCTCGCCGCGGAACGGGGTGGCCGCATCGAACCGTGCCGCATCCCAGGCGATGATCACCGGCCCCTCATAGTGGGCCTGGCCGAGGATCGGGTAGGGATCGCTGCTGACCAGACCGCCCGTGCCAGTCTGGCGCTGACCGTGGAGCACGAGCGTGGTGGGGTGCACGATGATCGTGCCGACCCCCCGGTAGTGATCACGGTCCAGCTCCAGGACCAGCAGGCATGCCTGCGCGGCGATGAGCACCTGGGCCGTCTCGGTCAACTCGAAGCCCTTTGCCGCCTCCCAGCGCTTGTCGGCGATGAAAACCTTGATCAGCTGCTCGAGCCGGCGCTGCTCGTCGGCGCTCAGCCACGACCACATCGACCAACGCCCGGACAGCAGGGCGCGCCACTCGTCGGCGAACGGCTGCTCGGCTGCTTCGCGCTGGCGCCGCTTGCGCCGTGTCTCCAACCGCATACGACGACGCTACCCGGATCATCCGGCGGCTTCCTGCGGGCGACGCGAACAGTACGCTCGGACGGTGACCGAGAACACTGTCGTCCCCGATCGCGCGTCCGCCGGCTTGACGTCCGCCGAAGTAGCGGAACGAGTTGCTCGCGGTGAGGTCAACAACGTACCCGATGCGCCGTCGCGCACCGTCGGCGAGATCTTCAGGGCCAACCTGTTCACGAAGTTCAACGCCCTGATCGGCTCGCTGTTCGTGATCGTCATGGTGTCCGGCGCATTTCGCGACGGACTGTTCGGCGGCGTGATCGTTGCCAACACCTTGATCGGCATCGTCCAGGAACTGCGCGCCAAGCGCACCCTGGATCAGCTCACCGTCGTCAACGCACCAAAGGTCACCGCTGTACGCAACGGCGAACTCGCCCATCTGGCCGTGAACGCGCTGGTGCTCGGCGACGTGATGGATCTGCTCCCGGGCCAACAGATCGTCGCCGACTCGATCGTGCTGACGGCGTCGAATTTCGAAGTCGACGAATCGCTGCTGACGGGCGAAGCCGACCCGATGGTGAAGCAGCCAGGCGACGAATTGCTCTCCGGCAGCTTCGTGGTCGCCGGCAACGCCAGGGCCGAAGTCGACAAGGTCGGCGCCGACGCCTACGCGGCCAAGCTGGCCGAAGAAGCTCGCAAGTTCTCGCTTGTCCACAGCGAGCTGCGTACCGCGATCGACCGGATCATCACCTTGGTGACCTGGGTCCTCGTCCCGACCGGCATCGCGCTGTTCATCCGCCAGCTGAGCGGGCCGGCGGCCATCCGCGACGCGCTCGTCACTTCCGTCGGGCTCGTCGTCGCGATGGTGCCGGAAGGACTGATCCTGCTCACCAGCGTCGCGTTCACCGTCGGCGTCGTCCGGCTCGCCCGACGGCGAACGCTGGTGAAGGAGCTGCCCGCGATCGAGGTGCTCGCCCGGGTCGATGTGATTTGTATCGACAAGACCGGCACGATCACGTCCGGGGCGATGGAGGTGGTCGATCTCCAACCGCTCGATGCGGCGCTCAGTGGCGACGTGATCGAGGTTGCGCTCGCCGCGCTGGCATGGTGCGATCCGAATCCGAATGCGACGCAGCGTGCCCTGCAGGGCCGCTATGCCACCAAGCCGGACTGGGCCGTGTCGGCCTCGGTGGCATTTTCATCGGCCCGCAAATGGAGTGCCTCGTCGTTCACGGGGCAGGGTACATGGGTGTTCGGAGCGCCCGAGATGGTGCTCGCCGACGACGCCTACCGCACCATATCCACCTCGGTCGAAGTGGCGGCCGACGCCGGTAAACGGGTGCTGTTGCTGGCGGTGAGCGAGGAACCGCTCTCCGGCGAGGAGCTTCCCGGCAATCTACAGGCGGTGTCGCTCGTGCTGCTCGAGGATCAGATCCGCCCCGATGCCAAAGACACGCTCTCGTTCTTCGCCGCCCAGGGCGTGGCGCTGAAGGTGATCTCCGGCGACAACCCGCGCACCGTCGGGGCAGTCGGCCGCCGGGTCGGCCTGGCAGGCGCGGATCGCGTGATCGACGCGCGCGAGTTGCCGACCGAGCAGGACGAACTGGCCAATGCGCTCCAGGGCGCGACCGTGTTCGGTCGGGTCACGCCGCACCAGAAGCGGGCGATGGTCAAGGCGCTGCAATCGCGCGGTCACGTCGTTGCGATGACCGGCGACGGCGTGAATGACGTGTTGGCGCTGAAGGACTCCGACTGCGGCATCGCGATGGCCAGCGGCTCGGAGGCGACGCGCGCCGTTGCCCAACTCGTGTTGCTCGACAGCTCATTCTCAACACTGCCGATGGTGCTCTCGGAGGGCCGCCGGGTCATCAACAACATCGAACGCGTCGCAAGCCTGTTCCTCGTCAAGACCGTGTACGCGCTGTTCTTCGCAATTGCCACGGTCATCAGCGGCACCGATGCGCCGTTCCTGCCGCGCCACCTGACGCTCGTCGGCACATTCACGATCGGGGTACCCGCGTTCTTCCTGGCGCTCGCACCGAACGACGCGCCGGTGCGAGCAGGTTTCCTCGGAAGGGTGCTGCGGATCGCGTTGCCGGGCGGGCTGATCGCGTCGTTGTCCACCTACATCGCCTACACGATCTTCCGTCACAACGACGGCGCGGCGCTCACACCTCACAACATCGACCAATCGCGAACCGTTGCTACCGTGGTGCTGGCAGCCACCGCGATCCTCGTGCTCGCTCGCGTTGCCCGTCCACTCGTCATGTGGAAGGTCGGACTCGTCGCTGCGATGGCCGGGTTCCTCGCGCTCGCGCTGATCTTCCGGCCGCTGCGGGACTACTTCAAACTGGTCGATCCACCACGGGGGACGCTGGTGATGATGGCGGTCGTGATCGCCGCCGCAGGACTGCTCCTGCCGTTCGTGTGGCGGCTCGGTGACCGAGTTGTCGCGTGGGGAGAACGCCATCTCCACCTGCCTCAACCGGTCTTCATACCCGAAACCCAGGGAAAATAGACTTCATCCAGATACGCATCCGGTAACGAACTAGACGTGATGGTTCCTCCCCCCGAACCCGCACTGAAAGGAAGTCACATGCTTATCGATGACAAGCGACTCGCCGACCTGATCGAGGAGTCCCAAGATCAGCAGTCGGAAGCGATGCAGGTGTCGAAGGCCTCCATTTCCGACCTTCGCGACTACGCCAACGACCGTCGCCACAGCACGATCATCACGCCGGACGAAATTCGTTCGCTCGAGGAGTCGCGCTCCAACCTGAAGTCTCGCCTCGGTTTCATTGCCGGTGCTGGTGTGGTCGGCGCAGCGGTTTCGTCGATCCTGTCGCGGCCCGTGGCCGCCGACAGCGCGCTCGACGTGCAGATCCTGCAGACGGCTTCGTCGTTGGAAATACTGGCAGTCGCAACATACGGCGCAGCTCTGACGCTGCCGTTCATCAAGGACGGCAACGCCGTGGTCGTCGCGTTCGCGACGATGACGATGGGCCAGCACGACGAGCACCGCAAGGCGTTCCAGGCTCAGACCAAGGCGCTCGGCGGCAAGATCCAGGAGACTCCGAACCCGAAATACGCACCGGTCGTCGAAAAGGCCAAGCCGACGTTGAAGACGCCCGCCGACGTCGTCGGTCTCGCAGCAACGCTGGAACAGGTTGCAACCGAGACCTATCTCAACGACATGAACATGTTCACGGACAAGACCGCACAGGCGCTCATGGCGAGCGTCATGGGTGTGGAGTCCCAGCACCTCGCCGTGCTGCGTGCCGTTGGCGCGCTGCTCGCCGGTGGTGCGCCCGAGCTCATTGCGCTCCCGACGGATGTCGCCAAGCTTCCGGCCGCTGCCGGCAGCGTTGCCTTCCCAGACGCCTTCCAAGGCACAACCATGGCCAGCCCACCCCAAGAAGGAGCCCTCAAGTGAATAACCAAGACACCAACACGGAATCCCCGATCACTGCAATGGCCACTGGGCCGTTCTCCCGTCGCAGGCTTCTTGCCGGCGCCGGCGTCATCGGTGCTGCACTCGTCGCAGCTGCGTGTGGCTCGGATGCGAAAACGTCCACGAGCACGCCCGCCGCAGCGTCGTCGAGCACCCCTGCCGCAGGGACAACCGGGGCAACCACTGCCACCACGACGGCCGGCACGACGGCGATGACCACGGTCGAAACCACGGCCGCCCCCGCCGACGGTGCGGCCACCGACGGCAAGATTGCGACACTGGCCGCCGGCCTCGAAGTGCTCGCCGTCGGCACCTACAAGGCAGCGCTCGACGCCGCCACCGCTGGCAAGCTCGGTGCTGTTCCCCCGGCCGTCGCGACCTTCGTGACAACCGCAATGGGTCACCACCAAATGCACCTCGACGCCTGGAACAAGGTGCTCAAGGCTGCTGGCGCGCCGGAGGTCACGGCACCGAACGCAAAGCTGAAGCCGGTGGTCGACGAGGCCTTCGGCAAGGTCACCGATGTCGTCGGGGCAGCCAAGCTGGCCCTGCTGCTCGAGCAGATCGCGGCAGCGACCTACCAGAGCGCGATCCCGGTGATCTCGAACAAGGATGCCGTCAAGCTGGCCGGGTCGATCCAGATCATCGACTTCCAGCATGCAGCCGTCCTGAACTTCGTGCTCGGCACCTACCCTGTGCCGGACACGTTCGGCAAGCTCGATCAGGCTGTCGCTGCCTGATCAAGACCAATGATGCCTGATCAAGACCAATGATGTAGGGGCGGCGTCTTCGGGCGCCGCCCCTCTTTTGGCGCTCAGCGGCGGGCGAGCAGTTCTTCCGGAGTCAGTCCGTTGAGCTCGGCTTCGTCGTCGGCAAGCGATTTCTTGAGGCCACCCGCACGGGCCGGCGGCGGGGGGAGAAAGCCCTCCTGCTCGATGACGTGGGCGCGCGCGTTGGCAATGCCGGTGCGGACCAGATTGAGGCCCTTCAGGCCGGGCAGCGCGTCGATCCGGTCCTCGATCCGATCGATGAGTTCCATCCCGTCGCCGGAGCCGAACAGGTAGGCCGTCGTGAACGACGTCTCGATCTTGGGCACGTCGCCATTGCCGACAGGTGCCCACTGGTGGCGCAGGAACCATGACGTCACCTTCTGGGCCCGCCTGCTGTCCTCCAGCATCTCTCGGGCGAAGCTTGCGTAGTAGCCGGCATGGCGGCCTTCTTGGCGCATGATGCGGTGGAGTAGCTCGGTGAGGGTCGGATGATCGGCGACCGCCGCGAGACGGTTGTACGCGGCGTTCGCGGTCCATTCGTTGATCGCGCCCCATGTCATGTGGACCGCAGGAAACTGGCGGACACCGTGACCGAGCAACCAGAAGATCGCAGGGCTCCAGAACAGGTAGCGGTTGTTGAAGGTACGCATATCCGCCAGCCGCTGGTCGTGAGCCGGACGGTCGTGCATCGCCAGCACCCGACCGAGCGCGTTGCCGTGCCAGTACTCCTCGTAGTTCCACAGCGTGAGGAATGCAGTGAATTGCGGATCCTTCCAGGCCGGCATCATCAACAGCTCGCGCGTGTACAGCACGGTCTGGTATTCGATGTCGTGCATGTAGCCGATGCAACGAAGCACGTCAGGTGGCAGTGGTGACGTGCGGAAGCTCTCGAAGTCGATGTCATCGGTCTTCAGCCGACCGCCCTGCTCTTCGAATTTCTGAATGCTGATAGCCATACCGATATCTCCGTAGCGAGACGTCCCTTTGGATGAAGGATAGTGGATCTTGTCGGCAGTCCGGTCGAGAGGTCTCACAGGGTGGACGGCCGTGGACGGCCGGGGACAAATCGGACCTCATCGGAATCTGCCAAGATTTCGGCGTGGAATCCCTCTGCGCCGTCGATTCCGCTCGGCGCCGTTCGTCGTATTCGGAACAACTCGTCGTGAGCTGTTCGACACAACTGAAAGCGAGAGAGCGATGAAGTACATGCTGTTGATCGCCACTGACCCGGCGGAATTCGCAACCATGACCGAGGACGACAACAAGGCCATGATGGCTGAGTATTGGGCGTTCACCCAACGCATCGTCGAATCGGGCGAGATGGTCAGCGGTGATCCGCTGCACGACGTCTCGACGGCCACGACGGTCAAGGTCCGTGACGGCAAGACGAGCGTCACCGACGGTCCCTTCGCCGAGACCAAGGAGCAAATAGGCGGCTACTACATCGTCGACGTCGCGACGCTCGACCGGGCACTCGAAATCGCCGCTCTCGTCCCGGGCGCACGCGCCGGCAGCATCGAGGTTCGACCGATCCGGGATATGTCGATGTGACGAGAATTTTCGCGGAGCCGACGCAGGCTGGTGAGTACCTCTTTCGCAGGCATGCGGGCGAGGTGCTCGGCACGCTCGTGCGACGCTTCGGCGACCTCGACCTCGCCGAGGAGTCGTTGCAGGATGCGCTCGTCGAGGCGCTGATTCGCTGGCCACGAGAGGGTGACCCGAGGAATCCGGCGTCGTGGCTCGTGACGGTCGCCAAGTCGAAGGCCATCGATCGGATCCGTCGCACGCAGCGCCGGCCCGACCGGGAGTCGGCCGCGCTACATCGCTATCGCGCTCCGGCCGATGAGATCGATGAGCTCGCCGAGTCGCTCGGCGACGTCGGGATTGGCGACGATCAGCTGTCGTTGATCCTGCTCTGCTGCCACCCGGCACTGAACCACGAGACCCAGGTCGCGCTCACGCTGCGAACCGTCGCCGGTCTGACGACTCACGAGATTGCACGCGGTTTCATGGTCGAACTGCCCGTCATGGCTCAGCGGCTCGTGCGTGCCAAGAGCAAGATCCGTCGGGCAGGCATACCGTTCGGCATTCCCGATCAGGCCAAGCTGGCCGAACGCATTGACGCTGTCATGCACGTCTTCTACCTCGTCTTCAACGAGGGCTACGCGTCCGCCCAACCGAACTCCTTCATCCGCCACGAACTGTGCGGTGAGGCGATTCGTCTCGGGCGGACGCTGAATGCGTTGGTCCCCGAGCATGCTGAGGCGATGGGCTTGCTCGCGCTGATGCTGCTCCACGACGCACGCGCGCCGGGGCGGGTGTCAGCGGAGGGTGAGCTGATAACCCTCGAGCATCAGGATCGCACGATGTGGCGCACGGCTCAGATCGGCGAGGGCATCGGGCTCATCGATCGGGCGATGACGCTCCGCCAACCGGGCCGCTACCAGATCGAGGCCGCGATTGCCGCGCTGCACAGCAGCGCTCCGACGGCCCAAGCCACGGACTGGCACCAGATCGATGCGCTCTACGGATCACTGCAACGGTTCGTCCCGACGCCGGTCATCGCGCTCAATCGGGCGGTGGCGCGGTCGATGGCGGTCGGTCCGGAGGCAGGGCTCGAAATGGTCGCAGAACTCGTCGACGACGGTGCGCTCGATCACTGGTATCTCCTCCACTCGACACGGGCCGAGCTGCTGCAGCGGGCTGGCCGCCACGAGCAAGCGCTGTCGGCATTCCGGTCTGCGATCGAGCTGGCCCCGAGCGCCACTGAGCGCCGCTTCCTGGAGCGTCGGCTCGACGCTCTGGCAGAGACTCGGCGGTCCAGTGCCGGCCGAGATCGATCCGGCCGCGCACGTTGATCCGCTCGGTGCCGGAAACCAGCGAGATGTCGGCCACGGCCCCGCGTGGGATTCGTTGATTGGCCACGTTGTAGAATCACGGCTCTGCCGCCCCGCACCGGATTCGAGACGGGAGTCTGAACGACATCCGGCGACCCAGCGGGGAGCCAGCCATCGACGACGTCGGAATCGAACGAAGCAACACTGTCCTGTATTGCCGCCTGTGGCAGGCGACCGTCGACTTCTACCGCTCAAGTGTTCGGCTTCCAGTGGCGTTCGAAAACGATTGGTTCGTCGAGTTCCGGATCTCGGATACGACGTTCCTCAGCATTGCCGATACGTCCAGAGCCACGATTCGCGACGTCCGCGGCGAAGGGGTCACACTGACGTGGCGAGTTGCGAACTTGGTCCGCGCGCGCGAAGCGCTCGGCGAACGCGGCGTGGCGATATCGCCGATCAAGACGCGGTGGCAGGCGCAGGTCTGCTATTTCCACGACCCTGAAGGGCATCGCATCGAGCTCTGGTCCGAAAACACCTGATCACGACCCGTGCGCTCACGACAAACCGCGCGGCCACGAATCGTCGCGGATACTCACTCGACGAGCGACTTCTCAGCTCGCGCATGCCGTACAGCACACCCATCGCAAAGCGACAGGCGTATACCTTGGCGCGACATCGAGGTGTTCCGAGAGTTCCTGGCAGACGGCGACGACGCCGTCAACCGTCGTCCCGAACACCCTCGTCGGCCGGCATGCCGTAGTGCTCTGCGAATTTGACGGTGATGATGGGGATGTCTCAGCTCCAGGGGTTGACGACAGCGAGTTCGTCGAATCGGTTGAAGCCTCGAATGTTGCGCGTGACGACGGTCAAGCCGTGCATCAGGGCTGTCGCACCGATCAGTGCATCCCGCAACGGTGCGGGATCTGGGACGTGCAAGGCGGCAGCTCGCACGACGACCGGCGCGTCGGCCGGCACGATGCGCCCGGCGAATGCGGGGACGACGCTGTTGTTGAGCCAGTCGCGCCACAGCGCTCCTCTGGTCGGATCTGCGTGCTCGGCGAGCAGGACGCCGTGCTCGAGTTCGTGGAGTGAGATGACCGACATGAACATCAGCGCGGCCGGCACTTCGTTGGCCCAGTCGGTGACACCCTTGTTGGCTGTGCCACCTTTGGACTTGCGGAGTTCGGAGACGACGTTGGTGTCGAGCAAGAACATCAGTCGAAACGAGCCGGTTCAGCCACGTCACGCTGACACGGGATCTCCAGGTCGACGTCTCCGATCCCTTCGGGATGGGAGCAGTGTTACTACTTTGCATGGCGGGCGGCGACCGTCAGGGTGGCGTGCGGGTTGTCTCGCCGCGCTCAGCGTCAGCGAAGGCACGCGTCGGCGATGGCGCCGACGTGGCGATGATCTGTGCCGCAGCACCCGCCGATCACCCTGATACCCGGATGGTCGCGCCGTAGCGATACGTACGCCGCGGCCAACTCGTCGGGATCGCCGCTGTCGAGCTCCTCAGCCTCGTCGAGTTCAGCATGCGACATCCGCGACGCGTTCGCACGGATGAGCCCAACACGTCCGACCCAATCATCTCCACTCGTGAGCACCTCGACGAAGTGGTCAGGGTGCGCACAGTTGATCCCGTAGAAGACCGGCGCCGCGTCGGTGGCTTCATCCACGGCGTTGACGGCATCGCCCAGCTGTTCACCGGTCGGAAGTGTGCCGTCAGTCTCGACCGTGAACGACACGACAACTGGCAGACCGACGCTTCGACCGGCCCGTGCGAACCCGATCGCCTCATCGACGTAGTTCGCAGTCAGCAACGTGGTCAGATCCACGGCCGTGTCCGCGAACGTGGCGATCTGGGCCCGGTGGTACGCCTCGGCCTCCACCGCTGTCATCTGTTGGCCTGGCTGGTAGCCGTCACCACGCGGTCCGACGAGGCCGCTGATGACAATCGTGACGTCGGGAGAGGCGCCCCGGAGTTCCTCGAGCATCGCGACCGCCGCGCGGTTGCTCGAATCGAGGGCATTCTCGTCATAGCCGAGCAAGGCTCCCCAGTCGCGGTTGGCCCGCCACGTCGGTGTCTCGAGCACGATCCCTGCGCCGACCCTGCGGGCTATCTCGATGTAGGAGACGAAGTAGTCGATGAGCGCCGCCTTGCCCACGTTTTCATCGAGCAGTGGGAAGGCTGCGAAATGCGTGAGCTCGATTCCTCGATCAAACACCAGGGTCGTTTCCAGCCCACCATCGGCGAGCAGCACCTCTCGGGTCTGTGGCAAGTCATGTCGGTAACTGATGGCGCCCACTCGATCTCCTCACTTGATGAAGCCCACGATAGCCCGCCGGGGTGGCACGACTGATCGGAAGCCGGTGATCGACACCAGCGACGACCTTGTCTTCTCGGTTGACGGTTGTTTTGGAAGTATCGGAGTTGCATCAACACCGCTGGGTCATCACCAGACCCGCTTCGATCGCGTTCCCGAGCCCTACCTCATGGTAGCGACCTGCCCGGCATCGAAGTGAAGTCGGCCGCAGGCGGCCTTGTTGCCCGACACTGCCGACGATCCTGTCAACACCGGGCGAGGTCGATCGTCTGATCGCAGCGTTGCGCTGTCACTCATCGAGATCGTGCGATGGTTCTCGGGATGCTCCTGGCGGGTCGCGGATATGAGCGGGTGCATCTCCTTGACAATGTCCGGTTGGGAGCTGTTGCTGATGGTGGCCGACAGTTGGAAGACGAAGGTGATCGTCGCCGCGAAGCGCATGGAGCCGTGGGCTCCGCTTATCGGTGGGTCGCAGACCCAGCCGACGAAGCGGTCCGAGTTCCCGTCATCTACGATGTTGCGGTGACAGACATGCTGGTGCTTTCGGCGCACCTCCCCGAGGTCGACTTCGCCGCTGGCGAAGCCGTTGTGCGCGAGGGTGGGCCGAGTGGGAGCATCTGGGTGCTCGTCTCGGGAGCGCTGCGAGTGCGCAAGGGCGATATCCAGGTCAACACGATCACCAATCCGGGAGCGCTCATCGGTGAGATGTCGGTACTGCTAGGTATCGACCACAGCGCGACGGTCGAGGCGACTCGGCAGAGCACGCTGCGGCATGCCGCCGACGGTCACGGTTTGTTGGCTAGCGATCCTGCGATCACCAACCTCGTCGCAGTAGGTCTGGCCGAACGCCTGTCCTTCGTCACTACATACCTCGCTGACTTGACTCAGCAATACGCAGATGTACCAGGCCTGTCGATGGTGTCGGACGTTCTGAGTCGCCTGGAACAGCACGCAGGGCCATTGGCGACTCCTGGCTCGGCGCGCGAGCCCGATCCGGACTATTGACGAAGGTTGGTCGTCGGAGCGACGTCAGAAAACTGTGCGAGGCGGGGTCACGGGCTCCGTGAGTCTGATCTCTTCGGTGCCGATGAGGGAAATCCAGGTTGCTCGTTGTTCGTCGAGGTCGAGTTCGATGCGTGTCGGGATGGGACCGATCTGTCGGCCGGGGTTGAAAACCCATGTCTCACCAATGCGGTCCGCCCATCCGCCGTCGGGCTTGAACGGCGGATCATGCACGTGGCCCGTGAGTACCACGTCTGGTCGGTGCTCATTGATCCAGCTGCCGAGCGCTTCATCGCCGTAGTCCCGCCGACCGGTCCAGCAGGTTGGCGATCCGAGCGGCGGCCAGTGATACACCCACACCCATTTGGATGGCCGGCGAGCCGCATCACGGGCGAGTTGTGCGGCGACCGATTCACGCCCGACTGGTCCGTCCCACCATGGACAGACGGTGATCAAGGTGTCGCCGACCAGCAGCGAGTCACCATCGGTCGGCACGCCCGCTGTCCGTGCTTCGTCCAGCCACAATGCAGCCCGCTCCCCGTGCGCATCCGAGCCCGTAAGGTCATGGTTGCCTGAGCTCACGGCGAGCCGGCCGGTCAACTGCAGCAACGCGAGGTAGCGCAAAACCACAACGATCTGGGCGTCGAGCGCAACGCTCGAACTGATGTCCAGGTGGTCGCCGGCTAGCACTACGAGGTCGAACGCTGGCGATGCGTCGACGACCCAGTCGAATTGACGCAGCGTGTAGTGGAGATCAGAGACAAGGAGAATGCGCACGATGCCCGTTCGTGAGGAGTTGAATGGCCAAGTCTAAAGACTCGCTTTGGGCCGATGGCCATCTGGGCAGCGACACTCCGCGGACGGCCGACGGCAACCGGAACCGTCATGGTCACCGAAGGCAAACAAGGCAACCTCTTCTCCGCCGTCTTCGAGCGACATGTGGAGGCTGTCGGAGCGGGGTCACCCACCGAACCTTGGATCTTGGTGACCACTTCGGCGATTGCTCTGCTTCGTAATATCACCCGCATGGGTGGTCGCTGTGTCGGACGCGCGGGCCGTGACACCCGGGCCGTTGCAGGCCGGCTGAATCGGGCGCGTTCGTTGTCGAGGAGTTCTGCCGCGCCGCCGGCAGAGGCCGCGACATTCGATCTTCCCCGCACGACACCGACCATCGTGCCGATGAACAGTGCGCGACTCCTGGGGTCGTGCCGTCAGCGTTCACAAAACCTTAGCGACGCAGGAATCGACGAGTTTGCCGACGAGTTTGCCGGCGAGTTTGCCGGCGAAGCGGTTGGCGTCGATGTCAGCGTCCGCCGACTTTCTGCAAAGCAGAATGAACAGAATGAACCACCCTGGGTCCTCGGTTCGAGAGCAACTACGCGGCGTGGATCGCCAACCACACTCGCTCGGGGGTGCAGGGCATGTCGATGTGGCGCACGCCGAGATGCGAGAGGGCGTCGATGACCGCGTTTTGGATCGCGGGCGTGGAGCCGATGGTGCCCGACTCACCGATGCCCTTGGCCCCCAACGGGTTGCGGGGGCTGTCGGTCTGGGTGTTGGTGGTCTCGTACGACGGCAGTTCGGCTGCGGACGGAATCGCGTAGTCCATCAGGTTGCCGGTCTGGGGGTTGCCCGACTCGTCGTACCGCACCCACTCGAACAAGGCCTGCGCCGCGCCTTGGGCGATGCCGCCGTGCTGCTGGCCCGCGACGAGCAGCGGGTTCAGGATGCGACCGCAGTCGTCGACTGCGATGTGGCGGAGCATCTTCACTCCGCCGGTCTCCGTATCGACCTCGACGACTGAGACGTGGGCGCCGAACGGGAACGTGGAACCCTGCCCATCGAAATCGAGTTCGTGGCGAAGAGGGCCCGGCTCGATCCCCTCTGGAAGCTGCGAGCCGTCGTGCGAGGCGGCCGCGAGTGCAGACCACGAAATCGACTTCGAAGGGACACCCGCAACCTGCAGACCGTCGTCACCCTTCACGATGTCGTCGGCTGCCGCTTCGAGCAGGTGCGCGGCGATCTGCTTGGCCCGGGTCATGACCTCGGTCGATGCGAGGTGAATAGCACTGCCGGCCGTCTGCAGCGAACGTGAGCCCAAAGTTCCCGAACCACGCGGCACCCTTGCGGTGTCGGAGTTCACGAGCGTGATGTTCGCCATCGGGATGCCGAGCACCTGGGAGGCGAGCATGGCGAACGCCGTGGCGTGGCCCTGGCCGTGCACGCTCGTCCCGGCGAAGACGCTTGCCGTGCCGTCGTCGTTGATTTCACATGCGCCGTATTCGATGTGCAGACCGACCGGGGCGGTGACCTCCACATACGCCGACACACCGACGCCAAGTTGTTTCACGTCGCCCGCGTCCCGGCGGCGGGCCTGCTCGGCCCGGAGCGAGGCGTAATCGGATGCCTTCAGAACGGCGTCGAGCGCAGCCTCGTAGTCTCCGGAGTCGTAGTTGCCGCCCGTGGAGGTGGTCATCGGCTCGGAGAACTTCGGGATGAAGTTGATGCGACGGATCTCTGCCGGGTCGACGCCCGTCATATCGGCCGCGACGTCGAGCACCCGCTCGATGAGCTGAGTTGCTTCCGGGCGACCGGCACCCCGATATGCGCCGACCGTGGTGTTGTTCGTCAACGCCGTATGGGCCTGGAACTTCACGGACGGAATGTCATACACGCCGACGGACATCATCTGGGTCAGCATCGGCAGGATGGCGCCGAGGGCTGGGTAGGCGCCGGCTGCCGCCACGACCGTGGCATCGAGGCCGACGATGCGGCCGTTGTTCTTCACGCCGAGCTTCGCCGTCATGACGTAGTCGCGGCCGTGCACGAGCGACACCATGTCTTCGGAGCGGGTCTCGGCCCACTTCACCGGGGCGTTCAGTGTCATCGCCGCCTTGGACGCGATGACGTACTCGACATATATCGCAGCCTTCGGGCCGAAGCCGCCACCAACCCACGGGCAGATGAGGCGCAGCCGGCCCGGCTCGAGACTAAGCGCCGGAGCCATGGCTGCCCGTGCGCTGTGGGGTGCCTGATGTGAGAGCCAGCACGTCAGCGTGCCGTCAGCCTGGGGTACGGCGAGCAGGCCATTGTTCTCCATCGGCACGCCGGCGAGGCGCTGGCTGACCATCGTGACCTCGGCGACCACGTCGGCGTCCTCGAGCGGGTTGGCGTCTTCGCCGTGCGCCGTCGCGAAGCACACGTTCGAGCCGTGCTCGGGGAAGAGCAGCGGCGCGTCGGGCTTGAGCGCTTCTACTGCGGACATGACGACGGGAAGCGGTTCGATGTCGAGAATTACTGCTGCGGCGGCGTCGACAGCCTGGCTCTTGGTCTCGGCGACGACCGCAGCGCAGATGTCGCCGACGAACCGAACGCGATCCGCGGCGAATATCGGACGATCGAGCGCCGGCGGCATCATCGGGAAGCCGTTCAGCGAGCCGAGACCCATCGCGTTGCCGGAGTGGTAGACGGCGCGTACGCCCGGCATGTTTTCGGCCTCGCTGATGTCCACCGAGTTCAGCAGCCCGTGCGCGACCTCCGAGCGCACGAAGGAGATGTGCAGCATGCCAGGCTCGACCATGTCATCGAGATATTTGGCCTCGCCGGTGAGCAGCGTTGGATCTTCGAGGCGCAGCACCGAGTTACCAAGAATTGAACCGGATGATGTCATGTGACTTCCCCCTTGACATGGCTGCTCGCCGCGCTAGACCCCGGCAGATTCGTGCAGCCTTCGCGACGATACACCCCTCGCACACGGCCGTTGGCAAGACGCCGACCGGGATAATGCTGCACACCTTCTTCGACCGGCTGTTCGACGGATGGCGAGCCAACTTCACGATGCAGAGCGAGACGCGACAACGCGCCGGCTTTGATGCCCTCCCCGACCTCGACGCCCTGCGGGGCGATCGCGATCTCCTCCACGTCAACGCGCTGGGTGCGTTCGACGGCGACCCAACCACATCGTGGCGACACGGCGGCCACGGCACCACGATGCGTGCCGTACGCAACGGCCTGCCGATGGTCGGCATTCCTGCCAAGGGAGCCGGACCAGGCGCCGATCACACAGCTGCTGGAGCAGTGGAAGGTCAGTCGGGCGCTGCCCGGCCAAGCAGCGCTCGCTCGCCTTCGTTGGACTCGACGGTGCCGAACTCGCCGCCGACTCGGTCGAGGCGTTGATCGCCGGTGCGTAGGCTCGCTCAGCGACGACACGTTCTAACGCTCGGGCCGCGCACAGAACGCCGCCCCTCGATCTCGCGGAGCTCAATCATCCTCGCAAATGTCGCGCCGGACAGTTGGCGGCACAATTTGACTCACCCAATCAGTCGAATTGTTGTGCCCAGCGTCAAGGGCCAACGTTCAGTGAGCCCAGTTGGTGGACTTGAATGCTGGAATATCGAAGTTGCCCGATGGGTCTTCGTCATCGACTTCGGCAGCGAGCTGTCGCTCGTTCTCCGCCAAACACGAGTGGCCAAGCGCGCCGCCCAGATTCGCTCGACAAGACGATCCCCCATCCAGGGTGGGGGCCATCGCCCCTACCCACACTCTTCCCAATCGAATCGAGAATGGCGGTCAACCACGGGTCAGCGCAGTCAATCACTCACGACCCACAACCAGCCAGACGGTGGCAGATGTCCAAAGCGCGTCTGGTGATCACTGCGGTTGTTGTCGAGGGTCGGTCCCAGGCCGAGGTCGCTCGTGCCTACGACGTCTCCAAAGGGTGGGTCAGCAAGCTCGTCGCCCGCTTCCGCTCCGAGGGTGAAGCCGCGTACGAGGCACGCTCGCGGCGACCCGCCACGTCACCGAACGCGACCCCTCCAGCCCGAGCAGGTCGTATGGGATCGATTTCGGAAGTGCAGGTTCCACGCTGGGGCCCAAGGACACGGCCGAGATGGATCGGTACGCGAGGTCTCGTCCTCGAACACGGCCACGAGCTCGAGCGAGGCGCCGAGCGTGTCGAGGCAATGTCCAAGCCTCGACACGCGACGCGGGTCGTTGATGGCCCTGTCCGACTGCCGTCGCCCGTCGGATTTGATTTCCAGGGCTCGCCTCGCGTCATCACGTACTGCTTCAACACGTAGCGCCCGGGGTGACGGCTAGGATGATCACGACCCAGAGGCAGCTGCTGGCCACGCGCGATGTTGCCGAGTCAAGCCGGCCGCCGGTCCACAGCGGTCGCGCCACGACGGTCAGCCAGAGGATTTTCCACGCGGACTCGAACACGACGATGGGCAGCATTTTGACGGGTACCGAAGCCCGAGCAGTGCAAGGAGGCCAAGCGCAACCAGCATGTAGGTCGACACTCGCGGTACCGGATGGCTCGTGTGGCGATGGCCGCGTACGCAGCCATCACAACCATCGCGTCTTCAGTCGCGGTGTATCGCAAACGATCGAGACACATGTCGCGTAGTGGGCGAAGGGCCTGCCGTTCCTCGTGACCTGTCGCTTCCCTCAGTCTTCCCAATCAAGGAGAGCGATGCAGTCACAGGTCACCAACGGTTTGGTCATCGATCACTTGTGGGGAGCGCGAATCGTGGCAGCCAGTGCTGCGCGACGACGACCGGCGTGGGGCCCAACCACACGGCGAGCCGCGACCCCGCCAATCGTGGCTGGTCAGGCCTGGGCGAGAAAGCGTTCGTACTCGGCGGGATCCATGCGGACCTCGTGCCTCGCTTCGGGGAACCTGCCATCCGTGACGTCGGCGGCGAAGGCTTGGAAGGCTGCGACCCGTCGGTTGTGCAGGTCTACCTCAATTGCGGCGAAGTCCGCGTACTTCTTGGCGTGCCGCGGGTACCGGCCGGTGTTGGTGCCGAGCACGTCGCACGAGAACAGGTACTGGGTGTCGCAAGCCGTCCCGCAGCCCATGCCCATGGTCAGCATCGATGTCGAGCGGGTGATGTGATCCGCAAGTTCGACCGGTACGACTTCGACCTCGACGAACGCGGCACCGGCGTTCTCGATGTCCTTGACCGACTGCAGCACGCGCCGTGCCTCCTCGGCGGTGCGACCGATCGCCCGGAACCCGGTCCAGGTCGCTAGGTTCGGCACCAGGCCGACGTGGCCGGTCACCGCAATGCCTTCTCGGGCCATGGCCTCGATGATGTATGGAGAGTGCGAGCAGTACACGGCGTCGGCACCTCGGTGCAGGATGTCGCCGAGGCGGACGGCCTCGGTGGGTGAGCTGACCGCACCGTGCGGCATACCTGCGGACAGGAACGCCGACGGTGCCAACCGACGGATCCCCTCGAGGTGATGGTCGGGCTCGCACGATAGGAGCGTGATACCTGCCTCCACTGCCGCGGCCGCTTCGGCCGGCGTGTCGACATGGAGCTGAAGCCACTTCTTGCGGCCCTTGGACGCGAGTAGGGCGTGCACCGTTGGCGGGGTGGTCATAGGGGTTTCCCTGTTAGTCGGCCGCGGGGACGTTGCGGGCCGCCAGGCGTTTCTTCATTGCGGCGTGGGCCTCGGGGGAGCCATCGTGGAATGAGCCGAACCAACGGTCGAACGGGATGGCACCATCGGCGTAGTTCACCTCGAAGTATTTGTGGTGCAGGTAGTGGTTCAGGCACCCGGTGTCGATAGCCGCGTCTTCGCCGAGCTCGATCTTTTCGAACCCGCTGTGCCCGGGCACCGGGGACATGGTGAGGTGCACGAGTTCGTAGAGCGCATGGATCGGGTGCGCCGGGATGATCCAGTGGATCGCCGCAGCGCTGTAGTACGCAATGTGCTCGATCGGATGCATCGACAACCCCGACCACGGGCCCGGGTTCGTGTTGCGATGATGCAACGCGTGGACCTTCTTGTACAGGAACGGCGTGTGGATCAGACGGTGGACCCAGTAGAAGTGGACCTCGCGCCACAGCGGGATCAGCAGCATGATCAACACGATCCACACAGGATGGCGTGACCACTGGAGCATGTGGACATGGCCATTGGCGAACAGCCAGAGGGTGACGATCTCGTACGCCGTCCAAATCGGTACGCCGCTCGCCAGTGTCCAGAACACGTTTTCTCGGGTCTGACTGCCGAATGTGAACCGCTTGCTTTCACGTGGCCAGCGGGCGTTGTACTTGAATCGGGCGTCTTGGGCTTTGCGGCGATACAGCCACCAGTGAAACAGCCCGTACCAAGCGAGGACAATCGCAAGATTGCGCGCCAAGAGGTACGCGATCCAGCCGACAGCGAAGGTGCGAGTGGTCGCCGTCGACGGCGTAGTGAAGGCGTAGAGGATCACCGCAGCGCCGGCGTAGAGCGCGTTCCAGGGCAATAAATAGCCGTGCAAGAACCACCGAAGCAATCGTCCGAGGTTGAACTGGCGGTCGAACAGCGGCCCGTAGGAGGCACGGCGATGCGGGGTCCACTCCCCTTTGGCGGTACGGGTTCCGTAGAGCGTGTCGTCCATTGTCGTCATATACTAGCACGTGCTAGTTCTTTGCGGTACTCTGTAATTGGACAGTCGAAATGTCAAGCCGTACCGAGAGCGGAGCTTCGATGAGCAGTCGTCACGACATGACCGGCGAGCGGACACCGACGATGGCCGACGTCGCAGCCGCAGCCGGTGTTTCCAGGGCGCTCGTTTCCATCGTGTTGCGCGACGTCCCCGGGGCGAGTGACGAGACCCGTCGTCGGGTGCGCCAAGTCGCCCACGACCTCGGCTATCGGCCGAACGCTGCAGCTCAGGTGCTGCGGCGAGCACGCAGCGGCAACCTCGGGGTCCTGTTCTCGCCGCGGTACCCGTTCGAGGTGGAGATCGCCGAGGCGATGTACCCCGCCGCCCACGAACTCGCGTACCGCGTCGTCCTTGGCGCCATGGCACCCGGACGCAACCTGGACGACGCAGTCGAAGAACTCCTCGAATACCGCTGCGAAGCGTTGGTGATCGTCGGGGTCGACCACCCTGACCGCTGGTTCGACGAGCTGAAAGGCAGGGTACCGGTGGTACGGGTCGGATGGCCACGCTCGGGCGCCGCGGTCGACGTCGTCCACACCCACGAAGGCCGAGGCGTCGATGCCGCCGTTGCCCACCTCGTTGACCTCGGTCACCGACGCATCGAATTCGTCGACGGCGGTGATCTCCCTGGAGCCCGTCAGCGTCGTCGGGGGTACCTCACGGGAATGCGCCGCCGCGGTCTACAAGACGCATCCCACGTGACGGTCGGCGACTACACCGATCAAGGCGGCGCCAACGCCGCACTGAAATTGCTCGCCGACGACGAGCTCCCTACCGCTGTCATCGCCGCCAACGACTGGTCGGCCATCGGGCTACTGACGACGTTCCTCCGCCACGGCGTCCGCGTCCCCGACGACATTTCGGTCGTCGGCTATGACGACAGCCTCCTCGCCCGCCGCACCTACCTCGATCTCACCTCGGTCGCCCAAGACACCACAAAACTGGCCAACGCCGCGGTCACCTTGGCCGCCCGACGCCTCGACGGGTCGCTCGACCCACCCACCGAGACTGTGATCGAACCGGTCCTCATCGTTCGTTCAAGCACCACCGCACCGCGACGCGTACCAATAGCGCCCGATAGAAACACTCGACCATAAACCGCCAATTTGACCGAGTTGCGTGTGTCGGGCGATGGTCAGCGGTCGATCATTTGCTGGATTTGCGGGCTGTAGCGCTCTCCGATGATCTGGACGGTTGCTGCGGCGGCTTCGAGCGGGGCGAGTTGGTCGTCCGGCCACGACCGCATGGGCATCCCCTCAGATCGTGGAGGCATCATGGTGTTCGACCAGGTCAGACATGGTGAAGAGGGCCCGTCGGGTACTCTCATCAAAGCCTTCCCAAAACTGTGGGTCACTCGCCCTCAGTGGCGGCAAGTTGATTGGTGGTGGATGATGGTTCGCCCGATGCAAACGGTGAAGGTCTACGGGGTCCAGGATCGGCGCTCCACCACGCAAGCGAAACTGCCGTGGGTGGTGCGCTACACGATCGAAGGTCGCCATCGCGGCAAGTCGTTCCGCACCCGGATCGAGGCTGATCGCTACCGGGGTCTTCTGTTGCAGGAGGTTCAGGCGGGCGGACGGTTCGATGAGACGACAGGCGAACCAGAGTCGTGGCAGACGCCGCTGGCCGAGGCTCGCGTTCACGAGTGGTCGCGGCGCTGGATTGGCGAACAGTGGCAGGAGTGGCAACCACGAACGAGAGCGTCAGCAACCGAAGCACTTGCCCGGTTCATCACAATCGCCGTTGAGCACGGTGCGAAGCCACCGGAGGGTCTTCGCGCCTACCTCTACACCGCCTTGTCACCCAACTCTGAGGGCGAGCGCGATGCTCAGTTCGAGAAGTGGATGGCGAAGAACTGCCTGATGCTCGGAGAGCTCGATCGGGAGCGGATCGCCGATATCGACCGCCGGCTCGGCCTCAAGCTCGACGGCTCGCCGCTGGCCGCGACTACCGCGAACCGGATCCGTATCGTCGCTCGCGCCTCGGTCCAATCGGCGATCGATGCCGGCGCAATAGCGGCCGACGTGTGGCCGCAGCGGTCCAAGACGCGAGCGCGACGAAAGGTTGCGCGAACAAGGCGGAGCGTCGACGTTCGTTCTCTGCCGAGCCCGGCAGCGATGGCCAAGGCGATCGACGCGATCGTCACGCAACAGCCCGGCAGCAAGAACTACCGAGTGATGACCGCAGTCGCCTACTACGCCGGCCTGCGACCGTCGGAGGTCGTGATGCTGCGAGTCCGGTCCACGGAACTGCCGGCCGAAGGTTGGGGACGCCTGGACGTCACTGAAGCCGATATCTCTTTCGATGAACCAGGCGAACCCAAGACCGGCCCGCGCAGTGTGCCGATCCCACCGGTGCTCGTCACGATGCTGCGCGAATGGATCCACAAGAACAACCTCACATCACCCGACCGTCTGCTCTTTCGAACCCGCAACGACACGATGCCGAGCGGATCGAACTGGGCACGAGCATGGCACCGCGCGCTTGAATCGGTCGGCCAACGGCCGATGAGGATCTACGACTGCCGACACGCCGCAGCCACGACGTGGCTGCGCGCTGGGATGCCGCTCGCTGAGACCGCGCGACGACTCGGACACAGCGTCGAAACCCTCGTCTCCACGTACGTCGGCGCTCTCGACGACGAAGAGCACGTCGCCAACCAGCGAGTCGACACGATCCTCGGATAGGCGACTCGTCCCAACAGAGAGGGCTCCCAGTGCGTCAACCCCGCAGAGATATCTACATGCAATCGCATGTAGCCTTGGGATATGACTGATGTGTTCGAGGTTCAGAATCGAGCCTGGTCCGGTGCTGTGGTGAAGCGCGCCCGGTTGATGGCAAAGCTGACACAACAGCAACTCGCTGACGCTGCGGGCACAACCCAGCAGCACGTCGCGGCAATCGAGAACGGTCGACGGCAACCATCGCACCCAGCGCTTGCCCGCCTTCTACGCGCAGCAGGTTTCGAGCTGCGGACTCGACTCGAGCCTTTCGATCCGCACGATGAAACGATCGAGGAATGGCTGCAGGCACAGCCCGTCGACTTCCAACAACGATGGGCTGAGCATCAACGCATGATCGTGTCGTCGCCATGACCGCTGATCCTCCGCATTGGCGTGAGGTCCGGGACCGCCTCACAGCGAAACGTGATTCACCAACGCAGGAGCCGCAACAGCGCCCGCCCGCACCGATGACCATCGAGCAGGTCGAAGCAATCGTGTCGGTGCTCGATCGACACAAGGTCGACTACGTGATGATCGGAGGAATCGCAGCCGAACTTCACGGCGCCAAAATCGCCAGGTCGCTTGACCTTGACGTGACACCCGCCGCGTCGCGGGCGAACAGAGAACGGATCGCGAGGGCGCTCGCTGAACTGAACGCGACGCTGCGCGTACCAGGCGGCATGCCCGACGGTGTCGAAGTCCATATCGACGCCGACTGGTTAGAACGGGTCACAACCGCAACATTCAACACCGATCACGGACCGTTCGACCTCGCATTCCGCCCCGATGGAACCGACGGCTACGACGATCTGGTGCGCTCCGTGGTGATCGTCCGAGTCGGTGCGGTCGATGCACGTCTGGCGTCGCTGGAAGACATCGTCCGCTCCAAGACCGCGGCCGGACGGACCAAAGACGAACTCACGCTGCCCGCGCTGATCGACCGCCTCAACGCAATCCGAGCCGACCAAAACCGATCAAATCAGATCCCTGAATCGTGAGCACAAGGGTCGATCAATGCGCGACACGGACGGTCAGAACACGTCGCCAACAAGCGAATCGACACGATTCTCCGCAAGCAACTTCTTGCCCCGTTGACACTTTTCCGCCGTCGAAGGCAGAATCCAGCCACAGCCCGGATCGAAATGTAACGGCGTGCTCGTTACATTTCGGTTGGGTACCAACGCACCGTGCCCGTAAGGCGGCACGCGCGGCGGCCAGATGGCCTACGCGCCCTGGTGACCGGTCTACTGAGGCAGGAGACCACTATGACCGAGTCGCACGACACCTACGTCAACTGGCTAGACGCGGAGAATCATGCGTTCGCCGACGCTTGCGAGAGTGATCTGGCCGCCGCGGTTCCGACCTGCCCCGGCTGGACGATGCACGATCTCCTCGCGCACCATGCGTCGTTCCGTCGTGGATCGCCACCATCGTCCACGATCGCCTGCTCGACCCTTTCGCGCCGACATCCATCGCACCACCAGACGACGACGAGATCAGCTGGTACCGCTCGATCGGCGCGCGCCTGGTCACCACGCTTCGGTCTGCGCCCCCCGAGGCGAACGTCTGGGGAGTCACCAACCAACAAACCGTCGGAGCATGGGCCCGACGCCAGGCCTCAGAAACCTCCGTCCACCGCTGGGACGCACAAAACGCGACCGGCGTCGCCACGCCGATCGCGCACGCCGACTACTACATCAGCGAGATCCTCGAGCACCTCCTGCCAGGCCTGATCACAAGCTTCGGAGCCCCACTACCCCAGGGCACGCTCGCAATTCGCGCAACAGACTCCGCCAACACCTGGACGACGACGTCCACCACCGATCGCATCACCAGCGTGCCTGACGACACCTCGGCCGACGTGACCCTCTCGGGGGCCGCTTCAGATCTCCTCCTCGCACTCTGGAACCGGCCGAGCAACACCGAAACCGACGGCGACCACGATGTGCTTGGGCAGTGGCGACGGGCATTGGTTGGGAGCTGACCCCAACCCTGCAGCAACCTCGCCACGACTGTGCCTGGCCGACAACTCAGACAGCTGCGACATTCACGCCAGGTCGAGCGAAATTCGCCGACATGTGCCGATCGCTTGCCGGGGCAG
>JANYKS010000076.1 GCA_025358125.1 Actinomycetes bacterium
GTGCCAACTTTTTCCGCTCCTTGCGGACGGCGCGTAGCCGCTGTTTCAGGTCGTGGCGCTCGTCGCGGGTCAGTTCGGGTTCGGGTTGTTCAGGATTGTTGAGCATCGAGGCTGCGCTGTCGGGTCCGTCGGAACCTGTACAGGCGCAGACTGTTGCTGACTACCGAGACCGAGGACAGGCCCATTGCGGCGCCGGCAAAGATCGGGTTGAGGAGGCCTGCGACGGCGACGGGGATGAGGATCACGTTGTAGCCGAATGCCCAGCCAAGGTTCTGCAGGATCGTGCGGAAGGTGCGCCGCGCGAGCCGGATCGAGGTGGCAACCCCGTCGAGGTTGCCTGACAGCAGGGTGATGTCGCTCGCCTCGATCGCGACGTCGGTGCCGGTCCCGATCGCGATACCGAGGTCGGCTTGTACCAGCGCTGGAGCGTCGTTGACCCCGTCGCCGACCATCGCCACTACCCGGCCCTCGCTTTGGAGCCGTCGGACTTCGTTGACCTTGTCCTCGGGCAGTACCTCGGCGAGGACACGCGAGATGCCGACCTTGGCGGCGATGGCTTCTGCTGTGCGGCGGTTGTCGCCGGTGATCATGACGACCTCGATCCCCATCGATCGCAGTTCTTGAACCGCTGCCGGGGCGCCGTCTTTCTGGGTGTCGGCCACGGCGAGAACACCGCGAACCTGACCTTGCCATCCAACGAAGATGGCTGTCTTGCCTTGTGCCTCGAGTTGTTCCGCGGCAGTCGTGAGTTCGTCGTCGAGGACGAGTTCTGCTTCGGCCATCAGCTTGCGGCGACCGACATGCACGACGATGCCGTCGACTGTGGCACGCACGCCGTGCCCGGCAACGGACGAGAACTCGATCGCGGGCTCGACGGTGACGCCGTAGGCGGGAGCGACGTCGACGACAGCTCGACCGACTGGATGCTCCGAGCCTTGCTCGACCGCGGCCGCCCGGGCGACAACTTCGCCGACGTCGGCACCATCAAGGGCGACGACATCGGTGAGGGTCATCTGGCCTTTGGTGAGCGTGCCGGTCTTGTCGAACACGACAGTGTCGATCCGCTTGGATCGCTCCAGCACTTCACCGCCTTTGATCAACACCCCCATCGCTGCGCCTTGGCCGGTGCCGACCATGATCGCGGTCGGGGTCGCCAAACCGAGCGCACATGGGCAGGCGATGATCAACACTGCGACCGCGGCGACGAGACCTTTGGTCGCGTCACCACCGACGAGCCACCAGCCGACAAAGGTCGCCACAGCCAGGAGTAGGACCACGGGAACGAAGATCCCCGAGATCCGGTCGGCCAAACGCTGTACGGGCGCCTTGGTGCCCTGCGCTTCCTCGATGAGCCGCACGATCTGTGACAGCGCCGTGTCGGCCCCGACAGCGGTAGCGCGAATGGTGAGCACGCCTTGGATGTTGATCGTGGCGCCGGCCACACGATCACCGGGCAGCTTGTCGACCGGCACCGATTCCCCGGTCAGCATCGACTCGTCGACCGCCGAGGCGCCATCGACGACGCCGCCGTCGACCGGGAGCTTCTCGCCGGGACGAACCCGGACCAGATCGCCGACACGAACCTGGTCGACGGGAACCATCTGCTCGACTCCGTCAACGACGATGCGAGCTTCCTTGGCGCCGAGCTCCAACAGGGTGCGGATCGCGCTCGATGCTCGGCCCTTCGCTTTCGCCTCGAAATATCGGCCGAGCAGAAGGAATGCGATGATCAGCGTGGCGGTGTCGAAGTAGTGATCCGAATGCGACGGTCCGAACACCACCTGGTAGGTGGAGAACGTGAACGCTGCCAAGGTGCCGATCGCGATCAGCGTGTCCATGTTTGCCTGGCGGACTCGGGCCCGTACCGCCGCTTGATGAAGGAACGGCCACCCGGCCCAGAACTGCACCGGTACCGCCAACGCCAACGCTGTCCAGCGGGCCCACGGCTCGCGCATGAAACGGAGCGACAGAACCAACACGGTGATTCCGAGCGGCCAGGCAACAAGCACCCGGCGCAGCCACATCCGTCGCGCTTCATTGTCAGCGTCAACTTCCAGCCGTTCGTCGGCGGTGACGGGAGTGAGGCCGTAACCGATCCTGACGACCGCGTCGACCAGATCACCAGTGCTCGCGATGGTGGGGTCGAACGCCACGGTGGCTTTCTCCGACGCAAGGTTGACGCCAGCGGTAGCGACACCGGGCTGCCGGGCGAGCGCCTTTTCGACTCGAGCAGCGCAGGAACCACACGTCATGCCGGTGATCGCGAACTCGACCTCTGTCAGATCAGCCGGGATCGCCGGTGTCTCGGTGGTCGTCACGAAGTTGTCTCGGCGGTCAGGGCCAGCTCGGGTCCGGGAGCAGTAACGGTACGGTCGAACCGCAGCGCATCCATCAACTCCTCCACGATCTCGTCGGTACGGCCCGCGACCATCGCCGCAGCAACGCAGGTCTCGAGATGGTTGCGCAGCACAATCCGGCTCGCACGCTCCAACGAGCCCTGCACCGCCGACAACTGCTTCATCAACTCGGGACAGTAGGCATCTTCTTCGGTCATTCGAATCACCGCATCGAGATGACCCCGAGCCGTCTTCAACCGGTTGAGCACACTGCGCTTGTGAACATCCTTCATTAGCAGACTCTACCCCACCTGGGGTGGGATCGCCACTTCCTCACGAGGAGGCATGACATGGGCAGAGTCCGCGGGGGTCGTCCAACAAGGGCGCATCGCTGGCGCGGGGGGTGGCCGAAGGATTTGTCGTCGGTCTCGCCCGCCAGGGTCACGCGTTTGTCAGGACGGCAGAGCACCTCGCCGAGGCTGACCAGCAGGCACCAAGTGGGGGTACTTGTCGAGAATGTCCACATGATCCTCGACGCGAAAACCGATCAAGCGTCGTCAGATTGGGGCAGGCTGGTCGCGTTTGCCGTGGCCGAGGGTTCGGCCTGGGTGCGTCAGACGACTTCGAGCTGGAGTGAGACCGGCACGGGGTTGGCGAACATGTCGAGCACGGGGCAATGCTCGTCGACGGCGCGTTGGAGTTCTTCGTATCGTTCCGGCGTCTCGGGACCGCTCACCCGCGCGGTGACCCGGATCTCTTGGTAGCCCGGCCGTACCGTTGGGTCGATCCCGAAGAATCCACGAACGTCCAGGTCACCTTCGACGTCGATGCTGAGGGTGTCGAATGCGATGCCGAGTTGTTCGGCCCAGAACCGATACGTGATCGCTTGGCACGAACCGATCGCTGTCAGCGCGTACTCGACGGGGTTGGGCGCCGCATTGGCTCCGCCGAGCACGGGCGGTTCGTCGATGGTGACGCGGTGACCCGAACCTGTGCGGGCGTGAACCTCGGTCGGCCCGACGAGTTCGTGTCGGACGCGGAACGTAGCGCTGGCGGCAGCGCTGTCGGCAGCGACCGCGGTACGGGTTCCGGCGATGACATCGGCGATGGACATGACGTGTATTCAACCATAAGGTGATCAACTTTGTCAACTTTTGGCACTGATCCCCCAAGACCGTCGAACAGCGGTTCCGCCGGGGACTTCTGCCTGGTCGTCACCCAGCGCCGCCACATCGACGACACCGAGTTGAAGGTGGGCGCGTTCGGTCGGCATTGGCTCCTCAGGGCGTCGGCCTTTGCGGGGGCCCCGCCGACGTGCCCGCGTTGAGGAGTTCTGATGCCGCGCTTTCGAACGGATATGCTCGGCGGGGAAATGATCATCACGCTTGCCGACGAAGAGCACCGCAACGAGCTGGAAGCGCAGTTGACCAGCGAACTGGTTGCGGCGCTCTGTTGGAGACCACGACCCCGAGGTTCGATCGGTCGTACCGACCAACAAGGGCACCGTGATCTGCGCGCGAGCAACCTGGCCGAGCGTTCGGCGACCAACGCGCAGCATCGACTCGCGCACCCCGTTCGGGCGTTTCCGCCATTCGCCCGAGCCGTGTGTCGGGCGCATCGCCGGGCATCGCGTTGCCCGACGCATGAGCCTTGCCGCAGCACTCGACATCTCGGTGTGGCACCGGCGATGATCTCGTTGATCTGCCTGCCGAAGTGCGTCTCGCCGACTCGCAGACGGTATTCCTGCGCGGGCACCGGTTCCCCGCCGCCGAGGCGGTGAGGATGGGGCTCATCAACCGTGCGGTCCCCTCCGATCAGCTTGACGCGGAGATCGATGCCATCGTCAGCGATCTGCTCGCCAGTGAATCACACGCCATCGCGACCGACAAACAGCTGACCGCGGTCGTGCCGACCCGGTCCGAGGGCAAGGCCTTCCGGTGGACCGCTGAGCTGTCCGCGCGACCGTCCGCGAGCGACGAGGCTCGTCGGGAAGGGATGACTGCATACCTCGAGAAGCGCCCAGCCTCGTGGGCGCCATGAGCCGCGCCCTCGCAGCGGACAGCATCGACGACATCGTCGAGAGCGGTGTGTGTGTCGGCTGCGGCATCTGTGCGGCGGTCGCGGGTCCCGCGAAGGTACGCATGGTCCGCACCGGTGAGGGTCGAGAGCGGCCTGCGACCGTGCAGCCGCTGGGTCAGGTAACGATGGACGCGGTCAATCGGTGCTGTCCAGCGGTGATCGCATCGGGACTGACCCAGTCCGAGGCCGGTGATGGCGCGCAGTGGGACCCGGTGTGGGGTTGGCTGCGCACCAGCACGTTGGCCTGGGCCGCTGACCCGGCCGTGCGGTTCGAGGGCTCCACGGGTGGGGTCCTGACTGCGCTGGCGTGCCATCTGCTGGACAGCGGTGAGGTGGCCGCGATTGTTCATGTGGGCCCGGACCCGCAGTTCCCGGCGCGGTCGTGTTGGCGGATCAGCCGCACACCTGACGAGGTCCGCGGCTGTGGCGGTTCTCGTTACGGCCCGGCCGCTCCGCTGGAGGGCCTCGAGGTGGCGCTTGCTGCTGGCCAGCCGTTCGCGTTCGTGGGTAAACCGTGTGACGTGTCCGCGCTGCGGCTCCGCGCCGATGACGACCCACGGCTTGCGGAACTCTGTCGGTACCGACTCGCGATCGTGTGCGGCGGGGTGTCCGAATTCGCCAAGACCCAGGAACTGCTCGACGCGTGGGGTGTGAGCGAGAGCGAGCTGTCGAGTTTCCGCTACCGCGGTTTGGGCAATCCGGGCGCGACGGCGGCCGTGACCGTGGACGGCCGCCGGTTCGAGACGAGCTACCAAGAGCTGTGGGAAGACGAAGGGACATGGCGCCTAAAGCATCGCTGCAAGATCTGCCCCGACGCCATCGGTATGGCCGCTGACGTCATCGCTGCCGACTGCTGGCCCGGCGGATCACCTACAGGCGAGGACGAGGGCTTCAATGCGATCGCTTCCAGAACGGTGGCGGGCGAAGCACTCATCGCCAACGCCGTCACGGCCGGCGCATTACAGCTCGGGGCCGTGATCGGGCCGCGCGACTGGGACGAGATTCAACCGCATCAAGTGCGTAAACGCGAAGCAGTGTGGGCCCGCGCACTCGGGCAGCGCACCGCCGGTTCGCTCGGACCCGTGCCACACGATCTGGGCACAGCCGAACTCGCCCGGCGGCGCGGCATCTCGGCGAACATCGTCGAAGCCCGAGGGTCTGCCACCCGAGCTGCCAAGGCGCGCGAGCAAACGGTCAGACTCGATTCGTGACGTGTGCCCTTCTGGCAGTTCATCTGCCAACGAGATGGGCACCATGGAGATACATTGCGTGACCTCATTCACTGGCCACAGCGCGCCCGGATGTATTCGAATGTTGCCGCTCAACGCGAGCCGTCAGAGCCGTTGGTGTGGGCCGTCATCGACCCGTAGCTCGACGCGTCCGTCATCGACCCGTTCTGGAAGAACACCAGGTCTCCGTCGGCAACATCGATCAGTTCGTGGCTCCCCGCGCGGTTGCAGTGGATGCCGGTGACCTCGATCTGGCCAGCGTCTGTGCGCAGTTCGAAGTCAGTCACAGTGCAGCCCGTCACGAAGTTGACGTCGTGGTCGCGGAGCCAGCTGACCAGTGGGCGTACGAGGGAGTCGAACTGGTTGTAGACCGTGCGTTTGACGCCCGCCAATGTTTCGATGCGGGAGAACTCGAGCATGAAGCGATGGAGGTACCGTTTGAATTCGATGGCGCTGTGCCACGGTTGGAACGCGAACGTGGTCGCCCACATGTACCAGAACTTCGTTTCGAAGAACGCGGGCGACAGC
>JANYKS010000023.1 GCA_025358125.1 Actinomycetes bacterium
GACAAACACCACCACCACAAATTTGGTGTCACCGGCAACGCCGACATCGCCGGCGGCCTCCAATTTCGTGACGAACGGGGCCGGATCATCGCCGCATCCGCCCAACCCAACCCGCCAAACAGGCCACCCCCACCACCACCCAAACCGTACCCCCACCCCACCGGTGAGACGATGCACACCAAATGGCTCCACTTCCACAACGCCTGACCAGACCGCCGCGCCCACCGCTGCCCGTCCGGTTGATCGACGACGACAGGCGCGCCGCAAGTTCGGCGTCAGCCCTTCTGGCGCGCCGACGACTCGAACGTGGCGGTCAGCCGTCCGAACGCAACGTGTGAGCCGGGCGAGAGCAGCACCGGCTGATTCGGTGTCAGTCGATCCCATTGCTGGCGGTCGTTCGACCAGACGAAGCTGCCGTTGGTCGAGCCGTGATCGACGATGTGCACGTCCCATTCCACAGCGCGGATCTCGGCGTGGACGCGCGAGATCGTGTTGCCCGGATCGATCAGGGTTACCCCCTGGGCGCGTCCCTCGCGAACCTCGGGATCATCGTCGGGGTCGCGTCCGAAGACGAGGCTCGTCACCAGTGTGTGGTATGCCCCGTCGCTCATCACGAGCACGCCGAGCGGAGGCCGCACGTCGTCGCTGAGAATGAAGCTGGTCTGATGCATCGCGATGCCACACGTTGCGCAGAAGCGGGTGCGCGGGTCATTGAAGTGACCGCGGCTGCACACGAGCCCCTTGACCTTCACCGGTTGGGGCCCCGACGCTGACAACGCCGCGGGAGCAGAGGCGCGGTGTGGTGCGGCGGCGGCCGGCATCGCCGCGGTGTCCGCCAGAGCGGGTGCCAGAGCGGGGGCTGGGGCTGGTGCAGGGGCAGGGGCGGGTTGCGCGGGGGATGGTACCGGTGCCGCGGCGGCTGCCGCCGGCGCGGCCACCAGGATCGGCAACGGCTCGGCCGGTGGAAGGTCATCGTTGCCGGGCTCGCGGAGCGACACCATCGCCTTCGCGGCAGGCACAGCACCGGCTGGGGCCGCGGGAGCTGCCACGGGCTGGCTCGCCGCACCTGGCGTAGGACCCCATGGCAGCACAGTCACGGTTTTGGCCCGCAGGCTGAAGCCATCGGCGGCGATCACACCGTCGTTGATCGTGAGCAGCGGATCCACGGACGAGTCACCGAAGAGGAGGTCGAGCGCCGAGATGTCGCGCAGCTGTGTCTGGAACGCCCCAAGGCCGCTCGCGCCGATCGGCTCGGCGCCGCTCGAGCGCTGCACCATCAGCGGCACGCCACCCTGGACGAGCACGTCGACCGATTCGTCGCCGATCAGGATCGCGCAGAACGGACCGAGCGCAGCACCGCCGTTCGCGAGGCGGGCCAGTTCGCCCATCACCTCCGACGTCGGCCGGTCGCCGACGAGGCGGCACCATCCAACGAGGGTGGACGCGGCAGCGGCATCCCCTGCCGAGTAGACGATGGTGTTGCCCATCCGGACCAACCGACCACGGCCGGCGCCATGTTGGGGAATGAGGGTGAAGTTCTGCATGTCATTGTCCTCCGAGGGAATCGATGAGTTCGCCGACCTCAAGCGCGGTCTGGGGACGGCGCTCTGGCGCAACGTCGGTGCAGGCGAGGATGAGGTCCGCTTCGCCAGGCGTCAACAGATCACGCTGTACGTGGGGGGCATTGCGGAGCACGGAGCGAACGGCCATCATCGGATCCGCCCCATCGACACCGGGATGGATGTGCGCGCCGGTCAACACCCAGTGCAGGATCGCGCCGAGTGAGTAGATGTCGGTGGCGCGGCTTGCGCTGTCGCCCATGATCAGCCTCGGATCGACGAAACCGACCGAGGCCATCGGCGCCATCGACGTGACCGAACCTGTACCGAGTTGGGCCAGGCCGAGGTCGCCGAGGCAAGCCGACCCGTCGCCGCGGAGCAGGATGTTCCCCGGCCGTAGGTCTCTGTGGGCGATGCCGGCCTGATGCAGATCATCGACGGCCCTGGCCGCGTCTGCCACGGCATGCAGCTTGGCCGCCCTCGTCAGCTCGGTGGTCGGCTCGGCGAGCGTGCCGCCCTGGCACCACTCCATCGAGTAGAAGAAGAAGTCCTCGTGTTGGCCGGCGTCGTACAGCTCGACCAGGTACTTGCTCTTGACCCGCGCGAACAGCTTGAGTTCACGCGTGAAGCGGCGGAACCCGGCTTCCTGCGATCCGCCGACGACCTTGATCACGACGGAATCGGCGAGGCCGAGGCGCTGCGGTGGCGTGGCCAGATAGAAGCGTCCGTGCCCGCCCTCGCTGAACGATCGCAGGATCGCGTAATCCCCGAGCATCGAGGGGATTTCGGTTGAAGAGTCGCGTTCACCGTCCATCGTCAGAAGAAGATCCGGCCGCCGCGGAAACGCCAACGAATGAACAGCACCTTGATCGGCCCGAGGACGAACAACCACATCACCATCCATGTGGAAACGACGTGCCACCAGAACGTCGCGTTCGTCGCGGTCGCACCGAACTTCGTGTCGAGGTCGAGCGCTTTGAACACGACGAAGGCGACGATCGCCTCGTTGATCACTTCGAAAAAGGTGAACATCACCGGCCAGTCCTTCTCCCACCGGAACTGTTGGAGGAGGTGATAGATCCACTCCCAGAACAACACGCCGAGGGCGAGCACGATCCCGAGCACGGTGAAGGTGGTCTTGTAGGTGTCAAACAGCGAACCGTCGGTGAGGTCGCGCTGGTTTGGCAGGAGCGGTGTGATGATCAGCGTCCACGGGATGCCGACGAAGAGGATCAGCCAGATCCGGGTCTGGATCCGGCCGCTGAGTGTTGGAATCATTGCGTGCTCCCGAAGTGAATGGACTGAGATGTCATTGCTCTGTTGCGTTGATCGTGGTTCGTCCGCAAGCGCTGGTTCTAGATCGGCGTGTGGCGGAACCATTTCCACCAACTGCCGACCGAACGGGCGATGCCGATCCGTTTGAGGAAGCCCTGCGCGGCGAGGTCGTCGGTGATGCGTTGGGCGGAGAGCTGCAGGCCGAGGAACGTGTCGACACCCTGGAAGTAGCCGCCGTATGTTGCCGCTCCCGATCCGTACATTCGCCCGGGGCCGCTGCGCGTCCCGCGTATCTCGAAGCTCGGGTCGACGTCGAGTCGCCCGAGCGGGTTGCGCCCGGCGCCGGAGTGGTCGAGCAGGTCGGCGAGCATCCGGTGCTCGCGGATGTCGGCTTCGAGGCCGGTGCAGTCGATGATGACGGATGCCTCGAGCGTTGCCATGCTGGCATTCTTCTGCTTGATGGTGGTGATGACGCCGTCGGTACCGGGTCGTACGTCGGTCACCTCACCCTGATACGTGGTGTACCACCCAGCTTGGCGGGCGAGCTTCATCTGATCGAGCCACAGCTTTCGATACGGCGTGTGGGCCCCGCCGGTGAGCTCGTACAGATCCTTGCGGGCCGTGCCCTCGAGCTTGAGCATCTGATCGATGTGCTGGCCGCCCCAGGCGCTCTTGGGCGCATTGAAACCCTGGAACGCAAAGCCGTACGCGCCGCGGCGCTTGGCGAATCCCCACTTGTTGTGGCGGCCCGAGTAGTAGGTCCGGAAGAGGTGGAGGATCTCGGTCTGCGCGCCCTTGTTGATCCGGTCCTCCATCAGCCGCTGGAGCACGCGTGATGCCACGACACCGCCACCGCGAACCAAGACTTTGCCAGGCTTGCGGAGCAGGCTCTCGTAGACGTGCTCGTGGGGCTCGTAGGCATTGACCGTACGCGCGAGATCGTTGTACTTCGTGCGGTACTCCTGCAGGTCCGGCAAGAACTTCAAACCGGGATAGCCGATGGCGAGATGCACGAATTGGCTGCGGTACGCGATCCGGCGGGTGGCGCTCGCGCCGGGGGGCGGTGTCAGGATCGTGAAGTAGCCGCCATCGGCACGGCGTCGCACCATCCGGACCTGTCCGGTGACGAGCATCTCGCGGTAGCGGATCCGTGCCGCTTCCTTCTCCATCGTTGCGAAGACCGTGCCGGCCAATGGTGTCCAGTAGTCCGCGAGCACCGGTTCGCTGAGCACGTTCCAGATCGGATGCAGCCGCTTGTCGCGGCGAGCCTCGTGCAAGGCGTAACTCGGGAAGCCCCACAGGCAGTCGGGCCTGCTCTGCGAGTCGCTGCGCAGCCGGGCGTCACGCGGGATCTGGCTGACCTTGGTGAGGTACTCGTAGGTCTGCCATGGGTAGTCGAGGTTTGACAGCACCCGGATCTGAGAGGTGTCCGCGCCCGCGACCCGGAGGTAGTTGGTGAAGACGAACGAACCCATGCCGCCGCCGCAGGTGACGATTGGGACGTCGACGATCGGAATCCCGGCGCGCTGCACCATGTCGTCGGTCCACGAGTCTGTCGTGATCAGTTCGTCGTTGAGATCTCCAGGCATGGGCGCGGGCGGCGCCGTCTCGATTGCCTCGCCCAGCACACTGCCCGGCGTACTGATCATGTCGTTGGGCACTCGCGCTCCTCGCTGATGTCGCATTGCTACTGTTACATACATTGATGATTCGAAAGTTCACAGTAGGAATCCTCAGCCGTAGTACGCCAGTTCGGCGTGGAGCCGGTCGAGGGCCTGCTGGGCGATCAACATCGCCGCTCGCGCGCTGAACGGGATCCGTCCGGTGTTTTCGAGGACGCGCCATCCGGTGCTCGTCGATTGCACGGCTGCCTGCAGCGCGGCGGCGTCGGCGTCGATAGCCAGGCCGAGCCGTCTGGCCGGTTCGGGATGGATCAGCAGCCGTGCCAACTCTGCCCGCAACCAACGGGGCAGGGTTGCCCGGCCGGAAACGATCTCGCGCAGCAGCTCCAATTCGACGAGCAGCGGCAACTCGTGCTGCAGCGCCTCGATCCGGTCGAGCAGTTCGGTCCTACCGCTGCCGCTCGGTGCCGTCTTCATCGCGAGTTGGACGAGACGAAGACCCGATGTCGCACGGAACGCGACGCCGCGCACGTCGGCCAGGTTCGTTGCGAACGCGTGCAGCCTTGCGATCGTTGCGGGTGTCGCAGCGCTGAGCTCGGGGATCAGCGTCAGACCCGCTGGACTGGCCAGGACCTCTTCAATGACGCGTTGTGGATTCTCGCCGGGCGCCGCTGTGACGAGTGCTTCGACAGCGTAGGGGCCGGCATCGGCGGCCTTGATGATCGCGAGCAGCTCGTCGATCGTGGCGAGCGGCTCACGTTCAGCACTCGCGAACAACAGGACCACGAGGTCGCTGCTCGCGACCTTGGGATGGCTGATCGATCCGACGTGTTCGACCGACATGTCGTCGCGGGCCCGCAGCCCGGCCACGACGGCGAACGCGTCGGAGTTCATCGGGCCGACAACGGCAGTCGTGAACGGACGAACGAGGCGAGCCTGGGCCGCGACGGCGACCGGCGCATCGTTGAGCAGAAATTTGGAACCCGTGATCAGGTCGTTGACGCGCCCAGCCGCACCCGTCAACGCGAGTACCACCGGTGGCCTGGTCGGCGGGGGCGGCGGTGGCAGCAACACTCCCGTCGGAGAGGCGATTGCTGTCGTCTTGTCGGCGGGGGGCGGCATCGCCCGGATTGGGACCGGGGCGTGTGGAAGGAAAGCGGCGAGCGCGTCACCGAGCGCGTAACACGAGTCGTAGCGGTCGTCGGGCAGGCGGGCCATTCCTTTGGCCAACACGTCGCTCAGGGCTCGGGGCAGATCGGGGCGGATCTCGAACAGCGGCTGGGCGGTTGATTCAGCGCGGCTGCGGCGAACACCCGACAGCGTCTCGGAAGCGAACGCCGGATGGCCGGCGAGCAGCTCGTACATCACGGCTGTCGCCGCGAACACATCCACCCGGCGGTCGATGACAGCGGTCGGGTGGGCCTGCTCCGGCGCCATGTAGGCGGGCGTTCCGGCGGCGAGCGTGAACCCGCTCGCGACGGCGAGATCCTTGGCCAACCCGAAGTCGCCGATCATGACCGCGTCGTCGCCGATGAACCGCCCGGCGCGCCGCGCCGCTTCGCGTTCGTGGTTGCGGACCGAGCGGAACAAGATGTTGCTCGGCTTGATGTCTCGATGGACGACGCCGAAATCATGCACGATCGACAACGCCTCGCAGATCTCGAGCCCGAGCCGAAGCGCGACCTCGGTGTCCATCGGCTGACCCTTTGGCAGCTCCTCGATCTTGTCGTGGAGCGTTCCCCGATCGGCGACGGCCATCACGAAGTACGGCCGGCCGTCGGGCAGTTCGTCCACGTCGTGGACGCGCACGACACGATCATGATCGATGCGCCGCAGCAGCCGCGCTTCTTCGATGAATCGGCGGCGGATGTCGACATTGCGGGCCCAGTTGTCGGCGAGCACCTTGATCGCCACGTGCACTTCCAGCAACTCGTCGGACGCGAGCCAAACGGTGGCGAAACTGCCGGCGCCGAGCGCCCGCTCCGCGAGGTACTTACCGATCCGATGGGGATTCGCCACGTCAGTATCTTGGCCGGTGGGCGCGGCGAGCGCCATCAACGCCGTGAAGGGCGCCGGCCGAAGCCGACGCCCTCCCCACGGCACTTCTTGTCGTCAGAGCCCGATCTTGGGGTCGAGGAACTGATTGGTGACGATGTCTTCAGCCTTCAGGCCGGCCTTGGGCGGGCTGTCCTGAGCGGTGTAGACCGGAATCGCCTTGGCGATCAGGTCGTTGACCCGGGCGATGTCGAACTTGCTCATCACACCGTCGGGACCGTTGGCGACGAGCTTGTCCTTGGCGATCGTGGCCGCGGCGTAGTCGGCAGCGCCCTGGTTGTACGTCCACCCGAATGCCGCGCCGAACTTGGCAACCGCGTCGAGGATGACCGTGTTCGCCGTTGCGGGAGCTTTGGTGTAGTCGATCGTCGCCTGCTGGATGATCGGCACGAGCTTTTTGAAGCAGTCACCGTACTTGGTGATGTTGGACGGGATCGTCGCGATCGACTCGGCGTAGTTGCCCCAACCGATGTCGTTGATGTACTGGTACTTGACCGGCTTCTTCCAGTTCGGGATCTCGTGCTCGTACAGGTATGGCTCGGCCGAGCCGAATCCCTGCTGGGCGGACTTGCCCTCGTCAGCGACGAACAGGCTGGGGTCGCCCTTGTACGAACCGTCGACCTGATCCTTGGACAGAATGCCGGTCGAGGTCAGGTAGTCCATGTACGCGGCACCACCGAAGTAGCGCACCTTGACCTTCTTCGTGCCGAGGTCCTTGATACCGGTGACGTCGGGATACGTGGCCGGATCCCACATGATCATCTGCGGGTTCTTGTTGTAGCCGGAAGCAATCGCGACCGTCGGGAACTTGGCGGAGTTCTGGATCGCCTCGTCGGTGTACACGAAACCCAGCAGAATGCTGGTGTCGGCGTACATCAGCGAGGTGTCACTCGCAAAGCCTGTGGCAGCGCCACCCGAGAGCACGGTGATCTTGACACCGGTGTCGACGGTGCCTGCCATCAGCGGTCCGGTGACACTGGCCTTGGTGGAGTTGATCGTGTAGCCCTTGCCGATCATCTGATACAGGAAGCCGTGCTCGGCCTCGGGTACCCAGTCGGTTTGGATCTTGATCTCGGCCGGGCAGATGTCCTTGAGCGCGCCGGCGGTGATCGGTGCACCGCCGGTGCTGGCGCTCGTCGCGGTCGTACCGGACGTGGCTGTAGTCGCTGATCCGGCGGTGGTGCCGGATGTCGCAGCAGTGCTCGCGGGGGTACTCGCGGCGGATGTCGTTGCTGTCTTCGTGGCGTCGCTGCCGCAGGCGGCGAGGATCAATCCCGCTGCCATGGCTCCGGCGAACAGCGACTGAGTGCGTCGTTGTTGCATTGTTGCTCTCCCTTGTTGGTTGGTTGTTCACGCTGTGTTGCGAGGATCCGAGGAGCCTCTGGGTGGATAGAAGTTTGTCGGGTCAGCCCGTCTTGCGGGTGGACTCGTACCACTTGCCGGTGACCCGTTTGGCCAACCATCCGAACATGAGGAACATCGCGATGCCGAGCGCGGCGGCGATGATCAGGCCGCCGAAGGTCTGCGGGTAGATTCCCTTCGTACGGTACTCCTCCATCACGATGCCGATCCCGGGCTTGCTGCCCTGGCGGAAGAACTGCTCGCCGACGACTGCGCCGATGACCGACAGCCCGGCCGAGATCCGAAACCCGGTGAAGATCGCCGGCATCGCCGACGGCAGCTGGAGCTTGACCAGGCGGGTCCACCGGGAGGCCTTGCGAAGGGTGAACAGGTCGTGTTGGCCGACATCGGCCGATATCAGGCCGAACAGCGTGTTGGTCACGATCGGGAAGATCGAGATCATCACGCACACGAACAGCCGCGAGTTCAGACCGCCACCGAACACCGAGCTGATCACCGGCACGATCGCCAGCACCGGAATGGCCTGGAGTGCGACCAGATACGGATAGGTGGAACGCTCGACCCATTTCGCCTGGGCCATCAGAACGGCCAGCGAGACACCGATGATGATCGAGATCGCGAGGCCGCCGAGCGAGACGAGGGTGGTCCACTTCAAGCCGTTCAGCAACTTCGCGCGGGCCAACGGATTGCGGAATGATTGGTTGACGACATCGCCCGGCGATGGCAGCAGGAACCCCGGTTTGTCGAAGATGTGGCGCATTCCCCACCCGTGCATGAATCTCCACAACAGGATGAACAGCACGAAGATGACCGTCGGGCCGATGATTCGGCTCCATTCGAAGCCCTGACGTTTGTTGTCCTGTGGGCCAACGAGCTCGAGCCCGACGTCCGGTGGGGTGACGGCGAGGGCTGTTTCGCGGTTCATGAATGCGCTCCGCGCAAGGAGTGCGAGACGCGCCCGGCGAGTTCGGCAAACGCCGGCTCGAAGCGCAGGTCGGGCGAGCGCGGGTAGGCGAACGGCACCGCGAAGTCGTCGACGATCCGGCCAGGGCGGGCGCTCATCACGAGCACGCGGGTCGACAAGAACACGGCCTCGCTGATCGAGTGGGTGATGAACAGACCGGCAAAGGCGTTGAGCTGGAACAACTTGATGACCTCGTCGTTGAGCCGTTCACGGGTGATCTCGTCGACGGCTCCGAACGGCTCGTCGAACAAGAAAACATTCGGGTTGAGCACGAGCGACCGGGCGAGCGAGACCCGCATCTTCATCCCGCCGGAGAGTTGCTTGGGGTACTTGTCCTCGACCCCGCTCAGCCCAACCAACTCGATCGCTTCGAGGGCCCGCCGGCGGCGTTCGGCCTTCGGGATGCCCTCCAATTCGGCCATCAGCTCGACGTTGCGCAACACGTTGCGCCACTGCAGCAGCGTGGCGTCCTGAAACACGTAGCCGAGGCTGCTCCGGTCGACCGTGACACTGCCCGTCGTCGGTCGGTTCAGGCCGGAGGCGATGCGGAGCAGCGTGCTCTTGCCACAACCCGATGGACCAACGACCGTGACGAACTCGCCCGGATGCACCTGGAAGCTGGTGTCGCCGAGCGCGTGCGTTCCGTCGGGAAACGTCATCGAAATCCCGGCAAAGCTGAGCGCTGGTTGCGGATCGGCGCCGGGGGGGTTGTGGGTCATGGGGCCAAACGTAGTGTTCGAGCTTGTTGTGGTCGTAGTCTGGGTCATGGTCGCGTCCTGCTGAGCCGGGCTCAGTGCATCACCATTCCGCCGGAGACGTTCATCGCCTGGCCGGTGCAATAGCTGGCATCGTCGGAAGCGAGAAAGAGGGCCATCTTGGCGACGTCGGCGGTGTCGGCGAGCCGTCCGAGCGGTGACCTGGCCGACCACGCCTGCACCATTTCCGGGGTTCGTGTCGCGGCCCCCATCTCGGTCAGTACGTAGCCGGGGCAGATGCAGTTGACGGTGACGTTGTGAGCACCGAGCTCCATCGCCGACACACGCGTGAACGCGATCACGGCGGCTTTGGAGGCCGCGTAGTGGGCCTGGTTCGGCGAGCCGATCTTGCCGGCCATGCTCGCCATGTTGATGATCGTGCCCCGGCCATTGGCGCACATCTCCCTCCCGGCGATCTGGGTGGTGACGAACATCGCCCGCACGTTGATGTCGAATGTGAGGTCCCAGTTCTCGATCGTCATCTCGAGGATCGGCGCCATCTTCAGAATGCCGGCGTTGTTGACCAGGATGTCGATCCCGCCGAGCAGCTCGATGGCCTCGGTCGTTGCGGCTGCCGTTGCGGCTGCGTCGGCGAGGTCGGCCACCACCGATTCGGCCTCCAGCGCTTTGGCGAGCTCGCGGACTTCATCCGCGGCGATGTCGATCAGCACGAGTTCAGCACCCTCGTCGCGAAACGTGCGCGCGATCTCGGCGCCGATACCGCGGGCGGCCCCGGTGACGACGGCCCGGCGCCCGGCGAGGCGCCCAACGGCAGTGCTCGGTGTAGTCGGCTCGCTCCCCATGTTGGGCAAATACTAGAGCATTGGCTGGACCGCCCCGCCCTGGCGAGCGTTAACAGTTGATTTCGTCTTGGGGTGAAGAACCGCTGACGACACGTCCTTGGTGGATCACGGTCCGACCGCCCGGTGCGAACGCGATGGCCTCCCGAACGGTGGCAGCCGGGATCGCGACGAGTTCGCCTGGTTGGCCGGGCGCGATCCGCCGACCACTGCCGACGAGCGCGCCACGTGCACACCCGGAAACGGTGTCGAACGCCGCCTGGGGGAGCAGATGGGCGGCCATCACCATCAGCGCCGCGGTTTCCAGCGGGTCGGCGCGGCCCATCGGATTGAACGGGTCCTGGAGATTGTCGGCGCCGGCACAGAGGTTGACTCCCGCGCTCGTGAGTGCCTTGACGGCAGTGAGCGCACGTGGCATCGCGTGCTGATGTTCGCGGCCCTGCAGGAAGAGGTTGGTGTGCGGAAGGGCGACGACGCTGATGCCGGCCTCTGCGACGAGTTCCGCGACATGACGTTGGCGGATCTCGGGCTGCATTCCGAGACTGACGCAGTGGCTGGCCGTGACCCGGTGCGGGAATCCGGTGGCGATGATCCGGTTGGCGAGGTCCTCGAGCGACAGCTTGTTCGAGTCCAAGGTCTCGTCGGTGTGCAGATCCACGTCGCGGCCGGCGTCGCCAGCTATGCCGAGCAGGACTTCGTTCGCCTCGTGCGGGTCGTCGTCGAGATGGGGGCAGCCACCGACGATGTCGGCGCCGGCATCCAGTGCGTCGCGCAGGAGTGCCCGGTTGTCGGCGCCGGCCGCTCCGGTGACCGGCCAACTGACGAGCGACACGATCTGAAGGTCGCAGATGTCGGCGACCCGGCTTCGCACCTCGGCCAGCGCCTGCACTGACATCAAGCCATTCTCGATGGTGGTGTCTGCGTGGGATCGAATGAGGGTCGCGCCGTTGGCGACCATCAGCCGCACCGCCCGCTCGGCCCGTTCGACGGTGTCGGCATAGGTGATCAGATGGCGATGGCCGGCCATCGCGATGATCGCGCCCATCAGATCCCCGGTCGGGTTGGCGATCCGCTCGGACAGGAACGCCTTGTCGAGGTGGGCGTGTGGCTCGGCCATCGCGGTCAGCAGCAACTGGCCGTCGAGATCCAGCACGGTTTCGCCGTCCTGCGCGCTCAATGCCGGTTCGACAGATTCGATGACGTCGCCGCGCAGGCGGACATCGACGACCCGCCCGTCGTCGAGCGTCGCCGAACGCAGCAGCACGGCTAGACGAGCGGAGTGCCGGTGAGCGGGCGTCGCTCGATCGGCTCCCCGAGGCGCGGGAACACTTCCTCTGCGACGAGGTGCATCTGCTCGTTCATATCGTCGCGGGTCAGGCCGGGATAGTCGAAGAAGAAGCAGATGTGCTTCAGATCGAGCAGGTCACGCCAGTATCCGATGGCATCGACTGCGTCGTCGATCGATCCGACGATCTGGATCTTCTGGGCGTTGCTCTCCTCCACGGTCGGGCAGTGATCGAACGCGACCTTTGAGCCGTCCGGGTTCCGGTAGCTGCTGAAGCGGCCGTAGGGCGACAGGAACTTGTTGAATTCGTCCTGGCCCGGGCGGCCCTTGACGAGCGCCTGCTCGTAGGTCTGGGCGAGATGCAGGTTGAGCACGAGGCAGCGATCCTCGCCCGGCGCGACGGGCCGGCCGATTTCCTCGCGGATCGCGGCGTAGCGATCCCACTTCTGCTTCTGGCTGTCGGCGTTCTGCAGCCAGTACACGGCCTTGTGCCCGGCGCGGGGCACGTACTCGATCGTCTCCGGCGAGGTGACCGGCTGATAGATGTCGACGACGCGGCGCGGCCTGGGGACGAGGGTGAGATGGTCCACCATGGTGCCGCGATCGGGAACGTCGTCGGGTGGCAGTACGAACTGCTTGCCCCGATAGGAGAAGGTCTCGTTGTACCAGGCCGACTTGATGATCTCCATCGACTCCTCGAAGACCTCGCGGTTGACCCGGTCGTGCTCGGCGCTCATCGCGTTGTCGCCGCTGGCGACGACGGTGCCGAGCGCCCACGCCTCGCGCGGCACCGTGCCGCGGCCGACACCGAACTCCATCCGACCGCCGGTGAGAATGTCGGCCAGCGCGAAGTCCTCGGCGAGGCGCAGCGGATGCCACTGCGGGACCACGTTGAACATCTGCCCCAAGCGCAATTCCTTGGTCAGGTGGGCGAGGTGCAGACCGAATTGGATCAGGTTCGGCAGGACCTCGTAGCCCTCGTGCTGGAAGTGGTGTTCGGTGAGCCACATCGTGTCGAAGCCGAGCGAATCCGCTGTCCTCGCCCAATCGATGAGGTTCTCGTAGCAGGCGATGACGGCGTCGTTGCCGTAGCGGCGGGCGGTGGCCGCCACTGTCGGGTCACCGGCGTCGGGCATCGCTACGGTGCAGAAGTAGTTGGAGTCGACTCGCATGAGTGGAGGTTACTGCTCGTTCCGGCGCTGACGAGAACGCGACGACTCCGGGCCGCAGATGTTCATAGCCCGGCAACGGAACCGACGCGCGCCCGCGGGTCGGCCGCGCCCGACAGCATGCCGCCCGGTTCGATGACGATCGCGTGGGCATGGCCGAACGCACTGTCGTACGGTGCGGCCACGTCGACGACGTGGCCGCGCTCGACGAGTCCATCGCGCCACTGCTCGGCGATCTGGCCCTCCACGATCACGTGCGGACCTTCAGGCGCCGTCCACGTGTCGAAGCCGGTGGCCGGGCCGCGCAGCAACCACCGCCCGGCGTTGATCGCGACGGCGGGGCTCTCCCCGTGCAGGAACAGGCGCGCAGCCACCTGGAGCAGGATCTGTGGTTGCCCGTCGCCGCCCATCGTGCCGAACACGCCGGCGAGTGAGCCGTCGAGGTTGGTCGCGAGCGCAGGGGACAGCGTGTGCGGCGGCCGGCGACCCGGCGCGAGTTCACCCGGATGGCCCTGCGCAAGTGAAAAGCCGAGGCCGCGGTTGTGGAGGTTGATCTCGGTGTTCGGCTCTACGAGCCATGATCCGAAGCCGGATGCGTTCGACTGGATCAGCGAAACGCCCATCCGCTGATCATCGACGGTGCACAGGTAGGTGGTGTCACCGTCGAACGTCGGCGTGACACGCCGCGACGCCGTGTCGCGGCCGACATCGCCGAGGCGTGCCGCGATTGCTGCCAACAGCGCAGCGCCGTCGGCGCGATCGTGGAGCACCTCGGGCCTGTCGTGTCCGGCCACGGTGGCCGCTTCGATCAACAGATGGGCCCACTGCGGGTCGTCGCGGTCGCCGGGAAGGCCGAGCCGATCCGCGAGCGCTGCTGCGCCGAGCACGAGGTAGCCCTGCGAATTCGGTGGGATCGTGTGCAGCACCTTCCCGAACGCCGGCTGCGAGAGCGACGCCACCCATTCCGGGCTCGCAGTCGCGAGGTCTTGGGCGCTGAACAGGCCGCCTCCGAGCTGGCGCAGGCCGTCGCCGAACTCGCCGCGGTAGAACCCGTCACGGCCATGCGCCGCGATCGCACGCAGGGCCCGGGCCGCGCCCGGTCTGCGGACACGGGCGCCGGGTCGCAGAGCCTGACCGGCCAACTCGTGCAGCGATTCCCTGGCGCGCTCGTCGAGCATGGCGACGGTGGCGACGAGCAACGGTGAGGCCGGGAAGCCCTGCTCGGCGAGGCGGACGGCGGGCGCCAGCAGTTGCGCCAGCGGCAGCCGCCCGAACTTCGCGTGCAACGCGCACCAACCGTCGACGCAGCCGGGCACCGTCACCGCCCGGACGTCGTGGCGGAACGGCATCTCGGTCAAACCTTGGGCGCGCAGGACGGCCGCATCGCTCCCCGATCCGGCGCGGCCGGTGGCATTGAGCGCATGCACGCCATGGCCGTCGTGGACGAGCGCGAACAGATCGCCGCCCATCCCGCAAAGATGTGGCGCGGTGATCGCGATGGCCGCATTCGTCGCGATCGCAGCGTCGACCGCGTTGCCGCCCCTGGCCAGGATGCTCATGCCTGCCTGCGTCGCGAGTTGGTCGGCGGAGGCGACCATTGCTCCCGGCGCCCTCGTCGATGTGAACGGTGCTGCGTTGGCGGACATTGTCGTAACCTACGCTGTCGACGTGCGTTGGCAGGAACACCGGCAACATCTCCGCCAACATCTCCGCCAACATCTGCGTAAACAACTTGGCCCGGCCGTGATGACGGTCGGGGCGGTCGTTGCGATCCTCGCATCGTTGCTGCGCTGGGTCCGTTCGGGGGCCGTGAGCAGGTCGAGCTATCAGATCCTGGGACTCGTCCACCGACTCGGCTTCGCCCCGGACGGCCCGGTCCGAATCGCGGTGAAGGCCTGGCCGCTGATGCCGCTGACGATCACGGCCGCGGTGGTGGCGGCCTGGTGGGGATGGCGCCTCGCCGCCGTCGTGCTCGGCCTCACGGGCGGGCTGTATGCGGGAATCCTCGGCGGCCTGGTAGCGGCTGCGGCACCCGCATCGGGGGAAGTGGGCGTGTCCAATGCTCCCGCTGCGACAGCCGTCGGGGCGGCGGTCGTCGTCGTCGGCTCGCTGCTGTGCGTGTTCGTTCGCGAACCCTGCCGAGATGTCGACTCGCGCTGATCGTCTCGCGAACGACTCGACGAACGGTAGGAGTCAGGCCCACTGGTTGCGCGCCTGGAGCACGTCGCGCAGGACGGTCGGGCGATCGGTCATGATCCCGTCGACACCGAGGTCGAGCAGCCGGGCGATCTCGACCGGGTCATCGATCGTCCAAACATGCACGCCCAGGCCGAGGCGGTGGGCCCGGTCGATGAAGCGCTCGTTGACCACGAGCAGTGGCCCCTGGCGCACCGGCACCTGAGCCGTGCGGGCCGACGTCTTGCCCATCCGCCCGTAACGGAGTCGGGCGACGCCGAAAGGCCCGAGCGCCGAGCACAGCGCGGGGCCGACGATCGAACGCAGCTTGCGGATCCGCGCGTCGCTGAACGCTCCGACGCAGACGCGGTCGAGTGAGTTCGTCCGCCGCAGCGCCGACACCAATGCCGCGACCGCATCATCGCTCTTGCAGTCGATGTTGACCCGCACCTCGGGCCATGTGCCGAGCAGATCTTCCAGCGTCGGGATCGGAGCGATTCCGTCGACACGCGCCGCACTCACCTCGGCCCATGTCATCTCGGCCAGCTTGCGATCGATGCCGCACGTTCGGCCGAGGTTGTCGTCGTGGAATGCGACGAGTACGCCGTCCGAAGTCACCTGCACGTCCGTCTCGATGTAGCGATAGCCGAGGTCGATCGCGTACTCGAACGCCGGCATCGTGTTCTCCGGGGCGTCGCTAGCGCCGCCGCGATGTGCGAACGGGATCGGGTGCGGCCAGTCGACATAGGGGTGCGAGGCATTCGGCACGGTTCCGAGTATCGCGGATCGCGTGCTGCGGATCGCAAGTATCGTCGAGAGCATGTCAGACGTACACCCCATCCCTCTCGCCGGTGAGCGGTTCACCTCTGCCGATTCGATCGAGGTGAGGTCACCGTTCGACGATGCGCTCATCGGCAGGATCCCGGCGTGCACCCCGGCCGATGTCGATCGTGCCGTCGCGGTTGCCAAGGCTGCGTTCGGGGCAGGGCCGCTGCCGCTGTGGAAGCGGGCCGAGATCCTGGACAGAGCGGCGGCCCGATTGACACAGCGGCGCGAAGAGTTCGCGCAGATCATCTGCCGTGAGGCGGCCAAGCCGATCAAGACGGCTCGGGTCGAGGCCGAGCGCGCGGTCGGCACGTTCCAGTTCGCGGCCGCAGAAGCGCGCAAGCTCGGTGGGGAGATGATTCCGCTCGATGCGATTCCCGCTGGTGAGGGCAAGCTCGGCTTCACCCTCCGAGTGCCGATCGGTGTGATCGGCGCGATCGCGCCGTTCAATTTCCCGCTCAACCTCGTCGTCCACAAGGTTGCGCCGGCGATCGCTGCCGGCTGCCCGGTCGTGCTCAAACCTGCATCGCAGACGCCGTTCAGTTCGATCGTGTTGGCCGAGATGTTGATCGACGAGTGCGGGCTCCCCGCCGAATACCTGCAGGTCGTCACCGGTAGTGGCAGCACGGTCGGCAACGCGATCGTCGATCATCCCGACATCGCCCTGATCACGTTCACGGGATCCCCCGACGTCGGTTGGGGCATCAGGTCCCGTGCCCCGCGCAAGCGGGTCGGGCTCGAGCTCGGCAACAACGCGCCGGTCATCATCGAGCCCGATGGCAACTGGCGCGTCGCCGCCGACAAGATCAAGATGGCCGGGTTCAGCCATGCCGGCCAGAGCTGCATCAGCACCCAACGGATCTTCGTCCACACCTCGATCCTCGCCGCCTTCACCGAGGCGCTGGCCAAGAACGTCGAGTCACTCGTCGTCGGTGATCCTCTCGACGAAAAGACCGATGTGTCGGCTCTGATCTCGCGTAGCGAACGCGACCGGGTCAAGAGCTGGATCGACGAAGCGGTCGCCGGGGGAGCCGAGGTCGTTGTCGGCGGCGACGTCGGCGACGACGGTGTGCTGCGCCCGACGGTGCTCGCCAATGTCAGCCACGACATGAAGGTTTGTGCCGGCGAGGTCTTCGGACCGGTCGTCGCAATCGCGGCATACGACGATCTCGACGATGCGCTGCGGATGGCCAACGACACGGCCTACGGTCTGCAGGCGGCGATCTTCACGAGCGACATCGGCAAGGGTCTCAAGGCGGTGCGCACGCTCGACTTCGGTGGTGTGCTTGTCAACGAGGTGCCGACGTGGCGGGCGGATCAACAGCCGTACGGCGGGCTCCGCGACAGCGGCAACACGCGCGAAGGCCCCGCCTACAGCGTCAAGGAGATGACCGAGATCCGGATGGTCGTGATCAGCGGGTAGCCGGTCAACCGGCGTCCCCGGTCAGATGCTGCGGCCGGCGTCTTTCCAGAACTCGTCCTTGAGCAGACGCTTGTAGAGCTTGCCGGTCGGATGGCGGGGCAGTTCGGTGCGGAAGTCGATGGTGCGCGGGCATTTCACGTCGGCGAGTTCGCTCTTGCAGAACTGAATCAGCTCGCCCGCCAGCGCATGTGCCTCCTCTTCGGATGCCGGCATCGTGACCGGTTGGACAACGGCTTTGACCTCCTCGCCGAAGTCGTCGTTTGGCACGCCGAACACGGCGACATCGACCACCTTCGGATGGGTGACCAATACGTTCTCGGCCTCCTGCGGGTAGATGTTCACGCCACCCGAGATGATCATGTAGGCCTTGCGGTCGGTGAGATACAAGAAGTCGTCGTCATCCAGATAGCCGACGTCGCCGAGCGTGCTCCACCCTTTCGGATGGCGCGAGCCCGCGGTCTTCTCCGCGTCGTTGTGATACTCGAACTCGGCGCCACCCTCGAAGAACACGGTGCCGCTCTCATACCGCGCCAACTCCTCGCCGTCGTCGCCACAGATGTGTACGGTGCACGCGATCGCCGTGCCGACGGTGCCCTCGTGGGCCAGCCACATCTCGCTGTTGCAGTAGACGAAGCCGTTGCCCTCCGTGCCTGCGTAGTACTCGTGCACGATTGGGCCGAACCATTCGATGATGGCCTTCTTGACAGGAATCGGGCACGGAGCAGCGGCATGGATGATGCATTTCATCGAGTTGACGTCGTACCTGGCGCGAACCTCGGCCGGCAGCTTCACCAACCGCACGAACATCGTCGGCACCACCTGGCTGATGTTTGCCCGGTGGCGTTCGATCAGCGCGAGGTACTCCTCCGGGTCGAAGTGCTCCATCACGATCACGGTGCCGCCAAGGGCGTGCACCGACATCGAGAACCGCAACGGCGCGGCATGGTACAGCGGTGCGGGGGACAGGTAGACCGAGTCCGAGGAACCGCCGAACAACAGCCCGAGCAGCCCGGTCACCGACACCGGGGTCTCGAGCAGGCTGCGCGGCTCGAACGTGGCGGTCACGCCCTTGGGCCGGCCGGTCGTTCCGGAGGAGTACAGCATGTCGGCGCCGGCAATGCGCACTGCCAGGGGCACCGCCGGCTGGCCGGCCACAGCGGCCTCGTAGCTCTCGTAGCCGTCGATCGCGCCGTCGAGCATCAGGCGCAGCTCCACACTCAGGGTGTCGGCGACGATCTCGGCCGCCTGGTCGGCCTTGTAGCGGCTGGTGATGAACACCCTTGCGGCGCAGTCGTTGAGGATGTAGCACAGCTCAGAACTCGTCAGCCGGCTGGAACAGGCCGTGTATACCAACCCGGCGTAGTGACAACCCCACAGCACCTCGAAGTAGCGGGGATGGTTCTCGATGCAGATCGCAACGTGGTCACCGGGTCGTAGCCCGGCGGCGTACAGCACCTGGCTGAGCCGATTCGCGGCTGCGTCGAGCTCGGCGAACGTCTGCACCTCGCCGGTGGAGGCCATGATGACCGCCGGCTTGTCCGGGGTGATTGCGGCAAAAGAGCCTGGGAACATACCGAGCGACGGTAGTCGCGGATACCTTGCACCCGTGGATTCGAACGACACGAAAGCGCGGTTCAGGGCCGAGCTGGATCTGCACGGAGACATACCAGAGCTCGATCTGCTCTGCTATCTCATCTGCCGACTGGGTGGTTACACCGTCGACATCGCCGAGTCGCGGCGCAAGATGGACGAGGCGGCGAAGGTCATGACGCCGACTTTCGAGGGAGTCATCGAAGCGCTCTTCGTCGGCCCCGGGGCGCTGCGCGGCAACACCGAGGACTACTACGGCGTGCGCAATTCGATGCTGTGTGCCGTGCAGACTTCGGGTGCGGGAATTCCGATCACGCTGTCGGTGCTGGCGCTAGAGCATGCGCGGCGGATCGACGTACCGATGGTCGGCATCGGTTTGCCGGGCCACTTCATCGTCGGCAGCGGCACGAATCACGGTCTGTTCGCCGACCCGTTCAACGGCGGCCGGCTTCTGGACCGCGACGGTGTGCGCGAGCTGCACCGACGGGTCACCGGCCGACGCGATTCGTGGCGCGAGTCCAACCTTGCGCCCGTGTGCCAGCGCGACATCGTGTTCCGCATCCTCACCAACATCAAGGTCGCCTGCACGAAGAACTTCGCCGAGCGCACCAACCTGGCATGGGTCCTCGAGCTGCTCAGCTGGTTCCCGCAGGGTGCCGCGTTCGACGCGCGGGTAGCGGCGCGCGCCCTCGCGCTGTTCAACTAGCCGGACCGCCAATGATCGATCCGACCATCAAGCGCAGCCTCGGTCAGATGATGAAGGGTGTCCAGATCGTCGGATCCGCTCACGACGGCGTTGCCCGCGCGTACTGCAGTCACTGGGTCTGCCAGCTCAGCTTCGACGAGCCGATCGTGATGGCGAGCGTTTCGCCCAAGCACGACACCCACCGGCTGATCGTCGCCGCGGGGCAGTTCACCGTCTCGATCCTCGCCGGCGATCAGGTCGACGTCGGCCAGTACTTCTCCTACCCCGGGCGCCGGTTCCGCTACGTCTGCGACGATTACCTCGAGTTCCTGCCGGGCGGCCTGCCCGTCGCCAAGAACGCGATTGCCTGGTTGCGCTGCGAGACGTTCGAGATCAAGCCGATGTTCGACCACGAGCTGTTCTTCGCCCGAGTCGTCGAGGTCGGGGCGGGCCGGCTGAGAGAACCGCCGCTTCTGTACAGCAGCCGGCTCGGTTGGCGGATCACCGGCGCCAAGGCCCGCGAGCCCGGGGTCAGCATCCGCGACAAACTGCTCGAGCGCCTGGCTGCGGCCGGCTTCGACGACGCAGTGACGACGCGGAGTGACGACGCGGAGTGACGACTGACACAACCCCCGCCGACTTGGCTCGGTAGCTGAGCCATTCCCGACTTTCGGTAGCGTCATAGCCGTTCCGTGAATTCGTTCACACTCCCGGGGGTTGCGCCACAATGACCGTTACAGAATCCGTGCAGACTGCCGACGACCAACGTGTCGACCAACGTGACGAGCAGCGTGACGACCGGCGCGTCGACGATCTCGTCACCGAGTTGCTCCACAACTACCCGCCGTCGAGCACCGATCCGGCCACGTTCCTCGGCGCCCAGTTCGATGCCGGGCTGGCGTGGGTCCACTTCCCGGTCGGCCACGGAGGCCTCGGCCTCAACCCGAAGTTGCAAAAGCTCGTCAACGAGCGGGTGTTCGCGGAGGGTGCGCCGAACGCCGGCGCGCGCAATCCGATCGGCTACGGCATGTGCGGCCCGACCGTTGCGGTGTGGGGAACAGAGGCGCACAAGACCCGCTATCTGCGCCCGCTGTTCACTGGCGAGGAGATCTGGTGCCAGTTGTTCAGCGAGCCCGGCGCCGGCTCTGACTTCGCCGGGCTGTCGTCGAAGGGCGTCCGCGACGGCGATGAGTGGATCTGTAATGGCCAGAAAGTGTGGACCACACTCGCCCATGTGTCGCGCTGGGGCCTGCTCGTCGTTCGCACCGACTCCGAGGCCGTCAAGCACGCCGGTCTCACCGCGTTCGTCGTCGACATGCACGCGCCGACCGTCGAGGTGCGCCCGCTGCGTCAGATCACCGGCGATGCCGAGTTCAACGAGGTGTACTTCACCGACACCCGCATCCCCGAGAGCCAGATGTTGGGCAAGCCGGGCGACGGCTGGCGGGTGTCGCTGACCACTCTGATGAACGAGCGGGTGTCGATCGGTGGCGCGATCCCTGCCAAGGGTTCGGGGGTCATCCGCGATCTCGTCAAGACCTGGCAGGCGCTGCCGGCCGATCGCCGAGATCCTGCTCGCCGTGATGACGTGATGAAGCTGTGGAGCAGGGCCGAGATCCTGCGGCTCACGAACATCCGCGCCAACCAGAACCGCAAGATGGGCGATCCGGGTCCGGAAGGCTCGATCGGCAAGGGCGCCTCGGCCGAGTTGAACAAGGATGTCTACAACCTGATCGTGAACCTGATGGGCGCCGAGGGCATGCTCTACGGCAGCTACGAGATGACCCGGCCGTCCGGTGCGATGAATTTCGAGACGATGCAGAAGGCATTCCTGCGGATGCGCGCCAACTCGATCGAGGGTGGCACCACCGAGGTCATGAAGAACATTCTCGGCGAGCGGGTCCTCGGCCTCCCCGGCGACGTCCGTGTCGATCGCGAGCGCCCGTGGAGCGAAGTCCCGCGCAACTGACCTACCGTCCGGTGTGGAGCAGGATGCCGAGGAATACAGCCGCAATCGATGCGAGTCCACCGATTGCGCCACCGAGCGCGAGCGCAAGCTTGCTCCGTGCCGCGATGTGGACCGCAGATGCGGCGCCGGCAACGATCGCGACGGCGATCTTGACGAACACGGTGACCTGATACACGGTTGGCTGCTGGGTGACGTCGACGGCGACGAGGTTCCACATGCCCGTCAGCACCAGGACCGCGAAGGCCGGCCACGCCAACCGGTTGAACGCCCGAGCCGCCTGCTTGGCGAGGCCCTCGTGGGTCCGCAATACCGGCAGGAGTCCGGCGAGCGTGAACTGGCCGCCGACCCAGATGGTCGCGGCGAGTACGTGCAGGGTGAGTCGGATGGTGGCAGCAGTAGGGGACAGCACATCGGCCAGCATGCCACCCGCGGTCCCCCGACCGAATGCTCCCTGACCGATCGAACGCCGCCTGACCCGACCGAACGTCGCCGCCTGACAGGCCGACCGAACGTCGCCGCCTGACAGACCGACCGAACGTCGCCACCTGATGTAACGCCGTGGCAGTCACGCTGCCACGGCGTTACATCAAGCGTTCGTCTTGGCTGTGACGCGGGCGATGTGGCCGCGAACCGATGCCACGACGGCGTCCGGGCCGTCGATCACGTCCGCGGTGAGGAACTCGATCACTACGAATCCGTCCGCCTGGAGTTCGTTGCGGCGCTGAGCATCCCGCCCCCGGTCCACCTCGCTGACGTGCCGGCGCCGGCCGCTGACTTCGACGACGAGCGGGAGAGGCGCAAACTCGAAGTCGACCCGGGCGAACGTCCTGGCGCGGCGACGATGGATCACCTGACACAGCGGTCTCGGAAGGCCGGCTTCACGCATCAATCGCAAGAAACGTCGCTCGAGGAAGCTGTGACCACCGCTGTCGATGAGCAGTTCGTCGAGCCGTCGAACTCCGTGTACTCCCGGACCGCGCAACGCCGTCAACCGCCTCCGCAGGTATGCCGGTGAGCTGAGTCCGTCTCGCACCGCCGAGTCGATCGCGTTGGCGAGCATCGTTGCCGATACCAGGGTCGCCGCCAGGTCGATGATCGTCCGCGACGCTGCCGTGCACGCGAACGCCTCTTCAATCGTCGTGCGATCCAGCGGTGAACGGCGCCTCGTCGTGTGGACGGTCGCGAACGACGTGGAGGCGCGGCGTGTTGCCGGGATCGTGAACTCCGTCGGGCCCTCGTGGAAACCGTCGAACCGGTGCAGCGCGGCCGCCGCGTGGTGGCTCACCAGTGCCTCGTCGCCGAAGGTGAGCAAGCCCGCGAACAGTCGCATCCGCCAGGTGACGGGTGCGCCCCCGATTCGATACGCGCGGGGCCCGATCGGCACGAGCAGCCCTCGCTCGGTACGTCCGCGAATTTGACCTCTGCCGCCGCCGAGGGTTCGGAATTGGGCATGAGAGATCACGCCGAACTGGGTGTCGGCCAGTTCGGCGATCTTCAGGTCGAGACCGGTCATGTCCTCCTGAGTGCTTCGAGCGCGCCGGAAATGGAAAATCTCGTGTGATGTAACGCCATGGCAGCCGATCAGCCGCTGCATTACCCCAAGCGGAAATTCGCCCCGGAGCGCAGCCGACCAGCCGCGGCGTTACATCAAGCGGGAATGCAACCCGAGTTCAGGTGCCGAGCGCGGCGAGCACTTCGCTCGCTGGAACAGCCCGGTCGTCGATCGAAGCGGCGTCGGAAGACGCACCGAGCAGAACTGCTGCGGCGCGGCTGATTGCCGTCTGGAGATCACGGATGTTGCGCGGCGGCGGGAAGTACTCGTCCTCCTCCGTGGCACGGACCGTCTCGACACCGTTGCGGGGAGCGAGATGGCGCAGGACTGCCTGGACGAGATCCTCGGGGGCCGAAGCGCCCGCAGTGACGCCGACGACGCCGAACAGATCGCCGGGCAGCTCCTCGACGTCGTTGATCCGGAACACGCGCGGGCACCCCGCCTCGATCGCCAGCTTCTCCAGCGCCCGAGTGTTGGACGAGTTCGCCGAACCGATCACGATCAGCGCGTCGACCCGCGGTGCGATGCTCATCAGCGCGGACTGGCGGTTGGTCGTCGCGAAACAGAGGTCGCTCCTTCCCGGTGACCAGACATCGGGATAGCGGTCGCGGACGGCGACCGCGACACCCTCCCAGTCGCGGTGCGACAGCGTCGTCTGGGCGAGGAGGGCAACGGGCCCGTCGAAATGCGGTAGCGCGGCGACTTCGGCAACTGATTCGACGCGGCTGATCGAGGTCGGCGCGACGGCCATCGTGCCGACGGCCTCCTCGTGACCCTCGTGGCCGACATAGACGATTCGGTAGCCCTTGTTGGCCCGCACCTTGACCTCGTGGTGGACCTTCGTGACGAGCGGACAGACCGAGTCGACCACGTAGCTGCCCCGATCGCGGGCTGCAGCAACGACCTCCGGAGCGGAACCGTGGGCGGACAGCATGATCGGGCTGCCGAGCGGCACATCGGAGATGTCGTCGACGAAGACGACGCCCTGTGCCTCGAACTGCTCGACGATCAGTTTGTTGTGAACGATCTCGTGATAGCAGTACACCGGCGCCGGAAAACTGCGGACCATGAACGCCAACGCCTTGATCGCCATCTCGACACCGGCGCAGAAACCACGCGGCTCGGCGAGCAGGACCCGGTCGACATCCACGAGTGCAGGCTACCGGCGGCCGCCGCCCCTACTTGGCTCCCGGCCCGCTCCAATCCGGCTCACGGTAGCCTTGACGGGCTATGTCGCTGCCCATCGTCACTATCGTCGCGCCCGGCTCACCAGCCGAGCGGGCCGGCCTCCTGGCCGGTGACGAAGTGCTCCGCCTGAACGGGCAGGTGCCCCGCGACATCATCGAATGGCGGTTCCTCGTCGATGAGGCCGAAATCGACGTAGACATTCGCCGTGGCAACGTCGAGTTGACGCTCGAGATCGCCAAGCGCGCTGGCGTTCCGCTCGGGGCCGAGGTCGAGAGCGCGGTGTTCGATCGCGTTCGCACGTGCGACAACCACTGCGAATTCTGCTTCATCTACCAACTGCCCAAGGGTTTGCGCAAGAGCCTGTACCTCAAGGACGACGACTACCGGCTCAGCTTCCTGTACGGCAACTTCACGACGCTCACCCGGTTCACCGAAGCCGATCTCGAGCGGGTCATCACCGAACGTCTGTCGCCGCTCAACGTCAGTATCCACGCCACCGATCCGGAGATCCGCAACCGAATGCTGCGCAACCCGCGGGGCGGGATGAGCCTGCGCTGGCTGCGGGCCCTGCTCGACCACGGCATCACGGTGCACGGCCAGATCGTGGTCTGCCCGGGCGTCAATGACGGGGCAGTGCTCGACGACACGCTTGCGGGCGTGCTCGATCAGTATCCCGAACTCGCATCGGTCGCGTGCGTGCCACTCGGTCTGAGCCGCTTCAACACCGAATCGGCGATGCGAATGCACACCCGCGACGAGGCCAATGCGGTTCTCGACACCGTCAATGACTGGCAGGACATCTTCCTCACCGTGGTCGGCCACCGGATGGTTCTCGCCGCCGACGAATACTACCTGATGACCGGACGGCCGTTTCCTCCGGCCGAGGACTACGCGGGCTTCGACATGCACGAAGACGGCATCGGCATGGCGCGCACGTTCGCGATGGAGTTCACCGGCGAGGTCGATACGCCCGTCGGCCCGCAGAGCGGTTTCTTCGCGTGGGTCGACGGCGCCCCGGCTGCTGGTTACCGGGCGCCGCGCAACCCGGCCGGCGATACCGGGCTTCACGGCTGCTCGGCGGGCGCCGCCGACGAAGCGGGCACGGTGCTGCTGCGGCCGCGGCCCTCGGCCCCGATCGGCATCCTGACCGGCGAGTTCGGTGCCCAGGTGCTGCAGCCATTGGTCGCAGATCTCGGGCGCGACGACGTGCGGATCATCCCCGTGCGCAACGAGTTCTTCGGCGGCAACACCGCCGTCACCGGCCTGCTGGTCGGCGAGGACATCGCACGGGTGCTCGGCAACGAACCGCTGTCGCACCGTTACCTGCTGCCCGATGTCTGCCTCAGCGAGGGGCGCTTCCTCGACGGGACCACGATCGGTTCGCTGCCGCGTTCCGTTGAGGTGGTTCCCACCAACGGCATCTCGTTGCGCAATGCGCTTGAGACCAAGACTGCGCAGTCTCGCCGATGACCGACGACCAACAGACGATCCAGTTGCCGACGGTGGTCATCGTCGGGCGGCCAAACGTCGGCAAGAGCACACTGTTCAACCGCATCATCGGTGAACAGGTTGCGATCGTCGAGAACCGCCCCGGCGTCACCCGCGACCGCAAGGAGGTCGAGGCCGAATGGCTCGGTCGCCCATTCCTGCTCGTGGACACCGGCGGTTGGCTGCCGGGCGGGACGGATCTCGATGCGAAGGTCAGCCGCCAGGTCGAGGCGGCGGTCAAGTCGGCCGATCTCGTGCTGTTCCTCGTCGACGGCGCCGTCGGCGTCACCGAAGACGACGAGTCCATCGCGATCTGGCTGCGCCGGATCAAATCGCCGGTGCTGCTCGTCGCCAACAAGGCCGACAACGATCGACGCGAGGGTGAGCGCTGGGAGTTTTTGGCGCTCGGCCTCGGCGATCCGATACCGGTCAGCGCGCTCCACGGTCGCCGCGCCGGCGACTTGCTTGACGAGGTCATCGCCCGCATCGCCGATGTCAGTGCGGCCGGTATTGCCGATGCCGAAGAGGCCGAGCAAGATTGGGTTCCGCCGGAGATCGCGCCGCCTCGCGTTGCCGTCGTCGGCCGCCCGAACGTCGGTAAGAGCACGCTGTTCAACCGGCTCGTCGGCGAGGACCGCTCCGTCGTGCACGACATGCCGGGCACGACGAGAGACGCGATCGACACCCTGGTCGAGACCGAGGACGGGCCGATCGTGTTCGTCGACACCGCCGGCATGCGCCGGCGGAGCAAGATCGACGACGCGGCCGAGTACTACTCGTTCGTGCGTGCCCTGCGGGCCATCGACGACGCCGACATCGCACTGTTCGTCATCGACGCAACCGAAGGTGTCACTGGCCAGGATCAGCGCCTCGCCGAGCGTGTCGACGCAGCAGGCTGTCCGATCGTGTTGATGCTCAACAAGTGGGAACTGATCGACGACGCCGACCGACGGCTCGACGTGATCGCCGACGTGAAACGCAAGCTCGGCTTCATCGGCGACGCGCCGATCCTCAAGATCTCGGCGTTGACCGGGATGGGCGTGCACAAGCTGCGCCCGGTGCTGCAGGATGCGATCGAGCAGTACCACCGGCGCGTCCCGACCCGCGATGTCAACAAGGTCATCGCAGCCGCGCAGCAGAAGCAGCCGGCACCTGGGGGAACCCGCGTGCTGTACGCGATGCAGGGGGCAACCGACCCGCCGACGTTCACGCTGTTCGTCAACCGCGAGTTGCCGCACACGTATCTGCGCTATCTCGAACGCAGCATCCGCGAGGCGTTCGACTTCGGATCGACGCCGATCAAGCTGCGCGTCCGGCGCCGCACAGAGTAAAGGCACACGATGCCGTGGTGTGAGGACTGCGCCAAATACTTTGCCCCTTCCGCAATGTCGCAAGACGGCAGGTGCCCAACGTGTCACCGTCTGCTCGAAGCGCCCACGCCCGCGGTGGTCACGGCCAAGAACCTCGACCTGCGCAAGCTGGCCGCCGGCGGCAATGCCGGCGACGACGATGACGCTAGGACGCCGTGGCATTTCAAGCTGTTGATGGTGTTGCTCGTGCTGTATTTCATCTGGCGGATCATCGACCTGTTCCGCTGAGCGCCGATTGCCAAACCCGTTGGGGTCTCCCCAGGCCCGCCGCTAGGCTGGCGATTCCGTAACAACGGGCTGTAGCGCAGCTTGGTAGCGCACTTGTCTGGGGGACAAGGGGTCGCAAGTTCAAATCTTGTCAGCCCGACCAAAGAACACCAGGTCAGAGCCGGTCCGCAAGGGCCGGCTCTGACAATGGGAAGTGAAATGTCTTCGCCGATGTGCTACGCAGACCGGCGGATGCGGATGACCGGCGGATGCTCTTCCCCCGGTTCAGCGGGCACGCCGAACGTCCCGTTCCTCCGCCGGCGCAGATCGCCGGTTACCTGGAGCCCGGTTTGGGGTGTCTACGACGTAGCTGGTGAAGGATTTCGGTTGTGTTGTTGACGCGTTCTCTGGGCCGACAGACGTGTTCTCGCTCGGCGGGACTGAACGTTCTGCGCTCTGGCATTTGGCACGCCCGTTCCGCTCGGTTCGCATATGTCCGGGTGTGTGTGCCGATCGAAGTTCGAATCAGTCGATGTCGAGCACGGCCAGGAGCACGTCGTCTCCATGAGCGACGCCACGGCAAGCAGCGATGACGGAGCGCTCGAGTACGGCGACTCGAGCGCTCCGTCAACATCAATGTTTCAGCTGACAGCGCTGAGTGCGTTGATCTGCCCGTGTCCGTTGAACGAGTTGTATCCGGCGCCGCCTTGGCATACCTGCGCAGCGCCGTTGTCGACGGCCGGGAAGAACGAGTAGATGGACACGTCGGGCGGGCACGGGATCGGGTCGGCTGAATTGTCGAGCGCTGCCCGCACGGCACCAGGCGACTTGACTCCCTGGCTCATGATCAGGGCTGCAACACCTGCAGCGTGAGGTGACGCCATCGAGGTTCCCTGCAGATAGCAGTACGTCGCGCCGCTCGCGTCGATCACCTTGCGCCGGCACGTTTTGATCAGCGACGCAGGGTAGGTCGAGAGCACACGTCCATTCGGGGCTGCCGCGGTGCGCTGCAGCACCGAGTCACCGCCCGGGGCGACGACGTCGGCTGATCCGACTCCGTAGCTCGAATAGAACGACTTGAAACCGAGGTTGCCGTTCGCGGTGACTCCGATGACGCCAGGCACTTCGGTGGGGACGACCGCACAGTCGTTGGAGATCTGTCGCACGACCGGATTCGTGTCGTCGGGACTGGTGGCATCAGCCGTTGGGTGGGCGAGATCGTCGGCTTGGTTGCCCTCGGCCGCGACGACGACGACACCCTGCTTCATCGCGTAGTCGATCGCGCGCCGCTCGGCCGTCCAGATCGCTCGCTGTTCGGCATCGTTGCGGCAGTTGAACAGCCACGGGTCTGCGAAATAGCTGTTGTTCGTCACCTGCATGTGGTGCGAACCGGCCCACATGAATGCGCACACGACAGCTTCGGGGAAGAAGAACCCGGCGGCGTTGCCGGCTTTGATACCCGCGATCTTCACGTTCGGAGCGACGCCCACGATTCCGATGCCGTTCGAAGCCGCAGCAATCGTTCCGGCCGTGTGTGTGCCGTGACCGTTGTCGTCCATCCAGGCGGCGGGTGATGTGTCGGCGACGCCACCGACGCATGACACGCTGTTCGCGAAGTCGACGTTCGGTGCGAGATCCGGATGGGTGTAGTCGAGACCGGTGTCGATGTCCCCGACGAGGACCCCGGGGCTGCCACCCGTGATGGCATGTGCTTGCGGTGCGTGGATCTGCACCATGTCCCATTGCAGACCGGACAACGAGTCCGAGTTGGTTGCCGGCGCGCTGCCGGGGAGCGGCGTACTGTCCGCGACGGAGTCGTCGCCGAGTGCCGTTGCGAATCCGGCTGTCGATGCCGCACCGTCGACGCCCGTGTTGCTCGCCACAGCATCACGGAAACCGCTGCTACTCGATCGGGCGATCACCACGCCGATCTGCGGGTATGTCGCAACGATGGTGCCGCCGGCAGTCGTGACAGCTTTCGCGTCGGCTGAGGAAACGGCGCTGCCTTTGAAGAGCACGACGTAGTTCTGGCTGACGCCAGATGCGGCGGCCGTGGACGTTGGTGCTGCCGGCACCACTGCTGACACCCCACTGGCAGCCGCCAAGGCTGTCATGCAGACGAATGATTTGCGGAATCTCATGAACCGTCCTCCGTTCGGGCAAGTCGCGCCGCCAGTTCTGGCGACACGGGAGATCCGGGCACATGCCACTCGACACTGGCGAGGACCCCGCGCGGAACAATAACTCACTCCAGGAACACGGTTGGACGAGACACTCCAGATGCCGGATTGCGGGATCACGTCAGTCCGGTCTCGGCATCGAACAGTACCTCGACACGGTCGGGCGGGCGATCGCCGACCCGCCTCCGGACCGTGCCGAGCGCGCCGAGTTCTCCGCGTTCGCCCGCGAACGCCGACTGACCAGCGCGGGCTCTACTGCGTTGTCGTGCCTCGTGCCGGCAGCGAGGGTGTCGGGATGACAGGGTCGTTGTCCTGTTGCTCCACCCAGTCTGTTGCTGTCGGCGTTCGTCGGGTTCCAGTTCCCGCCGGAGGTCATCCCGTTGTCGGTGCGCTGCTATCTGCGATTCGGGCTCTCGCACCGCGACCTCGAGGAACTCCTCGCCGAACGCGGCATCGAGGTCGATCACCTTCGATGCGCCCCGGGTCGTGTGGAGACCTCGGAACAATCACCATGTTCGGACACCTCGACGTTGTACGCGAACGGCTCGCTGGATCTCCCCGGGATCGGTGGCAGCTCTGAACCGCCCCCGTCCTGGAGAGTACGCGCGCAGAACGTTCGGCCCAGAACGACGCTCAGACCCGAGCGGCCGAGAGCGCAGATCGCATCCTCTGTGTGCGCTCAGGCTTTGCGTTCGTAGGTCGTAACCGTGACGTCGTCTGCAATCTCGCATTCTCCGGTTTGCGTGAAGCCGAGGAGTTCGTACAGCTGACGCGCCGGAAAGTTCTTCGTGCCGGTTGAGACAGTGATCGTGTCGTGTCCGAGTAGATGACTGACGAGTCGGTCGGCCGTGGCCACGTCTCGCGAACCGAGGGTGCACAGCAAGGCGATCGATGTCGCAGACGCCATTGGCGATCGTCCAGCCGATGATGCGAGCCAGAATCTGATCCTCAAAAGAACCGATCCAATACAGCGGCCGGCTGCGGACATCGTCGACGGTCTCGAGCAGTGGCGGAATCCCGTCGAAGCCGATTATGTCAGCCTCGACCCGATACGCAGCGTACTGAATCTCGACAACTCGTTCGGCCACTGCGACATCATCCAGATCGATTGACCTCAACACCGCGGCGAGGCTATCGGCGGGCTTCGGCACGAAAACCGCCAGCCCCAGGGATCGACATTGCGGGCTCTGATCCGGCCGGCGACGACGTGGTCCTCCTCACGACACGTTGAACCGCCCCGGCTTTGGTGAATGCAGAGCACAGAACGCGCGGCGCAGAACGACGGCGGCCGCGCTGCCGACGAGCGCACCGAACGGCGTCTCGGCGTTTGCGCCTGGAGCGCCGCTGCAGTGGGGATGGCTGCGCTGTCCCGGCTCAGTCCGAATGGTTGGCTCTGGAACATCCCTGGTCGGAGCGCGCTGTTGATGGCGAGTGCCGGACCGAGCCGTCATTGTTCGGTGAGCCAGGACGGTCCGGAGTAGTCGAGCCAGCCGGAAGGATTGGCGAGGATGGATTGGACTTCACCGTCGCGGAAGATTCCGGAGGTGTGCATTGCGTCGCCGTTACCAACGACGATGATTTCGCGTTCGCCAGAGAGCCACAACGGCCGCGACTCACCTGACACAACGCCAAGGGATGTAGCGGTCGAGCTCGTCGAGAACGTCTTGGGAACCGCTGTCGCACGCATCGCATCCGCAGTCCGGGATCCATCCAACGCACACGGCCGGATGGCCCACGCCGAGCGTAACTCCGGCGTCGTCCACGGTCCCGAGCCGGCTACGAGCCACGATCAGCGGGAGCGCGGTCGACACGTACGGCGTGACGCACGTACAGCGGGACAGTACTGTCTTGGGCGGCAGCCGCCAGTCGACGTGCCCAGTGGCTTCGACGGCGGCGAGTTCGGTTTTGTCCAGCGCCGTGAGCCACGAATCGGCCCGGGCTCCGACGATCCGCCACTTTGTCGGATCGGACACCCGCGAATACTCCTCATCGCTTGGTTGTCGGTCTGGGTGAGGGTCGGTCCAGCTCGGCATCGCCTGCGCCGTGGTCGCGAACGCTCCGTCGACCCGCGATCAGCTCATGTTCGGTGACCATTCCGCCATGATGGTCGGCCACGCCCCAATCGGCGCCCGACCATCGTCAACGGGATTCACAGATCAGCGAATGGTGACGAACAAGGGAGGAAGGAGCGGCGTTGCCAATTGCAAGCGCCGGACGGCACCACTTCGAACGTCGGGCGGATGCCGCTGCTGGGGGCCCTCGCCAAAGATGTTCGGCCTATTTCCGGACCGCGTGTCGCACGTTTGTCCCGACGAGTTTGGCTCTGAGCGACTCCAACGTCTGCAGCCTTGCCGGGATCCTTCTCTCGGTTCGGCCGATTCGAACGTGCTGATGCTCGGGCCCTGTCATCCGAGGCTCGTGCTCGTGGCCGGGATGACAGTCGTGTCGCCAAACGAGTGATGGTTCGTTGCGGACGTCGAATCGGTAGCTACGAACATCCACTGTGCCGTCGCCCTCGAACAGCTGCAGGGACCCGGGCAGCCGAACCCCTATGAGATCAGAACGCCGTTTACTGTCACCTCCGTGATGCCGTCGTCGCGGTCGGCTGCGTCCACCGGAATGTCACCCGGTAGGGAGGATGCCCAACGACCGATCTCGACGAGTGCTTCGTCGATGGTCGTCGCCCACTCGAACAACGCGTCTGCTCAGACCCTGGATGCGCGGCGCACGGTCGGGCGCTCGTCGGTGATCGCGCTCGCCGGCCCGCGTACTCGACGGCGAGCGATCACGACGTGGTCCGTCGGCAGCTGCTCAGCCAGTTCGACCAAGTTTCCGGCGCGGAACTGGGCGATCCGATCTGGGTCGGCTTCCAGCCAGCGGACGAGCACTGTGTCGTTGATGCCACGATGGTGCGCTTCTGAGGTAAAGCGGCCAATGGCAGCTGGGACGGCGCCGTCGACGAGTTGCCAGAGCGGGTAGCGGACACCTTGCTCGTCGGCGATGTGGAGCAGTGTGCCGCGGGCAGCGCGTTGTTGGATGTTCTGTTTCGATGTCCCGAGGATGCGGGCCATCGTTGCGCCGTTCGGATATTCATCATTGGCGGTTTCAGCGCGTGCGGCGCGAACCATTGCCTCGGCGACCCGATCGGCGTCCTCGGCTGCGAACGTTGGTCCAATGGTTGCCGCGACTCGATCGAGGACCTCGCGAAGGGTTGCTGACATGCGACCAACCTATCAGAACGTCAACTCTGGTCAACTCGATCCGGCGGATTCGCTGTCAGGCTCGAATGCTCTGAGCAACGCGATCGCTGACGAATCGCGAACAACGTTCCACGAAGCAGCGGCTCGCGGCTGCCGACCTTCTTCGACCACGTACATCCCGACGGTGCGCCGTCCGGCCTCGCTGGCCGCGGTCTGCTCGCCGATCGAGAAGAACGCGATGTCGTGGTGGTTCGCCGACGCTTGAGCACGCATGAACACGTACCCGCCAGTGGGGTGGTCGATGATCGTGGGAGAAGCCGAGGACCTCTTCGTAGAACTGTTGCGTGCGCCGTGCATCACGCACGTACAACACTGCATGGTTCATGCCAGTGATTGGCACATTGCTCCTCTTGGACTGATGGTCAGACCATAGCCAACGTGAGGGGGTGCGCAAGCTTTGGTCAGACCAAGTCTGCGCGCCTGTTAGATGAAGATGTTGCGGGCGATGCCGGCGTGACAGCCGAGGGTGCCGTCGACCACCTGGGTGACGCCGAGGTCCATCGCCACCGACGACAGCGAGTATGCATCGTCAGCGCTGAGGCCGAGGTGGGTCTGCATCAGCCAGAGCATCTGCTCGGCCGCCATCGTCATCGCCTCATCGAGGTCGGGGCCGAAGCCATGCGTGTACCAGTGGCTGGCGGCCTCCAGCAGTGGAGCAGTGTTGCCGATGCCCTTCAGCACCGACACCTGGATGGTGGCGTCGAGTGATGCCTCGATGGCGGTGCCGCAGATCTCGCCGTCGCCCTGGGCGAAGTGCGGGTCGCCGACGAACAGGTTGCCGCCGGGGGCGAGCACCGGGTAGCACATCGTGGCTCCGGGCCCGACCCGCCAGTTGTCGACGTTGCCGCCGAAGACGCCGGGTGGGATCGACGACAGGCGGCCGCTCTCGGCAGGGGCCACGCCCATCACCCCGAAGTGCGGGCGCACCGGCACACTGACCGCACGGCTGAAGGGTTGACGAGCCGCTGGATCGGGCTCGCTGATCACGCCGGGAAGGTCGTACATCGGCCGCGCGGTGAAGTCGAACGCGAACCTGGGGTGGGCATGCGCGCAGAAGTCGGGGCCCATCTCGTCGAGCCCGTAGATGGTGATCCGCTCCTTGGCGAAGGTCTTGTAGAGCAGACCCCAGTTGGCTGCACAGTTAGACCCGTGCGCGAGGCGCGGCTTCATGTCGAGGATGCGCACCACCAGCGTGTCACCGACCTCGGCGCCTTCGACAGCGACGGGCCCAGTGAGGATGTGCACACCCGGACCACGATCGGCTTCGTCGATTCCGGCCCAGATCGCGCGGATGCCGTCGTCCATCAGCAGATCAGGCGCGTCGCCCGCGTGATGGGTGATGGCTTCGATCTCGATGATGTCACCGCTGCGCACCGTCAGGCGCGGCGGCTCGTCGCGATCGATGTAACCCCAGTACACGGTCTCCGGCGTGGCCGGCAGATGGTGACGGGCGCCAGACGCACGCGGGGGCACAGCAGCAGTGATGTCGAGGGGCATCGCGTCAAGGTAGAAGGATCATGTGAACGTGGTGTTTCTACGTGTTTCGATCTGGAGAACGTGACTCATCGGATGGGCGGAGGTAGTCAAACCAGTAGGTGAGTCCGACGAGCAGCCCGCCACCGACGATGTTGCCGAGCGTGACCGGGGCCGGTTTGCGGGTGATGAACCGCGATCAGGTGATGGCTCTGTACTGATCTGCCGTCGTCGAGCTGTCGTTCCAGAAGCTCTGCCGAGCGAACAGCCGATGGAACAACGCCACCGGGACGAAGTAGAGGTTGGCGATGCTGTGCTCGAATCCAGCGGCGACGAAGGCCGCGACCGGTGGCACGACGGCGACGACCTTGTCGGTGACCGACCGCGCCGACATCGACATCCACACGGCGAGGCAGACCAAGGCGTTGGCGAGGATGCCCGAGACGAACGCATCGGGGACAGCCAGCGCTGTCTTGGCGCTCGCAATGTCCAGCGCACGCAGACCAACCGACCCATCGCCCGCCTCGAGCCGCCTGGACAGCACCACCAGCAACGCTGTCCCCACCGCGCCGACGACGTTGCCGGCGTACACGATGACCCAGTTCCGCAGCAGCCGCGTCACACGTACCCGACGACTGGCGAAGGCGATGACGAGGGTGTTGCCGGCGAACAACTCGGCACCGCCGACCACCACCAGGATGAGGCCGAGCGCGAACACGGTGCCGCCGAGCAGCCGACTGACGCCCGGCGCGAGACCGCCGCCGGCGGTCACGACCGTGGAGAACAGCGCGCCAAGAGCGATGAAGGCCCCCGCCAGTACGGCGAGGGCGAACAGCCGGAGAAACTCCATGTCGGTCTTGGCAACCCCGAGATCCACTGCCTTTCGGGCAATCGCAGCGGGCACCAAGGCGTCGAGACTTGCGTTCGGGGATTCCATGCATGTGATCGTGTCCGCATCGGCGATCAGCCGGAAGGGACCTGCGTCACAAGCTGCGAGACGTCAGAACTCGATCATGATCTTGCCGAAGAAGTTGCCGTGCTGCATTGCCCGCCGCGCATCGAGCAGTCGCTCGAACGGCCACACGCTGTCGACCACCGGCTGCGAGCTGCCAGCAGCAGCCATCGCCGCCAGCATCAGTGGGAAGTCAGCGGCTTGATAGCCGCCGGCGCCGATCAGCGAACGACCCCAGTGGTACACATCAGTCAGCGACAGCATGGCCTCGTTGCCGGTGGTGGTGCCGCAGAACACCATCCGCCGGCCGATCGCCAGCGAGGCGATCGATTAGCGGAACAGCGCCGGGCCGACGTGGAGCCGATGGTGCGCAGGTTCTCGCAGTACGGGGCGAGTCCTTTGGCGCAGCGCTCGCACACACCGCAGGCGCTCACCGGATCGACCAGCACCCGGGCTCCGAGCGGCGGCCCCGCCGTGGGCGCCAGATCATCGGCGCGCGCACCACCACACCGGACACATCCATCCCGGCGATGTGCGGCAAACCGCGCTGGACGAATGCTCTCAACTGGCGGGCCAGATGACCTTGCCGTCGGCGCCGTACAGCGACTTGGCGAGTGCCGCGTCGTAGTACTTTGCGTCGGTCGGTGCTCCGTCGGGCCACACGCCCGCTGCCACATACGCGGCGTACTCGTTGTCGAACACGGCGGGATCGATCAGACCGACCGGCTAGCCCGTTGGGGTGCTCTCCTGCACGACCGCGAGCTCAGCCTTCCAGCGGAACAACTCGCCCTGCTCGGTGAGGTAGTTCTGGTTGCCGGCCGCATCGATGGCCTTGACCGAGATCGCAACAGCGCCTGCGGGATCAGCGATGGCGTCTTCCATGCCGTGCAGCGCGGCGCGGGTGAAGTCCTCCACCGCAGTGGGGTGCTCGGCCGCGAACGACTTCGAGGTGTAGATCAGACCGAAGCTGAGTGGAAGCACGGCGCGCTCGATGAAGCGAGAGTGGGCAATGACCGTGGCCGCGACCAGGGCGAGGACGAACGCAATCGCGAACCCGAGGAAGGCCTCCCACATGGTGGTGCGCGCGTTGCGGATGTAGAACGACTTGTCACCGTTGATGCTGGACAGGATGTCCGATGGCCGCGGCAGGACGTACTTCTTGATGTCGAACACCTTCACCCCGAACTGCCAGATCAGGAAGAACGCGACCACGCCGATGACCGGCGCCGCGATGGCCATGATCCGTCGGCCGTTCGAGCGCGGTGCCGCGGGATCTGGCCCGGCATCTGGGCCGGCATCGGACGAGAAAGTGGCGGCGCCGAGCGATGCCATGCGAGGGATGTCGCCGACGCTCAGCGCTCGTGATGTGCTCTCAGATCGGCGCGCAGCACTCGGACGATCTCGTGGAACTCGGCCGAGTCCTCCATCTCCGGTGTGCGCGGTCGGGCGAGTGCGACCTCGCGCTCGCTGGCGATGCGACCCGGGCGGGCGGCCATCACCACGACTCGATCCGACAAGATCGCCGCTTCCGTCACGGAATGCGTGACGAACACGACGGTGGAGTTGATCCGGCCCCACAGCTCGAGCAGCAGGTAGCGCATGTCGGCGCGCGTGATCTCGTCGAGCGCCGCGAATGGTTCATCCATCAACAGGATCGGCGCGCCGAGCGCGAACGCGCGCACCAGCGAGGCCCGCTGCTGCATGCCGCCCGACAGCTCGTGCGGGTAGGCCCTGGCAAAGGCCGACAGCCCGACGGCCGAGAGCAGGCCATCGATCTCGTCGTCGCTCGTCACCGGGTGGGTGGCGGCCCCGCGGTGCAGCCTGGTGAGGAAGCGAACGTTCTGGGCAACGGTCCGCCACGGCACCAACGCAGAGACTGCGGGACTAGGCCGTACTGCTTCGCGGCGCGGGCCGTGTTCGGCGTCGGGCCCGTTGACGGTCACGGTAGCTGTCGACGACTCGTGCAGGCCGTCGATGATGCGCAGCAGAGTGGACTTGCCGCAGCCGCTGGGACCGAGCAGGCTGACGAACTCGCCGCGCCGGATGTCGAGATCCACGTGCTCCAGCGCCTGGACCCGGCGGCCCCGCTGGTGGAACGTCTTGGTCACGTCGCGCACGGAGACGAGTGAGTCGGACATCGCTATGGGTTCTATCAATGAATTCTCACGTCGGGGTCTCGGGTTCGTCAATTGCGCAGCTGCCCATACCGAGGTCGGCGAGCGCTCGGCGGGCGACGTCCAGCGAATCCGCGAGGGCGATCCACGCCGTACACGTGGGCGAGATCGGGTAGCGGACAACTCGGTGATCGGATTCGATCACAGCCGCCGATGTTCGGGCGGGTCGGCCGATCAGGACACCGGTCACAGCGATCCGACCGCTTCCGTGGCGCCCTGTGCCGGCCGTTGCTGGACCGAACGCCACCGTGTGGTGCAGCACGGGAGACCCACCGACCGTGATCCGCTGTTGCATGGTCAGTCGCCCGCCGGCCTCGTCGTGGCGGCCGAGCACCACCTCATCCACCCAGCGCACGGTCGCCGAATCGTCGGCGATCTGCACGGTGGTGATCTGGGTGTGATCGCTGCCCATCACCGACACCAGCGGCTCTGGCCACCAGTCCAGCGTTGCCCCACCGGCGACCTCGGCGGTGACAGAGGCGCGAGACGCTGACGCGCAGCACGTGCCCGGTTGCACCAGCGTGGCCGCCACCGAGCGCATCGCGAGCGCGGCACCCGGGCCGACGGCCACCGACAGATCGAGCCGGTCGCCGCCCAGAGGGCCGGCCGCGCCGCCTACCAGATGCACCTGCAGGCGCCTGCCGGCTTCGGTAACGCGCATGAGCAGTGGCGCTTCGCCGCGCAATGTGCTCGGCACGGTGTGGCCGCGCCCGTCGAGGCCCACCACCAGGCGCGCGGCTGCATCCATCAGCGCCAGGCGGCGAGCCGGGCAAGCACCCACTCGGCCACCGCGGTGGCGCCGTCGGGCTGGACCAATGACGTGAACGCGATCGGCAGTTCGCCACGCCGGGCGCGTGCATCGCGATCCATCACACTGAGATCGGCGTGTACGAGGGGTGCGAGATCGGTCTTGTTGATCACCAGCAGATCGGCCGTGGTCACGCCGGGTCCGCCCTTGCGCGGCACCTTGTCGCCACCCGCGACATCGATGACGAACACCTGTTGATCGACGAGGGCCCGGGAGAAGATCGCGGTGAGGTTGTCGCCACCGCTCTCCAGCAGGCTGAGCTCCACGCCCGGGTGCGCTGCCTCGAGCTGCTCGAGCGCGTCGAGGTTGGCCGAGATGTCATCGCGGATCGCGGTGTGCGGACAGGCCCCGGTCTCCACGGCCACGATGCGGTCGTCGGCCAGCACAGCCATCCGCCGCAAGGCCTCGGCATCTTCGGTAGTGAAGATGTCGTTGGTGACCACCACCATCGAGACCCGCTCGGCGAGCAGGCGGCAGAGTGCAGCCACCAGCGCCATCTTGCCGCTGCCGACCGGCCCGCCGATGCCGATTCGCAACGGCCGGCCGCGCGGATCGGCGGGCGTCTCGAGATGTTCGTGGTCGTGATGATGGTGATGCTGGTGCCCGCCGAGATCGGTGGACGATGGTTGGTGATCAGGAGGCAAAGAGCCTCACCTCCCAGGTGCTGTGGTGCTCGGCGAGCACGTCGTTGAGGAGTGCGACATCGGCCGGCAGTTCTGCCGGATCGACGTCGGCGGTGGTGGCCGCGAGCGCGGCCAGGCGTTCCAGTTCCGGAACGAGAGCGGCCCCGAATGCGGCGATCTCGAACGGGTCGAGCCCGAGCAGGCGCACCCCGGCCGAGGTCAGCGAGCCAACCAGGTGGTGCAGCTCGCACAGCGCGGCTTCGGCGGCTGCGCAGCCGGCTGCCGCGGCGATGATGCCCATCACGATCGGCTGCGGGATCGAGGTGCCGAGAGCGGCCACTGCTTCCTCGGCGCGCGCTGACGGAAAGGCCCGCTGTCCGCCGCGCAACAGCTGCCGGCCAAGGGTTCGGCTGGCCGTGCGCAGGCGCGGCGACCCGGTGCGGGCCAGGTACTCGGCCTCCAACTGCGACCACGGCACGATGCCGTCACCGGCGCAGCGAGCGCATACCGCTGCTGCGAACGCTGCATCGACGAGACCGTTGGTCTGCAGCCGGCCGAGCACGAACTCGCGCAGCGATGCCTGATCGTTGATGTCACCGACGCCCACCGCTGGCTCGGCACCCGCTGAGTGGGCGTGCCCGCCCGATGGGAAGCGGCCGTCGGCCAACAACAGCAGCGCTGCATTCATGCCCGTGGCCATCAGAACAAGAAGTAGCGCTGGGCGAGCGGCAGCTCGGTGGCGGGGTGTTCTTCGATGACCTCTCCATCGATGCGCACCGTGAACGAATCGGGGTCGACTGTGATCTGCGGGCGGGCATCGTTCTCGGGCAGATCGTTCTTGGTGAGCGCTCGGGTGTTCTCCACGGCAACGAGCCGGCGGCCGAGACCGAGCCGTTCGGACAGGCCGTCGTCGAGCGCGGCCTGGGAGACGAATGTGAGGCTCGATGCGGCTGCGACACGCGGGCTCGCACCGAACATCGGCCGCGGGAACACCGGCTGGGGCGTGGGGATCGAGGCATTGGCATCGCCCATCTGGGCCCAGGCGATCATCCCGCCCTTGAGCACGGCATGGGCGCGCACCCCGAAGAAGCGTGGATCCCACAGCACCAGATCGGCCAGCTTGCCGATCTCGATCGAGCCGACCTCGCCCTGCAGACCGTGGGCGACCGCCGGACAGATCGTGTACTTGGCCACGTAGCGACGGGCACGGTAGTTGTCTGCCTCGCCATCGCCGGTGAGCGCGCCGCGGCGATCCTTCATCACGTGCGCGGTCTGCCAGGTGCGCATGATCACCTCGCCGACGCGGCCCATGGCCTGGGAATCGCTGCCGATGATCGAGATCGCACCCATGTCGTGCAGCACGTCTTCGGCTGCGATGGTGGACGGACGAATCCGGCTCTCCGCGAACGCGAGGTCCTCGGGCACGCTCGAGTTGAGGTGGTGGCAGACCATCAGCATGTCGAGGTGCTCGGCCAGGGTGTTCACCGTGTGCGGGCGGGTGGGATTGGTGGACGACGGCAACACGTTGAGGTGCGAGGCAACCGTGATGATGTCCGGCGCGTGGCCGCCACCGGCACCCTCGGTGTGGTACGTGTGAATGGCCCGCCCGGCGATGGCCGCCATCGTCGATTCCACGAACCCGGCCTCGTTGAGCGTGTCGGTGTGGATCGCCACCTGCACCCCGGACTGATCGGCCACGGTCAAGCAGGCATCGATCACCGCTGGCGTGGTGCCCCAGTCCTCGTGCAGCTTGAAGCCGCCGGCCCCGCCGCGCAACTGCTCCCACATGCCCTCGGCCGAGACGGTGTTGCCCTTGCCGAGGAGCAGGAAGTTCATCGGCCAGCCATCGAGCGCGTAGTGCATGCGTTCGAGGTACCACGCCCCGGGCGTGACGGTCGTGGCCTTGGTGCCGTCGGCCGGCCCGGTGCCGCCGCCGACCATCGTGGTGATGCCCGACGCCAGGCCCTCTTCGATGATCTGCGGGCAGATCAGGTGGACGTGGTAGTCGATCGCGCCGGCCGTCACGATCTTGCCGTTGCCCGACATGATCTCGGTCGACGGGCCGATCACGAGCGCTGGGTCCACACCGTCCATCGTGTCCGGGTTGCCCGCCTTGCCGATGCCGACGATGCGGCCATCGCGCACGCCGATGTCGGCTTTGATGATCCCCCAGTGATCGAGGATCACCACGCCGGTGATGACGAGATCGGGCGTGCCCGGCTCGGTGGCCGTGCCGGCGCGAGTGCGCGTCGACTGGCCCATCGACTCGCGGATCACCTTGCCGCCGCCGAACACTGCCTCTTCCCCGCCGAAGCACAGATCGCGCTCGACTTCGATGACAAGGTTGGTGTCGGCCAGGCGCACCCGGTCTCCGGCTGTGGGCCCATAGAGCCGGCGGTAACGCTGACGATCGATCTCAACCATGATCGTCCCCCACCCGGTCCAGTGGCCCGGCGACCTGGTTGCGCAGGCCGGCCACGATTCTCGCCCCACGCAGCGGGATGAGATCCACGGTCCGGCCGATGCCCGGCTCGAAGCGCACCGAGGTGCCGGCCGGGATGTCGAGACGCCGGCCGTACGCAGCATCGCGATCGAATGACAGCCCGGGGTTGGCCTCGGCGAAGTGGTAGTGCGAGCCCACCTGGATCGGGCGGTCGGCGGTGTTCATCACGGCCACCTGCACGGCGACCGCCCCGGCGTTGAGCACGAGCGTGCCCACCGGGCCGAAGATATCGCCCGGGATCATCGGATCGGCCTTCATCGGATCGGCTGGTGCAGCGTGACCAGCTTGGTGCCGTCGGGGAAGGTTGCTTCGATCTGCACCTCGTCGATCAGTTCGGCAACGCCATCCATCACATCGGCCCGGGTCAGCACTCGAGTACCGGCATCCATCAAGTCCACCACGGTGCGACCGTCACGGGCAGCCTCGTACACCCACGAGGTCAGGATGGCGACCGCTTCGGGGTGGTTCAGGCGGAGGCCGCGGGCCTGGCGGGCCAGCGCGACCTGGGCCGCAACGTGCACGAGCAGACGCTCTTGTTCATGCGGGGAGAGCAGCATGCTGCGATCATACGAGTGTCATGTTTCAGCCCTGTTTCCTGATTCCGGCCGCCCAGATTCCACCTGTTCCGGCCGGGCCGCCTGGGTCAGCGCGACAAGACCGAGTGCGGCGCCGAGAATGCACACCGTTCGCCAGCCTCTGTGGTCGTAGGCGAACGCGCCACCGGCCGAACCCAGTGCCCCGCCGATGAAGTAGGTCGTCATGTAGACCCCGTTGATCCGGCTGCGTGCCCCGGGGACGAGCTCGTAGAGGGTGCTCTGGTTGAGCACCTGCACGCCCTGCACGCCGACGTCGAGCACGAGCACCCCGACGATGGCCAGGACGATCGAGCTGCGCCCCAACCAGAGGATGCCGAACGATCCGGCGATCGATGCCGCCGCGCCGATGCGCTCGATGCGGGCCAGGCCGCGATCAGATAACCGTCCGGCGACGCTTGCGCAGAGCGCACCTGCCGCGCCCGCCAGGCCGAGCAGCCCGATCGCCGAATCGCCGTACCGGAACGGCGCATCGCTCAGCAGGAACGCGACGGGGAACGCCAAAGCAGGGCTCTCATGCGTCTCGCCGTTGACACACCGGCAGGTCGGCTTGCCGCACTTGCGGCGCATCGTGAACAACGTTCCACGAAGCATCGGCTCGCGGCTGCCGACCTTCTTCGAAGCACCGCCCAACCACGACCTCGCTCGAGCCCTCAAAGATAAAACCGCAGGTCGCTACGCACCTTCACAACAGCCGCACCCAAATGAATCTCGACAAGCTCTGACGCTTCCAGCCGACCCGCCCCTGAGCCGCCCGTACGGGGTTGCGTTCGATGGCATCAACATCTGGGTCACCAACGGCGGCGGCAACGCGGTGTCCAAGATCAACCCGAACGGGGTCGCACCGGGCACACCGACCAACGACACCACCGGCACCGGCCCGAGAGGGGTCGCGTTCGATGGCACCAACATCTGGGTCGCCAACTACGGCAGCAACACCGTCTCCAAAATCATCCCATGAACCTCGGCTAGGTTCGGGCTTGGTTGACGCCTGGTTGCCCGGCGGACTCCAGGTCACGTTTCCCGCGAGGTTTCGTCGGGCCAACATCCCGAAGGGACGGCGCCCCGTCGCTCGCCCTGCTCGTGTTACATTCACCAAACCGGTGAGCGATGGGCTGCTCCCGAGAGGGGGATGGCCATGATGTTGACCGTCTCGCACACCTCGGGTCGAGCCGAGCCGCCGCTCCGCGACGACACGATTGGCGAACTCCTCGCCTGGGCGGCCGAACGGGCACCGGACCATGTCGCGCTGGTCACCGGCACCCGCGATCCGTCGGCGTCCCGGCAGTGGACCTACGCCGAGCTCCACGCCGACGCGCTGCGCACCGCACGCGCGCTAGCACAGAGGTTCGCGCCTGGCGAGCGCCTCGCGGTCTGGGCACGGAACATTCCGGAGTGGGTCGTCCTCGAGTTCGGTGCAGCGATGGCCGGATTGGTGCTCGTGACCGTGAACCCGGCGTTCCGGGCGAGTGAGCTCGAGTACGTGCTGAACCAGTCCCGAGCTGCCGGCATCGTCGTGATCCCGGAGTTCCGTGGCAACCCGATGCTGGCAACCGTTGAGGGAGGTGATGCAGAGCTGCCCTGAGCTGCGCGGCGTGATCCGGTTCGATCAGTGGGACGAGTTCGTGGCCGCTGGCGACGATCCCACGATCAAGCTTCCGGACATCGATCCGCTCGATGCGGTGATGATCCAGTACACGTCGGGGACCACCGGGTTCCCGAAGGGTGCCGTGCTCCACCATCGCGGCCTCGTCAACAACGGTGCCCACGTCCTCGAACGCGCGGGTGTACGCGACGGCGATGTCACGTTGACCGCGATGCCGCTGTTCCACACCGCCGGCTGCGTCCTCTGCGTGCTCGGGGCGGTGTCGAAGCTGGCGACGCAGGTGCTCGTCGAGGCGTTCGAACCCGGATTGGTGCTCCAAGTCATGGAGCGTCACGGCGTGCACGCCCTCATGGTGGTGCCAACCATGCTCGTCGCACTGCTCGAACACCCGGAATCGACGTCAGCGGCGATCGATGCCGATGGCTGGTTGCACACCGGGGATCTGTGTGCGATGGACGAACGCGGCTACCTCACCGTCGAGGGCCGCCTGAAGGACATGATCATCCGTGGCGGTGAGAACATCTACCCGCGCGAACTCGAAGAGGTGCTGTTCGCTCATCCCGCCGTAGGCGACGTTGCCGTGGTCGGCATCCCTGATGACAAGTGGGGAGAACAGGTCGGCGCGTTCATCCGCGCCGCTCCCGGCATGACCATCGTCAAGGCCGAACTGTTCGAGTACGTGCGCGAGCACCTCGCACCTCACAAAGCGCCCCGTCACTGGTACGTGGTCGAGCAGTTCCCACTCACCGGCTCGGGGAAGATCCAGAAGTTCAAGCTGCGCGAGATGTCGATGACGGGCGCTGTCGAGGAGATCTGACGCGACGTGTTCTCCCGGTCCGAGAGGGGGCGCCGGCTGCTGCCGACCGGCGCGGAACCGATCGGCGACGCACCTCTCAGCCGCCCGGTGCGATCCGTCGTCACCGGCGACATCGGCAAGCAAATCGTTCGGCTGATCCGCGCCGACCCCAGGGCGCCCCAATGTGGACTCTCAGCAGTCCGTGGATCCCGGCTCGAAGAGGGGCTACGGAGCCGGTGGCTGCAGCGGCAGCCGCAGCGCGAGCCGGGCGCCACCGATCGTCGACCGCGCCGCGACGACATGGCCGCCCATCGCCTCGACGAGTTCTTTGACGATCGCCAGGCCGAGGCCGCTCGAGCTCTCCCGGCGCGATGGCTGCGACCTTGCCACGTACAGGCGATCGAAGACGTGGGCGAGATCGGCAGCATCGATGCCGGGACCATCATCGTCGACGGAAAGCACTGCCCACAGACCGTCCTGCGACGTCGTCACCAAGACTTCGGTCCGCGCGTATTTGAGAGCGTTCTCGAGCAGGTTCGCTGCCACCTGAGCGAGCCGGTCGTGATCCGCCGACACGGCGAGATGACCGCCGCCAACTCGCTCGATCCGAATATTGCGCTCGTCGGCGTCGATTTGGAAGCCGTCGCTCGCCACAGCGGCGAGCGCCACGAGGTCCAGTCGTTCTGGGCGCAGTGAGAAAGATTTGGCTCGCAGCTTGGCGAGATCGAGCAAGTCGGCCACGAGACGCTCCAGCCGGCGGGCCTCGCCCCGGATGATCGCCGCCGATCGCTGCGGATCGGCCGCTCCATCGCTGATCGCCTCCGCATATCCGCGGATCGAGGTCAGCGGGGTACGCAGGTCATGGGAGACCGAAAGCAGGAACTGCTGCTCGAGCACCCGCGCCCGTTCGAGCTCGGTCGCCATCGCGTTCACCGAGCGGGCAAGCTCGGACAGTTCGTCGTGGTTCTGCGGTGGCGGTTGTGGCAGGCGCGTCGAGAGCTCGCCGCGTGCGATTCCCATTGCGGCCTCGCTGGCCTCGCGGATCGGTCGCGCGAGGCGACGTCCGAGGATGACCGCCACGCCGACGCCGATCGCCAATGTCGCAAGCCCTGCCAGGATGAACGTTCGCAGCGATGCCGTGAGCCCGGAGTTGGCCTGCCGTGAGACCACGACCACGATCACACCCCCGTTCGGCAACCGTGCGGGGGCGGCTGCGAACACGAGGTTGCCGCTGTTGCCGCTGACGGGATGCAGGTTCGCGAGGCGCCCGACGGGCAGTTGATCGAGGGTCAGCCCGCCAGGGAGGTCGTCGCCAGTGAGCGTTCCGTCGTTGCGAACGGTCAAGAAGGCGAGACCGTCGAGCTTGAGCGCCCTGCGGAAGCCGTTCAACAGCCTCAGCCGTCTCCGCAGTGCGGCCGGATTGTCGGTGGTGGTGCTGTTGTCCAGCACCTGATCGAGGTTGGTGGCGACTTCGGTCGCCTGGCGACGTAGCTCAACTTCGGTCGTGTGCCTCGCCCGTACATTGCCGACAACGATCGTGCCGAGACCCGCGAGCACGAGGGTGGCGATCACGACGGACGCGATCACCAAAACGAGCCGACGGGTCATAGCAGTTCTCAGCCTCGCTGGTTGATGTGAGGAAAGTGTTATCCGAGCCGGTAGCCGATGCCCCAGACCGTTGCGAGGGGCAGGTCGTCGCCGAGCTTTCTCCGCAGTTGGCGTACGTGCACATCCACGGTGCGGTCATCGCCGTACCAGTCGGCGCCCCACACGCTGTCGAGCAGTTGCTGACGTGATAGGGCGAGGCCCTGGTTGTGGGCAAGATGGGCAACCAAGTCGAATTCGCGAGTCGCGAGTCCGACCGGCTCACCCTTGACGCGAACCTCACGGCGTGAGAGATCGACCTCGAAATCGTCGCCGATCTTGAGCACCGTTGCGTCAGAGGGCGCCGGCGACTCGCCTCTGCGCAGGATGGCCTTGACGCGAGCAACGACCTCCCTCGGCGAGAACGGTTTGGTGACGTAGTCGTCTGCTCCGAGTTCGAGACCGAGAACACGGTCGATCTCGCCGTCGCGCGCGGTGAGGAACAGCACCGGCATGGCGGCCCGCTCTCGGATCCGGCGACAGACGTCGAAACCATCCATGCCCGGCAGACCGATGTCGAGGATCGCGAGCACCGGCGAGTGCTGGTCGATCAGTTCGAGGCCACGCTCACCCGACGGCGCGAGCAGTACCCGGAACCCGGCGGTGCGCAGATATGTGTCCAGCAAATCGGCAATGTTCTCGTCGTCTTCGATGACGATCAGCGTTTGTTCAGCGACCACGCACACATCGTTGCACTCGGTCACGTTTGTACTGGCATCGACTGTTCGATGTTTCGCACGGCAGGCCACCTGGATGTTCGCGGAGATAGCGTCGGACCCGCATGGTCACCTACCTGGACCGGATCCTCGATCGCCACCGCGAGATCGCGGCAGCGGATTGCCGTTCGTTGCCCGGCCTCATCGAAGCCGCGTCGGGCCGCCCGCCGGTGCGTCCGTTCGCCGCCTCGCTGCGCCGCGCCGCCGACCTCGGCGAGCTCGCGGTGATCAGCGAGATCAAGCGACGTTCGCCGTCCAGGGGTGCGCTCGACGCGGAGCTGGATCCAGCCCGGCTTGCGACGGCGTACGAGCAGGGCGGCGCTGCCGCGATTTCTGTGCTGACCGACGAAGAGTTCTTCGCCGGGTCGGTTGCCGACCTCCAGGCGGCCAGGTCTGTCGTGTCTCTCCCGGTGCTGCGCAAGGACTTCACCGTGAGTCCGCACGATGTGTGCGACGCGCGCCTGATGGGCGCGGATTGCGTACTATTGATCGCCGCCGCGCTGTCTCCCGCCGAGCTCATCGATCTGCACGCACTCGCGGATCGGGTTGGGATCGAGGTGCTCGTCGAGATCCACGATGAAGCCGAGCTCGCCGCCGCCGTCGCAGCCAGTGCCCGGATGATCGGCGTGAACCAGCGCGACCTGATCAGCTTCCAGGTCGATCACGAGCGCGCGTCGCGGATGGCCAGACTCATTCCCGATCATCTCGTGAGGGTCGCCGAGAGCGGTGTCCGCGATGCCGCCGACGCCCGCGCGCTGCATGCGGCCGGGTATCACGCGGTCCTCGTCGGCGAGACACTGGTGACCGCCGCAGATCCGGCCGGGGTTCTGCGCGAAATGCGCATCGGTTGACGCGCTCTGCACGATGTAAAGCTGAGATTCACCCCGCCGCAGCGGTACCGTGCAGTCCGAATGTTCGTCAAGATCTGCGGTATCACCAACGAAGACGATGCCCTGCTCGCGATCGCGATGGGCGCCGACGCTGTCGGCTTCGTCTTCGCGCCTTCCACGCGCCAGATCGCTGCCCAACAGGTGTACGACATCACCCGCCGGCTCCCGCGGGAGATCCTGACCGTCGGCGTCTTTCGCGACGATCACCCGAGCAGGGTGATCGATCTTGTCAATCGGTCAGGCGTCCGCGCGGCGCAGCTCGACGGCCACGAGACTTCTGACGATGTCGCTGAGGTTGCCGCGCACGTGCGTTGGGTCATCAAGGGCTTCGCGGCGGGTACTGCCGATGCGCGTCGCGCCGATCAGTTCGGCACCGATCTGATCCTCGTCGGCGCCGCCATACCGGGGTCGGGCCAGATGTTCGACTGGTCGTTGGCCGGCGAGGTCCCCGATGGTCCGCGGCTCATTCTGGCCGGCGGGTTGACACCGGACAACGTGGCCGCTGCGGTGCAGCAGGTGCAGCCGTGGGGTGTCGACGTGTCGAGTGGCGTCGAGAAATTGCCCGGTAAGAAGGACGCGCTCAAGGTGAAAGCGTTTATCGAGCGTGCCCGCCGGGCGGCGCCGGTGCAGTATGTGGGCCAGGATGAAATGCCCTACGACTGGGCCGACGACGAATAGCTCCGCCCGGAGACTGTGAAAGGACGCCCTGTGCAAGGACGAATGGTTTCGATCATGGCGGAGCCCTCTGCCGAGGGTCGCTTTGGCGAGTTTGGTGGACGGTTCGTGCCCGAGACACTGGTGCCGGCGTGCCAGGAGCTCGAGCTGGCGTTCCGCAACGCGTGGTCCGATCCATCGTTCCGATCGGAGCTGGATCACCTCCTGCGCGACTATGCGGGGCGCCCCAGCATCATCACCGAGTGCCACAACCTCGGTCGTCGGCTCGGCTTGAGGCTGCTGCTCAAGCGCGAGGACCTCAATCACACTGGTTCGCACAAGATCAACAACGTGCTCGGACAGGCGCTGCTCGCCAAGCGGATGGGCAAGACGCGTCTCGTCGCCGAGACCGGCGCCGGTCAGCACGGCGTCGCAAGCGCCACGGCTGCTGCGCTGTTGGGTATGACGTGCAAGGTCTATATGGGTGCCGTCGATGTCGAACGCCAGGAGCTCAACGTGTTCAGGATGAAGCTGCTCGGGTCCGAGGTCGAGGCCGTTCAGAGTGGCAGCCGCACGCTCAAGGACGCTGTGAACGAGGCGATGCGCGACTGGGTGGCCAGCGTCGGTGAAACCCACTACTGCCTCGGGTCGGTGATGGGCCCGCACCCGTATCCGTGGATGGTGCGCGAGTTCCACCGCGTTGTGGGCGACGAGGCCTACCGGCAGTGCCAGGAGTTGCTCGGCGGCGTGCCCGACGCGGTCGTTGCCTGCGTCGGCGGTGGCTCCAACGCAATCGGCATCTTCAGCGGCTTCGTCGACACGCCGGCCCGCCTCGTCGGGGTCGAGCCGGCGGGCGGCGCGGCGGTCGGGCGTGGTGTGCCAGGTGTGGTCCACGGCATGCGCAGCTATCTGATGCAGGACGAGTACGGCCAGGTGCAGGAGGCCGCGTCGATCTCTGCCGGACTGGACTATCCAGGCGTCGGCCCCGAGCACTCCTACCTTTCCTCGATCGGCCGTGCGGAGTACCCGTGCGTCACCGACGCCGAAGTCATCGACGCGTTCCAGATGTTGGCCCGATCGGAGGGCATCATCCCTGCGCTCGAATCAGCGCATGCGCTCGCTTGGATCGTTCGCGAGGCACCTTCGTTGCGCGGCGACGTGGTGCTGATGAACCTTTCAGGGCGGGGCGACAAGGACGTCGATCAGATGATGGAGATCCTGGGCTGATGGGTTTCGGGACGATGGAAACCGAGTTCCGGGCGAAGCGTGCTGATCGACGGAAGTTGTTGGTGCCCTACATCACCGGCGGGCTGAACGGCTGGCAGCAGGCCATCCGGGCCGCTGCGAATGCCGGTGCTGACGCGATCGAGATCGGGTTGCCGTTTTCGGATCCGGTGATGGACGGTCCGGTGATTCAGGAGGCGTCGCAGCGCGCACTCGAGGCCGGCGTCAACATCAACACCATCTTCGACGGGGCGCGCGAGTTGGATGTCGGGATCCCGCTGGCTGTCATGTGTTACTACAACACCGTTCATCACGCCGGCCACGAGCGGTTCGCCCATCTCCTCAACGCCGCCGGCATCTGTGCGGCGATCGTGGCGGACCTGCCGCTCGAGGAGTCCGGACCGTGGTGCGCGGCAGCGGACGCCGCCGGGATCGAGACCGTGATGCTCGCGGCGCCGACCGCGCCGGACGAACGGCTGCCCCGGATCACCGCTCGGGCCCGCGGTTTCGTGTATTCGGTCGGCCTTCTCGGCGTGACCGGCGAGCGCGATTCGCTGGCCGCTTCGGCAACGACTCTGGCCGGCCGGCTGAAGAAGATCACCGACGTGCCCGTACTCGTCGGCGTCGGCGTGTCGAACGCGGCTCAGGCGGCTCAAGCCGTCACCGTGGCCGACGGAGTGATCCAAGGCGCGAGCGTCGTGCGTCGTCTGATGGATCACGGCCCAGATTCAGTCGGCGACTATGTCGCGGAAGTGCGAGCAGCCATCCAACTTTGACGCGTGGATGTGAGGGTCTCGTCAGCAGAGCAGCCCCGACGGTACAGGTCGTTCTAGGCTTGCGGTCGGCACGCCATGCAACCAGCCGATGCCTACTTCGGAGTCGAACAACACATGCGACCAAACGACTGTGATCTGTGTGAAGCCGCCCGCCTCACGCGGTGGTTCTACGAGGACGACGTGTGCTGGATCGCGGAGTGCGAGATCTGCGCCGTGCCGATGGTGGTCTGGCGAGAGCACAGCAACGCGCCGTCAGACGACGTGAAGGCGTATCTACATCGACATCTCGCGACAGTGGTGGCGGCGCATTTCGGTTTCGACCACTACGTCGACGACGTCATGCGCAACATTCCGAATCACTATCACGCCCACGCTCGGCCTCGTGGGGGCTTCTTCGGTCACGGTCCCAGGCTTCAGGATCGGAACGCATGAACGACGAAGGAAGTACCGGAAACCTTCTCAATCAGCAGGGACGAACGAGGATGCCACGCATGAGTGGGGAACCTTTCAATTAGTACAGACAGTTCGGGATGATGAGCTTGGAATCGGATGGATCAGCAAGGGCGAACGAGGATACCACGCATTGTGTTATTCCTTTCCGTGGGAAGTTCAACACTTTCAGTGAGATTGGATCAACGGCGGCAAACGAACAGGGGACTCATTTTGAACCCCACACTCGCCGGAACCGCCGTCACGCCTTGTCAACGAGTGTATTTATATCACATCTCTCTTTGTTTCACAAGAGGGCAAGACTCGAAAGATTTCGCGAACTTCTACCACTCTCCGTCACTCCGTCACGCAAGGTGGTCGAGATTGCGTTGTTGCAGACAAACGCGGCACAGTCAGGACGGCTCGAGCAATGCGGGTAACCTCGATCACCATGCTCACTCCCGGTGATATCGTTCCCACGGCAGAACTGCTCGATCTCGACGCTGCCAAGCCATGACCGGTCTGCCGCAGCCGCGCGATGTCATCGCCCATCGGCCGCCGTTCCTCTTCGTCGATGAGGTTGTGTCACTCGAACCGGGTGTGCGCGCGAGTGGACTGTGGCGCCTGAGTGGCACGGAATGGTTCTTCGCCGGGCACTTTCCGGGGCGCCCCACGCTGCCGGGAGTCTTGATGTGCGAAGCGATTGCCCAGATGGGCGCGATCGCACTGTTGACCGATGAGCGCTTTGCCGGCAAGCTGCCGCTATTCGGCGGGCTCGATCGTGCCCGGTTCCGTCGTCAGGTCGTTCCAGGCGACACGCTCGAACTCAGCGTCGAACTCGGCCGGATGTCGGCGCGTGCCGGCAAAGGGAGCGGGAAGGCCGCGATCAACGGGGCAACAGCGTGCGAATGCGAGCTGATGTTCGTTCTCGTCGACGCGTAGCGAGGGGCGTGTGCTGGCAACGGACAAGGATCTCGCCGGCCTCGAGGACTCGCCGAGGATCCATCGGCGACCGAACCCCGTTTGCACGCCGGTCCAAGCTGGGCAGTCGACGCGGGTGCTCCGGCTACTCACCCGTCCCGATGATGACCGAGCCGTTATGTCCACCGAAGCCGAAGTTGTTGGAAAGCGTGGGCCCCGGCTCCCAATCCCGCGGTGTCTGCATGACGACGTCGATCCGCATGCCCTCGGAGAGCTCGGTCGTTCCGGCCGTCGGCGGAATCACCCGGTGCTGGATAGAAAGCAGTACCGCTGCGGCTTCCAATGCCCCGGCGGCGCCCAGTGGGTGGCCCGTGACACCTTTGATGCTGGTGATCGGTGGGCCATCTGGCCCGAACACGGCTTCGACCGCTTCCGCCTCGGCAGCATCGTTGAGCGGAGTCGATGTCCCGTGCGCGTTGACCTGGCGGATGTCGCCCGGTTGGAGACCGGCATCGTCGAGGGCCAGACGCATGCAATGAATCGCGCCCGTGCCACCCGGGGATGGTGCGGTGATGTGATGGGCATCAGCGGTGCTGGCGGCGCCGAGGACTTCGCCGTAGATGGTTGCGCCGCGGGCCTGAGCCACCTCCCACGCCTCGAGAATGAACGTTGCCGAGCCCTCGCCCATCACGAAGCCATCGCGGTGCTTGTCGAACGGCCGGCTGGATCTCGAGGTCGAGAGAGCTGTCATGTTGTTGAAGCCAGCCAGCGAGGTGAGCGTGCCGGCGGCCTCGGAGCCCCCGGTCACCACCGCATCGCAGCGGTCCCAGGAAATGAGTCGTGCCGCGTAGCCGATCGCGTGTGTGGCAGCGGCGCAGGCCGTGCAGATCGTTTCGTTCGGTCCCTGGAGGCCGTAGCGCATCGAGATGGCAGCGCCGGATGCGTTGCCCATCATCATCGGAACGAGGAATGGAGACACACGGCGTTCGCCCTTGGCGAGACGCAGCTCGACCTGTTCTTCGAGCGTGCGCAGGCCCCCGATTCCGGTGCCGTAGATCACCCCGAAGCGACGGGGGTCGACGTCGGCCCGGCCGGCGTGTTGGAACGCTTCCATCGCCGAGGCAACTGCGAATTGCTCGACGGGATCAGCACGGCGAGAGTCCTTCGGGCTGTCGAAGTAGGGCGAAGGATCCCAATCGGCGAAGGTGACCGATTTCGTGCCGGTGATGGCAGGGCCCAGGAGGCCCTGCCAAAACGCTTCCTTTCCGATTCCGCAGGGCGCGACCACTCCGAAGCCGGTGATGGCGACGCGCCGTCCACGCCCTTGCATCAGAGCTTGCCGACGACCAGCTCGTAGGCCTGGCCGACGGTGTCGATGCCTTCCAGCTCCTCTTCGGGAATCTCGACCCCGAACTCCTCTTCGAGCGCCATGACGAGCTCGACGACATCGAGGCTGTCGGCGTCGAGATCGTCCGCGAACCTGGCTTCCGGCACCACCTGTTCAGGCGACACCGACAACACGTCGACTGCGCACTTCTTGAATCGCTCGAACTTTTCCTGGTCCACTTGTTGTCTCCATCGTGTTTGTTGAGTATGGGGCTGTCTGGCCCCGGTTGCATTGCAAGTATTGGTCAGTGACCCATACCGAGGCCGCCATCAACGGGAATGACCGCCCCTGTGATGTAGGCCGCGTCGTCGGATGCCAGAAAGGCTACGACTCCGGCGACTTCTTGCGGTGTTGCCATCCGCCCGAGTGGCACGGCCCCGGTGAGCTCGGCCAATCGCTTCTCGCCGAGCGCAGCGGTCATGTCGGTTGCGACCGGGCCGGGCGCGACGACGTTGGCAGTGATGCTGCGTGAGCCGAGTTCGCGTGCGAGTGATCGGGCAAGGCCGACAAGGCCAGCTTTGCTCGCGGCGTAGTTGGCCTGACCGGCGGAACCGAGCAGCCCGACGACCGACGACATGAAGATCATCCGGCCCGCACGGGCGCGAAGCATTCCGTGCGCGGCGCGCTTCGCGACGCGGTACGCAGCGTTCAAGTTGGCGTCGATGACGCTGGTGAAGGAATCTTCGCTCATCCTCAGCAACAGCCCGTCGTTCGTCAGCCCGGCGTTGGAGACCAGCACCTGCACCGGTCCGAAGGTGTTCTCGGCGAATGCGAACGCGGCATCGACATCGGCAGTGGAGGTGACGTCGCATTTGACAGCGGCGAGCCCGGTCGGCGGAGCAGAACTGTTGTACGTGATCACGACCTGATCGCCGAGCGCGACGAATCGTTGGGCGCACGCGAGACCGATCCCACGCGACCCGCCCGTAATCAGAACCGTTCGGCTCACTGCTCGTCGCCGCCCCATCGGAGCAACGCGCTGGCAGCTGTCATCCCGGCGCCGAAGCCGACGAGCAGAACGAGATCGCCCTTCTTGACGCGACCGGCGTCGAGTGCGTCGTTCATCGCCAGCGGTATCGAAGCCGACGATGTGTTGCCGGTGTAGTGGAGCACCGTCGCGGCCTTCTCGATCGGGATGCCGAGGCGGTCGCAGGCGGCTGAGATGATCCGGATGTTGGCCTGATGAGGAACGACGAGCGCGATCTCGTCGGCGGTGACGCCGGCGTGGTCCATCGACTTCGTTGCCGAATCGACCATGATCCGCACCGCGCGGCGGAAGACCTCTTTGCCCTCCATCTGGATGAAACCCCCGGTTTCGGCATAGAGGAAGCGCTCGGCGGACCCGTCGGCGTCGAGATCCCAGCCGAGCAATTGGCCGCCACCCTCCACGTTCTCGAGCACGACCGCGCCTGAACCGTCGGCGAAGAGGATCGCGGTGTTGCGGTCGGTCCAGTCGGTGATGCGGGCCAACGTGTCCGTACCGATGCAGAGCACCTTCTTGGCGCCCATCGCGATCAGACCGTGCCCGACGACGAGGCCATAGACGAAGCCGGAGCACGCGGCGTTGATGTCGAACGCGCCGCAGCGAAGGCCGAGTTCGTTCTGGACGGCCGCCGACGACGCTGGCACGGCACGGTCAGGGGTGGTCGTCGCGAGTATGAGGGCGTCGATCTCGCCGGGATCGATCCCGGCCATCTCGATCGCCCGGCGGCCCGACTCGATCGAGAGGCCGACCGTCGTGCCGCCGACGCGGCGTTCGCGGATGCCCGTGCGGTCGACGATCCATTCGTCGGAAGTCTCGAACATCTGCTCAAGGTCTCGATTCGTGAGGACTTTCGGCGGCAGTGCAGAACCCCACCCTGTGATGACTGCTCCGCGTGCACCCCTCGGGATGTTGGGCATTTCAGACCGTCCTTAACCATGCAATGGGTTGGCGCAAAGTAGTTCGTTCGCCGGTGACTGCAATGTAACTCTGCAGGATCCCTGCGAACGGGGACCGGACCTCGGCCTCGCCGACGTGGCCGAGAACTGTGCCAACCGTGATCGAACTACCGTCGGCGATACCGGACAGCGGCGTGAACACACCGGCTGCCGGGCTGACGACGAGTCGTTCGACCGCGAACAGGTGCTCGCCCTCGAGTTGCGAAGCGCCGCGTGGCGACCCGGCGTTGACCCATTCGATCAACTTGTCGAGTTCTTCCGGGGTCGAGACCGAAATCGTCCGGGCTGAGTCGACCGTGCGCTTGGCCATGCCCGTCAGCACTGCGCCAGGGCCAAGTTCGGCGAAGCCGGTGACGCCCAGGTCGGCGAGGGTCAGCAGGCATTGCTTCCATCGCACCGGGCTGCTGAGTTGGGCCGACAGCAGGCTCGACCAAGCCTGGCCGGTGTCGTGTGCGAGTGCGTCGACATTGGACACCACCGGCACGTCGGTGTCGCGCGGATTCGCCTCCGCGATGGCCTTGCGCAGGCGGTCTCGCGCGGGGACCATGAATGGTGTGTGGAATGCGCCGCTGACTTGGAGTGCGATGACCTTCTTCGCGCCGAGTTCTCTGGCAACGGCGCTCGCTGCGCCAACGCCGTCGGCAGAACCGGCAATCACGACCTGACCGGGAGCGTTGAAGTTGGCAACCCAGACTTCGCTGTCAGCCCGTCGGCACGCCACCTCGACGAGGTCGTCGTCGAGCCCGAGCACGGCTGCCATCGTCCCCGGATTGTCGAGTCCGGCCTGATGCATCGCGTCGGCGCGTTCGCAGACGAGGCGGACTCCGTCTTCGAAGCTGAGCGCGCCGCTCGCTGTCAGCGCGGTGTACTCGCCGAGGCTGTGCCCGGCGCAGAAGCTGGGTTCGAGGCCGAGCCGCTCGACCGCGTCCAGCACCATCAAGCTCGAGACGAAGGTGGTCAGTTGGGCGTTGCGAGTATCGCGAAGCTCTTCGGCGTCGGCATCGAGTAGGAGGCTGGCGACGTCGCGTTCAGCGTACGTCGATGCCTCCTCGACGAGCTCCCAGCTTTCGTGATCTGCCCACGGGCGCCCCATGCCCGGCCGTTGTGACCCCTGGCCGGGAAAGGTGAAGGCAAGCATGGTTGGTGTTCGGTCTCCTCGTGCGGGTGATCCCCTTCGCCCAGAGGCTAGACCCTCGAGAACGCTTGCGCGTCACTACGCACCGGTAGTTGCGGCCATCGGTAGTTGCGGCCACCGGTAGCTACCGACGATTCGCGAGGCGCGCACGGATGGTCGTGGCTACAATGACGCCCGCCTACTTGCCCGAGTGGCGGAATGGCAGACGCGGAGGACTCAAAATCCTTTGTAGGGAACTACGTGTGGGTTCGAGTCCCACCTCGGGCACAACTCCTTGGACTTCAGTCCAACAACATCACGACCAGTCCGAGACTCGGGAACTTTCCCGAACGGTCGTGTGGAGGACATCTCCGGTGACGGTGACGCCGTCGAAGAGATCTGCCAGGAGGTTCCGCGGCTGCCGGCGCCGACAAAGCCTGAAGGACCCAAGTACACAGCAGGTACCTCCACGAGATCAAGCGCAACCATGAAGCGTTCGTCCGCCACGCCCGTCAGGCTCGGAAGGCGCCAGCGTCGAAGCTGGCGCCGCTTCTGCACGACTTGACCCAAGGCGATCTGCTCACGCTCGGAGCGGTCAGCATCGTCGGTCGCGGGCAGACACCTGTCGTCTGCGCCGCCGGCGGAACACGCGTGCGAATAGAGATCTGGTCAGTCACCATCGAAACCAACCTCGGCTGGTACGTCATCGTCTCGGGAGCATGCGACATCGTCCGTGACCCGTCTACCGAACCATGCTGTGGCAACTCCTTGTTCATCGGATGGGAGCGGCCGACCGCCGGTGACTACACCATTGCGCTGTACGACGGGGGTTCGGGAAATGGTAGAGGACTACCCTCGACAAAACCTACGGGGAATCGCATCACCCCCTGTGAAAGTGAGAGGTGCGGGCCTTTCAAAGCCCTGGCGAAATACTGGGCAAGGTGCCGAAATACTGGCATCATAGTGGGTATGGACCTTCAGCACCCGCTCCGCTCCCTTGTGCCTTCGCGCGACTGGGTAGTACTCGAGGTGCTCGCCTCCACACAGTCAGGCCTTGGCGCGAGCCAGATTGCCCGGCTGTCCCACGAAGGGTCACGCTCTGGTCAAGCCCCCATCCTCGATCGCCTCGTGGAGCAGGGTCTGGTCATCGCGGAACCAGCCAATCATGGTTTCCTCTACCGGCTCAACCGTGACCACTTGCTCGCTCCCGCTGTCCTGCACGCTGCCGGGCTGCGTGCCCAGTTGCTCAAGCGCTTGGGCGAACAGGTTGCACAGCTGACGCCAGCACCTGTGCACGCCTCCGTGTTCGGCTCGTTTGCGCGCGGCGAGGCCAACGACGAGAGTGACATCGACATCCTGCTGATCGCAGACAGCGACCAAGACGTTGCGGACTGGGACACTCAGATCGACCTACTCCAAGAGCGCGTCCAGCTCTGGACAGGTAACCGCTGCTCCTGCGTGGCGTTCAGCGTGGAACGGGCACAACAGCTCGTCGCGCAAGAGGAACCAATCGTCGACAACTGGGTCAAGGACGCCTTGGTGCTGATCGGCGACCCGCTGCAGCGCATCCTCGACATTCCAGCGAAGGCAGGGGTACGGCGTGCCACTGTTCGCAGGTAGGCCGCGATGAGTCCGAAGAAGCTGCAGACGAAGAAGACGCAGCCAGGTGAGGGCCGGGGACGGCGTCAGGTCGCAGAGAAGTACCTTGAAGTCGCCAAACTCATCGACTCCGAGGACGGCGCCGCCATCAACGTGTGCGTGGGCGTCGCCGCCCTCGCTGGGATCGCAGCCGGGGACGCGATCTGTGCTGCGGCACTCGGAGAACGCTCTTCCGGACAGGACCATGAGGCTGCCGCTGACGTTCTCGCCCGTGTCGACCGGAAGCTCGGCAAGCTCCTCCGGGATCTGGTCACGCTCAAGAGCATGAGCCACTACGGGTTCGGCTTGCTGAGCCCAGCGCAACGAAAGACAGCACTGCGCGGTGCGACTGCCTTGGTGGCTGATGCTCGTATTCGTCAGCCATAGCGCACCCGACATCGCGGCGTGACCAGGTAACGACGAAGGTGCTGCTCCAGGTCGATTTCCCAGGTGCAGTTTTCGCATCAATCGCAGACTTCTGAAGCCGAACAGGCCGCCCTTGCGCGACCACCCTGCGTGCTGGCCACCATTGAACGACCGTTGGGCGTCAGTGGGCAGTTTCTTCTGGCCACCAACAGAAGAGTTCGCCAGCGGCGAGGAGAGGGGCAGCGCTTTCTTTGAGCCGTCACCCTCAGCGAAGTGAAGAACCGGTTCGTGGTCAGCGAGAGCACGATCCGAGTTCACATCGACGACGGGATGTGCACGTCATCGATCGACAGCGGGAGCCGTCGTCGCCAATTGGGCTGATCGGTGGTGCCCGGATGGTTCGGGCGTTCGGTGGCCGCGCAGAGGTCGTCCATCGACATCAGTCGCAGGCTGGCCGGCGATCGGAGGAGGGCCGCGTGGACCGCCGCGACCGCCTGTTCTGCGGTATCGGCCGCTGTGACTGCGGCGAGGCGATGTCTCTGCTGCGCGTCGCCGTCGGTGCCGTTGAACACGCCCGTGATCGTCGGCAGGTCGTGTGTCGTGATCGTGGCCAACGAGTTGGTGGCCCAGCCGCCAGGATGCTGGTCTTCGAACCACAGCACTTTCGTGCTGGCAATGCTGCACGCCGCAAGCCGTTCACGCACGCGGGGTTCGACAGTGCCGAGGTCTTCCCCGACGACGAACGCCCCGGCGCGGGTCACCTCGAGGCAGACGAGAGCGAGCATTTCGTCGGCCGGGAGATGCACGTATGCGCCGGTTGCCGGTGGTTCGCCGGCGGGAATCCAGAACTGGCGGAACAGGCCCATGACGTGATCGATGCGCAAGCCGTGGACCCCACGCAGGGAGGCCCGCAGGGTCGCGATGAACGGTTCGTACAGCGCATTGCGGAGCCGCCACGGAACGAACGGTGGGATGCCCCACTCCTGCCCGTGCTCGCTGAATGGGTCAGGCGGTGCACCGATCCGCAGGTCGAGCGCGAGGAGTTCCTGGAACTCCCATGCGTCTGCACCGTGAGGCGAGAAACCGAGCGCGAGATCGCCGACGAGGCGGATGCCCGTCGAGCTGACCCGCTCCAACTGCTCGCCGACGACGAGCTGACACCACTGATGAAAGACCGCCCGGCGGGCGAATGTCGGATCGTCGCGGAACTTGTCCGCGACCGCTTCCCGATCGCAACGGCTGAGCACCTCCGGCCAACTCTGCCAGACCGGACCGTACTCGTCGCACAGCGCATTCCAGACAGCCACGAGGTCCGCCAACGCGGGAAGGGTCGTCGACTTGGCGAAGACCTCCTCGAGCGCGACCCGTTTGGCCATCCAGGCTTCGTTGCGATCGATCAACTCTCCCGGCTCGCAGATGAGGTGCGACGCGGGTGGTTCCTCGAAGCCGATCAACAATGGGTTCCATGCGCGGCGGCTGCTCGGGTAGTAGGGGCTGTCTTCCTGCGGCAGCGATGGCGCCGGTTGGTGGAGGGGGCTCACGAGAACGGCTCGTCCGCCTGCCTGAACGAGTTTGGCGGCAACGGTCGCGAGATCGGCGAGATCGCCGATACCCCACGACCGCTCGCTCCACAACGAATAGATCTGGGCCGAGATGCCCCACGCCTCGGGGATGGGCGGGCACGACGTGGGATGGATGACCAGCCGCGTGGTGGGTCCGCCGCCCCGAGGCGTCAGGTCGTGATAGCCGATCGGCAGATCGCCCGGCAGTTCGCCGATGTCACCTCGATCGGTGCCATCCTCGAGCACGAGCCGGCATGGGTTCCACAGCGCATGTTCGGCGCCGACGGGTACGAACCACAGCGGTGGGCCGGCGATCGGGCTGCCCATGCTCGTGCGCAGTCGCTCGCGGGTGTCGTCCGATGTCGGATGCCACGCCCCGGCAACGTCGAAGAATCCGTCGGTGATGCCCCACTCGTCGTGCACGTCGGCCAGTCTGGCGCGCATGTCGACCCCGCCGTCGCTTCCTAGACTGCGACCGTGGGAAATTGGTTGCTCGAACGACGCCTCAAGCAGATCAGTGTGCGCCTGAGGGGACTTCGCGAGGAGTTGGGTGTCATCGACGAGCAGCTTGCGCAGCTCGCCGACGAGGCCGGCGACATGGGAATCCGCTCGCTCGTCGCCGAGACCCCCGGTGCTGCGTATGAATATCACCACGCCCAGGCCCACGCCGACGCGATGGCCAAACATCGCGCCCATGTCGTGGCATCGATCGCCGAGCTGGAGAGTCGTCAGGATCAGTTGCTCGACCGCATGGTCGGCTGACCCGACCCGCAGCAACCGAATTGCATGGTTGAATGTGGCAGCGGCCAACCCGTATTCGAAAGGACCGTTCGTGACCATCCGTGTGGTGATCGCCGAAGATGAAGCCATCATCCGGCTCGACTTGAAAGAGACCCTCGAGGAAGAGGGCTATGACGTCGTCGGCGAGACCGGGCGCGGCGACAAGGCGGTCGATTTGGTCCGCGAGCTGAAGCCGGATCTTGCCATTCTCGATATCAAGATGCCCGGTATGGACGGCCTCGAAGCTGCGGCCATCATCAATGCCGAACGGTTGTGCGGTGTGCTGATCCTGACGGCTTTCAGCCAGCGCGAGATCATCGAGCAGGCCCGAGACTCCGGCGCGCTGGCCTACCTGGTCAAGCCCTACCAGAAGAGTGATCTGATCCCTGCGATCGAGGTCGCGATCGGGCGGTTCCGTGAGTTGCGGTCATTGAGCGGCGAGGTCGACGCCCTGGGCGAACAACTCGAGTCGCGCAAGCTGATCGATCGGGCCAAGGGCATCCTGTCCGACGAATGCGGGATGAAAGAGCAGGAAGCGTTCACGTTCCTGCAGCGGACGGCGATGAGCGAGCGGGGCAGAATGCGCGATGTCGCCGAGCGAGTGATCGCCGGGACGCTTCGACCGCCAGAACACCCCGATCGTTAGTGCATAGTGGCCAAACTGCTGATTCTCGACGGCAACTCGCTGGCGTATCGGGCTTTCTTCGCGTTGCCGACGGACATGGCGACCGCGAGTGGCCAGGTCACGAATGCGGTGTTCGGTTTTACCTCGATGTTCATCAATCTCGTGAAGGAACACAAGCCGGACGGCGTGCTCGTCGCGTTCGACCGGCCCGAACCGACGTTTCGTCACTTCGCCAACCCGGGGTACAAGGCCCAGCGCGAAGCAGCACCTGACATCCTCCGCCAGCAGATGGGACTCGTTCGCGAGGTCCTCAACGCGCTCGACGTGACCACGATCGAACTCCAGGGGTTCGAAGCCGACGACCTCATCGGCACGGCAGCCTTGATGGGCAAGCAACGCGGTGACGACGTGATCATCGTCACCGGCGACCGCGACAGCTATCAACTCGTCAGCGATCCACATGTCCGTGTGCTGTACAACAAACGCGGCGTCAGCGAATACGCGTTGTACGACGAGGCGGGCATCTTCGAAAAGACCGGCGTCACACCGGCCCAATACCCCGAATACGCCGCGCTGCGCGGCGATACGAGCGACAACCTTCCCGGAGTGCCGGGTGTCGGCGAGAAGACTGCCGCGAAGCTGATCGCGAACTACGGCGGGCTCGACGGCGTCTTCGCCCACGTCGATGAGCAGACACCGAAGTTGAGGGCGTCGCTGATCGAGCACGAGGCAACGGCCAGGCTGAACCATGAGCTGATGGTGGTCGACTGCAATGCCCCGATCGAGATCGACCTCGACTCGCTCGGCTTCACCCCGAATGCCGCCGAGGTCCAGCGGCTGTTCGAGTTCCTCGAGTTTCGCAGTCTGCTCGACCGGCTCAATGACGCGCTCGGAGCCGTAGGTGTCGCGAGCGGGCCGTCTTCGTCTGCTGAGGTGCTCGAAGCGGAGGTGTCAACGAGTGAGTCGCCGGGCGACAGCGCGGCGCTGATCAGTGGTCTCGATCGTGTCGACCTCGCCGCCCGCTGGGCCGGCGAGCCCGGTCGCAGTGAGCTCATCGGCATCGCCGTTTTGAGCGATGCGGCGTCATCGGAGTGCGTGTGGATCCCTGCTGCCCACCTGCTCGACGCCGATGTCGGGGCGTCGCTCGGTTCGCACGGCAACGTCAGAGGGCACAACGTCAAGGCGTTGATGCGCTGGTTGATGGCCAACGATCTCGACCTCCATGGACTCGTGCTCGACACGGCGATCGCGGCCTACCTCATCGATCCGGCCGAGTCGCGCTACGCGATCCGTGATCTGCTCGAGAAGTACACGCCCTTCCGGTTCCCCGCCGACGAACCGGGCTCGAAGGGCCAACTCGACTTCGGCGACAGCGGGATCGACGAGGCCAAACGCGGTGGGCGCGAGGTGCTCGCCGGGTCGCGGCTCGCCGACGCCGTCGAACTGGCGCTCGACAAGCAGGGCATGGCCGAGCTGTACGCGACGATCGAGAACCCACTCGTTCGGGTCCTCGCCAAGATGGAGCACGTCGGCATCGCTGTCGACGCAATCGAGCTGCGCAAGCTGAGCAACCGCCTCGCGGCCGAAGTGCAACGCCTGAGCGGTGTACTGCAGGAAGTCGTCGGTCGACCGTTCAACCTGAACTCGCCGATTCAGCTGCGCGAGATCCTGTACACCGAACGCGGCCTCGCGCCGGGCAAGAAGACCAAGACGGGCTTCTCCACTGATGCCGCCACGCTCGAGAAGCTGCGCAGCGAATGGCCCGAGTTCATCGATCCGCTGCTGCAGTACCGCGAGGCCGAGAAGCTGCGTAGCACCTACGGAGAGGGGCTGCTGAACGAAGTCGCCGCTGACGCACGGATCCACGCCACGTTCAACCAGACCGTTGCCAGGACCGGCCGGCTGAGCAGCGATCAACCGAACCTGCACAACATTCCGGTGCGGTCCGAACAGGGCCGCCAGTTCCGCCGGGCGTTCGTCCCGGGGCCTGGTTGCACCCTGCTCGTGGCCGACTACAACCAGATCGAGCTGCGCTGCATCGCCCATCTTGCCGCCGATCCTGGCCTGATCGAAGCGTTCGCGACGGGACAAGACATCCACAACGCCACCGCTGCGCGGGTCTTCAACGTCGATCCGGCCGACGTCAAGTTGGATCAGCGATCGAAGGCCAAGATGGTTTCGTACGGGCTGGCGTACGGGATGGAGTCCTACGGTCTCGGTCAGCGCCTCGGCATACCCACAGAAGAGGCGGCCGTCATCCTCGACGCCTACTTCGCCGCCTTTCCCACGGTGCGCGCGTACATGGAGGCGACGGTCAAAGAGGCGCGAATGCGCGGCTACACCGAAACGTTGTTCGGGCGGCGCCGGCCGATACCCGAGCTGAGCAACTCGAACTTCCGGATTCGTCAAGCCGGCGAGCGCCAAGCGATGAACGCCGGTATCCAAGGCCTCGCCGCGGACATCTTCAAGGTCGCGCTCGTGCGAATCGATGAAGCGCTCGAAGCCGGCGGTTACGACAGTCGGCTCATCCTCCAGGTTCATGACGAAGTCCTGGTCGAGGTGCCGACGGCCGAGATCGATGTCGTCGGGCCACTCGTCATCGAGATCATGCGCAACGCTGCCAAGCTCGATGTTCCGCTCGAAGTCAACGTCAGCTGGGGCAGTACCTGGGCAGCGGCCAAGGGCTGAGGGCGGCTATGGCCGGCGATCCCGACCTGCGAACTGAGAAGCATCGCGGGCACTGGTTCGAGCCGGTCGCCGATCATCTCGGGGCCGCCTATCTGCGTTACTCGTTCACCAAGGGCACGGTGCAGGAGGTCGATTTCCTGCTCGGCGAGCTCGGTCTCGAACCGGGTATGCGCGTACTCGACGTCGGCTGTGGCCCGGGGCGGCACGCCAACGAGTTGGCGCGACGCGGCATCGAAGTCCACGGCATCGACATCAGTCAGACGTTCATCGATCTCGCGATCGCCAGCGCGCCGCCGCTGGCCACGTTCGAGCGCCTCGACGCGCGATCGCTGCCGTGGAGCGAAGAGTTCGACGCCGTCATCTGCCTCTGCCAAGGGGCATTCGGATTGATGACCGACAACGACGACGATCAGCTCGTGCTGTGCGGCATGGCCGAGGCGCTCAAACCAGGGGGCCGGCTTGCGCTGAGCGCCTTCAATGCGTACTTCGCCGTCAAGTACCACGACGGGGCTGAATTCGATCCATCCACCGGGGTCAGCCACGAACTCACGGCCGTGCGCGATGAGTCGGGCGTCCAAATCGAGGTGGACCTGTGGACGGGCTGCTACACGCCCCGCGAGCTCCACCTGCTGTGTGCAGCCGCCGGCCTGTTGATCGACCGGATCAGCAGTGTCGAACCCGGACGGTACACCGCTGATCCACCGTCGGTGGAGCTCCCTGAATTCTTGCTGTTCGCCAGCCGCCCCAGGTGACGAATGCCCAGCGTGCTGTTAGCATCTCCGACGGTCATTCCCTGCGCGTGGCCTGCTGAACAATCCCTCCCGTCCGTCTCTGAAAGCGAATTCCCTTTTGTCCGATACCTCTACGACCTCTTCTGGAGCCTTTGGCACCTTTGACGAAGAGGGCAATTACACCCCCCGCCAGGTCATCTCCGACGACCTTGGCATGTCCTTCGCCGACGCAATTGCCGGCACGCTCGTTGAAGTCGAAGACGGCCAATTGGTGCACGGCACCGTGGTCAAGATCGACCGCGACGAGGTGCTGCTCGACATCGGTTACAAGAGCGAGGGTGTCATCCTCGCCCGCGAGCTCAGCATTCGCAACGATCTCAATCCGAGCGACATCGTCAAGCTCGGCGAGAAGATCGAAGCGCTCGTCCTCCAGAAGGAAGACAAAGAGGGACGTCTGCTGCTGTCCAAGAAGCGCGCTCAGTACGAGCGTGCCTGGGGCAACATCGAGAAGCTGAAGGAAGCCGACGGCATGGTCGAGGGGCTCGTGATCGAAGTCGTCAAGGGTGGTCTCATCGTCGACATCGGACTGCGCGGCTTCCTGCCGGCGTCGCTTGTCGAGCTGCGCCGTGTCCGCGATCTGCAGCCGTATGTCGGCAAGATGGTCCAGGCCAAGATCATCGAACTGGACAAGAACCGCAACAACGTGGTGCTCAGCCGTCGTGCGTATCTCGAAGAGACGCAGAAGGAAGCCCGCGACGAGTTCCTCACCAACCTCAAGCCGGGAGAAGTTCGTACCGGTGTCGTCAGCAGCGTCGTCAGTTTCGGTGCTTTCGTCGATCTCGGCGGTATGGACGGACTCATCCACGTCAGCGAGTTGTCGTGGAAGCACGTCGATCATCCGGGTGCCGTTGTCGCCGTCGGTGATCCCGTCACTGTCCAGGTGCTCGATGTCGACTTCGATCGCGAACGAATCAGCCTCTCGCTCAAGGCCACCCAGCAGGACCCATGGCAGATCTTCGCCGGCGGTCACGAGGTCGGTCAGTTGGTCTACGGCCGGATCACCAAGCTCGTGCCGTTCGGTGCGTTCGCGCAGGTTGGCGAAGGCATCGAGGGTCTCGTCCACATCAGCGAGATGAGCGCCCACCACGTGGACGCGCCCGAGCAGGTCGTCACCCCTGGCGAAGAGTTGTGGGTCAAGATCATCGATCTCGATCTTGCCCGTCGCCGGATCAGCCTGTCGATCAAACAAGCTGCCGAGGGCGGCGAGTTGGCCGAGGAGTACCGCCAGCACTTCGAGATGGACGAGCACGGCAACTGGGCCGTCGGTGCCGACGACGTCGAACGCGAAGCCGCGTGGGCCGAGTTCTACGAGGAGAATGGCGAGGAGCCGCCGGCCGAAGGGTCCGTCGGAGTCCCTCCGTCCAAAGTTGCTCCGCAGGCCACCGCCGAGCGTGAGCCAACTGCTGCCGCTGCCGAGCCCGCTGCTGGCGGCGAGTCAACTGCTGCCGAGCCCGCCGAACCCGCTGTAGCGCCCGAGCCCGAGCCCGAGCCAACTGCCGAGCCCGCCCCAGCCGCCGAGTAATTCCGCAGCCTCCGACTCATTCCGCTCGGAACCGCCGAGTCCGAGCATGCGTCAGTTGATGCGGACGATGCCCATTCGCACTGCCGTGAGGACGGCCTGGGTGCGGTCACTCGCGTTGAGCTTGTCGTAGATGGACGCGAGGTGATTCTTGACTGTCTTCTGGCTGATGTACAGGCGTTCGGCGATTTCGGACGTACCCAAGCCGTCGACCACGAGTTGGAGGACTTCTTCTTCGCGTGGCGAGATCAGGGCCTCGTCGTCGCTCCGGCTGCTACGCGCCTCTTTCAACATCAATTCTGCAAGGTTCGGCGACAGAACCGTGTCGCCGTTCGTGGCGAGGCGAATCGCCTCGACCACTTCGAGGATCGAGCAATCCTTGGTCAGGTAGCCAACGGCGCCAGCACGCAGGGCGAGGTCGATCAGGTTGCGATCCATGTGCATCGTGAGCATCACCACCCGTTGGCGGCCGTCGGCCTTCATCAGCCGACGGGTGGCCTCGATCCCGTCCACCATCGGCATCGAGACGTCCATGATGACCACATCGGGCCGATGTTCGAGCGCGAGCCGGATGGCGGTCTCCCCGTCCCCGGCTTCGGCTACGACTCGGATCCCCTCGGCCTCGAGCCCGCGCCGGAGGCCTTGACGCAGCATCGTGTGGTCATCGACGAGCAGAGCGGTCAATCCCATTGGCGGGCTCCTGTTGGTTGATGTAGTCCGACTCGGATGACCGTACCGGTCAGCGACGAGTCGGCCGTCATTTGGGCGCCGATGGTGGCAGCGCGTTCGCGCATCCCGCGCATCCCGTACGAATCCACCCGCCCCGACCCGACCAGCAGGCCGACTCCGTTGTCACGAATGGTGAGCACAGCGTGCGATGGCGTGCAGGTCCACTCCAGTGACGCCTGCGTTGCTTGCGAATGGCGCTCGACGTTGATCAACGCTTCCCGGGCAATGTGCCACAACTCCCGTTCCTGAGAGATCGCGAGGCGCACCCGTTGGTCGCTGCTGAAGGCGATATCGAGCCCGCTGCGGCCGCGAACGCGATCAACGAACTGGCTGAGCGTCGTCGCCAGATCCTGCGTTTGGGAGACATCGGACCGCAGGTCGTAGAGGGTCTCGCGGACTTCGCCGACCATGCTCGTCACCTGCGTCCGCAGCTCCTTGAGCGCCTTGTCGACGGTTTCACCGCGGCCGGCAGCCGCAATCGAACGATCGATCTCGAAGCCGAGGTAGGCGAGCGACGAACCAATGTGATCGTGGAGATCACGCGCGATCCGGTTGCGTTCCTCATCGGCCGACACGATCCGCAGCCGTTGGAACAGACGGGCATTGTCGATCGCGATGCCGAACGGTTCGGCGAGTCCGTGCAGGATCTCCGCCTGCTGCTGGCCGAAGTGATTCGGTTCGAGTGCCTCGATCGCGATCAGGCCGATGACCGAGCCACGGGCCCTGAGGGCGGCGTACAGGCCCGACCGGGCTTCCGGCGCGACGCACTGGGTCGGCGAGCTGACATCATCGCAGCGCACCGTTTTCGGGGCCCGCAACGTCTCCAGCAGTGCTGCCGGCAGGTCGCTCGAGCGGATCGTCCCGCCGGGCGCGTAGCCGAGCGCGCGTACCGGCTCGAGCAGATCCGGCACGTCGGTCCGAAGAAAGATGGTGAGCATGCTGTGTTCGATCAGTCCGTTCACCTGCGCGACCGTGGAGTCCAGCACGTCCTCGAGGTCGAGCGAAGCTGGCAGCGTCTGCGCAACTCGCTGGAGCGAAAACAGCAGCGCGTTTGCCTCGGCGAGCCGGCCGACCCTGTCGAGCGCCGCCTGTTGCTGATGGGCGGACTCCTGTGCTGCCCGGTAGGAAAGTCCGCTGGTCACGGTGACGAGCCCGAGGAGACCGATCCATAGCGCGGCGTCGGGGAGGCCGGCACGAACACTGCTCTCGCGGAACTGCTGCAGGGTGATGAGGGTGCCGGAAGCAGCGACGAGTTGAGCCGAGAACACCGTGCCGCCGACGAAGCTGGCGAGCATCGCGGCCGGTACGAGGCACAGGGCCAGCGGCGACAACCATGCGCCTGACACGATCATGACACCGGTGATGATGGCCATCTCGATCACTGTCCACAGGCGAGATCGGTTGTCGTTGCTATAGGGAATCGGGCGCCACAGGACAACAACGGTGTAGATGACGACAATGGCTGTCGAAAACGTGAGTGTCCAGTTCGACCATCGGAATTGGTCGGCGCCGCGGATGATCGCGCCGACGAGCGCTGCGATCCGGAACGGCGCCAGCGGTACAGCCTCGATCGTTGCAACCTGCTGTGACGTGGCGTGATCGCCCGATTGGCGGCGGTCGGCGCCCCCGGAGAAGGGATCGACAATCCGGCGGCGCTCGACGAGCGGCCACGACAGCGGTGCAGCCTTCTCAGGAGGAACAGGTCGATCCCCATCTCCAAGGGCAGAGCCTGGTTGATCCAGCGATTCACTGCTCACGTGGCGATGGTAGCCGTGCTGCTTGCTACCGTCGTCGGATGATAGTCGTTGGCCTCACAGGTGGCATAGGCTCGGGCAAGTCGACGGTGTCGGCGGCGCTCGCCGAATACGGCGCCGTCATCATCGACGCGGATGCCTTGACGCGGGAACTGCAGCAACCTGGGACCCCGGTGTTCGAGGCGATGGTCGCTCGATTCGGTGACGAGATCATCGCGGCCGACGGGTCGTTGAATCGACTTGGCCTGGCGGCAATCGTGTTCCCGGACCCAGAACTCCTGAAAGAACTCAACGCCATCGTCCATCCCGCCGTCGGGCGGGCGATCCGTGACCGGATGCGCGCCCATCTCCACACCGACAGCGTCGTGGTCCTCGACGTGGCGCTGCTGATCGAGAGCAGCCGGTACCCGGTGGCCGGGGTTGTCGTCGTGGACCTTCCGGTCGAGACGGCGGTCGAGCGCCTCGTCGAGTTCCGCAACATGGACGAATCGGATGCAAGGGCACGAATCGCCCGCCAGGCGACGAGAGAAGAGCGGTTGGACAGGGCCGACCTGGTCATCGACAACTCCGGCAACCTCGTTGCGTTGCGGGTACAGTTACCGGCGGCGTGGGAATGGATGCAGGGCCTCGATCCGGTGGCCGGCGATGATCCGCGGCTCGTAGATCCGCTCGACGATTCGCCGCTCGACAAGCATCTCGGATAGGTCATATCGTACACCTGTTCGCTGATACACTGGACGAGTGATTCCGTTCAAGGTGGTATCCGACTTCGCGCCGGCGGGAGATCAGCCGCAGGCGATTGCCCGGCTGGCGGAGGGTATCGAGCGCGGTCATCGGTTCCAGACGCTGCTGGGCATCACCGGTTCCGGCAAGTCGGCGACGATCGCATGGACGATCGAGAAGGTCCAGAAACCGACGCTGATCCTCGCGCCGAACAAGTCGCTCGCAGCCCAGTTGGCCCAGGAGATGAAGGAGTTCTTCCCCGAGAACCGGGTCGAGTATTTCGTCAGCTACTACGACTACTACCAGCCGGAGGCGTACATCGCCTCGAGCGACACCTACATCGAGAAGGACTCCTCGATCAACGATGAGATCGATCGGCTCCGCCACAGCGCGACCGCAGGGTTGCTGACCCGGCGCGACACGATCGTCGTCGCCTCCGTCAGTTGCATCTACGGCATGGGCAACCCTGAGGAGTACAAAGGGCATCTGCTCGATCTGAGCGTCGGGGTCGACTACGACCAGCGCAGCATCCTTCGCCGCCTCGTCGATCTCCAGTTCGACCGCAACGATCTCACGCTCGGGCGTGGCAAGTTCCGCGTGCGCGGCGACACGATCGAGATCCACCCTTCGTACGAGGAATCCGTCATCCGGATCGAAATGTTCGGCGACACGGTCGATCGGATCACAGTCGTGGATCCACTCACCGGCGAGCAACTGAACGAGTTGACGAGGGTCCACGTCTTCCCGGCAACGCACTACGTGGCCGGCGACGAACGGATGCGCAAGGCGATACTCGGCATCGAGGCCGAACTGCAGGAGCGGTTGGCGTGGTTCGAGAGCGAAGGCAAGCTGCTCGAGGCGCAGCGATTGCGGATGCGCACCCAGTACGACCTCGAGATGATGCAGGAGGTCGGCTACTGCAACGGCATCGAGAACTACTCGATGCACATCGACGGGCGCACGTATGGCGAGCCGCCCTTCACCCTGATCGATTACTTCGCGAAGGACTTTCTGCTCGTCATCGACGAGAGTCACGTCGCGGTTCCCCAGCTCCACGGCCAGTACATGGGCGACCTCAGCCGCAAGGATCAACTCGTCGAGCATGGTTTCCGCCTGCCGAGCGCCCGCGACAACCGGCCACTGCGGTTCGAGGAAGTACTCGAGCGCATCCCCCAGGCCGTGTTCATGTCGGCCACTCCGTCGCCGTACGAGCTCAAGGTGTCGACGCAAGTCGTCGAGCAGATCGTCCGTCCGACCGGTTTGATCGATCCCGAAGTGATCGTCAAGCCGACCAAAGGTCAGATCGATGACTTGATCGAGAACGTGAACGAGCGCGTCGCCAAGGGCCATCGCGTCCTGATCACCACGCTCACCAAGAAGATGGCAGAGGATCTCACCGACTACCTCCTCGAACAGGGTCTCCGTGTGCGCTATCTGCACAGCAACATCGACACCATTCAACGGATCGAGACGCTGCGCGGGTTGCGGCTCGGCGAGTTCGATGCGCTCGTCGGCATCAATCTGCTCCGCGAGGGACTCGATCTGCCGGAGGTGTCACTCGTCGCGATCCTCGATGCAGACAAGGAAGGGTTCCTGCGCAGCGAGACCTCGCTGATCCAGACCATGGGCCGTGCCGCTCGCAACGTCGATGGTCAGGTCATCATGTACGCGGACCGGATCACCAACTCGATGGCGAAGGCGATCGACGAGGTCCAGCGCCGGCGGGAGCGCCAGATCGCCTACAACCTCGCCAACGGCATCGATCCGCAAACCATCCGCAAAGCCGTTGGCGACATCCTGTCTCTGCTCCGCCCCGATACCACCTCGCCGGTTCCCGGTAAGGACCGTCGCCGCCAGCGCGAGCGTGACAAGGTCAAGCGCGAACTTAAGACCCTGCCCCAGCAAGAACTTGCGCGGCTGATCCAGACACTCGAAGAGGAAATGCACGACGCATCGGTGGAGCTGCGGTTCGAGTACGCCGCCCGTCTCCGTGACGAAATCAACGACCTCCGTCGCGAACTGCGCGACGCGGGCTGACCCCTGACCACTCTCTCCCGGTAGGTTCGCAAAATGGCTGACAAGATCATCGTTCGCGGCGCACGCGAGCACAATCTAAGGAACATCAGCGTCGATCTCCCACGCGACAAGCTCATCGTTTTCACAGGACTGTCCGGTTCCGGCAAGTCGAGCCTGGCGTTCGACACCATCTACGCAGAGGGCCAGCGGCGCTACGTCGAATCTCTCAGCGCATACGCGCGGCAATTCCTCGGCCAGATGGACAAGCCCGACGTCGATGTCATCGAGGGTCTGTCCCCGGCGATCTCGATCGACCAGAAGTCGGCGAGTCGCAACCCTCGTTCGACCGTCGGCACGATCACCGAGGTCTACGACTACCTCCGCCTGCTGTACGCGCGAATCGGGATCCAGCACTGCGCCAACGACGGCACCCGCCTGCAGCGCCAGACGCCTTCGCAGATCGTCGACCGGATCTTGCTGATGGAGGAGGGGACGCGCTTCCAGGTGCTGGCACCGGTGGTGCGCGGGCGCAAGGGCGAGTACAAGACGTTGCTCGAAGATCTTGCCGGTCAGGGCTTCGTGCGCGCCCGCGTCGACGGTGAGATCGTCGACATCAACGATTTCCTGAAGCGCGACGAATCGCTGGCCCGTTACGAGAATCACTCGATCGAGGTGGTCATCGACCGGCTGGTGCGGCGCGAGGGCATCGAGCGGCGACTCACCGACAGCCTCGAGACCGCGCTCAAGCTCGCCGAGGGCGTCGCCGAGGTCGAGATCATGGGCAAGGATGGTGAGGTCGAGGATCAACTCACGTTCAGTCAGCACCTCGCCTGCCCGGTCTGCGGAACGAGCTACGAAGAGCTCGCCCCACGCAACTTCTCGTTCAACTCCCCGTACGGGGCGTGCGCTGCCTGTGACGGCCTCGGCACGACATTCGAGATCGACCCCGAGCTGATCGTGCCCGATCCCGAGCAGTCGATCAACGAGGGCGCGATCGCCCCGTGGCGCTCGGCGCACACCCAGTACTTCAACCGGATGATCGAGGCTGTGGCCGAGGTCCACGAGATCGATCTCGACGCTCCGTGGAGCTCGATGACGGCCAAGCAGACCAAGGTGATCCTCCACGGCGTCGCCGGCAATCTTGCGGTCAAGTACAAGAACCGCTACGGCCGGGTCCGCCAGTACTCCACCGCCTACGAAGGTGTCATCCCGTGGATCAAACGCCGTCACGAGTCGGCAGAGAGCGATTGGAGCCGCGAGCAGTACGAGGGCTACATGCGCCTCGTCCCGTGCCCGACATGCAAGGGCGCCCGGCTCAGGCCGGCCACTCTCGCGGTCACGATCAACGACAAACACATCGCTGAAGTCAGCGAGATGCCGATCGGGGAGAGCGCCAAGTTCCTCGCCGGCCTCGAACTCAGCGAGCGCGACAAACTGATCGCCGAGCGAGTCACGAAAGAGATCAACGCCCGCCTCGGCTTCCTGCTCGACGTCGGCCTCGATTACCTGTCGCTGTCGCGGTCGGCGGGCACCCTTGCCGGTGGCGAGGCCCAGCGAATCCGTCTGGCCAGCCAGATCGGGTCAGGTCTCGTCGGAACCTTGTACGTGCTCGACGAGCCGTCGATCGGTCTGCATCAGCGCGACAACCACCGCCTGATCGAGACCCTCCTGCGGCTGCGTGATCTCGGTAACACCGTGCTGGTCGTCGAGCATGACGAGGACACCATCCGCACCGCCGATTGGCTCGTCGACATCGGTCCTGGCGCCGGCGAGCATGGTGGCACCGTCGTCTACAGCGGTCCGGTCAAGGGCGTGCTCAAAGTCAAGGAGTCGATCACCGGTCAGTACCTGTCCGGGAAGCGCAGCGTGCCTGTTCCCAAGCATCGTCGGGCGCCCGGCGACGACTGGCTCGCGATCAAAGGCGCTCGCGAGCACAACCTCCAGAACATCGATGTCAGCATCCCGCTCGGCTGCTTCGTGGCGGTCACCGGCGTGTCGGGTTCCGGCAAGAGCTCACTGATCCGCGACATCCTCCTACCGACCTTGATGCAGCGGATCTACAAATCCAAGACCGCTGCCGGTCGGCATACGACCGTGCTCGGTATCGACAAGCTCGACAAGGTGATCGACATGGATCAGTCGCCGATCGGGCGCACACCGCGTTCCAATCCGGCCACCTACATCGGCGTGTTCGACAATATTCGCAAGCTGTTCGCGACCACGCAGGAAGCCAAGGTGCGTGGCTATCTGCCGGGCCGATTTAGTTTCAACGTCGCCGGCGGCCGGTGCGAGGCATGTAGCGGTGATGGCACGATCAAGATCGAAATGCACTTCCTGCCCGACGTCTACGTGCCGTGCGAGGTCTGCAAGGGCGCCCGCTACAACCGAGACACATTGGACATCCAGTTCAAGGGCAAGAACATCGCCGAAGTGCTGGACATGCCGGTTGCCGAGGCCGTCGGCTTCTTCAGCAATCAGCCCGGTATCGCCCGCTACATGCAGACCTTGGTCGATGTCGGGCTCGGCTACGTACGGCTCGGCCAGTCGGCGCCCACGTTGTCGGGTGGAGAGGCGCAGCGGGTCAAGCTATCGGCCGAACTCGCCAAGCGCTCGACCGGCCACACCATCTATCTGCTCGACGAACCGACGACCGGCTTGCACTTCGAGGATGTGCGCCGGCTACTCACGGTGCTGTCCCGCCTCGTCGATCAGGGCAACACGGTGCTCGTCATCGAGCACAACCTGGACGTGATCAAGACCGCCGACTGGTTGATAGACCTCGGCCCGGAGGGCGGCGGCGGTGGTGGCTTGATCGTCGGTGAGGGCTCACCTGAGCATGTCGCGTCGATTCCCGGCAGTCACACGGGCAGGTTCCTGAAGCCTCTGCTCTCGGCCGCGGCCGTTGAAGCGGAAGCGGCTGCCGCCGTCGCCCAGGCCGAGCTTCGAGCGCTCGCTGCCCCGAACAAGCGGGCCCAGAACAAGCCGGCCCAGAAGCCGGTCCGGACATCTGGCTGATCAGTTGCCCTGTTTGCGGAGGCGTTTGCTGGCTTCGTTGAGCCGCTTCTTTTCGTCGCTGGTCAGCCCATCCATGCCGACGAGGGCGATCTTGTCGAGGATTTGATCGACCTCGGCCTGATCCTGCATCGGCTTGTATGCCGGCGTCGTCGGCCAGGGGCCATCAACCACCACAGGCCGGCCGACCCTGCCCTTGGACGTCTTCGCAGCAACCTTTCGGCGCCGTGCGGGGGGTTTGATCATCGGCAGCCAACGCAGATCCATCAGCATCCCGAAGCTGCGCGCTGACCACACCGCGGTGGCCATCGTGACGAACAGGATGATCAACAATTCGTAGGCGCGGTTGGAAATGTCTTGGAGTACCTCGATGCCGATGAAGACGACGGCGAGGATCCATGCCGGAATGCCGAAGAAAAACGGCCGCTTGGGACTCTCGACGACGAACACGACGAACAGGGCCAGTTCGAACGAGCGGATGTAGCCGAGCGGGACATCGAGCCCGGTGGCAACGAGTCCGGGGATCACGGCGAGGAGCAACAGCATCCACGTGAATTTGATCCGCCCGATCTGGCCCTCGATTTCACGGCCGAAGTACCAGAACAGCGCGATCGACACTGCCTTCCACAAACCGTCGGTGCCGGCGACGTCGTTCGTGGCGGGCCATGTCAGCAGGCGCCAGATCTGGCCGGACCTGATCTTGGCGGGATCGAGGAAGATGTACTGGAGCACCGAGCTGTCGGCGGCCCATACGAGCACGGAGAGCACGCACAGCGCGGTGACCAAGACGGTGGTCGTGACCTCGACCGCACCGATCTTGAACCACGGATCGGAGTGACCACGACTCTTCGGTGCTGAGAAGCGGTATCCACCTGGCATTGACCAACCTTACCTCCGCCCGTGCGACTCCAGATGTCGTCTGCGACAAGGCGAGCCCGGTGCCTATGCTCGAAGCACCATGGTGCAGCGCCCTCCTACCGGAACGATCCCCGATACTCCCGGCTCGTATCAGTTCAAGGACGGGTCCGGTCGCGTGATCTACGTCGGCAAGGCGTCGAGCCTGCGCCAGCGGCTCGGCAACTACTTCCAGGACCCGCGCAACATGCACGTCCGCACCGCGCAGATGGTGGCGACAGCGGAGACGGTCGAGTGGATCGAGGTCCGCAACGAGGTCGAGGCACTGATGCTCGAGTACAGCCTCATCAAGCAGCACCGGCCCCGGTTCAACATCCGCCTGCGCGACGACAAGAGCTATCCGTTCCTCGCGATCACACTCGACGAAACATGGCCTCGGGCGTTGGTCATGCGCGGCCGCAAGCGCAAGGGTGTCCGTTACTTCGGTCCGTATGCCCATGCCTACGCGATCCGCGACACGCTCGATCTGCTGCTGCGCAGCTTCCCGATCCGCACATGCAGCAACGGCAAGTTCAACGAGCACCATCGCCTCGGCCGACCCTGCCTGTTGTTCCACATCGAGAAATGCAGCGGCCCCTGCGTCGCAAACATCAACCACGACGAGTACATGAAGCTGGTCCAGGAGCTGTGCGACTTCCTCGACGGCGACACGGACGAGATCGTCAAGCGGCTGGAGATGGAGATGCGCGCGGCCGCGACGGAACTCGAGTTCGAGCGCGCTGCCCGGCTGCGCGATCGGCTGCTCGCCGTGCGTCGCGCGATCGAGAAGCAGCAGATGGTCGGCGAGCGCAACGAGGACATCGATGTGATCGGGCTCGCCGAGGACGAACTCGAGGCTGCGATCCAGGTGTTCTTCGTCCGTAAGGGACGTGTCGTCGGTCGCAAGGGTTTCATCATCGACAAGGTCGAAGACGTCAGTCCCGGCGGTCTTGTCGACCGGATCATGGAGGAGATGTACGGCGACGAGCCGCCACTCGGCATCCCCAAGCAGGTACTCGTGCCCGTCGAAGCACAGGACCGGGAGACGTACGAGGAGTGGTTGACCCATCTCCGCGGCTCGCGGGTTCAGATCCGCGTGCCAATGCGCGGCGACAAGCGGGATCTACACGAGACCGTGACCCGCAACGCCAAGGAGGAATTCACCCGCCATCGGCTCCGTCGAGCGGCTGATCACAACACCCGCAGCCGGGCGCTCACGGAACTGCAGGACCTGCTGCACCTGCCGGAGGCGCCGCTACGGATCGAGTGCTACGACATGGCCCACCTCCACGGCACCGACTACGTCGGCTCGATGGTCGTGCTCGAGGACGGGCTGCCGAACAAGCGTGAGTATCGGCGGTTCAAGGTCAAAACGGTCGTCGGCAACGACGACTACGCCGCGATGGAAGAAGTGCTGACGCGTCGGTTGACGGCCTATCTCTTAGAGCGTGATCAGCCGGTCAACGAACGCGGTGATCGGCCGGGCAAGTTCGCCTATCCGCCACAGCTGCTCCTCGTCGACGGCGGCAAGGGTCAGCTCGCGGTCGCGGAACGAGTCGTCCGCTCGCTCGGCCTCGAGGACGAGATCCCGATCGCATCGCTTGCCAAGCGGTTCGAAGAGGTGTATCTCCCCGGTAGCAGCCTGCCCGTCAATGTGCCGCGTGGTGGGGAGGCACTGTTCATGCTCCAGCGGATTCGTGACGAGGCCCACCGGTTTGCGAACACGTTCCACCGCGAGCTGCGCGGCAAGCGGATGACGAGGAGCTCGCTCGACGATATTCCCGGTCTCGGCGACAATCGCAAGACTCGGCTTGCCAAAGAACTCGGCGGCATCAACGCGGTCAAGAAGGCATCGCTGGAGACGCTGCGATCGCTGACGTGGCTGCCCGACTCGGTGGCCGAAACGGTGTACGCCAAGTTTCACCCGGAGTAGCCTCGGCGATCAAGCGACGCGGATTCGAGCGCCTTGTTCTTGGTGTACAGATTGCTGAAGAAGATTGCGGCAGCGAGCAGCGCGACGATGATCGCGAGCGACAGGTACGTGTTCACGTGGAGCCAATGCGACACCGTCATCTTCAGCCCGACGAACACCAGAACGCCACCAAGCGCGTGGGAGAGGTAGTGGAACTTCTCCTTCGCATTCGCGAGTAGGAAGTACATGGCCCGCAGCCCGAGGATCGCGAACGCGTTCGATGACAACACGATGAACGGCTCATTCGACACCGCAAGGATCGCGGGGACGGAGTCGACCGCGAAGATGATGTCGGTCACCTCGATGACGACAAGCGCTGCCAGCAGGGGAGTGGCGGCCCGGCGGCCATTCTGACGGGTGAAGAACTTGTGGCCGTCGAAGTCGTCGGTGACGGGCATGATCTTGCGCAAGATTCCGAGACCGTGCGCTGCCTGCTCGTCGCCCTCGTCGTCGCGATGGCGAAAGATCTTGACGCCCGTGTAGACGAGGAAGACTCCGAAGATGAGCAGTACCCACCAGAACTTGGTGATCAGCGCGCTCCCGACGACCACGAAGATCGTGCGTAACGACAGCGCCCCGAAGATGCCCCAGAACAGCACCCGGTGCTGGTACTTCAGCGGGATCGCCATCGAGGTGAACAGCATCGACCAGACGAAGACGTTGTCGACGCTGAGCGATTTCTCGATCAGGTAGCCACTGATGTATTCGCCGAACGCAGCGCTACCGAAACCGATCGCGATGACCCCGGCAAAGGCGAGGCCGCACGCAACCCACACGGACGACTCGATCAGCGCCTCGCGCGGCGTCGGTGCGTGATCGTCGCGGTGGCGGTACAGGTCGATTGCGAGCATCAAGACGATGACGGCGCCGAGGCCTAGCCAGGCCCAGGTGGAAACATCGAGATCGACGAAGTTGGCGCGGGCCGCAGCTGCGAAGATGAACATCAAGGTTCTCCTGCTCGGCGCGAGTGCGCCGGTTCAGGAGATCTTCCCCACCTCTCGCCGAGGTAGACAAGCCGGACCAAGATATGGCTTGGACGTGCTGACGACTTGCCGTTTGACGGGGTACTCCTCTCCGTGTCCCAAGCCTAACAGTACGCTGGTCCGATGGCTGACGATGATCTCTGGGAGACCCACGCTGCGTGGTGGATCGACGGCTTCACCGATGGCGCAGACCCGGAGTACGAAGAGCAGATCCTGCCCCTTGCCGCCGAGGAACTGGTCGGCGCGGCACGCGTACTCGACATCGGCTGCGGCGACGGACAGGTCAGCCGGCTCGCGATCAAACTCGGCGCCGAGGTGGTCGTCGGCATCGATCCGACGTGGAATCAGGTGTGCGTCGCCAACGAGCGCGGAGGAGGCGCGTCGTTCGCCCGTTCGACCGCTGGCGCCCTGCCGTTCCCCGATGCAGCGTTCGATGCCGTGGTGGCGTGCTTGGTGTTCGAGCACATCCGCGATGTCGACGACGCGATTGCGGAAGTTGCACGCGTGCTGTCCCCAGGCGGCAGGTTCTGCTTCTTCCTCAATCACCCGCTGCTGCAGACGCCGAACAGCGGTTGGATCGACGATCAGGTGCTCGACCCGCCTGAGCAGTATTGGCGGATCGGGCCGTATCTGATCGAGGACGAGACGATCGAGGAGGTCGAAAAAGGCGTGTTCATCCCGTTCATCCACCGCCCGCTCAGCCGCTACGTCAACGCCTTGGCCGACAACGGCCTGCTGCTCGAGCGGATGGTCGAGCCGGCGCCACCGCCCGGCTTCCTTGCCAAAGCAACTGAGTACGCGGAGGCGTGCACGATCCCTCGGCTGCTCTATCTCCGAACTCGCAAGGCGGATTGACTACGATGAGTCTTGATGACTGACATCCTCGTCATCACAGGTCTATCGGGAGCAGGCCGCTCGAACGCGGCCGACGATCTGGAGGACATCGGCTGGTTCGTCGTCGACAACCTGCCCGTCACCTTGATCGACAAGATCGTCGAACTCGGCACCGGCTCAGGCGCCGCCGTCGGCTCCGGCTTCCAGCAACTGGCGCTCGTCGTCGGTCCGACCGCTGATCAGGGCGCGGTCGTCAACGAGATTCATCGCCTGCGTGATACTGACAACCGGGTGCGCGTACTGTTCCTGGACGCGAGCACGCCAGAACTCGTCAAGCGCTACGGCAGCACGAGGCGCAAGCATCCGCTCGACGACGGCTCGGCTGGGATAACAGAGGCGATCGAGCGCGAGCGTCTGCTGCTCGAGCCGGTCAAGGCCGAAGCCGATCTGATCATCGACACGTCGGCACTCACCGTGCACCAGCTGAAGTCCCGGATCGCCGACGCCTTCAACACTGCGACCCACGACGCGGCGATGCAGACGGCGATCACGAGCTTCGGGTTCAAGCACGGCATCCCGCTCGACGTCGATCTCGTCATGGATGTTCGCTTCCTGCCGAATCCGCACTGGATCGAAGATCTGCGCCCACTGACCGGCCTCGACGAACCTGTGCGCCGGTACGTGATGGAGCAGCCCGCAACGGGCGACTTCCTCCGCCGCTTCGAACATCTGCTCGAGATGCTCGTGCCCGCATATGCCAGCGAAGGCAAGAGCTACCTGTCGATCGCGATCGGCTGCACGGGGGGTCAACATCGGTCGGTCGCGATCTCCGAAGAACTCGCCGGTTGGCTGCGCCGCCGCGGTTATCAGCCACGAGTCACTCACCGCGACCTGCCGTAGCGACCCGCGACCTGCCGTAGCGAGTAGGCACAACCATGCGATGTCTTCGCGACGCGTGGCGCGAACAGCTAGCGTCCGACGTGCAATTTCCCACTCGTGAAAGGACGCGTCGACGATGACGGTTCGCGTTGGTATCAATGGCTTCGGGCGTATCGGCCGCAACTTCTTCAGGGCCGCGAAGGCTCGCGGCGCCGACATCGAGTTCGTCGCGGTCAACGACCTCGGCTCGCTCGACATGATGGCCCATCTCCTCAAGTACGACTCCGTGCTCGGCGTGTTGGCGAACCACATCAAGTCGGCCAAGGACGGCATCAGCGTCGACGGCGACACGTTGAGGGTGCTCCAGCTCCGCAATCCAGCCGATCTGCCATGGGGTGACCTCGGCGTCGACGTGGTCATCGAGTCGACCGGGCTGTTCACCGATCGGGCCAAGGCTGCGCTGCACATCGATGGTGGCGCGCCGCTCGTTATCGTCAGCGCTCCATCGAACGACGCCGACGCCACGTTCGTCTACGGCGTCAACCACGAGGAGTTCAACCCGACCAACCACCGCGTCATCTCCAATGCGAGCTGCACGACCAACTGTTTCGTGCCGATGATCAAGGTGCTCGACGACGCGTTCGGCATCGAGAACGGTTTGATGACCACGGTCCACGCCTACACGGGTGACCAGAGCCTGGTCGACGGCCCGCACAGCGATCTGCGCCGCGCCCGCGCCGCCGCGATCAACATCATCCCCACCAGCACCGGCGCTGCTCGGGCCACAGCGTTGGTGATGGAGACCATGAAGGGCAAGCTCGACGGCACGTCGCTGCGGGTGCCCGTGCCGACGGGGTCGATCACGGACTTCACCGGCAACCTCTCCAAGCCGGCGACGGTGGCCGAGATCAACGCGGTGTTCAAGGCCGCCGCTACGAGGGGACCGCTCAAGGGAATCCTCAAATACACCGAGGAGCCGATCGTGTCGAGCGACATCGTGACTGATCCACACAGCTGCATCTTCGATGCCGGTCTCACGATGAGCCTCGGTCATCTGGTCAAGGTTCTCGGTTGGTACGACAACGAGTGGGGCTATAGCAACCGCTTGGTCGATCTCACCCTCTACACCGCCAAGGCGATGAAGAAGGGGGCAAAGAAAGCTCCCCAGAAGAAGCGCTGATGGGCGCCATTCCGGTGCTCGACCAACTTGGCGACGTCCGTGGCAAACGGGTGCTGGTGCGCACCGATTTCAACGTGCCGATGGATGATGGCCGGATCACCGACGACTTCCGGATCAGAGCTGCGCTGGCAACCATCAACTGGTTGACAGAGCGAGGCGCCAGCGTCGTGTGTGCCAGCCATCTCGGCCGACCGAAGGGCCGCCCCGAGCCGAAGTTCAGCATGGAGCCGGTGCGTCGGCGGTTGGCCGAACTCGCGCCTGGCGTTGATCTGATGGAGAACCTCCGCTTCCATCCGGGCGAGGAGGGCAACGATCCGGCGTTCGTGGCCAACCTCATCGATGGCGTCGACGCATACGTCGACGACGCGTTCGGCGCTGCCCACCGCGCCCACGCATCGATCGTCGGTCCGCCCAAGACGCTGCCGTCGGCAATGGGACTGCTGTTGCAAAAAGAGGTCGAGGTGCTCCTCGGCCTGCGCGAACAGCCAAAGCGACCGTTCGTGGCCGTTCTCGGTGGGGCCAAGGTCTCCGACAAGCTCGGCGCGGTCGAGGCGCTGCTCGGCCTCGTCGATTCGTTGGTGATCGGTGGCGCGATGTGCTTCACGTTCTTCGCGGCGCAGGGCAAGCCGATCGGCGAGTCGCTGTGGGAGCCCGATCAGGTCGCGACATGCAAGCGCCTCCTCGACGCCGGCAAGACCATTCATCTCCCCGAGGACATCACCGGCCTCGACGCTCGTGGTCAGTACGCAACGTTCGGAACTCGCCTGCCGGAAGGCGCCAAGGGTTTCGACATCGGGCCCGGTTCGGCGGCAGCGTTCACCGACATCATCATGGAATCGCGCACCGTGTTCTGGAACGGGCCGATGGGAATGTTCGAGGACGACCGTTTCGCGAACGGCACCCGCACCGTTGCCCAGGCGATGGCCGACACCAAGGCGTTCACGGTCGTCGGTGGCGGCGAATCCGCTGCCGCATTGGCGCAGTTCGGGCTCGAGGATCAGGTCGATCATGTGTCGACTGGTGGCGGCGCGTCGCTCGAGCTGCTCGAGTTGGGCGACCTGCCGGGACTCGCAGCATTGAGAGGGGCACCGAATGCGTGACGCCGTCAGTACGACGAACCTCGTCCGCCGTGCGATCATCAGCGCGAACTGGAAGATGCACAACACCCATTTCGAGGCGATCCAGAGCGTGCAGAAGTTGTCATACCTGATCGGCAAGGACGACGTCGGCGAGGTCGATGTGGTGATCCATCCGCCGTTCACGGACATCCGCAGCATCCAGACTCTGATCGAGGCCGACCACTTGCCGTACGCGCTCGGTGCGCAGCACTGCCACTGGGAGGACAAGGGGGCCTACACCGGCGAGGTCTCTGCGGTCTTTCTCGCCAAGCTCGGTGTGCACTACGTGATCTGTGGTCACAGCGAACGGCGCGAGCTGTTCGGTGAGGACGATGAAGTCGTCGCGAAGAAGGTCGCTGCGATCCACCGGAATGCGATGACGCCGATCCTGTGCGTCGGCGAGACGCTCGAACAGCGCGAAGCCGGTCAGACCGAGTCGAAGGTGCTCGGTCAGATTCGGGCGGCGCTTGCCGGTAGCAAACCCGATCAGATCGCGTCGATGGTGATCGCCTACGAACCGATCTGGGCGATCGGCACGGGTCGAACCGCCACCGCCGACGATGCCCAGGCGGTATGCGCCGCGATCCGGTCGTGCATCGTCGAACTCGCCGGGCAGAGTTCCGGCGAGCAGCTCCGAATCCAGTACGGCGGCTCGGTCAAGGCCGCGAACATCGCGGAGCTGATGGCGCAGCCGGACATCGATGGTGCGCTCGTCGGCGGAGCGAGCCTCGATCCCGATGAGTTCGCGCGAATCGTGCAGTACCGTAACCACTGAACGTGTGTCCGACGTTGCCGTCTGTGGGAAACTCCACCTGGAAGGTACGCGCCGATTCTGTCCGAAATTGGAACGAGGTTGCTCTACAGGTGACGGAGGTAGTGATATGGTGCCAGCACCCGTATTGATCGGGGAGGACAATACGGGTGAATGTCGGGCAGCGGCTCGCCAAACGCTCGACTGCTGCTTCGGTGGCAACCTTCCCTCCCGACCCAACTCAGGAGGCAAAATAACGTGAGAATCACGAGGCGCAGCAAATTCGCTGCACTTGCGCTCGGACTGACCCTTTTGGCGGCTGCCTGTGGCAGCGACGCCAAAAAGGTATCCGAGGCCAGCACACCCGCGTCAGCGGGCCCAGCGACAACAGCAGCCAGTACGGCCTCATCGGCGGCAGCCCCGGCATCCAGCGCTGCACCCGGTGCCACCGAGGCGCCGGCCACAACTGCCGGCGGCGCATCGGGTGGCACGGTCACCATTGGCGTCGAGCAGGAATGGGACTGCATGGACTGGATGGGCACCTGCGGCGGCTCAACCTACGGCGCATGGTCCGTTGAGTACTTCACCACCACCCGCCCGTACGACGTCGTCAAGGGTTCTGATGGCGTGTGGGGCTACAAGGCCTCGAATCTGGTCAGCGCAGAACCCACCGTCAGCACCACTGGTGGCAAGCAGGTCGTCACTTACAAGCTCAACCCGAAGGCCGTCTGGTCCGACGGCCAGCCGATCACCTCGACCGACCTCAAGTACACCTGGAACGAAGTCGTCACCGGCAAGGACATCTACGACACGAGCGTCTACAGGGACGTCTCGGCAATCGATGATTCCGATCCGCTGACCGCAGTCGTCACCTACTCGAAGGCCAATGCCTCATGGCAGGATCTCTTCGTGAGTTACGGCATCTACCCATCGCACCTGCTGAAGGGCAAGGACCGCAATGCTGAGACCAAGGATGGCTATACCTGGTCGGCCGGCCCGTACGTCCTCCAGAAGTGGGACAAGGGCGTCGGCGCGACTTTGGTGAAGAACGACAAGTACTGGGGCACGCAGTCCAAGATCGACAAGATCGAGGAGAAATTCTTCGCTGACACCGCTGCGGAGTTCCAGGCCTTCAAGGCGGGTGAGGTCGACACCATCGGGCCACAGCCGCAACTGGACGCGATCGATGCCATCAACGCCGGCGGCCTTCCCGGCAAGTCAGTCGTCGACGCCGCCACCGGCAACGTCGAGGCGCTGTGGATCAACAACTCGGTCAAGCCGTTCGATGACGTCGCCGTTCGCCAAGCGTTCGCATACGCCATCGACCGCGATGCCATCGTGAACAAGTTGTTCGGTGGACTCGGCGTGAAGAAGGCGGTCAACAGCCTGAACCCACCGATGCTCGCGGCTTTCTCGAACCCCGACGCGTTCAGCAACTACAAGTTGGATCTTGCCAAGGTCAGTTCCATCCTCACCGGTGCCGGCTATGCCAAGGGTTCGGATGGAATCTGGGCAAAGGGCGGCCAGAAGCTGTCCTTCGTCTTGAAGAGCACAGCCGGTAACAAGCGTCGTGAGCTGACAGAGTCGGTTCTCCAGACGCAGTTGAAGGCTGCCGGTTTCGACATGACGATATCCAACCAAAAAGCTGGTGACCTCTTCGGTACGCAGCTGCCGGCGGGTGACTTCACCGTTGCTCTGTACGCTCAGACCGCGACCACGTTGAACCCCGGCCTGTCGACGATCTTCCTGTCGACCAACATCCCGTCCGCCGCCAACAGCAACTCAGGTCAGAACTGGACCCGGACCAACATTCCGGGCCTCGATCCGCTCCTGAGCACTGTCGACGTCGAGACGGACACTACCAAGCGTGCGGCTGCCGCCAAGGCGGCTGACGATCTCATGGCAAAAGAGGTTGCGTCGCTGCCACTCGATCCGCTACCGAACCTCGGGTTCTACGGCGAGAAGGTCAGCGGTGACTTTAGCGTCAACGTTGTCCTCGGCCCGTGGTGGAACATCAACACCTGGACCGTCAAGAGCTGACCGGACCAACGTCCATTTGCTTGTATTGGTCCGGCCATTCGGCCGGGCCAATACGGCAATGACACAACCTTCAACATGATCAAATTCATCGCTCGTCGAGTGTTCTTTTCGATACCGGTCCTTGTTATCTCATCGTTCATTGTGTTCTGGGGGATACGGGAGACGTTCGATCCGACCGCCAAATATCGCACGTCTAAGGACGCGACCCGGCTCATCGCGGAGAAGCGCAAGGAACTCGGGCTCGATCGGCCGATTGTCGTTCAGTGGTGGACATGGGCGACCCGTTTCGTTCGCGGTGACTGGGGAGTCAGCGCCAGCACGAATGGCAAGGTGACGGCGATGACGTCGAGGGCCTTGGGTTTCACCGTGCAGTTGATCTTCTGGGGCGTCCTGATCTCGCTGGTCGTCGCTATCGCCGTCGGCGTGTATTCTGCCGTTCGGCAATACTCCGTCGCCGATGTCGCCTTGACCGGACTGTCGTACCTCGGGGTGGCAATGCCCCCCTTTTGGTTCGCATTGCTCGCGATCCAGTTCCTCTCGGTGGAGCCGAAACTGCGCTGGCATCTGGACCGTCCGATCTTCTATTTCGTGGGTCTGCATTCCACAGGTCAATCCGGGTTCAATATGGACTACGTCCGGCACCTTGTGCTTCCTGTGCTCACGCTGACAGTGCAGACCGTTGCCGTCTGGAGCCGCTTCCAGCGAGCCGCAATGCTCGACGTGCTCTCGGCTGATTACATCCGTACCGCGCGGGCAAAGGGTCTGAGGCGGCGTCAGGTCATCTTCAAACACGCGCTTCGCAACGCGTTGCTCCCGCTCGTGTCACAGACAGCGGTCGATGCGGGGGCACTGTTCGGGGGGCTCATCATAACCGAGTCGATTTTCTCCATCCCGGGGATGGGTCGTCTTTTCATCGCCGCGTTACTGGTGGGCGATGTCAACGTCATCTTGGCATGGATGCTGGTGGGCGCAGTCTTCGTTATCCTGTTCAATCTGTTGGCTGACGTCGTGTACGGCATCCTCGACCCAAGGATTCGGGTGCAATGACGCTTTCGGACGAAGTAGCAAAGACGCTCTCCAATGTCCGTCTCGATGAAATCATCGAGGTGATGCCCGAAGCGGACGAGGGCGACCTCGAACTCGTCGCTGGCGCCGAACCGGTTCCGCGCTCGCAATTCCAGCTGATCACGCGTCGCTTCCTCCGGCACAAGGCAGCGGTTTTCTCGCTGCTGATGATAATCGTGCTGTTGGTGATGTGCTTCGGTGCTCAATGGGTCGCACCGTTCCCACAGAACAAACAAGATCTCCTCGCGCCTCTCGCGGGCCCGAGCAGGCATCACCTGTTCGGTGTCGATCAGCTCGGTCGCGACTACTTCACCGAGGTGCTGTATGCAGGCCGAGTGTCGCTGAAGATCGGGATTGCGGTCGGCTTGCTGTCCACCGTCGTAGGCTTTACGGCGGGCGCCATCGCTGGTTACTTCGGCAACGTCATCGACAACCTGTTGATGCGCTTCACCGACTTGTTCCTCGTGATCCCGGGCATCGCCGTGTTGGCCATTGCGCTCAAGTACTTCGGGTACAGGGACGTGACCATCATCCTCGTGCTCGGCGGATTGTTTTGGATGAGCGTTGCCCGAGTCGTACGCAGCCAGGTTCTCTCGCTGCGCGAAAAAGAATTCGTCGAGGCGGCTCGCGCCTCGGGAGCGTCCAGCTGGCGCATCATCACTCGGCACATCCTTCCCAATATGCTCGGACCGATCATGGTCAACGCGACGCTGGGCATCGCCGGTGCCATCGTCACCGAGGCCACCCTGTCGTTCCTGGGATTCGGCGTGCAGCCGCCACAGTCCAGCTGGGGCAAGATGCTGTCTGACGCAGAGGGTCAAATCGGCGGCAAGGCGGCGTACCTGCTGTACTTTCCTGGACTGATGCTGCTCATCATCGTTCTGTGCGTCAACTTCCTCGGTGACGGACTTCGTGATGCGTTTGATCCGCAGGCCAAGCACTGATGGCTGACGAACCCCTGCTCGAGGTCACGGACCTCTCCGTCGAGTTCCCGACCGATGACGGTGTGGTGCACGCCGTTGACCGCGTCAGCTACTCGCTCGCCGAGGGAGAAACACTCGGCATCGTCGGCGAGTCGGGGTCTGGCAAGAGCGTGACATCGCTGGCCATTCTCGGTCTGCTCCCCAAGCGGGCCAAGGTCACCGGATCGGTCCGCTTTCTGGGACGCGAACTGATTGGGATGAAAGACAACGAGATGCGGCTACTGCGTGGGCGGAACATCGCGATGGTGTTCCAGGATGCACTCACTTCGCTCAACCCCGTGATCCGCGTGGGCGATCAGATCGCGGAGGCCATCACGGCGCACCGTGTCATATCCAAGCACGACTTGTCCGCTCGTGTCATCAAATTGCTTGAGCTAGTTGGCATCCCCAATCCCGCCGAGCGCGCCAATCAGTATCCGCACGAGTACTCCGGTGGCATGCGCCAGCGGGCCCTGATCGCGATGATGATCGCGAACGAGCCCGATGTTCTGATCGCCGATGAACCGACGACGGCGCTCGACGTCACTATCCAGGCGCAGGTCCTGGAGGTCCTGGAGCGCATCAAGCAGCGGACCAGCTCGGCGATCGTGCTGATCACGCACGACCTCGGTGTCATCGCCGGTGTCGCCGATCGCGTGTTGGTGATGTATGCCGGTCGTCAGGTTGAACTCGGTACTGCCGACGACATCTTCTACCGACCGCGGCACCCCTACACCGAGGGGCTCCTCGCGTCACTGCCGCGGCTTGACCGTCGCTCCGGTAGCGAGCGGTTGCACCGGATCAAAGGGCAGCCCCCGTCGTTGCTCGCGCTGCCTCCGGGCTGCGCTTTCAATCCGCGCTGCCCGCACGCGAAGCACAAGAGCTGCGACGGACCCCGCCCGGAACTCGTTGCCATCGGACGCAGGGCGCATCTCAGCGCGTGTCTGCGTGTCGACGAGATCTACGCCGAAGCCCAGGAGTCGTCATGACGAACGTCGAGAGCGCGCTCGTTCAGGCCGGTGCTGCCACTGCGGTCGGCGATACTCCGGTGCTGGAGATGACCGATGTGGTCAAGGTGTTCCCACTGGGAGCCAGGCTTCGCCGCCACGTTGGCGGCGTCAAGGCCGTCTCGGGGGTCAGCCTCCGCGTCGGCGCTGGCGAAACGCTCGGCCTGGTCGGCGAGTCCGGCTGTGGCAAATCCACCACCGGCAGACTTGCGTTGCGTCTCATCGAACCTACGTCGGGCTCGATCCGGTTCAAAGGGCAGGAACTCGTCGAGCTGGGGAGCGGTGACATGCGTCGGCTTCGGCAGCGAATGCAGATTGTGTTCCAGGACCCATATGCGTCGCTGAATCCACGCATGACCGTGCAATCGATCATCAGCGAACCACTCCAGATCCACGACCGTTGGCGCGATGGTGGCAAGGATCGGGTGAGGGACCTGCTGAGTCTCGTCGGACTCAACCCCGAGCATGCCAAGCGCTTCCCGCACGAGTTCTCCGGTGGCCAGCGGCAACGCATCGGTGTTGCTCGCGCGATCGCGTTGGATCCTGATCTGCTCATCCTCGACGAGCCCGTCTCCGCGCTCGACGTGTCGATCCAGGCCGGGGTGGTCAACCTGCTCGAAGATCTGCAGGACAGGCTCGGCCTGGCGTATCTTTTCATCGCCCACGATATGTCTGTGGTCCGTCACATCTCCGACCGTGTCGCGATCATGTACCTTGGCAAGATCGTCGAGACTGGACCAGTCGATTCGATCTATGAGCAAGCCGGTCACCCCTACACGCACGCTCTCCTGTCGGCTGTGCCGATACCGGACCCGATCAAGGAACGCTCACGCCGACGCATAGTGCTCGAGGGCGACGTGCCGAGCCCGGTGAATCCACCGAGTGGCTGTCACTTCCGCACTCGCTGCCCGAAGGCCCAAGCAATCTGCGCCCAAGAAGAGCCCGAGCTGATCGAGCGCGGTCAAGGCCATCCGGTCGCCTGTCATTTTGCTGAAGTCGTGCCGTTCGGTGTGCCAGCCGTGACCCGTTAGGGCTCACCCCGCAGGTAGGATTGCGAACCGTGCGCGACTTGGCCCTCTATGTAACGATCGTCATCAACATCTTGACCTTGTTCGGCATGGTCGCCGGCATTTTGATGCACAGCGGGCGAGGCGGCGGGCTTTCCGACATGTTCGGCGGCGGCGGAGGAGCGGCGCTCGGCTCGACGTCAGCCGAGCGGAATCTCACGAGAATCACCACCGTCTTGATGATGGTCTGGATCCTGACGGTCGTCGCACTCGGATTCTTGTTGGTGCGCAACTGAGCTTGCGATAGCCTCAACAGTCCATCACGTCGGAGTGGCGGAATAGGTATACGCGCTAGCTTGAGGTGCTAGTGAGAGAAATCTCGTGGGGGTTCAAGTCCCCCCTCCGACAC
>JANYKS010000028.1 GCA_025358125.1 Actinomycetes bacterium
CAAGGTGGAGCGCCCGCAGCGTAGCGAGGACGAACGACCTTGAGGCCGACGAGATGGCGGCACACGATGACGTCGGAGGGGGTGTCCGTCCGTGCTCACGTAACGCGTCGCCGGATGCTCATTTAGCGTGTCGGGCAACACTCCAGCGGGACTTCGGCGGGACTCCAGCGGGACTCCAGCGGGACTTCGGCCGGACCTCGGCGGGACTTCGGCGGCGGTGCCAAAATCGACCCGTATCGAACTGGCAAGCGCTTCAGTCGTTCTCGGTCGCCAGGGATTGGGTCAACAGCTCTTGGTGGGCATACAGCCCCCCGAGGGCCATCAATTCGTCGTGAGTGCCCTGCTCCATCACCCGTCCGGCGTCGAGCACGACGATGCGGTCCGCGTCGCGGATGGTTGTGAGGCGATGGGCGATGACGAGCGCCGTCCGTCCCTGAAGGGCGTGATCGAGCGCCGCCTGCACCAGCGATTCGTTCTCGTTGTCGAGATGGCTGGTGGCCTCGTCGAGGATCATCACCGCCGGATTCTTCAACAGCATCCGCGCGATCGCGACGCGCTGTTTCTCACCGCCACTGAGCCGATAGCCGCGTTCACCGACGACCGTCGCGTAACCGTCGGGCAGCGCTGCGATCGTGTCGTAGATTCGAGCCGCGCGGCAGGCCTCGTCGAGTTCGGCGCGGGTGGCGTCCGGCTTGGCGTAGAGCAGATTGGATTCGATGCTCTCGTGGAACAGGTGCGGATCCTGCGAGACGACACCGATCGCCGCCCGCAGCGACTCGCCGGTGAGCTTGCGCACGTCGTATCCATCGACACGGAGCTCACCGTTGGTGACGTCGTAGAGGCGGGTGATCAGCGAAGCGAGAGTCGTCTTGCCGGCACCGGATGAACCAACGAGCGCAACCGTCTCGCCAGGCTCGATCCGCAGGGTCAACCCGACCAGCACGTCGCGGTCGGGGTCGAGGCCCTTCGGCCCGGGAGCCTCCAGCGATGGAATGGACACGTCGGCTGCACCGGGATAGCGGAACGACACGTTGTCGAACTCGACCAAGCCGACCGGATCGACGAGATCGACGGCTCCCGGCGAATCGACGATCGACACCGGCGCGTCGAGTACCTCGAACACCCGTTCGAAGCTGACGAACGCCGTCATCAAGTCGACCCTTGCGTTCGTGAGACCGGTCAGCGGTTGATAGATCCGGGCAACGAGGGTGGCGAGCGCCACGAGCGTTCCTGCGCTGAGCGACCCGGACACCGCGAGCTGGGCACCGAATCCGTACACGGCTGCAGCCCCGAGCGCGCCGACGAGGCCGAGCGCCACGAAGAACACCCGGCCGTACATCGCCGAGCGAATGCCAGTGTCGCGAACACCCTGGGCCCGCTTCGCGAACGTGGAGACCTCGCGGCTGTGCCGACCGAACAACTTCACCAACAGCGCGCCGCTGACGTTGAATCGCTCCGACATCTGAGTGTTCATCTGGGCGTTGAACTCCATGTTCTCGCGCGAGATGCCCTGTAGCCGCCGGCCGACCCGCTTGGCGGGGATGATGAACACGGGCAGGACGACGAGCGACAGCAACGTCAGCCGCCACTCGAGCGACGCCATCGCGATCAGCGTCGTGATCAGCACGACGATGTTGCTGACGACGCTGCCGAGCGTGCTCGTGACCGCCGACTGGGCCCCGATGACGTCGTTGTTCAAGCGGCTGATGACGTTGCCTGTCTGGGTGCGGGTGAAGAACGCGATCGGCATCCGCTGCACCTTGTCGAACAGCGCGACGCGCAGGTCGTAGATCAGTCCCTCGCCGATGCGAGCCGAGTACCAGCGCTGCACGATCGACAACGCAGCGTCGAGGATTGCGGCCGCCACGACGATGCCGGCGAGAAACGTGATGAGGCCGCGGTTCTTGTCGGGGATGGCGTGGTCGAGGATGCGCCGGAACGCGAACGGCGCAACGAGAGACAGCAGCGCGGCAACGACGATCGACGTCAAGAAACCCGAGATGCTGCGCCGATACGGTCTTGCGAAGAACCAGACGCGGCGGAATGCACCTCTGCTCAGCCGCGCTCCCTTGATCGCGGCCGAATCGCCGGGAAGAAGCATGTGTGGACCCATCCGCATCCCCCAAAGGCTACGGCCGTCCATCTCGCTTGATCACCCGGCCCTACCATGGCCGGATGCCTCCAAGCCCGCCCGCCGTGTTCCGGCTCGCACTGTTCTGCCTCGTGCTGCTCGCCGCTTGCGGCGACGGCATCAACGAGGGCGCTGCACAGACGTCGGCGACGAACAACACGTCGAGCACTGCCACCGATGCAACGGGTACAACGACCGACACCGCGCCCACCGACACCACTTCGACCGGGCCCGCGCCCACCGACACCGCGCCCACCAACACCGCCCAGACCAACACCGCCCAGACCGACACCACGGCCACCGATCCAGGGCCCACCGATCCGGGGCAGCGCGATCCGGGGCAGCGCGTGTTCGGCTGGAAAGAGCTCAGCACGGGCGTGCAGGCGGGCCACCTGGACGTGCCGATCGACTACACGAACCCGGGTTCTGGTTCGTTCACGCTCTCTCTCGTGCGCCATCTCGCCGCTGACCCATCGGCCCGGATCGGGTCGTTGCTGGTCAATCCCGGCGGTCCGGGGTATGGCGGAACAGACCTCGCCGTGGGCGCCGACGGCATCTACGGCAAGAGTGTGCTCGACTCGTTCGACATCGTCGCCTGGGATCCACGCGGCACCGGCCGGTCCACGCCGGCCGTGGATTGCGTCGACAAGTACGACCCGTTCTTCTCGCTCGATTCGTCACCGGACACCGCGGCCGAACGGCAGGCCATTATCGATGCGGCCAAGACGTTCGGCGCCGACTGCCTCGCCAAGAATCCGAAGATCCTCCCGTTCGTCTCGACAGGAGACTCGGCCCGCGACATGGACGCGATCCGTCGAGCTCTCGGCGAGCCCAAAGTCAGCTACTTCGGGTTCAGCTACGGCAGCGAACTCGGCGTCACGTGGGCGAGCCTGTTCCCAACGACCGTGCGGGCGATGGTGATCGATGGTGCTGCGGACCAATCGGTCGGGTATCTGCAGCAGAACCTGGAGCAGGCTGCGGGCTTCGAGCGCACGTTCGACACCTTCCTCGCCAATTGCAGCAAACGTCCTGACTGTGCGTTCTCCAACAGCGGCGACGCCGCCGGCGCGTTCGACACGCTGAGTGCGGCGGCGGATGCGTCCCCGGTGAAAACCCGTACCGGTCGACCCGACGTGACCCAGGGCGTGCTCACCACCGCCGTCGCCGACGCGATGTACGCCACGTTCGCCTGGCCCCAACTCGAACGAGCGCTCGCAGACCTGCAGCACGGCAACGGCGACGGGATCCTCTCGCTGTACGACAGTTACTACCAACGCCGTGCCGACGGCACGTACGGAAACGAGCTCGAGGCGTACTTCGCGATCAACTGTCTCGACGACCCCGGCACCAAGGATCCGCAGGTGGTGTTCGACATGCAGGGCGAGTTCGCCAAGGTGGCGCCCCGCCTCGGCGCGAGTTGGATCCTCGAGCTGCAGTTCTGCGCGGCGTGGCCAGTGCCCGCTGCGCCACCGGTGAAAGTCGATGCGAAAGGCGCCGGCCCGGTCGTCGTCGTCGGCACGACAGGCGATCCCGCGACGCCGCTCGTCAGCACCAGGCACATGGCCCAAGCACTCGAGGACGGACGGCTGGTGGTCGTCACCGCCGACCAGCACACTGGTTACGGGGTCAACTCGTGTGTGGACTCCGCCGTCGACGACTACCTCGTCGGCCTCAGGGCACCGAGTAACGAACTCGTCTGCAACAAGTGACAGTGGTCGGCCGATCCTCGGCCGATCCTCGCGCCAAAGTTCGCGGACATCCCCAAACTACGATCATGCGAATGCGTTCTCGTCTCGTTGTTGGATCCACTCTGTGCCTCGCGCTGCTGGCAGCCGCGTGCGGCGACGGAATCAACGAGGGTGTGCGGAGCACCCGCAGCGATTCGAGTCCGGGAAACAGAACCGCCGGCACCACCGGATCGACCGACACCACCGGATCGACCGACACCACCGACACGACCACCGGCACCACCGGATCGACCGACACGACCGACACGACCGACACCACCGGATCGACGACCACCACCGAGGACCCGACCGCTGCCGCATTCGGATGGCAGGAATCGGGGTTGGACGGCACTGTCCAGAAGGGCAACCTCAAAGTGCCGATCGACTACAAGGACCCGTCGTTGGGCACGTTCGATCTGTACGTCACTCGCCACAAGGCCTCCAAGCCGGCGGAGCGGATCGGCAGCTTGCTCGTCAACCCCGGCGGACCCGGTTTCGGGGGCAGTGTCCTCGCCCAGGTCGCCGATCAATATTTCAGCCAGGATCTGATCGATCGATTCGACATCATCGGCTGGGATCCGCGGGGAACCGGGGTGTCGAAACCGGCAATCGACTGCATCACCAACTACGACAAGTACTTCGGCGCCCAGTACACCGGTCTCGCCCCGACCCAAGAACACGAGCTGTTCGTCAACTTGAGCAAGGAGTTCGAGAAGGCGTGCGTCGACAAGAACACCAAGATCTTCCAGTACGTCGGCACCAACAACTCTGCCCGCGACATGGATTCGATCCGCAAGGCGCTCGGTGAGGACAAGATCACCTATTTCGGATTCAGCTACGGCAGTGAACTCGGCGCGACATGGGTCACCATGTTCCCCGACACGGTTCGGGCCGCTGTGCTCGACGGCGCGGCCGACCCGAATGCCGACGAACTCCAGTCCGGTCTGCAACAGACGAAGGGCTTCGAGGACGCGCTCGCGACCTTCCTCGCCCACTGCAGCAAGACCCCTTCATGCGCGTTCAACAACAACGGCGACGCCGAGGGCGCCTTCGACAAGTTGATGGCCTCCCTCGACACCAAACCGATCACGAGCCAGAGCGGGCGTCCTGACATCAATCAGAACATCGCGATCAGCGGCGTCGTGCAGGCGATGTACAGCCAGAGCTACTGGCCGACGCTCGAGCAGGCACTTGCCGCGGCCCGGACCGGCGACGGAGCTGGGCTGCTCGCCCTCTACGACTCGTACTACCAGCGCCAGCAGGACGGCACCTACGACAACTCACTCGAGGCATTTCAGGTCATCTCGTGCGTCGACAGTCCCGAGCGAACCACCGTCGAGACCGCCGACGCCGACGCGGCGAAGTACCACCAGGTGGCGCCACGGATCTCACCGAATTCGGTGGTCGGCAGCTACTTCTGCACGTTCTTTCCGAAGTCACAGGATCCGCGGGTCATGATCACCGGCACGGGGGCCGGCCCCGTGCTCGTCGTCGGCACGACGGGCGACCCGGCGACACCACTGGCCAGTAGCCAGAACATGGCCAAGGCGCTCGAGGGAGGCGTGTTGTTGACGGTGACGGCCGATCAGCACACCGGCTACGACGTCAACACCTGCTCACACTCGACCGTCGATGGGTACCTGATCAAGCTCAAGGTTCCCCCGGTCGGCACCAAGTGCTGAGTCGCGGCCGTCGCCTTCGCCAACGCGCAAGCGAATCACGTGGATCTGTGAGCGGCTTTCTGCTCAACCCCTTCACCAGGTAGAGACCTTCGATCGGATCCCCTATGGAACCAGCTGAACGGTCGCCCGGTGGCCGTTGGAGCCGGCGAGCCTGGCGTCGCATGTGAGCAGTGGCACGTTCAGAGCTTCGGCGAGCGCGACGTAGACAGCGTCGTAGGCGGTAACGGCGTCACGCAGTTCGAAGGCGCGACGAAGTAGTGGCGAATGCTCGTACAACTCGACGCCAAGGGCATCGAAGTCCACGAGTGCCTGGTGGGCGTCACCAGCGGCAATTTCTCCCAGGCTCGTCAGGCGTCTCAAAACGCTGACCACCTCGACCCCGACAAGTTCCGGTGCATGAAGCGTCTGGTCAGCAGCCACTGCGGCTGCCACGCTCTGGCCGACGACCGTTGTCAGCAGCAACTCGACGATGGCCGACGCATCAATGACCAGCGGGGTCATCACGCTCAGATCGGATCGCCTCAGTCGGTGATTGCGCGAATTTTCGCACCGGACGCACACTCAGCGTTTCCAGCAGCTCGCGCCGTGTCGGCCGCTCGAGGCCCTTGCGTAGCTCGACGAGGGCATAATCCGACAACGACATACCGAGCAGGGCTGCCCGGCTCTTGAGCTTGCGATGCAAGTCTTCCGGAACGTGACGAATCTGCAACATTGTCATGCGCTCAGCCTACTTGCATGTGCAAAACATGCAACGTCCAGAACCTTGGCTGCGCCGTGCCAGGTGCGGCGCTGGTTGCCCGACGGAAGCAACGGTGACAGACCTAGCCAACCTGGCTAGGTCTGTCTTGAAGTGTCAAACGACGAACACCGCAACCGCTTTGGCGGAAGGGGTGGGATTTGAACCCACGGAGACGCAGAACGCCTCAACGGTTTTCGAGACCGGCCCATTCGTCCGCTCTGGCACCCTTCCGCCCGCCAGACTAGCGCCAGTCCTGGCCGGATGGCAGCCGAATTGCCAGCCGAAGTGCCAGCCGAGTCGACGATCGGGGCAACAACTCTTGTTCAAGATTGCGGCAAGTCTGCCGATGCTTGTTTCGTGGCGGACCTCACCATGATCGACACGAACTCCGGAATCACCTCGCCATCGCTGGCGTCGCTGCTGCACGAGCGGCTCGACCCCCAAGCGATCCTGAACTCCGTCGTGCGTTCCGTTGCCGGCGTGATCGGCGCCGCGCTGGCCAGTGCGGACGGGCGCAGCGTCGCCCATTCGGATCACTTGATGCACGACCCCAGCCGGGCCGCGATGATCGCGGCGACGATGGGGCTCGCCGGTCAACTGATCGGCGTCGTCGGTGGCCGTCAGCTCGAAGAGGTGATCGTTCGGTCGGAGACGGGTTTCGTCATCGTGTACGCCGTCGGTACAGAGGGCGTCCTCACCGTGCTCGCCCGACCGAGCACAAATCTCCATCACATCAATACCGAGGTCCGCGCCCGGCTGGAAAGCCTGCGCGGCGTCGTCAGAGCGGGGCGTTGAACTATGGCCACACCGACCGAGCACACGTTCAAGATCCTGGTCACAGGCCCTTTTGCGGCGGGCAAGACTTCATTGATCCAGGCAATTTCGCAAAGCCCCGTCGTGACGACCGAGGTTGCAACGTCGGGCGAGGAGGCCATCATCAAGGCCAACACCACCGTTGCGATGGACTTCGGTACCTTCGCGCTCAATCCTCTCGACGACAGCGATGAGCTCGTTCATCTGCTGATGTTCGGTACGCCTGGGCAGGAGCGATTCCGCTTCATGACCGACATTCTCAAAGCGGATGTCGATGTCGTCACGTTCGTGGTGGACGCCCGCGCACCCGCCAGCTTCCAGGAGGCCCGCGGCATGCTCGCGCTCGTCATGAGCGATCTGCGCGTTCCGCTCGTCATCGCGGTGAACCGCTGCGATGACCGCGATCAGGCCCGGCTCGTCGCCGAATACCTGGGCGCCGGCGCCGACGTCCCGGCCATCCCGTGTCAACTGATCGACCCGGAATCCGGCCGTGAGGTCGTTGCTGAGGTACTCGTTGCCCTACTCCAATCAACCGACCTCAATCACGTCGATCTCGTCACGCAGGGAGGCGTCAAATGACCATGATCCGCGAAACCAATGTGGGCCCTGCCCAGACGACCACCCGGGTGTCACCCGACATCGTCAACTCCCCGCCACGATCAGCGTGGGAGATCATCGAGGACGTGTGCAATGCCCATGTCACGGGCGAACTGACGCTGACCACCGCATCGCCGACCAAGACCAAGGTCTACATGACCCGTGGCCTGGTCTATTTCGCCGAACACGAAACCGATGACACGCTCGCGACCCGCCTGGTGCTCTCGGGGGCCATCAACCTCGACCAACTGCAGATCGGTGCGATCCGGTTGAATTGCGTCGAGCACCTCGGTCGGATGTTCGAGCGCGACGCCACGATCGAGCGCGACGCCGTCGAGTTGGCGGTCGAACTGATCACCGAGATGACGCTGACCGACATTGCCGATCAACCCGTGCTGTCACACCGCCTGGCGATGTACCGCCATCACCCGTCGGGCATCGCGAGATGGTTCAGCTCGCATCAGTCGATCGACGAGGAACTCACGCCGTATCACGGTCCCGACGAGCCCGCCGCCCACGACTCCGTCGAAGAACAAGCCGTTGTCCAAGTTGTCGAGCAGCCTGTCGAGGAGGGGTTCGTGGAGCCCGATGTCGAGGGCGCCGGAACGGATCTCAACCTGACGTCGGATGAGGACGAATCGTCGACTGCCCAGCCACTGTCCGCCTTCACCGACGAGCCATTCCCCGACGAACAATTCCACGACGAGCCATTCCCCGAAACCACTGCAACGACCGAGCCGGAACCAGATGTCGTCGCGGCTCCGCCCAGTCAGTGGGAAGCTCCCACCGCTGTGACGATGGCTTTCGGTTCAATGGAGATGCCGTTGCCAACGCTGCCAACGTTCGCGTCTCCGCCGAACATGCGCATCTCTCAGCAGCAGCCGACAGCGCGGACATTGCCCGCCGTGCTGGCGGCTGCGGGACCAACGTTTGCGATTGCAGACGACGCGCCACGATTGCTCACACTGACGTCCGCGGCCGGAGTCGCCGCTGACCAGGAGGCCGAGCCGCTCGCCGAACAAATCACCGGCGACGCTGCCGAACAAACCATCGAGGACGATGTCGAGCCGAAGACCGATTTTGCGGGTGAGCCGAACACCGATTTTGCTGGCGAGCCGGTGTCGAAGCCGAGCATCGAAGACATCGCCAGGGCCGTCGCCGAACCAACCGTTCAGCCCAGTGTTCAGTCCACTTTCCAGTCCCGCGATGCCAGCAATCTGGCACCGCTCTACGCCACATTGCGACCGATGAACGGGTCGACACAGGCGAACGTTCCAGCGGAGGCTCCGGCGGAGGCGCCCATTTCCGACCCGGTTCTCGCCGCGCTGGCGTCGATGAAGCCGTTGGAGCCTTTACGGCCGCTTCTCCCGTCGTCTAGCAGCCTGGCCTCGCTGACGTCGCCGGTTGCCCGGCCGACGATGACTCCGATCACGAGCGTCGCCCCGGCGACGCCGAGCCAGATGGCCCCTTGCGCCGTCCACACGCTCGAGTCGATCCCTGTTCCCGAGGATGTCGCTGCAGCGGTCCGGCGCGCAATCACTGCGATCGAAGCAGCAACGTTTGCGCCGACCGGCCCGTCGCTGGTGTCATTCGGGCCGATGCGTGTCACTTCAGTCGGCCAGAGCCCGACGACCACAGACCTCGCGGCACGGAGCCATCACCCGAACGCGACACCGAACCACCAACCGAACGCGACACCGAACCACCAACCGGCCACGCACCCCCACCCGCAGGGACTTCCGCCGATCCAAACAGCTACACAGACTGCCCACGATCTTGCGGATCAGCAGAATCAGCAGGTTTTTCCGGGTTTCCCCGGACCGCAAGGCGCGCTTGATCCGATGATCGTGCTCAACGGGGACAACGCGATGTCAACGCTGTCGATACTGCCTCAGCCTCCGCAGGTGTTCGCGTCAAACCCCGTCGCCGCACCGATCACCACCGCTCGTCGAGGTGCCCTGCGCCGTCTGATCGACGGCATCCGCCGCCGCTGAATCGGCAGGCGTCTTTCGCCGAACGGTGAAGAACGCCTTCAGGATCGACCCGCACTCCTCGGCCAGCACGCCGCTGGAGATCTCGCAGCGGTGGTTCAAACGAGGATCGGCGAGCAGGTTGAACAGGCTGCCGCCGGCACCGGCCTTCGGGTCGGTTGCGCCGTAGACGACGCGCGCGACACGTGAGTTCACCGCGGCCCCGGCGCACATCGCGCACGGTTCGAGCGTTACGTACAGCGAGCAGTTCTCGAGCCTCCAGTGGCCGATGGCTCGCGCCGCGTCGCGGATCGCGAGTATCTCCGCGTGGGCCGTGGGATCACCGGTCAGTTCACGCTCGTTGTGGCGGGCTGCGATGACCGCCCCGTTTCGGACGACGACGGCCCCGACAGGTACGTCGAGGTGCCGTTCCGCCTCGGCCGCCTGCTGCAGGGCAAGGGTCATCCCGGCGTCGTCGTCGCAAACCGAGAGACCGATCATGACGGGGACTGGCATGGCGGAGGGTGTGGGATTTGAACCCACGGAAGTTTGCACTTCACACGCTTTCCAGGCGTGCCGATTCGGCCGCTCTCGCAACCCTCCGTGCCGACGTATTCGTCGAGCAGGTGTGAGCAGGGTAGCGCCCGGCTAAGCTCACGACACCGTTCGATACCCGATGGGTGAGGTGACGGTCGGGTCCTGTGCAACAGCCGTCCGGGAACCAGGTCAGGACAGGGATGTAGCAGCCTTCAACGGTCTCGTCTGTGTGCCGCAGGCAGCCTGGCCGTCACCTCAGCCATCGGGTGTCTGCGCCGTTTCGACCAGTCGCAGCGCCCGTTCGTGCAGCTGCGGCGCACCGATCGCCGACGCGAACTCTGCGAACTCCCGGGTCGGCCCGCGCCAACGCCAATCGTCCACGACGCCGACGTCGATATCGGTGACCACCGTTGCGATCAGGCGGAACAGCAGCGCGTCGTGCATCTGGGCCTGCAGCGCTGCGGCGAGCCGATCCCCGCCGCGCAGTGACGGTAGATCCCAGTCCTTGGCCGACACCGGAATCGCCTCGATCTGGCCGAATTTGGCGAGCACGGTGCTCGCGCCCTTCGCGCCCCAACCGGGCAGGCCCGGGTACCCGTCGGCGGAGTCTCCGACGAGCGCGAGATAGTCGGCGATCGACGACGGCGGCACGCCGAACTTGGCGACGATTCCGGCCTCGTCGATGATCTCGCCCTTGCGCCGGTCGAACTGCACGACCCGATCGCCGCGCACGCACTGGCCGAGATCTTTGTCCGGCGTGACGATGAGCACCCGCTCCACACGCGGGTCGGCGGCGGCAACCGCGGCTGCCGCCGCCAACGCGTCGTCGGCCTCGTATTCGACCATCGCCCATGTCGTGACGCCCATCGCAACGAGGCCCTGCTCCATCAGCGGAATCTGGGCGAGGAGCTCGGTGTCCATCCCGGCACTCGTCTTGTAACCGGGCCACAGGTCGTTGCGGAAACTCTCGATGATGTGATCGCTGGCGACGCCGATGTGGGTCGCTCCCTGGGCGATCAGTTGCATGGTCGATGACAGCACCCCGATCGTTGCCGCATTCGGCTGTTCTTGGGCGTGCCGACCGGCCTGCCCGTAGTGTTGGCGGAACAACTCATAGGTACCGTCGATGAGGTGCACGTTGATCCGGGCGCGGGCGGTCACCGCAAGATCCTCGCAGATCGGGGACAGCGTAACGGGCCGTCACATGATCCCTCGCGCAAACGCTGGGCGCCCGCCGACCGAGAGGACCGCCAGCCCGACCCTGCCGGCTGCAACTTATCTCGCCCCATTTCCTCAAGATTGAGGCAACCTTGCCGATTCCTAACACGTGGCGAGGAACCAATACGCAGAACAAACGGCGGAACCGACCGGTGAACGGCATTCGTCGCCTGGCGCACCGCTCGGCCCGTCGCCTGGCGCACCGGTCGGCCCGTCGACCGCGCAGCCACCAACTGGTTCGCAACCGGTCATCGGCGACGCGCAGACGACGGCGATCCTGGTCGCGGTCGAGCAGCAACTCACGCGCTACTTCGGCGCAATGGCGGCGAGGGTCGACGCCGTGCAGCAGGCCAGCGATGCCGGCACCTCGGAGCTGATCAACCACTTCCAGCAGCAGATCGACGTGCTCCGATCGGATCTCGACCGGGCCCAGCAGGCGAACGAGAATTACGAGCTCGCGCTGCAGACCGCGTTGGAAGAGCGCCTGACCGAGTTCGCAGCGAATCAGCACTGGCGCTTCGGTGAGGTCGAGGGCCGTCTCGAGCGTGTCAGCGAGGAGATCAGCCTCGGGTTGCCGACGCAGTTCGAAGCCGCGACCGCCCCGATGCGGCAGCGCTTCGATCGCACGACCGAACTGTTGGCCAGCCGGATCGAGGAACTGCAGAAGGCGGCGCGCCGCTTCGACGAGCAGTCGTCGGCCCTGGTCCAACACGTCAACGACAACACCGCCTCGCTCAGTCGGCGGATGGACGAAACGGGTCGGGCCTTCAACGGTCAACTCGACGAGCGCACGCTCGCGCTCAGCACGCGCGTCGATGACGCGACGGCCGGAATGCGCCAACACGTCGCCGACCAGGTGACCACGTTCGCCAAGAAGCTCGAAGACAGCGACAACCGCTTCGTCGACCGGATGCTCTCGATGGAAGAGCGCGTCAACGAGCAGACCGGCGTTCGCCTGGCAGGCGTCGAGGCAACGATCGGGCGAATCAGCACCGGAATCGACGAGGCGATCGTTGCTGTCTCGCACCGCGTGATCGAGCTCGAGAACAACAACTTGGCGCTCCTCAATCAGATCGAGCAGATCGCCGAACAGATGGCCAAGGTCGACGAAGAGGCGATCGGCCAGCTGCGCGACCAGATGTCGAGCGCCGTCGGCGAATCGATGCTCGTGCGGATCGAGTTGGAGCGCGTTGCGTCGAGCACCGGCGAACAGTTCGACCGGATCAGTGTCCGCATGGCCGAAATCGCGGCGCAGATCGCCGACAGCGACCTCGACGTCAGCACCGCGGTGCAACTCGAACGGCTGGAGGAGATCGAGCGGGCGCTGATCGAATTGGATCCTTCCCAGTTCGTCCGCAAGAACGAACTCGCCGGCAACGATGCATCGCCGTCGACCGACTCGGCATCGTCATCGCCGCAGCAAACACCTTCGCACGCCAACCCCACGGAGTCGAACTTGTCGTCTTGGTGATCAAGGACCGAACGACAACTCGATGATCGCTTCCACTCGGAGTACGACTCATGGCACTTTTCAACAAGACCAAAGAACCTCTCGCCCCGCCAACAGGTGATTTCGCCGCGCCGCAGACGCCGGCGACCCCGGCAGGTGGCCAGAGCGCGGCCGAATGCATGCAGGTCGGCCAGCTGCTCGTCGAGAGCGGCCAGATGGCGCCAGAGGCTCTGGCAACCACGCTGCTGCAGGCAAGCGGCGATCTGCTCCAGTTCGGTGACATCGCGCTCGGTCGCTTCGGTTGCGGCCGCCAGGAGCTCGCCCTGGCAATCGCCCAGGTTTTCGAGCTGTCGGCAGCTGACACGAAGGGCATCGAACTCGACGCCGAGGTTGTCGCGTTGCTCGACGAGAAGCTGATCCGCCTCCATCAGGTCATGCCCGTTGCGCTCGACGGCGACTCGCTGATGGTGCTCGCCGCCGACCCGTCTCCACATCGCCGGGCCGCAGTCGAAGCCGCCGCTCAACGCCCTGTGCGGTGGTACGTCGGCGATCCGGCGACCGTGCGCACGTTCATCGACCGGATGTTGCGCGCCGACGCCGACGTGGACCGTCTCGTCAAGGCGTTCGAGATTCCCGACGATCAGCAAAAGGGCATGGCCCAGGCCGCCGAGGCAGCGAGCGTCGATGATCAGGCCCCGGTCGTGCAGCTGGTCAACCGCATCGTCGGTCAGGCGATGCGCGACCGCGCCAGCGACATTCACGTCGAGCCGCTCGACGAGTCGCTGCGGATCCGGTTCCGCATCGACGGCAACCTGGTCGAGGCGTTCAGCCTTCCGATCGGCGTCCACGCCGCGCTCGTCAGCCGGTTGAAGATCATGAGCGGGATGAACATCGTCGAGCGTCGTCGTCCCCAGGACGGGCAGTTCTCGACGAACATCGACGGCAAGGACGTCGACGTCCGCGTCGGCAGCGTTGCCACCGTTTTCGGGGAGAAGGTCGTCATGCGAATCCTCGACAAGGGCCGTTCGATGATCGGGCTGGCCGAGCTCGGCTTCCCCCGCGACACCTATCTCCAGTACTCCAAGATGGTTCACGCGCCATTCGGCATGGTGATCTGCGCTGGACCGACTGGCGCCGGCAAGACGACGACCCTCTACGCGACTCTGCAGGAGATCAACTCGAGCGGCAAGAACGTGACCACCGTCGAAGACCCGGTGGAGTACATCTTCCCCGGCATCAACCAGATCCAGACCAACGAGCAGGCCGGGCTGACATTCGCAACCGGCTTGAAGGCGATCCTGCGTCAAGACCCCGACGTGATCCTCGTCGGCGAGATCCGCGACGCCGACACCGCCCGGATCGCAATCCAGAGCGCGCTCACCGGCCACTTCGTGCTCAGCTCGTTGCACGGCACCGACAGCGTTGCCGCGCTGCACCGCTTCCTCGACATGGGCATCGAGGCCTTCCTCATCGCATCGTCAGTGGTCGGCGTCATCGGCCAGCGACTGCTGCGCCGGATCTGCGATTCGTGCAAGGAGCCGTACTCGCCGGGGGCCGACGAGCTCGCCGTCTACCGCCAGCACAGCGGTGGTAGCGACAAATCGCAGTTCTTCCACGGCGCCGGCTGCAACTTCTGCGCCGGCACCGGCTACCGCGACCGCATCGGCGTCTACGAACTGCTCAGGATCACCCCCGAGCTGCGCCGCCTGATCGTCGGGTGGGCCACCACCGAAGAACTCCGCCGCCTCGCCGTTGCCCAGGGCATGCGCACCATGCTGCGCGAAGCAATGCAGCTCGTCGAGAACGACGTGACCACTGTCCCCGAAGTCGTCCGCACTCTGTTTGCAAACTAGGAGAACGAATCATGCCCAAGTTCGCATATGCCGCAATCGACTCGACGGGTGGCTCCGTCGAAGGCGTGACCAAAGCCGACACGATCGGTGACGCCCGTGCCCACCTCATGGGCGAGAACCTGTTCCCGACCAAGCTCACCGAGCACAAAGGCGCGCTGAGTTTCGAGCTGACCAAGGAGAAGGTCAAGAAGAAGGAGTTGATGCACTTCACGCGTCAGCTCGCCGTCTTCGTCAAGGCCGGCATCCCGATCACCGAGGCGCTGCAGACCATCGGCGACGAGACCGAAGACATCGCCCTGCGCCGCACGCTGAGTTCGATGGTCGAAGAACTTCGCAACGGCGGCACGATGTCGGCGGCGGCCCGCAAGCATCCAGAGGCTTTCCCGATCTACTACATGGGCATCCTCGAATCGGCCGAGTTGACCGGTCGGCTCGACGAAACCCTGGAGAACCTCGCCGGCTATCTCGAACGCGAAGTCGAGACGCGGTCCAAGGTCGTTTCGGCGCTCTCATATCCCGGCGTCGTGATGGTGATGGCGATCTTCACCGTCGCAGTGCTGGCCGGGTATGTGCTGCCCCAGTTCAAACCGCTGTTCGCAGAGCTGCACGCCGACCTGCCGTTGCCGACGCGGATGTTGCTGTTCGTCGCCGACCTGTTCACCGTGCTCTGGTTCATCCCGACCGGCTTCCTTTTCGCAGTCATCGGCGGCCTGATGTGGTTGACGAAGAGCGCCAAGGGCAAGCTCGTCAAGGACAAGATGGTGCTCAAGATCCCGGTGATCAAAGGCATCGTCGACTACGCGATCCTCGAGCGCTTCTGCCGAATCCTCGGCGCGATGATCCGGGCCGGCGTTCCACTGCCGGAGGGCCTGAAGACGACGACCGAGTCGATCAGCAACTCCGTCTATCGCACTCGGCTCGAAGAGGCCCAGGCCATCATGCTCGAGGGCGGCGGATTCTCGCGGCCGCTTGCCGACACCGGTCTCTTCCCCGGTGCGGCCAAGCAGATGTTCAAGGTCGGCGAGGAGACCGGAACGCTCGACGATCAGCTCGAGGTCGCCAGCACCTACTTCGACCGCGAACTGGAGAGCCGGATCAAGAAGTTCACGACGATGTTCGAACCGATCATGATCGTGTTCGTCGGCATCATGGTCGGCTTCGTCGCCGTTGCCCTCGTGTCTGCGATGTACGGCGTGCTCGACAACATGAAGCAGCAGGGTTAGGAAACGGCGATGGCGGCGGGCGGCTCAACGGTGAAGGATCCTGTCGATCAGGCTCTGACCGATCCAGATCGAGATCAGTGCCCCCATCGCGAGGAACGGGCCGAATGGAACGGCCGTCTTGCGCCCTGCCCTGCCGACGGCCATCAGGGCAAGGCCGACAACGGCGCCGAGCACGAACCCGAGGAACAGTCCCACTGCAACGAAGCCCGGATTCAGCCAACCGAGATACGCGCCGAGCAGCGGCGACAGGCGCACATCACCGTCGCCCATCCCGCCCCGGCTGACGAGGTACACGACGCCCATGAACGCGAGTGCCAGCGCGGCGCCGATCAGCATCGTGAGCATCCGCTTCGGTTCGTGGCGCACGAGCGCAGCGACGCACAGCAGCGGAACCCCGATCGCGGCGGTCACGTAGATGATCTCGCGCGGCAGTCGCTTCGTCTTCAGATCGATCCAGCTCAATGCCACGAGTCCGCCAGCGAGTACGCAGAACGCTCCGAGCTCCCACAATCGCGGGAACTTGATCGCGAGCACGGTGAACAGCCCGGCCGTCGTCAGTTCGAGCACCAGCGGCTCGACGCCGATCGGCGCGCGACAGCGCCGGCACTTACCGCGCAGTGCAAGCCAGCTCACTACCGGCACGAGGTCGATCGGACCGAGCTCGAGCCCGCAGCCACCACACGCCGAACCCGGCGCAACGACCGATGCACGACGCGGCACTCGATCGACGACAACCGTCAGGAACGAACCGATCAGCAATCCCAAGATTGCCGTAAATGCAATAACCATGAGCTCCCAGCCAGATCCGGCACAACGCCGCGGTGGGCGGCTCCTCAACGGAGGTTAGCCACATGAATCAACCAGATCCTGCCCTTGTCGCTCTACTGCAAGCAACCGTTGCGGCCGGCGCGAGCGACCTGCACCTCACCGTCGGGCGCCCGGCGACGGTTCGCCGCGACGGCTACCTCGTCAACTTCGAAGGCGTACCTCACCTCGACGGGGCCGAGATCGAGCGGATCGTGTTCTCCTTGCTCGACGAGCGCAAGGTAGCCGAACTGAAGGAGAACCATCAGGTCGACTTCTCGTTCGGTCTGCCAGACATCGGCCGCTTCCGGGCAAACGCGTTCTACCAACGCGGCACCCTTGCACTCGCGCTCCGCGTCGTGCCGTTCCGCGTTCGCTCGCTGGAAGAACTCGGCGCCCCGTGGGCCTGCACCGACCTGCTCAACAAGCCGTACGGGCTGGTCCTCGTCGTCGGCCCGACCGGTTCCGGTAAGAGCACCACGCTCGCGGCGATGATCGACCGGATCAACGAAGAACGCCCGTGTCACATTCTCACCATCGAAGACCCGGTCGAATACCTCCACAACCACAAGACCGCGATGGTCAACCAACGCGAAGTCGGCACCGACGTCGCCAGCTTTACCGACGGCCTGCGCAGCGCGCTGCGTGAAGACCCCGACGTGGTCCTGCTCGGCGAAATGCGCGACCTCGACAGCATCGCGATCACGCTGTCGCTCGCCGAGACCGGTCACCTGGTGTTCGCCACGCTGCACACCAACGACGCATCGCAGGCGCTCGACCGTATCGTCGACGTGTTCCCGGCGGAGCGCCGCGATCAGATCCAGATCCAGCTCGCCGGCGCACTCCAAGGTGTCATCAGCCAGCGCCTGATCGCGGTCGAGGGCGGTGGCCGTGTCGCCGCGTACGAAGTCCTGATGGGCACCGACGCGGTGCGCAACCTCGTCCGCGAAGGCAAGAGCCGTCAGATGCGCAACGTTATCTCCACCGGCCAGAAGGACGGCATGCAGACCATCGAGATGGACCTCGCTCGCCTCGTCGCCTCCGGTCTGCTCACTATGGAGGCAGCGTGCGAGGTCAGCGCCTACCCGAAGGAGATCATGGCCCACGCGGCGACTGTCCGGGCCCAGATGCAAGCCCAGTCCACGGTGGAGTCCGGCCAGGGCGCGTCTACCGGTAGCGCCGAACTCGTCTCCAGCAATAGTTAGCGGACCAATCACAGATGATCAACAAGACGCTCCCGTACAAGCTGCTCGCCGGCATCACGCCCTGCCCCGGCGGCTGGCTGCTCGTGCCGGCGCGGCTGGCCGGAGTGACGGTGGTGGTCGAGGACGCGGTGGTATTGCGGAGCCTGCTCGACGTCGTCGACTTCCGTCCGAAGTTCGATGCCGCCGCGATCAACTGCCCGCTGGGATTCAACGACCTGCCGACCACACCTTTCCGGCCGTGCGACGACGAAGCGCGCGACATCATCGGCTGGCCGCGCCGTGTCGGCGTGCGCCCGATTCCATCACGGGCCACCCTGCGCGCGACGACCAAGGCCAAGGCGCGCGAGCTGGAACCGTGGTTGACGACTGACGATTTGCGCCAGTTCCGGTGGCTGCGCCAGGCCGAGGAGGTCTTTCAGCCGTTTCATCAACGCAACTTCTTCTCCGCCCATCCGGATCTCTCGTATGCGCTATTGAACGACGAGCAGCCGCTGTCGACGTCACCGTTCCACCAAGACGGCGTCATCGAGCGGATGAACCTCATTCGTTCGAAGCTTCCCGGCGTCGAGGAAATCATCACCCGCACGCCGCCTCCGGGCGCCGGCCAGGTTCACCTGGTGCACGCCGCTGGGTTGTTGTGGACCGCGCGTCGGGCAGTCGGCAGAGCCATCAGCCGGCTCCCGATGGACCCGACATGGGACACCAACGGCCTGCGGATGGAACTCGTCCGCTGAGGGCGTGCACATGACCGAGAACTTGCAACCCGTGATCCAGCCTTTCCCTTCCCGTGCGCGACGACCTTCCCGTGCGAGAAGAATGGCTCAAGTACCGACCGCCGGTGCCGATACGTCCTTTGTGAACGTGATGGGCGGCGGGCTTCGTGGAGCGAGGGATGAAGATCGTCGCCCCGACCGAGGTACCACCTTTGTCGAACTACTCGTCTCCATCGTTCTACTCGGCACCGCTGTCGCCGCGATCCTCGTCACGCTGCGCACCAGCACCCACGCCTCGGGCATCGACCAGAACCTCGCCAAAGGCTACGAATGGGTGCAATCGGTCTCCGACCAGATCTACGACACGAATCGGGTACCGTGCTACGCGGGTGGCTCACCGGCAGCGATCGCGGCCTATCAGACTGCGGCAAATGGCGCCCAGAAGCCGCCGGGTTGGTCGGCGGGCAGCGTCACCGTGACGAACGTCGAATTCCTCGGTCGCGCCCTGCCGGGCGACCCATTCAGTTGGGCTGCGAGCTTCTGCTTCGAGTCGAATGTTACGACCGACCCCTACTACACAAGCCCTCTGTACACCCAGCGGGTGACGTTCACGGTGAATGGGCCACCGAGCACGATTTCGCTCACGATGCAGGTGGTGAAGAGTGAAAAATAGGGGTCCGAAAACGAAACGCGCCGATGGCGGCTTCACCCTGATCGAACTCGTCGTGGCGATTGCCGTCCTCGGCATCATCATGCCGGTGATCACCGCCACGTTCGTCGTCATCGTTCGCAACAGTCCGGCGGTTCAGACGCGAACCGACGACAGCCGCAGCACTCGCGGTCTGTCGACATGGTTGCCCCAGGACGTGCTCTCGACACCGCCGGTGGTGATCACCGACGGTTCCTCCACGCCCGGCTACACACTCGCGGCTCGTGCCAGCAACTGTGCATCGACTGCGGGAACCAACGTCTTGCACATGGTCTGGCAGGAAAACGTCGGGCCGAACGCAGCCACGTTGACCAACTTCGTCGCGAACTACCGGTATGTCATCGTCGGCGCCACGACGCAGATCAAGCGTTACGCCTGCTCTGGAATCGGGCCACCTCCGTACACGAACACGCTGGTCAGGAATGCGACGACGGCGATCGATGGCAGCTCTGTCGGCGCCGTCGCGGTGTACAGCGGTGCACGTCTCGCCTTCGTCGACGTGCAGGTCGTCACTGCATCAGGTCTGCAAGTGCTCATTCGTGCCGCCTCACGGAATCCCGCGAAGGTGCTGGGCCCGTGACGATCCACCGAAGGAGAATGCGTCCGATGAACAATCATGCACGTGACCGGGGATCAGCGCTGCCGATCGTGCTCGTCATCACACTGGTGCTCTCGCTCGTCGTCGTCAATATCACGAGTTACGTCAGCGCGGATCTCCGCTATAGCCGGGTGACAGCAGACCGGGCCGCCCGCCTCGCAGCCGCAGACGCGGTGATGAACTACGGAGTGGATCAACTCAAGCTGCGCAACGCCGCGTGTCTCCTCGGTGGTGGTGGTGGGACGCCGCTTCCAGGGCTGTCTGCCGGCCTGAACGGCGCGACGACGACCGTGACGTGCCAGCGGGTCGGTGGCGGTATCGGCGACATCCAGGCCTGGGCCGCAGTGATGACCGGCGAGGGACTCTCCAATAGCGAATATCTCCTCAGCACCCAATCCGGTAACTCACTCGCGAAGACACTCGGTGGGCCGGTGTACATGGCGCGAGCTACTCCGGGAGCGTTTTCGTTGGGGCCGACCGTGAAGATCAAGGACGGCCCGCTGTACAACTACGACTCGACCTGTGCGACCCCGGTGACCCCGGCCAGCCTCCCCAGCCAGCTGGTGTTCGAGCCGAACCTCATCTACGGCCCGATCTGTACGACAGTCGCCTGGTACACCCTCTTCGGCGATCCCACGGTGCCCAACCTGACACCGTCAGCTTCGTTCCCTGCCCAAACCTCCTCATCGTTCGTTCTCAATGGCACGTGCCACGTGTTCAGCCCGGGCGTGTACACGACAATGCCCGACCTCGGCAACAACGCCTATTTCAAGTCCGGGAATTACTACTTCCTCAACGTGAGCTTCGATGTCATCTCTTCGACCGTGACGGCGGGGTACGCCGACCCCGCAGGCCTCGGTCCCCGCGAGATCGCCAATACTGCCTGTGACGCCGCCCACGACGCCGACATCCAACCACCTGCCACCGCCGGTGCGACCTTCTTTCTCGGTGGCACCAGCTACATCCGGATCGAGCAGAACGGGACGTTGGAGATCGATCTGCGCAAGCAGGGCACGAACTACGTCAGCATTCACGCGTTGTGTGACACGGCAACGTCCGCGCTGTGGTGTGACCAGACGGGCGTGTCCGGCACCCCGAGCACGCTGACGGCGAAGAGCACCAACGCAGTCGTCTACGTCGATCCGGGCAACCAAAAGCAGCTGATCACTCATGGACTCCTCTATGCGCCGTCGGGCCGGTTGGAGTTCGGCAACGCGACATCGACGGCCCAACAGAAGATGTTGGGTGGGCTCGTCGTTTCGAGGCTGGTGCTCCAGTCATCGGCCTCCGCCTCTAACTTCGAGATTGCAGTGGCGACCAGCCCGATCGATGTCACCGTGCTCCTCACGGCGACGGCGACCAAGAACGGCACCACAACGATCCAGTCCGTGATCGACTACCGGCCGTACCAGGCCGACATCAAGCTACGGTTGGCGATCACATCGTGGCGGGTCACCTAGCAAGCTCGCTCGTATCGACGTCGTGATTCCGTTCAGACCTCAGACGGAAATGGGCGACAAGCGCGAGCGGGTGCGTTGGCATCGTTCGAGGCGTGGATGAGCACCACCACGACCGCTGCGGCGCAGATCGACAGGCGTAGTACGGCACGCACGTCGGCCGGGTGGACGATCCACGGCGGCAACAGTGCTGCCGTCGCGCACAGGGTCATCACCGGCACGACCCGGTCTGTCTCGATGAGATCCCAGGCGAGCGCGCCGAGCACGAATCCGGCGGTGTAGTAGCTCCACGTCCCCGGGTCCGTGGCGAGGCGAACGGCGACCGCGGCGAGGATCACGCCGCCGGCTCGCCCCCGCCACATCGCGATGGCAGCGACGGCCAACGCTCCGCCGAGTTGGGCCGCGCGAAGCCACGCCGGCACATCACCGTTCGAGAATCCGAACAATCGGATCACCGAGCCGGCGGCGACGTTGACGGTCGGCCGCAGTGAGCTCAGCGTCTCAGGGGCCGCCAGCACGAAAGGGGCCCAGAACAGCGCACCGATCGCGATGGCGATCAGCACCGGCTTGAGGCGGACGCGCACGGCGCCGAACGTGCCGAACGTGAGCGGCAAGAAGATGACGGCCCACGGTTTGGTCGCGATCGCGATGCCGATGAGGACCGCGGCAACGATTCGGCGGTTGCGGCAGATCAACAGCACCGACGCGGCAGCGGCGGTCAGCACGAGAGCGTCGTCGAGGTGGCCGTAGCCGCCGAGCTTGGCCCACCAGAACACGACCACGATGCCCCCGACCAACGTGGTCAGTTCCGTGCCGCGGCGGTCGATGCCCCTCGTGCTCTTGTGCGCCGCCTCGAGGCAGGGAATGGCGACGAGGCCGAGCGCCGCGCTTGCGATGGTGCACAGCACGAAACCGTTGCGGGGCGTGAATGCGAACAGCCTCGCCAGGATCAGGCTCAGCGGGCCGGTCTGCACGTCTCCGTGACGAACGAAGAAGCTCAGTCCGTCGCGGCCGAGCAACGACCGACCGGCGGCCACGAATTCATTCCAGTCACCTCGCCCGCCGGCGACGACGCCAGCCGCGAGCGAGACAGTCGCCAGCAGCACGTACCTCAGCGACAGCACTCGATCAAGCTGCAGTCGCCAACCCTCGATTTCTGTCTGGGTGCTCACCGGTGTTCATTCTGGCGCAGCAGCGGTCTCCGAAACGCGAATGAGCCGGGCCCGAAGGCCCGGCTCATTACTTGTGCCTAATTGTTGAGGGGGATCAGGGGCAAGGAGCACCTGCGGTGACTAGCGAGCCGTCCACACCTACCGTGTATCTCGTCGAGATGGGGTTACGCAAGAACCCTGCGAGCTGCAGCGTCGCGGCGGCGGTGGCACCGACCGTGGCCGTTGCGGGGCTGACGGTCGGGATGGCGGTGCCCCCGTTTTGAGCGAAGTACGACTCGATGGCGACTGCCAATGTATTCTTGTCGGCTGCGCATGCGCTGGTGGTGCCCTTGTCGGTGATGCCACGGACCGCGAACACCGTAATGGTGGCGAGGATTCCGAGAATCACGATTACGATCAGCAATTCGACGAGGGTGAATCCCTTGTCGTGCTTGCTGCTGGTCTCTTCAATGTGGTTTTCCATGTTGGTGCGTTCCTCCGCTTAGTCGGTTTGTCCCACGAAACACACCGAGAAAAACCTTTGCTTGCCCGGTGCAAAGTAGGCATCGGCAGCCATCTCCAAAGCTTGAGCACTTTCTTGGGGAAAAGTTCACAGAGCGCTGTCATTGCGCTGACCCGGCCAATTCGATCTGCCTCGCACTCAAGGTCGGCGCGGTTGCGACCGATACCGCGTACACGTGTAATCGGTGTGGAGGGACGGCAATGCGACGCAAGAGCGATATGTGGCACGACGTGAATGATCAGATGTCGTTTCTCCCGGGCGAGGGCGAGCAGGCCGCGCAGACGGCTGCTGCCGACGTGCGTGATCGCCTCGCGACCCTCGAGGGCCAGCTCAAGTCGCAGTTCACGTCGATGGCTGCTTACGCCCAGATCGCCCAGGAGGCTGTCGGCGTGGCCCGCGCCGAAGCGCGGGCAGATCTCGACCGCGAAAAGGCGACCATCGTCACCCTGGTCGAGCGGGTGCACAACGAGTTGCTCGGCGAGGCCCCGCGCCATCCGCTCGCGCCGCCGTCGGCGCCTCAGCCGTCCGTCGATATCAGTACGCTCGCCCGGCTCGCACTGCTCGAGGACAAGTTCGAGCGGATGAGCCAGCAGTTCACACAGGTGATGCGCAGCCAGGAAGAACTCGCCAACTCGATCGCGATGATGTTCGAACAACAGATGCGCAGCGCCGGTTGGCTGGCCAACTGCGGCGAGGCTGCCACCCGCTGACCGGGCGAGGCTGCCGCACGACCGAGCGAGCCCGCCGCCCGCTGACCGGCGAGGCTGCCACCCGCAAAACCGAGCGGGGCTGCCGCCGGCTGACCGAGCGAGGCTACCGCCCGCACGACCGGGCGTGCCCGACGAGCCAACGCATGGTGCGCTGATACCCGGTTCGCCATACCCTCTGCTGTGATGGAACCCACGCTCGCGCTGAAGCCGGGACGCGACAAATCGGTGCGGCGGCTGCACCCGTGGATCTTCAGCGGCGCAGTCGGCGAGGTCCGCGGCAACCCGTTGTCGGGCGACACCGTACGAGTGGTGACTGCAACGGGTGAAGCGCTCGGTCGGGCTGCGTACTCACCGGCGTCGCAACTCCGGGCGCGGATGTGGACCAACGACGCGGACACCGTCGTCGATGAATTGTTCGTCGCCGATCGGGTGATCGCAGCGGCTCGGCGGCGTCACGACCTCGCAGCGATCACGGATGCGGCGCGGCTCGTGTTCAGCGAGGCCGACGGCGTGCCCGGCGTGATCGCCGACCGTTACGGCGACAGCATCGTCGTCCAACTCGGCTCGGCCGGCGCAGACCGATGGCGCGACGTCGTTGCAGATGCACTGATCTCACTGCCCGGTGTTCGCTGCGTCTACGAGCGCTCCGACGTCGATGCCCGCGAGCGCGAGGGCCTGGCCCAGCGGGTCGGTTTGCTGCGCGGCGACGAGGCCGACCCGGAGACGATCATCAGCGAGCGTGGCCACCGGTTCTCGGTCGGCTTCACCGAGGGCCAAAAGACCGGCTTCTACCTCGACCAACGCAACACCCGCGCGGCAGTCGGCGAGGTCGCCCGTGGCCGCACGGTCCTCAACGCCTTCTCCTACACCGGCGCATTCAGCGTGATTGCAGCGGCGAACGGCGCGACCAGCGTGACGAGCCTCGATTCCTCCGGCCCCGCACTCGCTGGCGCTGTCCGCAACGCCGAACTGAACTTGGTCGATGTCGGCGAGCAGATCGAGGGCGATGCGTTCACAGAACTGCGCAAGCTGCGCGACCGCGCCCGCAGCTTCGATCTGATCATGCTCGACCCACCAAAGCTGGCAAACACCGCGGCCCAGGTGGCGCGGGCCAGCCGGGCGTACAAGGACCTCAACCTGCTCGCTGCGAAGTTGCTCGCGCCCGGCGGGACCTTGATGACGTTCTCGTGCAGCGGCGGGATGAGCGCCGAACTGTTCCAGAAGGTGGTTGCCGGCGCGGCGTTGGACGCCAAGCGCAACCTGCGGATCATCGCCAGGCTCGATCAACCGGGCGATCACCCGGTACCGCTGTCGTTCCCGGAGGCGGCCTACCTCAAGGGATTGATCCTGCGCGCCGAGGATTGACGGTCGTTGCCGGCTCCTGCCCGCCCCGCCCTTCGGGTTGCTCGCTGGCCCTCTGGCAGAAGGCGAACATGTAGTCATGATGTCCGCATCTGGTCGCGGGTGAACGGTCGTGACAGATTGCAGCTAGTGCTGCTACTATGCAGGCATCACAGTAGCGATCACCATCCGTAACGTGCCCGACGATGTCCGGGATGAACTCGCGGCACGTGCTGCCCGATCCGGTCGATCACTCCAGGAATACCTGCTCGGCGAACTCAGCGCTGCCGTGTCTCGCCCTGTGGTCGGCGACGTCATCGAGCGAGCAAGGGCCAGGTCACGGCGGTCACATATCGGCGTCGCCGACATCTTGACCGCGCGAGACGCCGATCGGCGGTGACGGCGCCAGCACGACTTGTGGTTGTCGACGCGTCGGCAATTGTTGCCCTGCTCACGGCCGAGGCCCGAGTAGGCGACTGGGTTGCCAACCTCTGTCACGGTGCGACACTCGCGGCCCCGGAACTGATGATGTTCGAGGTCGCCAACGTGCTGCGTCGCCACGAGCTGGCGGGTTTGCTCGACGCAACATCTGCGCGTCTGGCCCATCAGGACCTCCTCGATCTCGCGGTGCAACGGTGGCCGTACCCTGCGCTGGCTGACCGGGCTTGGAAGTTACGCGCGACCCTCACCGTGTACGACGCTGCCTACGCCGCGCTCGCAGAACTGCTCGACGCACCGCTCGTCACTCTTGATGCCCGGATCTCCCGAGCGACAGGGCCACGTTGCAACATCCTGACCTACACATCACCGGACTGAGGTCCGCCGGGCGCCGCTGGCGACTCCGGGCGCCCCGACGCCCCCGGCCACTTCCCGAACCAGGGATCGACGTCGGACCACACCCACAGCGGATGTCTCGACCCGGGGCTGACTCAGGAAGTCAGGCGGCGGGCCGAACGCAACAGGGCTGTCGTCGCGCCGATGGTCGCGCCGAACACGAGGTGCGCGCTGAGGTCTTGCCACAGGGTCTTGGCGTCGTAATCGTTGATCGGCTTGTAGATATCGAGCTTGGGCAGCAACACATAGCTGGTGCCCCACGCAGAGACGCCGGTCACCACGCCCGCTGACAGGGCGCGAACTTTGGGCAGCGCGCTGGCGAGTGAGCCGGCTGTACCCCATCCGAGCCCGGTCGCCCAATGGACGATGCTGTTGACGACACCAGCCGAGGATTCTGGCAGGTCGACGCCGACCGCCTTTGCGATGGACCGACCGAGCTTGGCGGGTGCCGGAGCATCGTCGAAACCCGGCGGCACACTGGCGAACTCCCACTTGACGAACGGACTCTGCCCGCCACCCGTTCGGTAGCGCCGGTACAGGACGAGATCCATCGCCAACGTGCCGGCAGCGCCGGCGATGATCGCAGAACTCGTCGCGGACGGCAACAATGTCTTGAGTTTCGGCACCGCCCTCAGTGACCTTTCGCTGATTCCTGGACCAGCTCGATCAGCGTTCCGAAGCTGCCCTTGGGGTGGATGAAGGCGACGGTCGTGTTGCGACTGCCCGGCCGGGGCACCGTGTCGATCGGCGTGGCTCCGGCCGCGATCATCGCGGCGAGTGCCTCGGCGCAGTCGTCGACCCGGTAGCCAATGTGATGAAGGCCCTCGCCGCGCTTGGCGATTGCCTTCGCGACGGGTGAAGTCTCCCGCGTCGGGGTAAGCAGCTGGATGTAGCTCTCGGCCACGTTCAACAACGCTTCCTCGACCCCGTCGGTCTCGATGATCTCGCGATGCTCGACCGTCGCTCCGAATGCGCGCTCGTAGTAATCGATGGCCGCGTCCAGGTCGCGGACGGCGATGGCAACGTGATCAATTTCTGTCAACAGCATCTGGCGAGCCTACGACGGCTCGCGCTGTGCCCGCCAGCCGGCCGCCGAGGCGTGCTGCGGCGTGCCGCGGCCCGTCTCGTCGGGCGCGATTTGCGCGCCCGCGCCCGCGCACATCGCGCCCAAGGGTCCTCAGCGCCACCGGGCAGCAACCAGCGCCACCGGTCCCACGACGTTGCTCGACGGGCTAGCCGCCGTGGCGACGGAAGACGGTGATCTTGTCCTCGCCGATGCGATCGCGCTTTTCCGGGTCGTCGATGCCGAGGCCCTCCCGCGGCGCGAGGCAGAGGATGCCGATCTTGCCCTCGTGATCGTTGCGGTGGACCCTCAGCGCGGCGTCACCGACGCCTTCGAGTGGATAGACGGCGGACAGCAGCGGCTGGATCCGGCCCATGTCGATCAGCCGGTTGGCCTGCCATGCCTCGGCATAGTTCGCGAAATGCGAGGCGATCAGGCGCTTGAGCTTCATCCAGAAGTGGCGGTTGTCAAACTCCACCATGTAGCCCGACGTCGCGGCGCATGTCACCACGGTTCCGCCGCGCTTGCACACGAAGATCGAGGCACCCATCGTCTGGCGGCCGACGTGCTCGAACACGATGTCAGGGTCATCGCCGACGAGCGAGCGGATCTGTTTGCCGAAGCGGCGCCACTCACCATCGTCTTGGGTGTGTTCGTCCTTCCAGAATCGGTAGCCCTCCGCCTTGCGGTCGATGACCGCCTCGACGCCGAGTTCGTTGAGCAGCGCCGCCTTCTCCGGCGAGCTGACGATGCCGACCGGTATGCCGCCGCCGTTGAGCACGTACTGAGTCGCGTAGCCGCCGATGCCCCCGGCGGCCCCCCACACCAACACCGTGTCTCCCTGCTTCATCCTCGCAGCGTTCTGGCCGACGAGCATCCGGTAGCTCGTGCTGTTGCACAACGCGTTGACGCCCGACTCTTCCCATGTGAGGTGTGTCGGCTTGGGCATCAGCTGATTGGCCTTGACGATGGTGAGATCGGCCAGGCCACCGAAGTTGGTCTCGAAGCCCCAGATCCTCTGGTTCGAGCCGAGCATCGAATCATCGTGGGAGGTCGGGTCCTGATCGTCGACGTAGTTGCAGTGCACGGTCACCCGGTCCCCGGGTTTCCAGTTTCGGACTGCCGAGCCGGTGCGGAGCACGACACCGGCAGCGTCGGAACCAATGACCTGATACGCAAGTGCATGGCGGCGGCCCCACTCGCTCTCCTTGCCGAGACGATCGAGGAAGCCGAACGTCGGCAACGGTTCGAAGATGCTGGTCCACACCGTGTTGAAGTTGATCGAGCTCGCCATCACTGCGACGACGGCTTCGTCCGGCGCAATTGCGGGAAGAGGCACCTCGCCGATGTGCAGGCTCTTGCGCGGGTCCTTGTCGGGCGACGCGACGCCTTCGAACATCGCCGCGTCTTCGCGGCGGACGAACACTGCCCGATACGACTCGGGCAGCGCCAGGCTCGCAATCTCTTCGCCACTCGCCTCAGCTTGGATCGCTTCGAGAATCTTGTCCATCAGACGATGTTACCGATGGGTAGGAAGTGGCCCCCAACCCGTGATCGGTAGCGCGGGCCCGATGCACGACCAACGGCACGCAATCCGTTACCGTTGGCCGATATGCGTCTTCGAGCAGCGCTTCCGTGCATCGCCACGATCGCCGAGAACTGAACTGAACCGGAACCGATGGGAATCGACGCACTCGCGGGCCGCATCGTCGCAGCACTGAGCACAGCTCACGATGCAGTCCTTGTACGCGATCGATGCGGCAGATCCGACTTGGTCGACGCAGTGGCCGCCGAATGCCGCCGCCGTGGCCTCGAACCCGTCGTCGAGCACGTGTCCAACGATCGGCTGCGCGAGCTCGTCGGCTCGCAGTCTGCGCAAGTCCTGCAGCGGTGGGACGATGATCGGGCCGGCGACTCGGCGCGCGTCACCGGTGTGATCTCCCTCGGTGGATGGCCGTTCGACCCGACCGGGTTGCCGGCCGAATCGGTCGCGGCGTGGGTTGCGGCCGCGCGGCGGGTCGAGGCAACGCTCGAGCAGCGGGACCTTCCCTACGTTGTCGTCGCGGTCCCGACGGTCGAGGTGGCAACGGCCCTCGGCATGTCACTGGAATCGCTCGATGCGCACGTGCTCCACGCGATCGACGTCGGGCCGGACACGTTGCTCGCGGAGATCGAGCCGGTCGTTCGAGCCCTCGGAGCAGCCGCCGTGATCGAATTGCGAACCCCCGGTTGCGCGCTGGGTATGACACGCGGGCAGCGGCCGTTGTTGATCGACGACGGCGTTGTCGACGCCGATGACATGCGTGTCGGCGCCACCGTTTCCAACCTGCCGGGCGGCTCGGTGTACTGGACCGTCGTCGAAGAATCGACGCGCGGCGACGTGCGCCTCACGAACGGCTCGGTGCTCCGATTCGACGCCGATGGCAGAGTTACGGAGGGGCCCTACGCCGGTGAACGGATCTCCCACCTCGGCGTTGCCACGAACTCAGCGGTCGGGCGAACGACCGGATGGACCATCGTCGATGAGCATCGCGCCGGTGCGGTGTTCCTGGCCCTCGGCGAGAATCGCTACATGGGCGGAAGGAATTCATCGGCCATCAATGTCGATCTCCTCCCGTCGGAGCCGACACTGCTCGCAGACGGCTGTGTCGTGGTCGAGCGGGGGCGACTTCGCCCGACGTGAACTGTCGCCGGGTTACCGGCGGATAGCCCGACGTGAACAGTCGCCGGGTTACCGGCGGATAGCCCGACGTGAACAGTCGCCGGGTTACCGGCGGCTGGCCCGACGCGCCTACGCTTTGGTCTGTTCGCGACCGCACGCGATCCCGACGAAAGGTCTCGCCATGGCTGGTTCATACATCGTTGCTGGAGCCCGCACACCGATCGCCAAATTGAGCGGCGCACTCGCCGGCTTCAGCGCCGCCGAGCTCGGTGGCATTGCGATCAAGGCTGCGCTCGAGCGGGCCGGGGTCTCGCCGGTCGAGGTCGAGCACGTGATCATGGGTCAGGTGCTGACGGCCGGCCAGGGCCAGGTGCCGTCGCGCCAGGCGGCCGTGCTGGCCGGGATTCCGATGAGCGTCCCGAGCATCAACATCAACAAAGTCTGCCTGTCGGGTCTCAACTCGATCTATCTCGCCGATCAGATGATCGCTACCGGCGAGGCCGACATCGTGGTCGCCGGCGGCATGGAGAGCATGACGAACGCGCCGTATCTCGCGCAGGGTGCCCGGGGCGGATTCCGGTATGGCAACGCGGAACTCGCTGATGCCATCGTCAAAGACGGTCTCTGGTGTGCGTTCGACGCCTGCCTGATGGGCCTCGGCACGGAGCGCTACACCGCCAGCACGATCAGCCGCGAGCAGCAGGACGAGTTCGCGATGAAGAGCAACCTCCGCGCCGCCGATGCGATGGCGTCCGGCCGGCTGGCCGAGGAGATCGTCGCTGTCTCGATCCCGCAACGCAAGGGCGATCCGGTCATTTTCGCCGACGACGAGGGCGTGCGCGCGAACACCACGATGGAATCCCTCGGCGGGCTCAAGCCGGCCTTCGACAAGCTCGGCACGATCACCGCAGCCAACGCTTCGCAGATCAGCGATGGCGCCTCGGCAGTGGTAGTCATGTCCGCCAAGGCGCTCGAGGCCCATGGCGTCAAGCCGCTCGGCCAGGTCGTCAGCTACGGCATGGTCGCCGGACCGGACAACGCGTCGCTGCTGCATCAGCCGAGCCGGGCAATCATGCGCGCGCTCGAGCGGGCCGAGATGAAAGTGGGCGACGTGGACCTGTTCGAGCTCAACGAAGCGTTCGCCGCCGTGGGCATCGCGTCGATGGCCGAGCTCGGCATCACCGACGCTGTCACCAACGTCAACGGTGGAGCGATTGCGCTCGGCCATCCGATCGGCATGAGCGGCAACCGCCTCGTACTGACCGTGCTCCACGAACTGCGTCGCCGCGGTGGCGGTGTCGGCGGTGTCGCCCTCTGTGGCGGCGGTGGTCAGGGCGACGCGATGATCGTCCGCACGCTGTAGGTGAGCAGGGGCGATGAATAACACGGCTGAAATATTGCGATTTCATGTCGAAAGAGGTTGACATCGGGTCGCCTTCTTTGTAATGTGATTGCAACAACCGATGGCCCGCTGGCGAGGCTTCCTCCCAGCCAGCGAACCAAAAATCTGAGGCATCACCCTTGCAGCTGGCCCGTCCGCCCGCTACCAGCTGCGGGGTGGTGCCTCAGCATTTTTCGCTGTAGGCGCAACACGAACACCTGGTCAGATCGACTACGCGCTGATGTCGCGTCGTCCGGTGAGCGCCCGTCCGAGGGTCAGTTCGTCGGCGTACTCGAGATCGCCGCCCACCGGTAAGCCGCTGGCGATGCGTGTCACACGGATGTCGAACGGCTTGAGCATCCGGGCGATGTACAGCGCAGTCACCTCGCCCTCGGTGTTCGGATTGGTGCAGAGAATGACTTCCTCGACCCCCTCGGCACCGATTCGGGCGAACAGTTCCTTGATCTTCAACTGCTCCGGGCCAATGCCCTCGAGCGGGCTCATCGCGCCCAGCAGGACGTGATAACGACCGTGGAACTCGCCCGTCTTTTCGAGTGCGACGATGTCGCTCGACTCTTCGACGACGCACAGCACCTGAGCGCTGCGGCGGTCATCGAGACAGATCGGGCACAGGTCGCCCTCCGCGAAGTTGAAGCAGCGAGAGCAGAACCGCACCCGCGCCTTCGCGTCCGAGATCGAGTGCGACAAGCGGGTGACGTCTCCGGTTGGAGCCTTGAGTAGGTGGAACGCGATCCGCTGCGCCGATTTGGGGCCGATGCCGGGCAACCGACCCAATTCGTCGATCAGGGCCTGCACCGGCTGGGTGTAGGTGGCTGCCATGTTCAGCGCGGGTCTTCGACGACGACCGAGCCGGGGAAGGCATCCGTCAGCCGGTCGAGCGGGGTCTTGACGGAGCCGGGGGGAGCATCCACGAGGTCGTCCAAGTCGATGTCCTCGTCCGGCGTCTCGGCCTGGCGGACCGGCGCATTCGCGGCCGAGTTGGAGCTGCGCAGCGGCACCACGGGCGCCAATCCGTCGTCGCCTGCGGATGAGGAGTCGACCACGAGGATCAGCTTCACGGATCGCCCGACCAGACCGGCGATCGCCGATTCGACATCGCCCCGGTACTGCTCGCAGCGAGAGCGGTGGGTCTCGTTCGGTAATCCGAACGCGAACGCGCCGTCGCGCTCGCCGAGGAAATGGCCGGCTGAGAACAACGCCCGCGCCATGGGTTTGAGGGTCGGCAGGATCGCCTGCTGCCAACCCTGGGAGACCTGAGCCGCTGCATCGGCTAGCCCGGTGGCGCCTGCCGGCGACAACGTGGCACGCTCATCAGCGACAGGAGCCACAGCGACAGGAGCCACAGCGGCAGCCGGCGCAGCAGACGCCGGCGCAGTGCCCGATGCTTCGGGGGCTGAGGTCCAGGGTTGTGCAGCCGCCACCGGTGCAGGCGACGCTGATGCAGCCGTCGCCGGTGCAGGCGACGCTGATTCGGGCGACGCCGGTGCAGCAGACGCCCGTGTAGCAGACGCTGTTGCGGGCGACGCGTCGCGAGGTGCTCGTCCGCCGAGCGCGACACGGCCGGTGGAGGGATCGACGGGAGCCGGGCGCGATCCGGCTGTCGGCTGTGCACCGCTGCCGCCACTGGCGACGGACTTCTCCAGCCGTTCGAGCCGGGACAGCAGCGAGCTGAGATCGCTGCCGGAGGATTCGTGGGTGAGCTGAACCAGCGCGACATCGAGCAACAGCCGGGGGTCTGGCGCATGGCGCATCTCGACCAACATCTCGCCCAACCGTTCCATCGAGCGCACGATCGCGGCAGCGCCGAGGCGCTGAGCCTGATCGGAGACGCGCGCTGCCTGGAGATCCGGTAGCTGCACCAACTCCGGCGCCATCAGCGACAAGAAGCAATCGCGCAGGTGGCGCACGATCTCCTGGGCGAGCACCCGCGGATCGCGGCCCTGCTGCACCGCGTATGCGAGAGCGGCCAGGGCCTGGCCGGGATCATGGTTGATGAACGCCTCGATGAATTCGTCGTACGAAAACGTGTCGGGCGCCTCACCGCCGGACGCGGCCACGAGCTCGAGCGCCGACAGTGTGTCCCTGGCCGAACCTCCGCCCTGAGAGAGCACGGCCTGGAAGGCATCCTCCGACACCACCAACCCGGCGTCCGCGGCCACCCACCGGATGTGCGCCTCGAGTTCGTCCATCGGCAGCAGGTGGAACTCGAGGTGCTGGACGCGCGAGCGGATGGTGGCACTGACCTTTTGCGGGTCGGTCGTCGCGAGCACGAACACGACGTGTGGTGGCGGCTCCTCGAGGGTCTTGAGCAGCGCAGCCTCGGCGCCCTTCGAGAGCATGTGCACCTCGTCGAGGATGTACACCTTGTGCCGACCCGGGGTACCGAGTGACGCCTTCTCGATGAGATCGCGCATCGCTTCGACACCATTGTTGCTCGCCGCGTCGAGTTCGTGGACGTCGTAACTAGTGCCGGCCTCCACCGCGAGGCACGACGCGCATTCACAGCACGGCTCACCGTCGACGGCGTTGGTGCAGTTGAGCACTTTGGCCAACACCCTGGCGGACGTGGTCTTGCCGGTACCACGTGGCCCGCTGAACAGATACCCCTGGCCCTCGCGATTGTTGATGATTGCGTTGCGCAAGGCGCGAACGACGTGGTCCTGGCCGCGGATCTCGCTGAAGCGACGGGGACGGTAGCGGCGATACAGCGACTGGGTGGCCATTGCCGATGAGCCTACCGAAAGGGCGTGATCCAGAATGACTCGCCAAGCGTCCCGGAACTGTTTGGTGGAAGCCCCCGGAACGGTTTGGTGGGAGTCCAGGTCAGGCCCATCGCGAAAGTTCGGCAGCGAGGTTCCAGCTTTCATAGGATGTGGAAATTGTCGAGTCGGCGTCGGGCCGCTTCGACGCATCTGAGGGAGAACAGTATGAAGCGGCGTCATAGCGTATTTGGCCCCCTGGCAGTGATCGTCCTCGCGTTGACGGCGTGCTCGAGCAGCGGCGCGAAGACCTTGTCGGACAGCGATTTCGTCGGCCAACTAAACGCCATCTGCCGCACCGCGGATCGCGACATCAACAAGCTCGACGCATCGTCGAGCAGCTATGTCAGCGATGCCATCGACATCATGACCACCGGACTGGACTCGTTCAACAAGCTCACCCCACCAAAGGCGCTCAAGGCCGACTTCGACGACTTCAAGTCGAACCTCGACGATTCGATCACCCAGGCCGGCAAGCTCAAGAAGGCGATCAAGGCCAAGGACGACGCGGCGGCGAAGGCAGCGTCGGACAAGCTCGCCAAGCTGTCCACCGACGGCGACAAGCTCGCTGACTCCCTCGGCGCCACCAAGTGCGTCGGCGTCGGCGCCGGCGGCGCAACCACCACCGGCACCGAGGTGGCCACGACCGGCACCGCAACCCCGAACACCCCGTTGCCGATCGACTCGACGATTGCGTCGACGATCGCGTCGACACAGCCACCGATCGTCACGACGAAGACGTCTCCGCCGACAGCATCGTCTTCGGAAATGACCTCGCCGCCGAACACCTCGACGACCAGCACGGGTGGGGCGGTCGACGCGTCGCTGACATTCGCGGCTCCCGCCGGCTATGAGTGGGGTCAGCTCACCGATCTTGCTACGGAGTCCACGCCGGCCGGCAACTCCGTGCTCGGGCCGGTAATCGACTCTTACTTCGTCGGACTGGTCAAATCGACATCGGGTGGAACCGGCGCGATCTTCTACATCACGTATCTGAAGAGCGGAACGGAGTGGAACCAGCCGCTGCTGGACGCGTACTTCAAGTACGAGTACGCCGGCCAGGGCACCGCCATCACGACATCGAAGGGGTTCCCCGGCAAGCAGCAGGCCGACGTTGTCGAGGGTTACGACGCTGCGCTGTTCTACCTGAAGTCGATCGCAGTCGCGGTGATCGCTCCGAAGGGCGCCGACACCGTCGGGTTGCTCGATGCGTTCGCCGCAGCGCAAGCCATGGCGGGTTAACCACGTGCGAAATCTAGCCGCCGGGCTGGCGTTGGCTGCATTGCTCGGGGCGTGCTCCAGTGGTGCGGCCAAGCCGTCCCAGCCCGAGGACGAGTTCCTCGATCGGATGGAGGCCGTCTGCCGCGATACCCGGCGCAAGGTCGACAAGCTCAGCGCCAGCGACACCACGGCGATGAGAGGCCTGATCGATACCGTCAACGCGGGCCTCGACAAGCTCAACGCGCTCAAGCCGCCTACCAAGCTCGCCAAGAATTTCGACGACTTCACGACGAACATCGGCGAACAGCTCACTGAGATCGGCAACCTCGACAAAGCCGTCAAGGCCAATGATTCCGCGGCGGGCCAGGTCTCGATCGACAAGATCAACACGCTCCAACTCGCGGCCGACCACTCCGTCGGCGAGCTCGGCGCGGTGAGGTGTGTGGGGCTGACGCCGCCCGACGGGCTTGCTCCGCCGATCTCGCCATCGACCCCGCCGGCATCGGCCGGCACGCCCTCGACAGACACGCAGGCGTCGGCGACGACGGCCACCGCGGCGTCATCGACGAGCGACACCACCGCGGCGGCCAATCCGGTCTATGCCGCCGATCTCTCGATCAGCTCCAAGCCGCCGAGCGGTTACAAGTGGCTCACCATTGCGCCTGTCGATGTGTCCGGGTTGTACACCAAGGAGACCGTCGGACCGTTGGTCACGTACTACGCGAGTGGCCAGGCGGAGTTGCTCGCGGATTCCAAGGTCTACGCGAACATCTACCGGGTTCAGATCTCCAAGGAGTGGACCCCGGCCGCCATCGCCGACTACCAATTCTGGGAAGGCGTCAATGGCGGCGTCGACGCCGTGACTCCATCCGGCACTCCGGTGAAGCAGAAGATAGGCGCGTTCGCCAACACCGACTGCGCGGTGTTCACCGCTGGCACGTCCGGCATCACCGTATGTACTTCGACGGGGGTCGATGGTCTTGCGATCATCGACGCCTTTGTCGAGGCCCAGCCTGCGCAGGGATGAGCCCCAGCGGGATTGGTCACAGCGGGAGCGTGTGGTGAAGTTGTCCACCCGCGCTCGCTACGGTTACTACATCCTGAAACGTGGCACCTGCTCTCTCCGCCTTGGTGGCCTGCTCGCCGTTGCCGCATCGGTCGTCATCTGGCCGCTGTTCGGCGGGCCCGGTATGGCCCACGCAGAGGTCGTCGTTGCGGTGTCGTCCAGTCCCGCCGACGGCTCGGTCGTCGCCGCGTCGCCTCCTTCGATCTCGGTCACGTTCAACCAGAACGTCGGTTCGGCGGCCAAAGCAGTCATCGCGTGCAACGGCAATCCGGCGCCACAGAGCGCGGCCCGGGTATCCGACGATCTTCGCAGCCTGGTCGTCGACATCGCGGCGACACCGCTTCCCAAGGGTCAATGCCAGGTGTTGTGGCAGGTCCAGGGCCTCGCGGAGGCCGGCACGAGCAGTGGCAGCTTCTCGTTCAAAGTACAACAGGACACCGTCGCAACGGTTGCCATTGCCGCTGCAGCTACACCGACGGCAACAACCACCGCGACGGGCGCGCCCGCTGCAGCGAACGGGGCGGCCGGAGTCGCCGAGGCACCCAACGTCGGCGGCCCTCTCGGTCTCGCCCGGCTGCTCTCCTCGCTGACCATCGCGGCCCTTTTCGGCGGCCTCGTCCTGATCACCGTTGCCTGGCCCGAGGGTGTCGAATACATCCTGACGATCCGCTATCTCCGCTACGCGTGGTTGCTCGCGGTGGCGAGCACGGTCGTGATGGTGATCTGCCTCACCGCGCAGGTCACCGGTAAGAGCTTCACCGCTTCGCTGAGCCCGACGAGTTGGCTCAAACTCGCCGATGCACGCCCCGCAGGCGTCGCCGCGCTGGCCCGGCTGGTGCTCGTCGCCGCGGCCGGCTGGGTGGCGGTGCGTCCCGAGCGAGTCATCGACCCGGCGACCCAACTTCCGGCGCTTGCGCTTCCCGGTCTCGCCGTGGCGACGATGGGCTTTTCGCGCTCAGGCGGCGACCTTGCATTGGTCGGCTACGCGGCCGGCATGACCCACGCGCTGGCGATGGCGGTGTGGATCGGTGGGCTCCTGCTCCTGGCAAGGGTCGTGTTGGCCGGGCCCGGCGAGGACGATCTCGCCCACGCAGTGAGGGGTTTCAGCCGCTTTGCGGCGCCTGCGCTCTTGATCACGGTCGCGACCGGCGCGATCCAGTTGTATCGGCTCGATTCCGGCCATCTGTTCGACACGACCCACGGGCGGCTGATGTTGCTCAAGGTGGTCCCCGTCTTCGCAATGGTGTTCGTCGGTGTCGCGACGCGGCAATTCATCCGCGCTCGTGTCGCGCGAGCAGAGGTGATGACGGCGCCGATGGCCGGACGGCTGCGGCGCGCGATCGGCATGGAGGCCGCGTTCGGTGTCGCTGTGCTCGCGATCACGGCATGGATGCTCGCCAGCCCGCCCGGCAACCTCCAGGCCAGCGCACTGTCGACGGCCGGTTTCGCCTCGCACGAGACGTTCAAGGATCCCGACGCCAAGTTCGAGGTCACGCTCGCAGTCGATCCTGCCAAGGTTGGTCCGAACGCGTTGTTGTTCGAGGTCAAGAAGCCGTTGACAGGCATCAGCTCGATCCAGGTTCGTTTTGAGCCTCCGGTGAACACCACCGCCAATGCGGTCGTGTGGACGATCACAAATCTGCCCGGCATCGGCGGCGCGTACCTTCCGCAGTCAGTGGGCATACCACTCGGAGTCGCCGGTGCTTGGAGCGTGACCGTCGATGTCGTCGCGGCCGCCGGAACCCTCCACTCGACAGAGCTGCTCGACGTCAAACCGAACGGTGTCGGCTCGATTGCACCGCTGCCGACGGTGACCCAGCCGCTCGTCACCTCGCCACCCGATTCCGGTGCGCCGTCTACGACGGTTCGGTCGGGCTGAGTCGTCGCAAGTTGCTCAGCTCGACGTGGCCGTCGTATGGAGCACGACGATCCCGGGGAGCCGATGATCCGAACGTTCGCTGCGCCCGGCAACGCTCGGCCCCTCTGGTCGGCGCGGGATCAGGACATCGAGTCCAAGTTCGGCGGCCTGTAGACCTGAATGCCGAATGACGTTGTCGCGGGGGTTTGCTTGGGAGACGCGGCAGTAGGCGGGCGACGCAGCACACCACGAGCGAATAGAATAGGTGAGGCAGCGTAAAGACGATCTCCGCAATGGGAGATGGAGGCGAGCACTTGGCCTCGCCGGACGAGAAAGGGGCGGCATGAGGACCAGGTGGAAGTGTGTGGCTGGCGCTGTGGTGGCGGGTGCTCTGGTGACGGGATGCGGGCCCGACCCCAACGACACCGTCCCCGGGATCGCTGCGGATCCCAACAGCGATAATAGCGTCACCGGTTTTGAACTCCAATGGGAGGTCGTGGGCGACCACAAGACGATCAAGGCTGGCGAGATGACCTTCACGTTCACAAACGTGGGCACGATCAAGCATGAGTTGTTGGTGATCCGTACCGATTTGCCTGTGGGGAAGATTCCCGTCGGCGCCGACGGACGTATCAACGAGGCTGATCCCAATTCCCTCAACGTGGGCGAGACCGGCGATTTGGACGTGGGCAAGACGATTACGTTCAAGGCGAAGTTGGAGCCGGGCAAGTACCAGTTGGTGTGCAACATCACCAATCACTACAAGAACGGCATGTACATGGCGTTCACTGTCGACTGAGCGCCGCCCGGATCCAACACAGCGCCTGCTGAGTCCCGACGGCACCTGCTCAGCTCGACATCAGCTCTTCGAACGCAATCGGCGCGGCGACATCGAGTTGGTCATACGTGCAACTCTGCGGGGTACGGTCCGGCCGCCACCGTTGGAACTGGGCGCCGTGACGGAACCGGCCGTTCTGCAACTGGCCGAACGTCACCTCGGCGACCCGCTCGACCCGCAGCGCAACCCAGCTGAGATCCTTGCCTGAATTCCATCGACTGCCGGCGCCGGGGAGACGCGCGTCGGCGTGGGCCATCGCGTTCGCCCAGTCGGCCCACGGATGACCAACGAGCGCGCCGTGGGTCAGAGGCTCCAATTCGTCCAGCAGCTCACTTCGGAACTTGGCCGTGAACGCTGCCGTGACGCCGACGTGGTGCAATTGACCATCTGCGTCGTGCAGGCCGAGGAGCAGCGATCCGACGCCCTTGCCGTCCTTGTGGACCCGATAGCCGGCCACAACGCAATCGGCGGTCCTGGTGTGTTTGACCTTGATCAGCGTGCGCTTGTCGGGCGTGTACACATCGGCCAAGCGCTTTGCGATCACACCGTCGAGGCCGGCGCCCTCGAAACGGCCGAACCACTCGCGGGCCGTGACCGGATCCCGAGAAGACGGGCAGAGATAGACCGGATCGACCGCACCCGACAACGCTTGTTGCAGATGCATCAATCGCTCTGCTAGTGGGTCGTTCATCAGGTTTCTCTCGCCGATCGCGAGGATGTCGAACGCAACGAAGCTGGCAGGGGTCTCGGCCGCGAGCCGGCGCACACGGGAGTCGGCAGGATGGATGCGCTGCAGCAACGCGTCGAAGTCGAGACCGTCGCCGTTCGCCGACGGCACCACGATCTCGCCATCGACCACGCACTGGTCTGCCAGCGACGACTTCAACGGCTCGATCAGCTCGGGGAAGTACCGGGTGAACGGCCGCTCGTTGCGGCTCGTGAGCTCGACACTGTCGCCGTCGCGGAACACGATGCAGCGGAAGCCGTCCCATTTCGGCTCGTAGTGCCATCCGTCGCCGACGGGAATCTCGTCAGCGGCCTTCGACAGCATCGGTGAGATCGGTGAGCTGATCGGCAACGGCATGAGCAAAGCGTTGCCGATCGGGAACCAAAACACCAGCGGTGAACGTCGAATCGGTTGGTGTTCGCGCGATCCTCGACACCCGAGACCGTCATCGAATACCGTCACGCACCGGACATGTCACCGAACAATGAGGAGTTCCCATGAGGAAGAGTTGGATCGCAACCGTTGCCGGTGGCGTGGTGGTCGGGGCGCTTGCCGTCGCTGTTGCCACCGTCGGCGACAACAGCACCGACCACCAACCCGCACCTGCGACGGCGTCGGGAGAACAGACCGCCGCGACGGCCGCGCCGACGACAGCCACGAGCGTGCCGACCACCGACACAACCGCGCCGCGGCGCATCGTTACCGTCTCCGGCGAGGGCACCGTGAAGGTCAAGCCGGACACCGCAACCGTCTATTTCGGAGTGTCCGTCACGGCGAAGACGGCCACTGACGCGTTGGGTCAGGCCGGCGCCAAGGCCGACACGCTCATCAAGGTGATCCAAGCCAGCGGCGTCGCCGACGCCGACATCAAGACGACCGGGTTGTCGCTGTACCCGCAGTACGACAACTTCGGCAAGACGATCACCGGCTACAACGTCTCCAACAGCGTCACCGTGACGATCCGCCAGGTCGATACGACGGGTGCGGTGATCGACGCCGCGGCCGGATTCGTCGGCAACGAGATCACCATCGGTGGCATCAACTTCTCTGTCGAGAACAAGGATGCGGCGCTGGCCCAAGCCCGCAAGGCTGCGATCGCCGACGCCAAGCTGCGCGCAGAGCAGTACACCGCAGCAGCACAGACCTCGGTCGGCCAGGTGCTCAGCATCAGCGAGCTCTCGGCGCCCGTCTATCAGCCGTACGCCGCCGATGCCAGCGCAAAATCCGCCGCCGCAGCTGGGTCGACCCCGATCCAGACCGGGACCCAGGACCTCATCGTCAACGTCACGGTCACCTTCGAGTTGAAGTAGCGCCCCGCCGATCTCGGTCATCTCCGTCGGGTCGAGAGTTCGACTCGCCCGACCCGTGGCACTAGCGTCGCAGCCGTGACGAATCCAATGCACGACAAGCTCGACGATCTTCGCGCCCGGCGCGAACAGGCGTTCCACGCCGGCTCCGCTCGCGCTGTCGAGCGTCAGCACGAAAAGGGCAAACTGCTCGCCCGGGAGCGGATCGACTACTTCCTCGACCCGGATTCATTCCAGGAACTCGACCTGCTCGCCCGCCACCGGGCCCACGCAGCCGGCCTCGAAGAACGGCCTTACACAGACGGCGTGATCACCGGATGGGGCACGGTCGACGGTCGCAAGGTGTTCGTGTTCAGCCAGGACTTCACCGTGTTCGGCGGGGCGCTGGGCGAGGTCTTCGCGGAGAAGATCCAGAAGCTGATGGACCTCGCGCTCAAGGTCGGCGCCCCGGTCGTCGGTCTCAACGACGGGGCCGGGGCGCGGATCCAAGAGGGCGTCGTCTCCCTCGCCAGCTACGGCGGCATCTTCTACCGCAACGTGTTGTCGAGTGGCGTCGTGCCCCAGATCTCGGTGATCCTCGGGCCGTGTGCCGGCGGTGCCGTCTACAGCCCGGCAATGACCGACTTCATCTTCATGGTTCGCGAAACCAGCCACATGTTCATCACCGGCCCGGATGTCGTCAAGACCGTCACCGGCGAGGACGTGACTCTGGAGGAACTGGGCGGGGCGATGAGCCATGCATCCAAGAGCGGCGTCGCTCATTTCGTGTCGGCCGACGAGAAGAGCTGCCTCGACGACGTGCGGTTCCTGCTCGGCTTCCTCCCGGCCAACAACCTGGAGGAAGCGCCGGCGATCGACACCGGCGACGATCCGGATCGGCTGTGCCCGGAGTTGCGCGAAATCCTGCCGTCGTCGCCGAATCAGCCCTACGACATGAAAAAGGTCGTCGCGGCAGTGGTCGACGACGGCGAGTTCTTCGAGTACGCAACGCACTTCGCCAAGAACATCGTGTGCGGGTTCGCTCGTGTCGACGCAAAGACGGTCGGCATCGTCGGCAATCAGCCGCTGATGCTCGCCGGAGTGCTCGACATCGAGTCGGCGAGCAAGGCTGCCCGGTTCGTTCGCACCTGCGATGCGTTCAACATCCCGCTGATCACCTTCGTCGACGTGCCCGGCTTCCTGCCCGGCGTCGACCAAGAGTACGGCGGCATCATCCGCCACGGCGCGAAACTGCTCTACGCCTATTGCGAGGCCACGGTGCCGCGGATCCAGATCATCACCCGCAAGGCGTACGGCGGCGCGTACGTCGTCATGGACTCGAAGTCGATCGGCTCCGATCTGTCGTATGCGTGGCCGACGGCAGAGCTGGCCGTGATGGGCCCGCAGGGTGCGGTCGAGATCGTCTACCGTCGCGAACTGCAACAGGCTGCCGACCCCATCGCGCGGCGGGCCGAGCTCGTCGCCGACTACACCGAGAAGTACGCGACGCCATACGCAGCAGCCGAGAGGGGCTACATCGACGATGTCATCGACCCGGCCGAGACCCGCCAGAAGATCGTTGCCGGTCTGCGGATGCTGCGCACCAAACGCGAAGAACTCCCCCGCCGCAAACACGGCAACATGCCTCTCTAGTGGCGGTGACTGGCCTCCGCTCCGCTTTGGCAGCTCCCTCGCTGCGCCTCGTCGCTGGCGCTTCCCTCGCCGCTCTCGTGGCGGGGACTGGCCTCCGCTCCGCTTTGCCACCGAAAGGTTTTGACTCATGAACGCTCACATCACACCGACACCGACCGATGAGGAGGCCGTCGCGATCTTTGCCGGCGTCCACGCGATGTGGCCGGTGGCCGTGGCGCCCACCGACGAAGAACGGATCCGCGACACGGCGTGGAAATTCAGCGGCCGATGGTGGAGCAAACCCGTCCCGGCTCGCCGCGATCGTCCCTACCGCTGAGGCTGGCGAGGCCGCGATCCTGGGCCGGGCCGTTGCATCCCGCCGGCGTCCAACGGCGTACGGTTGGATCTCGTGGACATCACAACAGTCGCCGATGACCTGATCGTCATCCACGACGGCGTCAACGTGTTCCGCTACGACGACCTCACACCCGACACCGGCTACGAGTTCAACGATCAATCGGTGACGACGCTGCCGAGGCCGGGCGGCGAACTACTGTGCCGGATCGCGACTGTCAACGACGTGCATTTCGGCGAGACCGACGCCGGCCGGATCGACGACGACCCGCGTGGCCCGATCCAGCGCGTCGCCGACGGTGAACAGCCGTATCCGGAGACGATGAACAACGGCGCCGTCGCAGAGATGGCAGCGATCGATCCGGCCGCCGTGTTCGTGAAGGGCGATCTCAGCCAGGACGGACGGCCGGAGGAATGGGCCGCATTCGAGGCGACCTACCGCAGTGCGTTCGGCGCGCGGCTCCACGTGGTGCGCGGCAACCACGATGCGTACAGGCACCAATCCGGCTACGAGGGCGATCAGTGGATCGATCTGCCCGGTCTCAGCATCGCCTTGCTCGATACCGTGATTCCGGGCCAGACCACAGGCACCCTCTCGACGGATCAGCTGGCATGGCTGGATCAGCGAGCAGCCGATGGCGATCGGCCCGTGCTGGTGATGGGCCATCACCAGCAGTGGATCGGTTCGACGGCCGGCAACGCTGGGCGCCGTGACGGCTACTTCGGCCTCAGTCCCGATCCCAGTGACGGCCTCGCCGAAATCATCCGCCGCCGCTCGAACATCATCGGTTACACCGCTGGGCACACCCATCGCCACCGGGTCCGCAGGCTTGCCTACGCTGACAACGTGGCCACCATCGAGGTCGGCTGCGTCAAGGACTTCCCCGGCACATGGGCCGAGTACCGCGTCTACGAGACCGGCGTGATGCAGGTGGTCCACCGCATTTCGTCGACGGAGGCGCTCGCGTGGAGCGAGCGGTGCCGCCATCTGTACAGCGACTTCGGAATCGACTATGAAAGCTACGCCCTCGGCCGGCTGGAGGACCGATGCTTTACTCTGCCGCTGCGGTGAGGACCGCATTCGACGAACTCGGCCAGCAGTACATCGAACTCTCCATGTCGCTGACACCGGCGCAGCTCGAACTGGCAGGACTCGGGCAATGGTCTGTCAGACAGTTGCTCGGTCATGCGATCAGAGCGTTCAGCACAGCAGCCGCGAATCTCGACGCGGCACCAACCGTCGATTTCGCCGTGCACACACCGGGTGACTATTACCGCGCGGCGTTCTCGAGCGGCCCGACGATCCACGCCGAAATTGCCGAGCGAGGCGTGCACGCAGGCATCGCGCTCGGCCCGGATGTGGCCGCCACGGTGTCGTCCACCGTCACCAAGGCACGCGCCCGAATCCGCGCTGCGGACGACGACGACATCGTCAATCACTTCGCCGGGCGGATTCCGCTCGTTGCGTATCTCGCCACGCGCGTCGTCGAGGCCGGCGTGCATCTGCTCGATCTGCAACGGGCGCTCGGGCTGCCGGTGGCGATCGATCCGGGCAGCGCGGAGATCGTGCTGCTCACCCTCGCGTCGACAGGTGACGTGAATCAAATGATCCTTGCGCTCACGGGTCGCGGCGATCTGCCGGCCGGCTTCAACGTGCTCCAATGAGTCCCATCAGCCAGTCGTCCAACCGTCCCCGGCTCTCGATGCGTGCCGCGCAGATGCCTGCGTTCCACGCGATGGCCATGGCCCGGATGGCGAGCGAGCATGAGGCGGCCGGCAATCTGGTCCTGCATCTCGAGGTCGGTCAGCCGGCAACACCGGCCCCGGCCGGTGGGATCGCAGCGGGCATCCGGGCCATGAGCGAGCATCCGCTCGGTTACACGAACGCGTCCGGACTGATGAGCCTGCGCCGCCGCATCGTGCGCCACTACGCCGACTGGTACGACACCGCCGTCCCAGTCGAGCGGGTGCTGATCGTCGCCGGCGCGTCGGCAGGATTCTCACTCGCCTTTCTCGCTTGCTTCGACGTCGGTCAGCGGGTCGGCGTGCTGGAGCCCGGCTACCCCTGCTACCGCAACACGCTGCTCGCGCTCGGCGTCGAGCCGGTGGCCATCCCCGTCGGGCCCGAGACCCGGTGGGCGCCGACCACGGATCTGCTCGAAGCGGCCGGAAACCTCGACGGGCTCATCGTCGCGTCGCCGTCGAACCCGACGGGCACGGTGCTCGGTGCCGATTCGCTGGCCGGCCTCGCCGCGTACTGCCGGCTCAGGGGAATACGCCTGATCAGCGATGAGATCTACCACGGCGTCACCTACGAAGCGCCGGCCCCCACCGCGCTTGCCCACTCCGCCGACGCCGTCATCGTCAACAGCTTCTCGAAATACTTCAGCATGACGGGTTGGCGGCTGGGCTGGGTCGTGACGCCGGACGATCTCACCGACGCCTTCGAGCGATTACAGCAGAATTTCTACATCTGCGCGCCGCACGTGTCGCAGGTGGTCGGCCTCGCCGCGTTCGACTCCCAAGCCGAGCTCGACGGTCACGTCGAACGGTATCGCAGCAACCGCCAACTACTGCTCGACGGGCTGTCCGCCGCAACGATCACCAACGTCGCCGAGGCCGACGGTGCTTTCTACGTGTACGCCGACATCTCCCATCTCGCCGACGACTCCATGCAGCTGTGCCACCGATGGCTCGACGAGCTCGGCATCGCGTGCACGCCCGGCCTCGACTTCGACACGGTTCGGGGCCGATCCTGGGTGCGTTTCTCCTACGCTGGAGCGGCTGATGACATCGGCGCCGCCTGCACCCGCCTCACAGAATGGTCGCCATGACCAGTCCCCCTGCGCCATTACGCGATCTGCGCGTGCTCGACATCTCCACCGTGATCGCCGGGCCGAACTGCGCCCGCCAGCTCGCCGATTTCGGTGCGTGCGTGATCAAGGTCGAGCGACCCGACACGGGCGACAGCCTGCGCAACCTCGCTTGGCGTGATCCCCGCGATGGCCAAGGCCTGTGGTGGAAGCTCGTCAACCGCAACAAGAGCAACATCGCCCTCGACCTGAAGGACGACACCGACCGCGCGGTGCTGCTCGATCTCGTCCGCGACGCCAATGTCGTCGTCGAGAATTTCCGACCGGGAACGCTGGAGCGACTCGGCCTCGGCCCTGACGAGCTGCACGCGATCAACCCTCGGCTCGTCATCACCCGCGTCACCGGCTTCGGCCAGACGGGGCCGTACCGCAACCGGCCTGGATTCGCGACGATCGCCGAGGCGATGAGCGGGCTCGCCGCAATCAGTGGCGAGCCCGGTGGCCAACCGCTCCTGCCGGCCATTGCACTCACCGACGAAGTCACCGGACTGGTCGCTGCGTTCGCAACGATGGTGGCGCTACACAGCGGCACCGGCCAGGTCGTCGACGTCAGCCTGCTCGAAAGCATGTTCCATCTCATGGGACCGCTGGTGTCGCTGTTCAAACTGACGGGCGAGATGCAAGCGCCGCTCGGCGCCGGGCTCCCGTACACAGTGCCACGGGGTACGTACCGATGCAGCGACGGGAGCTGGGTCGGTCTCAGCGCCAGCGCCGACAGTGTCGCCGCCCGGCTGCTGCGCCTGCTCGGTGTCGCCGATGACAAGCGATTCGCAACGTTCGCCGACCGGGTCGACAACCGCGAGGTGCTCGAGCAGATCATGAGCGGGTGGTGTGCCGAGCGGACCCAGGCCGAGGTCGTGCAGCAGTTGACCGAGGCCGAAGCTGCAGTCGGGCCGGTGATGAACATGGCCGACATCGACGCGGATCCGCACTACGCCGAGCGCGGCGCGATCGTCGTCGTCGACGGCACACCGATGCAGGGCCTGATCGCCAAGCTCAGCGAAACCCCCGGTGTGCTGCGCTGGGCCGGACGGGGCATCGATGCCGATGGCGACGAGATCCGCGCGAGGGGCTGGGAAGCAGCCGGTTGAAGCACACGCTGGCAACGCGACCGGGCCGTCGAGTGAAGGCTGGCTGCGGCTCGGCCGTCGAGTCGAAGGCTGCCGCTCGGCCGGCGAGTGAACCTACGCCGTGAGGCCGATCGGCCGGCGAGTGAACCTACGCCGTGAGGCCGATCGGGCAGCTGACGCCCGTGCCGCCGATCCCGCAGTAGCCGTTGGGGTTCTTGGCGAGATACTGCTGGTGATACGGCTCGGCGTAGTAGAACGCGCCGGCCTTGGCGATCTCGGTGGTGATCGCGGCGTGGCCCGCCGCAGCGAGCTGTTGCTCGTACATCTCGCGGCTTGCATTGGCCTGCTCGAGCTGCTCATCCGTCGTGGCGTAGATCGCGCTGCGGTACTGGGTACCGACGTCATTGCCCTGGCGGTTGCCCTGCGTCGGATTGTGGCCTTCCCAAAAAACCTTGAGCAGCTGTGCGTAGCTGATCTCGGCCGGGTCGTAGACGACGAGCACGGCCTCGGTGTGCCCGGTGCGGCCGGTGCACGTCTCGTCGTAGGTGGGGTTCGGGGTGAAGCCACCCGCATAGCCGACGGCGGTCGTGTAGACGCCGGGCGTCTGCCAGAACTTGCGCTCCGCGCCCCAAAAGCAACCGAGACCGAACACCGCTGTCTCATAGCCATCCGGCCACGGCCCCTCCAGAGGCTTGCCGTTGGTGTAGTGGACCTCTGGTACCGGCATGGTCTGCTCGACCCGCCCAGGAAGAGCGTCTTGCGGCGACACCATTGCTACCGACTTGTGGAACAACACGGTGGGACTCCTTTTTGAGTTCGCGAATACCGCGAGACTACGACAGTGACTTCTACAACCAATCGCACTCGCTCACCATTCCGGTCCGATCGGCCTCCCGGGCCGCTCGACGGAATTCGGGTGCTCGATCTGACCCGTGTGCTCAGCGGCCCGCACGCAACGCGGATGTTGTGCGACATGGGCGCCGACGTGATCAAGGTCGAACCCCCGCTCGGCGATCTCACCCGATTCGCGGGTCCACGGGTCAACGGCCTTGCCGGTTACTTCATCCAGCAGAACACCGGCAAGCGCAACATCAGCATCGATATGAGCAAACCGGCCGGTGTCGGGCTGCTCCTCGAACTCGTCGGCGTGTGCGATGTCATCATCGAGAATTTCAGGCCAGGCGTGATGGACCGAATGGGCCTCGGCTACGAAACGGTAGCGGCGCACAATCCACAAATCATCTACGCCAGCATCAACGGCTACGGCTCAACCGGGCCATGGCGAGATCGACGCGCGTACGCGAGCGTCGTCGGCGCCGAGACCGGTTTCACCAAGTTCCAGTGCGACGCCCACCACGGTGAGTACGTCAACGATCCGCACAGCCACGGCGACCTGTACACATCACTGGAAACGGCCAGTGCGATCCTCGCCGCGCTGTATCACCGCGAGCGCACCGGGCGCGGCCAACAGGTGGAAATTTCGATGGCCCAGACGATGCTCTACATCAACGAGCATGTCCACGACCACCTGTGGGACGGGGAGGTCTCGCCCGATTGGATCCGTTCGTTCAGAACGGGCGACTACCCCGTTCTCACGGCAGCCAACGGCGAGATGGTGATGATCAGCGGGCACCCGGCCGAAAGGGGTACGTTTGTTCGATTGATTGCGGCAGTGGGCCGGCCGGATCTGGCGGACGACCCGCGCTTCGGTCGCGTCCGTGATCGGCTCGCCCATCTCGGTGATCTCGTCGACACGATTCGCGAGTGGGCGCTGGAGCAACCCGACGGCGCAGCGATCGAGGCGGAGCTCGATCGGCATGAGTTGGCGGTCGGCGCCCTGCGCAGCGTACGGGAGGTGGCCGACAGCGATTGGGCGGCCGAGCGCAATGCAGTCGTCAGCGTTTCGGATCGCAGTGGCGGCTCGGTGCGGATCCCGAACTCGCCGTGGACGTTCAGCGACGGTGCCACCGGCGTGTGCGGCGAGCCGAAATACCGCGGCGAGGACAACGCATCTGTGCTGAGCGAACTGCTGGGCCTCGACCAATCAATGATCCATACCCTCGTTGTGGACGGCGTGCTCAGCAGCCGCATGCCGACATCGCAGACACAGTCGCAATCATAGTCGCGGACACGGACACGGACACGGACACGGACACGGACACGGACACGGACACGGACACGGACACGGACACGGACACGGACACGGACACGGACACGGACACGGACACGGAC
>JANYKS010000040.1 GCA_025358125.1 Actinomycetes bacterium
ATTCTGTGTAGCCCCACTGCAAAGCACCAGGTAGATGACATAGGAGCCTCCGAAAAGGGGGCCTTCGTCATTCCCAGGTCCGCGTCAGGTCCGCGACTCGAAAGAAAATGTCTTGTTGGAACGCTCGAGTCTGGCCTTCGCTCGCAGACTGTGCGCTCGGGGAATTGCAACACCCAACTCATGACCGCGACCGGAACCCGTCGTTGTGAGCGTCGATGAAGGCGACCATCACCGCAGCGAGATAACGGTTGACGACCGGCGATCCAGCATGCCTCACCAACCTGTCCACGCCCCGCCGTCGTTTTGGAGCGCACGTTCTGCTCGCATTCGATACGTGAAAGGACGCCGATCTACAGATCGGTGTAGCGACCATTTGCAAACCTGAGCGAGCGATTATCGATACGTATGGATAATCGCTCACTGAAACCACGACTCGGGCCGCTGCCTACGTCGGCGCATAGTGCCCTGATAGACGCAAGCGCGTTGGCCGGCGCAGAACATCGGATGCCCCGCCTCGCTGCTCCATTCGTACTACTGCTCCATTCGTGCTACTCGGGGTAGCATCATCGGATGAAGGTCAGCGTAAGTCTTCCTGACACTGGTCCGGTAGCTCGTGCCGGGGTCAGCTGGCGAAGCCCATCTTGTCGAGGCGGATGCCGAGCGTGGGGTTCACGGTCGAGCCGGTGACCTTCTTCGACATCAGGTAGTTGAGGGTCTCGTAATGCACGAAGATCAGCGGGGCATCGTCTTGCACGATTTTGCGGATCTCGGCGTACATCCCCTTGCGCTTGGCCTCGTCGGTCTCCTGGCGGGCCGCATCGATCTTGGCATCGAGATCGGTGTTGCTGTACTTCATCGAATTCGCGCCGGCCCCGGTCTTGATGACCAGAGAGTAGAAGTTGTCGGGATCGACCGAGCGCTCTTGGTACGCAGAGGTGATCTGGTAATCGCCCTTGGTGTAGCGATCGAACCACACCGAGACATCCACCTGCTCGATGTCCATCGTGATGCCGATCTTCTTGAGTTGATCGCGCACGACCTCGCCGGTCTTGAGCAGCTCGGGATATTGCGGCAGGCCGAGGTACTTGATGGTCAAGTCGCCGACTCCGGCGGTCTTGAGCAGCGCCTTGGCCTTGTCCAGGTTCGGCCCGCCGGCGAAGACGTCGCCGCCGTCGTACCACGCGGATCCGCTGGGCACCTCTGCCAGGCCGACCTCGCCGGCACCGAAGTAGGCGACATCGCGGATGGCCTTCCGGTCGAGCGCCCAGGCGATTGCCTGGCGAACCTCCAACTTGTCGAACGGTGCGACGGTCACGTTCATCGCGAGGAAGTCGGGGATGCCGGCGGTGGGCGAGGACACGTACGTGAACTCCGAGCCACCACTCAGGGCCTTCAACTGCGACAGCGGCACCGCGTCGACCCACTGCAGCTCACCGCTGCGCAGTCCGTCGATGCGGCCCTGGTCCACGAGCAGGAACCGCATCTCCACCTTGTCGAATGCCGGCTTACCGGTGATGAAGTAGTCGGGGTTCTTGGCGAGCGTCAGCTTCTGACCCTGCACCCACTCGACGAACTTGAACGGTCCGGTGCCCACCGGGTTGCGTGACGGGTCGCCAGCGGAAATCGCCTTCTTGTTCACGATCTGGCCGTTGTTGGCCAGGTTCGTGAGGAAAGGGCCGAACGGCGTCTTGAGCTTGAACGTCACCTGTGCAGCGCCACTCTTGGTAACCGTGTCGATGGAGTCGAACAGGCCCGAATACGGGCTGGCAGTGGCGGGATCGAGGATCCGCTGGAACGTGAACACCACGTCGTCGGGTGTGAGCAGCTCGCCGTTGTGGAACTTGGCGTTGGTGACGAGATCGAACACCCACGTCGTTGGATCGGCGGCGGTCCACTTGGTGGCGAGCACGCCGTAGAACGAACCATCGGTGTCGATGTCCACCAGTTTGGAGAAGATGTTGTCGTACACCTGGGCACCGGTGTAGATCGCCGAGGTCGCGGGGTCCAGAGTGTCCGGCTCGCCGGTGAGCGCACCGACGAGCGTGCCGCCCGGCTTGATGGTGCTGGCGGACGTGCCGCCAGAGGTACTGGTCTTGGCGGCGTCGGAGCCGCAGGCGGCAAGGAACGCCGGCAGACTGCCGACGGCGATCGCGCCGAGACCGGCGCGATGGATGAAGACACGACGCGAGCTGGTCGGCGGCGGCGTGATGGACGAGATGTCGTGGTTGGTCATGGTGTGGGGCCTTTGCTGGATCGGGTCTGGGTGGGTCTGGGTCGGTCTGGGTGGGTCTGGGTCGGTCTGGGTCGGTGGGCGTGTTGGTCAGTGACGGGCGACGTAGTCGAGGAACGTCTGGTTGAAGTCGGAAGGGTGCTCCCACATGCACGCATGGCCACCCGGCGTGGTGGCCCACTCGGCATCTGGCACCAGCGCGTGCAGCTGCTTGGACAGACGCACGGGGATGAGGATGTCCTCCTCGCCGGCCAGTACGAACGTCGGCACTTTCAGCGCGCCCAGGCGGGCGGTGGTGTCGTGGTTGCGGATCACTTCGAGCTGGGCGAGGTAGGCCTCGGTGGACATCGTCATCGCGGCCATGTCTGCCTCGAACGCGTCGGCGTCTTCGGGATGGCTCTCGAAGAACGCCACGGTGAACGCCCACAGGAAAACATCGCGCATGATGAACGGCACGCCGTTGACCGGGGCCATGTCGTGCCAGATCGAGAACATGCGCGAGCAGAACGGGCCGGGCGCTGCATACGTACAGGCGAAGGTGACGCTGGCGAGATCGGACTCGTAGGCGAGCGCGTACTCCTGCGCGATCATTCCACCCATCGACACGCCCATCATGTGGAAGCCGGTGAGGCCGAGTTGATCGACCAGCGCCTTACAGTCATCGGCGAGCATCCGACTGCTGTACGGGCCGGGCGGTGCCGACGTCAACCCGACGCCACGGTTGTCGAACCGCAGCACCCGGTGGCCGGCCGCGAGCAGATCGTCCATCTGGAAGCCCCACGAGTTGAGATCGTCGGCCAAACCGTTGACGAGCACGATCGTCGTCGGGCCGTCGCCTTCGAGGGCGTAGTTGATGTCGATGCCATTGACGGAAGCGGCGGGCATGTCTTTCTCCTTGTTCAGCGGGTGATGTGGGTCAGGTGGTGACGGGTACGGGGAGGTGTTCGACGGCGGTGAGGAGGTGGCACGCAGCGAGCCGGGACGGGCCGATCTGCAGCAATGCCGGTCGTTGCGTCGTGCAGCGATCGATGGCAATGGGACAGCGCGGATGGAACGCGCAACCGCTGGGCGGATCGATGGGGCTCGGGATCTCGCCGGTCAGCAACTTCGGTGGTAGCCGGCGGGTCGGGTCCGGGTGTGGTGCGGCGGCGAGCAATGCCTGGGTGTACGGATGGGCGGGCGCGGCGAACACCGCGTCGGTGGGGCCGACCTCGATGATCCGTCCGACGTACATCACGGCCACTCGGTCGGCGAGGTGCTCGATCACCGAGAGATCGTGGGTGATGAACACGATCGTCACGCCCTGGTTGCGACGCAGCGCGGCGAACAGGTTGAGGATCTGGGCCTGCACCGAAACATCCAACGCAGAAACGGGTTCGTCGGCCACGAGCAACTTCGGTCGTGGAGCAAGCGCCGCCGCGATACCCACGCGTTGTCGTTGACCGCCGGACAACGCGCTCGGCCGGCTTTCGCCGAGCTCGGCACCGAGGCCGACCTGCTCGAGAAGTTCGGTGACGCGTGCATCCCGTTCGCCCGGCGCGCCGATGCCCTGGGCATCGAGTGCCTCGCGCACGCTGCGCCGCACCGTCCAGCGCGGATCCAGCGAGCCGAACGAATCCTGGAACACGGGCTGCACCGCGCGGCGCAGCACGGGATCGCTGGGCTGGAAGTACTGGCCGCCGATTGAGATCGTTCCGCTCGTCGGTGCGGTCAAGCCGAGCAGGCAGCGGCCGAGCGTGGTCTTGCCGGAGCCGGACTCGCCCACCACGCCGAGGATCTCACCGGAGCGAACATCGAGATCCACATCGGCGACGGCGTGCAGCCTGCGCCGGCCACGACCGGGCACGCGGAACTGCTTGGTCAGGCCGCGCACCTCGATCAGTACATCGTTCACAGCCCGACCCCTCCGGCAACGAGCCAGCAGGCGACGTCATGACCCTCGCCCACCGTGGCGAGGGGTGGCCGCGCCTCGCAGCGCGGACCGCGGTGCGCACAACGTGCTGCGAACCGGCAACCTGGCAACGCACCGGCGAGGTCCGGCACGGTGCCGGCGATGACCTGCAGCCCGCCTGGACGCTGCCCGGCGCTGGGCATGGAGTCGAGCAATGCCGTGGTGTACGGATGGCTCGGGTGGGCGAACAATGCCAGCACCGGCGCCTGCTCGGCGACCTGGCCGGCGTACATCGTGACCACTCGGTCGCAAACGGTCGCCACCACGCCGAGGTCGTGGGTGATGAGCACGATCGCTGTGCCGCGCTCGTCGCGCAGGCGCAGCAGCAGCGCCAGGATCTGGGCCTGGATGGTGACGTCGAGTGCCGTTGTCGGCTCGTCGGCGATGATCAACGTGGGGTCGTTGACGAGCGCCGCAGCGATGACGACGCGCTGGCGCATGCCACCGCTGAGACGATGTGGTGGGTCGTCGTAGCGGGACCGTGGATCGGGTATGCCGACCTCGGCAAGCACATCGAGCGCGCGCTGCTTGGCCGTTGCCCGCGACACGGTGGCGTGGGCGCGAACGGTCTCAGCGATCTGCTCGCCGATCGAGAACGTCGGATCGAGCGACGACGTCGGATCCTGCACGATCGTGGCGATGCGGTTGCCGCGAAGGTGCCGCATCCGTTCCGCATCGGCGCCGACCAGTTCTTCGCCGTCGAAGCGGATCGAGCCGCGCATCTGGGCGCGGTGCGGCAACAGACCGAGGATCGATGCAGCGACCGTCGACTTGCCACAGCCCGATTCGCCGACGAGGCCGACCACCTCGGCGCTGGCGACCGCGAAGCTGACGTCGTCGACGGCCGATACCGCGCCGCGGGCGGACGCGTAGGCAACCGACAGGCCGCGCACATCGAGCGCGAGACTGCCGGAGGCAGTTGCATCGGGGCCAGGAATCGGCTCGGTCATCATGCTGCGCTGCTGTGCTGGTTCACGTGGCGACGCAGACCGTCGCCGACGAGGTTGAACGCGAGCACCGTGATGGCGATCGCCAGGCCGGGAAAGATCTCCGCCCATGGCGCCTGCACGAGCGTGTCGCGACCTTCGAAGAGCATCAGTCCGAGGCTCGGTGTAGGCGGTTGGGTGCCGAGCCCGAGGTACGACAGTGCGGCTTCGATCTGCATCGAGAAACCCATCAGGATCGCAGCCTGCACCACCACCGGCCCGAGCGCGTTCGGTAACACGTGCCGGGTGGCGATGCCGAAGCCGCCCATGCCGCGTGCTCGCGACGAATCGACGAACGGCAGTGTGGTCACCACCTGGGCGCTGGATCGCATCACTCTGGCGAGGATCGGGAAGAAGATGACGGCGATCGCGATGAGCGTGATGCTGCTGCCGGTGCCGAGCACCGAGATCAGGCTGATTGCGAGCAACAGTGCTGGCAGCACGAGGATCATGTCGACGGGCCGCATCAGCACGAGATCGACCCAGCCACCGGAGTACCCCGCGAGCAGACCCAGCGGCACTCCGATCAGCAGCGCGAGGCCGACCGAACCGGCCGAGACCACGAGCGAGATCCGGAACGCGAACAGCACCCTGGAGAACACGTCTCGACCGAGCGCGTCGGCGCCGAAGAGGTGCGACAAGCTGGGGCCTCGCAACAGGCGTGCGCTGTCGATCGACTCCGGATCGTGCGGCGCGATCAGCGGCGCGAGTACCGCGGCCAAGACGAGCACGCCGAGAATGGTCACGCCGACGATCAGCCGGCGGTCACGTGTGAGGCCCGACGTCGTCATGCGCCGGCTCCGTCGGCGACGCGGGGATCGATCACGCCGATCATCAACTCGACGAACAGGTTGACGAGGATGAACATTGCGGCCAGCACGAGCACGCCGCCCTGCACCACCGTGTAGTTGCGTTGGTTGATCGCGACGACGGTGAGCTTGCCGACGCCCGGCAATCCGAACGCGTACTCGATCACGATCGACCCACCGAGCAGCACACCGAACTGAATGCCGATGACGGTCGCGATCGGTACGCCGGCGTTGCGCAGCGCGTGACGGAACACGATCGACTTCTCGGCCACACCCTTGGCGCGCAGGTAGCCCACGAACGGCTTGGTCAGCGCTTCCTCCACTGCGCTGCGCGCGGTGCGGGCGATGTAGGCAGTCTCACCGATCACCAGCGTGAGCACCGGCAGCACCATGTAGCGCAGGTTGCGAGCGACGTCGTCGGTCAGCTTCACGTAGCCCGATGGCGGAAGCCAGGCGAGGGTCCCGGTGAACAGCAGCACGAGCATGATGCCGAGCCAGAAGTCGGGGATGCTGATGCCGGCGATCACGAAGCCTTCGGTGCCCGACCGCCAGCCGCGGCCCCGGCTGGCCGCGAGCACTCCGAGCGGGACGCCGACCAGCGTGGCGAGCACCATCGACAGCGACGTCAACTCGAGGGTGACCGGCAGCGAGGTGCGCAGCAGCGAGGTCAGGCTCGCCCCCGACACGTAGTCCCGACCGAGATCTCCGTGGACGAGGTTGTTCAACCATGTGCCGTACTGGGCCAGCAGTGGTCGGTCGAGGCCGAGCTCGCCGCGGATCCTGGCGATGTTCTCGGGCGTGGCCCGGAAGCCGAGCATCGTTCGCACCGGGTCGCCGGGTACGAGGTGGATCAGCAGGAACACGAAGACACTGAGCACGAACAGCACCGGGATGGTTATCAACAGCCGACGTCCGGCGAAGCGCAAACGTTCGCTCACGGCTCGGCACTTCCGTTGCTGCTGTCGCCACGATTGCCCCGAACGCCGAGATTGGAGAACACCCGCCGGTACATCTCCTCGGTGAGCCCGAAGTGCTCGGCCGACAACCGGGCGGCCAGTTCGGCATCACCTGCAACGACTGCGTCGACGATCGCCGGATGCTGCTCGATCGCCCGCTCGCGCAAGGCCGGCGTGTACGGCTCGGCCTGGAAGCCGAGCGACACCTTGATCCGCAGCTCGACCGAGAGTTCGAGCAGGTAGGTGTTGTGGGTAGCCGCGGCGATGGCTCGGTGCAACGCTTCGTCTGCGGCCCGTGAGGCTTCACGCGAATCGCCGGCGTTGCGGTACGCCTCCAACGCGGCGTTGATGGCGATGATGTCTTCGTCCGTGCGGCGCTGCGCAGCGGTGGAAGCGACGAGCCGTTCGATCAGCGTGCGGAAGTCGAACAGCACCTCGAACTCGGCCCACGCCGGCAGCAGCGTGCGGCGCACCGCTTCCTGCGCGGTCGACCAGTCGAGCGCCAACACGTATGCGCCGCCGGTGCGGCCACGACGGATCTCGATCAGGCCCAGGCTCTCCAGGCGCTGGAACGCCTCGCGGATGGTCGGTCGGCTGGCGCCGAGCATCTCGGCCATCTCGCGCTCGCTCGGCAGTTTCTGGTCTTCGACGAAACCGCCGAGCGCGATCGCGGTGACGACACGGTCGGCGATCTGCTGCGAGGCGTTGCGCCGGTCGAGGCGTCCGACGCGGTTGGACAACTCGCTGAACGCGTCGGCCTCCAACTCGAGGCCGTCAGTGCTCACGTCGCCGGGCCCGCGTAGTAGCCGGCAAGGAAGCGTACGAGCGTCTTCGCGCCATCGACGATTGACTGCAGCTCGACGTGCTCGTCGATACCGTGGATGTCGACCGCCCGCGGGCCGTAGCAGACTGCCGGCACGGCGAACTGGTTCAGGTAGAACCGCGCATCGGTGGTGGATCCGAGGCCGTACGCCGCGGGCTGCTTGCCGTGCGCGGCCTGATGCGCAGCCGCCACGGCGGTGACGAGGTCGTGCTGTGGATCGAGCGCATAACCCTCGGCACGGAAGCCGTTCGGGCGAACCACTGGTGGACGGGCCTGCAACGCCGGCGACGTCATCGCGAGGTCGGCCACTGCGGCAGTGAAATGGTCGACTGCCTTGGCGATCGACCACGCCCGCGGGAACCCGAAGCGCACGCCGATGGTGGCCGTCGCGGGGACACTGGACTGCCAGTCACCGGCGTGCAGCGTGCCGATGTTGAGGTTGTACGGCTGGCTCACGCCGACGAACGCGTGGTCGTCGACCTCGAGGTTGATCTGCCTCTCGACCTCTTGCAGCCCGGCGATCACCTCCAGCGCGGCGCGAAGCGCACTGGCGGACCGATCGGCGTCGTGGGCGTGTCCAGCGGTGCCCTCGACCACGATCTCGAACCACAGCACGCCGACGCCGGCCACCAGCAAGTCCAGATCGGTCGGCTCCAGCAGCACCACTGCGTCGGCTAGCACCCCGGCCCGGCAGGCGGCGAGCGTGCCGTTGCCGGTGCACTCCTCTTCGATAACGGCCAGAAGGGCCAGGTCGCCGGCGATCATCGCCGGGTCCAGCCGTTGGATCGCCTGCAGAGCCAGCCAAGCCATTGCGAAGCCGGCCTTCATGTCGCCGCCGCCGCGCCCGTACAGCCAGCCATCGCGCCGCACGGGCTCGAACGGCGGGCTCGACCACTGCGTCAGATCGCCCGGCGGCACGACATCGATGTGCCCGTTGAAGAGCAGCGACCGACCGCCGCCGTCGCGGTGGGGCAGCCGGGCGAGCACGTCGTAACGTCCGGCGTAAGAGAGTTGGGGCACGCCGGCTGCGGGATCGTCGCCGATGTCGAGGGGCATCGGGACCCGCTCGATCTCGAAGCCGATGGCGGCGAATCGTTCGGCCAGCACTTCCAGCGCGCCGTGTTCGCGGCCGACCGTGGAGTCGGCCCTGACGAGGTCCTCCAGAAAGCGGAAGGCCTGTTCGGCCTGGTCATCGATGAGATCGTCGAACGCCGAGAAGGGTTTCATAAAAGGTAAGACCATTTTACTATATGAAGTCGGAGTGCGCAATGGTCATGTGCCCAATCCCAATGGCGCTCGTGAAGGGCCCGGGACACATCGCGGCCCAAGTCTGTTGGCTGGGTCGACTGGGCCGGCTTGGCTTGCCTGTTCGGGAGGCCTTGGGGGAAGATGTCGGCGAGCTGCCGCCCCAAGTCGTGAATGGCAACCTTGCTCGTCGCGGCCGCCCCTGATGCGACAGCCACCAGCGAACCGAGGAGTCAGAGTGACCAAGAGCTATGCGTCGTACCCCTCGCTCGTGGACCGCACCGTGTTCATCACCGGCGGCGCCGACGGCATCGGTGCTGCCTTGGTCGAGCAGTTCGCCCGACAGGGCAGCAAGGTCGCATTCGTCGACATCAACGTCGAGGCCGCCCATGCCACCATCCGCCGTTGCCTCGAAGCTGGCGTCGCCCATCCCCCACTGTTCCACGAGGTCGACCTGGTCGACATTGCTGCACTACGCGCTGCGTGCGCCGCGGCCGTCGACGAGCTGGGCGGGGTCACCGTCCTCGTCAACAATGCCGCGAACGACGACCGACACGACTGGCGGGACATGACACCCGAGTACTTCGACAACCGGATCAACACCAACCTGCGCCACTACGTCTTCGCCATCCAGGCACTCGCCCCGCAAATGATCGACGCCGGCATCGGCTCGATCGTCAACATCGGCTCGAGCAGCTACATGATGCAGGAGGACATGTTCCCCGGGTATGCGATCGCGAAGTCTGCCGTGGAGGGCATCACCCGGACCATGGCTCGCACGTTCGGTCCACACGGCGTACGTGTCAACACCGTGGTCCCCGGGTGGGTGCCAACGCAACGACAGCTCGCCAAGTGGTGGTCGCCCGAGGCCGAGCAGGCCACCATGGACGACCAGGCGATCAAGCGCAGGATCACCCCTGGCGAGTTCGCCCAGATGGTGCTGTTCCTCGCTGCCGACGACGGCGCCGCCTGCACCGCACAGCAGTTCCTCGTCGACGGCGGGCGCTTCTAGGTCCAGCGACGATCACCGGTGCACACCGCCCCTGGCGTCGGTCTGTTGCTGGCACCACCGTACACTTGGTGAGTCAGAGTGTTCACCAAGTGGAGGTATTGATGAGAACCGAGACGTTCCGGGTGTCCACGTCGGGTCAGATGAGTTTGCCGGCGGTAGTCCGCCACCGATGGAATCTCGACGAGGGCGGCCAGGTCGACGTCATCGACCTCGGTTTCGGCGTGCTGACCGTTCCATCAGGAGCGGGGCAACATCTTCTCGATCGGATCCTTCCCGCGGAGCAGCACTATGCAGCAGTCGCCGCTGACGACGATCCCGATCTCGCAACGTCGTGACCGTCGTCGTCGACGATCATCTGCTCCGTGACTGGCTGGCTCGCCGAGATCCGGCACTGCTCCAGGCGATCGACGGCGAGGCCCTGGCCACGACAAATCTGTGGTATGCCAGGCTCTGCAAGAGCGCGGCGCGGGCGACCGGAGGAGCGCTCCTCGCCGGTTGGAGGAGGGATGAACGACGCGCGTTGATCGCCGGTCTCGTTGCTCTGCCTGACGACATCGTCGTCATACCAATGCGACAGCTCGCGTGGAGGATGGGCGAACTGGTCGCGGATCACCATGGCCTGTCCAGGCTCGGCGCCGAAGCCGTCGCCTCAGCAATCGAGCTCAACGCCCGCCTCGTGGTGTCGGCACGCGACGACGGCCCAGGCATCCGCCAATGTTGCTCCGCACTCGGAGTGGACTACGGCACCCTCCGCCGCTGATGCGGGCACGCCGGCTCGGCTGGGTGCTGCTTGATCACGGTCAGGCGAGGGAGGAGACGTATGTGCCAAACCGGTCGAAGCTGCTCTGCATGCCGGTTTGAGCCTCTGGGCTCCGGTACATCTCGGGCACGTTGGTCTGGTGGGTGTCGACCTGGGTTCGGCCGTCGCCGAGGTCGATGAATGTGAGTGAGGTGGTCATGCCGCCCTCGACGTCCGGCTCGGTCCACACGAGCTTGTCGGGCTCGACCACCTCGACGAACACGCCGCGGCTCGGGTATTCGGCGCCGTCGGCGTCGTTGACCATGATCGTCTCGAAGACGCCGCCCGGACGGGGGTCGATAGTGATGTTCTCGATCGGGGTGTTGACCCCGACGGGACCCCAGAAGTGGGTGAGGTGCTCCGGCGTGATCATGCAGCGAAAGACGAGCGCCCGCGGGGCATCGTAGATGCGGGTGTAGGTCACCTCGCCGAGATTCGTTGCGGACGGGTTGGAGTTCTGGTCGGTCATGATTGCTCCTTCTGTGCTTGTTGGATATCTCGGAGGTGCGTTTCGAGCTGGTCGAACCGTTCCTTCCAGATCTGTCGATGTCTGGCGATCCACTCGACGGCGGTGTCCAGCGGTTCGGCCTCGAGGTGGCAGGGACGGTATTGGGCGTCCCTGCCCCGCGTGATCAGCCCGGCCCGCTCTAGGACCTTGAGGTGTTTGGACACCGCTTGGAGGCTGATGTCGAACGGCTCGGCCAGCGCGTTCACGGTGGCGTCCCCGGATGCGAGCCGGGCGAGGATCGCCCGGCGGGTCGGGTCGGCGAGTGCGCCGAAGGTAGAGCTGAGCGGGTCGACGGTCATCATAGGTGTATTCAATGAGTCAGTTGATCAACTGATCAGTTGAATTGAATCAGATTCCTCGACCATTGTCAAGGCCTTCTGCGACCTGAACGAACGCCCCCGGGCGTTCAGCGGGTGCTGTGTTCCGTCGTGAAGCCGGTGCGTGGCATCGCGCCCCAAACCGCCGGGCGTCGTCGGAGGCTGGCGACGAGGCCGCGTAGTCGCCACCATGCGTGCATTTGCCGGTAGCCGAGGTTCTCGGCGATCGCGGCCGTTGCTCCGACGACGAGATCGCGCCAGCGGTTTGGGCGGCGCCGGGTGAGCTCGTCGACTGCGAGTGCTGAGAATGAGAGGAGGATGCCGTAGGCGAACGCGATCGCGGCGAACAGCAGCGCGAACGACGTGTTGACCATGCCGAACGCCCATCCGGCGACGACGCTCGCGAGGCCGACGACCTCGACCACTGGACCGAGGAGCTCGAAGCAGAGGTAGTAGGGCATGACGAGCAGTCCGATTCGTCCGTACCGTGGGTTGAAGATCATCCGCTTCTGTTTCCAGAGCACTTGGGCGAGGCCGTGGGACCATCGGCGCCGCTGGCGGCCTAACGTCTGCCTGTCTCGTGGGAGTTCCGTCCAGCACACCGGCTCGGGGACGAACACGACCGAGTAGTCGCGTCGAGCGTCCCGGAGGTGGCGATGGAATGCGGCGACGAGGTCGGCGTCTTCGCCGAGCGAGTTGGGGTCGAGGCCGCCGATCTCGACGATGAGATCGCGTCGGAACAACCCGAACGCGCCCGAGATGATGAGTAGTCCGCTGACGCGTGACCACCCCGTGCGTCCGATCAGGAATGAGCGAAGATACTCGATGACCTGAATCCGTTCGATCCATCGTTTGGGCTGACGGACGTCGACGACGTGGCCGCGGTAGACGGTGGCGCCGTTCGCGGCGCGGATGACCCCGCCGGTCGCCACGACACGATCGGGGTCGTCGACGAAGGGTTGCGCGACCCGCAACAGAGCGTCGGGTTCGAGCAGCGAGTCGGCGTCGACCATACAGACGAGTGGATACTGCGCGACGTTGATCGCGACGTTCAGGGCATCGGCGCGCCGGCCCGCATTGACCTTGCGCACGACGATCAACGGCTCGCCACCGCCGGGCACGTGCATCGAGCGGACGGCTCCCCTGGTCGGGACGTCGGGATCGATCGCGGGGACGACCTCCCGGAGATCGAATTCTTGTTGCAGCCGCTCGAACGTGTCGTCCGTGGACCCGTCGTCGACGACGATCACCTCGAACTGTGGATACCGCAGTGACAGCATCGCCCGCACGCTCTCGATGATCCCCGCCCCCTCGTTGAAGGCGGGCACGAGGACCGACACGGGTGGTGTGAGCGGATTGGCGAAGATGTCATCGCGGCCGGCGGGGTCCGGACGTCGGACGGACCGGAGCATCACTGCCAGCGCCGCAACGATGATGAGCAGGTAGATGGTGTTCAAGATGACGAAGTAGGTCAACACGAACCAGTTGAAACTGGTGACGAACTCGATGACGAGGTGTTTCACGACGGGCCGCCCTGAGAGACGTAGATGGGCGGCTGGTGCTGTTCGATCTCGGTTCTGGCCTGTTGGGAGCGCAGTGATCGGCGTGGGCCCATCATCTCGAGCGCTGTGGCCGCAGCCGCGGAGAGGCGGTGCGATCGTGCCAGCGATTCGCTCAGGAGTGGGATCGCGCGCCGATCCCCGATCTGGCCGAGTGAGGTGACACAGGCGATGCAGAAGCCGACGTCAAGTTCGTCCGTGTCGTATTCGTGTTCGAGCTTTGCCCGCAACGCGTCGACCGCAATGGGGCGGCCGAGCCGGCCGAGTGTTCGCGCGGCGGCCGTCGCGACGGTCAGGTCCTCGTCGTCCAAGGCATTGACGAGGTCGAAGGCGGCCTCGGTGGCGCCGAGGAAGCCGAGCAATTCGACCGCGGTGCACCGGCACCGGGCGTCGTTCGAGTACAACCATCCGAGCAGCGGAGTGATTGCCTGCGGGCCGATGCGCACGATCGCCATCGATACCGTGTTCGACGGCAGCGATCGGTGTTGCAAACCACGCATGAGCGGCGGGATCGCGGCCGGTGACCCGATCCGGCCGAGTGCCCGGGCTGCGACGACGCGAACCTGCGGATCGCGATCGCCGAGCAGGCCGACCAGCACGTCGACGTCGTCGTCTCGTGCGAGGACGTCGAGGAGCACCGCGGCTCTGAGTCGGACGACGCTGCGACGAGACCCGACCGCCTGGATCGCTGACGTGAGCACACCGTGATGGGAGAGCACCGCGGCAAGGGCGTCACGATCACCGCCGCGTAATTTGGGTAGCAGTTCACTCGCAATGGTGACAACGGAATTCTTATCGCGCCGGCGAGTCGGAAAGGTCGCCTGCTCAGCGCTGCCGTTCATCCAGCCAATCACAAGAGGTCGCCATCGTGACGTCTGCACCGCTCGCCGCCGGTCGAGCAGAGCGCGGATCGTCCGCACGGCGACGATCAAGACCACGAGGGCGACCAGTGCGACGCTGCAGCCCACCAGTGCGAGAATGAATGCGGCGTGGGTTGTGGTCATCGCCGCGCCCGTGTCAGCAGCGCCTCCACTCGGCTCGCAAGTTCCCGGGGGCTGAACGGCTTCACGAGGTAGTCATCTGCGCCGGCCGCGAATCCCCGCTGCACGTCTGCCTCTTGCGCCTTTGCGGTCAGCAGGATGATCGGCATCCGCTCGAGCCCGGGGTCCGATCTCACCGCGAGGCAGACCTCGAGTCCTGTCATGCGGGGCATCATCCAGTCGAGCACCACCAGGTCCGGCATTTCTTGGCGGGCCGCAGCCAGTCCGCCCTCGCCGTCGCGCTCGATCAGCACCTCGTGACCCAATGACTCCAGCTTGAACGCGACGAGCGCGCAGATGTCGTCGTCGTCGTCGACCACAAGGATGCGACTCATCTGAACCTGCTGGCCCTGCGACGTCCGCCAATGGTCAATCCCGTCGTACTCACAGTCAAGAGATCGGCAAGATCGTCCGCAGCTTGAGGGATTCGTCTTGCGCCCCCCGGATGACCGGCCGTCTGGTGTCGGTGTGCAAGCTGTAGGTCTCATTGGCGCCGAGCAACTACCGGCTCGGTGCCGCCGCTCAACCATTCCGCGTTTGCCGCCGATGAATGCACATGGACATCGCTCCCGTGCCGAGCAACGAACGACAACGTCTCGCGGTATTACGCAACCTCGGCGTGCTCGACACACCCGTGGAGGAATCGTACGAACGGGTGGTCAGGCTCGCCGCGAGGCTGTTCGATGTGCCGATCGCGCTGGTGAGCCTGGTCGACGAGCATCGTCAGTGGTTCAAGGCACGATTCGGAGTCGAGGTGAACGAGACCAGTCGCGATCTCGCCTTTTGTGCTCATGCGATCGCCGCCGAGAACGACGATATGTTCGTCGTCACCGACGCCGTAGCCGATCCCCGCTTCGCTGACAACCCGTTCGTGCTCGGCGAGTCAGGCATCCGTTTCTACGCCGGACAACCGCTCAGAGTTCATGGACACCGTGTCGGCACCCTCTGCGTGGTCGATCGGCGACCACGCCAGCTGACCGATGTCGAACGAGAGACCCTTCGTGACCTCGCCTCGGTGGTGGAGGATCTCCTCTCCCGCCGGGAATTGCAAGCGGTCGTCATCGAGCTGGAGAGCAGTGAATCTCGCAAGGCGCAGATTCTGGCGACGATGCACGATGGACTCATCCTGCAGGACGCGAGCGGAAGCATCGTCGAATGGAACCAGGCCGCCGAACGGATGCTCGGACTCACAGGCGACGAACTTGGCGGGCGCACGTCGCTGGATTCCCGCTGGGAAGCAATCCGCGCCGACGGGACCCCGTGGCCCGGCGCGACACACCCGGCAATCGAGGCGCTCGGTACCGGAGCACCGGTCGAGGACGTGTTGATGGGTGTGCAGCGCCCCGGACTCGGCCTCGGCTGGCTCCGGGTGAACAGCACTCCGGTGATGGAGCCAGATCACTCGGTGAGCGGTGCAATCACGAGTTTCACGGACGTGACCGAGCTCACGACGACCGAGCAGCTGCTGCGGCGGCTCGAAAAGCTGCAGCGCTCGGCCCTGGACCTGCTCGAGCAAGGGGTGATCGTCGCACGTCGGGACGGCGCGGTCGAACTCATGAACGCCGCAGCGGAGCGGATCCTGGGTTTCGACGCAGAGCTGCTGTCGCAACGCTGGCAGAGCGGCACCTGGACGACGTTCAGCGAGGACGGAACCGAGATCGCCAACGCCGACCGACCGATCGTGCGCACCTTCACCACGGGTGAACGGGTCAACTCGGAGGTGGTCGGTTGGGCCCGTCGCGACGATATGAGGGTCCTCCTCAGCCTGTCGACGGCGCCGATTCCCGACGATCCGGAACGAATCATGGTGACGTTCGTCGACGTCACCGAGCGGCGTCGGGATCGACAGCTGCTCGAGCTGACGTTCGCGAACGCCCCCATTGGCATGGCAGTCGTCAGCCATGGCGGTCGGTTCCTGGCCGTCAACGACGCCCTGTGCGAGTTCGTCGGCCGCGATCAGGAGGACCTGCGTACGCTCACGTTCCAAGACATCACCCATCCAGACGATCTCGACGACGACCTGCAACACGTGCAACAACTGCTCGACGGTACGTACGACCACTACGAGATGGACAAGCGGTACAGCCGACCCGATGGCACGTATGCCCACGCCCACCTCGCAGTCGCCATCGTCCGCGCCCAGACACTCTCGCACCCGTATTTCATCGCCCAGATTCTCGACATCGGCGAACGAATCGAAGCGGGACGAGTCAAGGACCACGCACTCGAAATCGAACGTGCAGCAGTCGCCAAGCTCGTCGAACTCGATCTCATCAAGACGAATTTCGTCTCCACCGTTTCCCACGAGTTGCGGACACCGCTCGCCAGCATGATCGGTTATCTGGAGCTGCTCACCGACGGCATCCCACCGCTCGCGCCGCACCAAACCAAGATGCTGGGCGTAGTCGACCGCAACGCGCATCGGTTGCTCAACCTCATCGAGGATCTCCTCACGTTGTCCAAGGTCGAGCTCGATCCGCAACGTGGGGAACGATCCGAGGTCCACGCCACCGACATCGTCAACTCGGTAATCGCCATGATGCAGCCTCTCGCCGACGAATCGGGGCTCGAACTCGTCACCGACCTCGATCCGGGTACCAGCGCCGTCCTCGGGAACGCGTCACAGCTCGAGCGGGTGCTGCTCAACTTGGTCGGCAACGCGATCAAGTTCACCCCACGGGGTGGCACGATCACGGTGTCGACTCGGCAAACCGGCCCTGACCTTCGAATGACTGTCGAGGACACCGGAGTCGCCATACCCGAATCCGAACTGGAACAACTTTTCACGCCATTCTTCCGGACCTCGACGTCGCTGACCAACGCAATACCTGGCACCGGCCTCGGCCTTGCGATCAGCGCCAAGATCGTCGAAAGCCACGGCGGCAACATCGAAGCCCGATCGTGCGAAGGGCAGGGCGCAACATTCGTCGTCACGCTGCCCACGCTGCCCACGCTGTCCACGACCGATCGCGAACTCGTTTCGACCAGCACCCGAGCGCGGCCGCTCGAGCGATCATGAGGCGACGGAACCGAGAGCCGAAATCTCCGACTCCGCTCGGTGGAGACCAGGCGGACTGCGCGGAGTCGCCGTAGCGGTACAGTGAGCGCCTGTGAAAATGCTCCGGCGAGCCGTCTTGGCCCTCTCAGCAGCCGCCACTGTGTTCGGCGTGCTTCGTTTGCGCGGCAAGGGCGGCGTACCACCGCAACAGGGTGGCTGGCGCGAGCTGTCCCTTCGCCAGAAGTGACGCAGGCGATGGGCGCCGGCCGCCCGCGAGGCGTGAGGGAGTCGCCGATCGTCGCAGTCGTCGGCGCCGGGGTCACCGGAGCTCGCGTCGCTCAGACCCTGGCAGAGTCGGGTGATCTCCGGTTGGCCATCGTCGACCGGCGAAGCGAGGTCGCCGCAACCGTCGCCCGGATGGTGTCCGGCATCGCAACTGATCTCGACCATGCCCAGGTCGCCGATGCAGCGGTGCTGGCCCACCCGGCTCCGCATGCCCAAGCAGCGCGCCGACTGCTCGGCAACGGTGTCGCGGTCGTTTCGATGAGCGACGATCTCGACGACGTGCGCGAGCTGCTCGAGCTCGGCGAGTCGATAGGAATTGGGGGACTGTCGCTGGTCGTCGGCGCGGCCATGGCGCCGGGGCTGTCGGGGCTGCTCGCCCGCCACCTCGCCGACCAACTTCACGTCGTCGACGAGATCCATGTAGCGATGCACGGCACTGGCGGCCCGGCCTGCGCCCGTCAGCATCATCGCGCGCTCGGCGGGACCTCGCTCGGGCTGCACGACGGTGAATGGATCCGACGTCCCGCAGGCGCCGGTCGCGAGCTGTGCTGGTTCCCCGAGCCGGTCAACGCGTACGACTGCTACCGGGCCGAGATGCCGGAACCCGCCCTGCTGCACCGGGTGTTCCCCGATGTGAGCCGGATGAGCGCACGCATGTCGGCAACGCGCCGCGACCGCTTCACGGCCCGACTGCCGATGCTCAGGCCGCCGCACAAAGAGGGTGGCATCGGGGCGGTCCGGGTCGAGGTTCGCGGCGGGCTTGTCGGAGGCGAGCGCGAAACACTCATCGTTGGCACGTCCGTGCGCAGCGGCGTCGCCGCCGCGATCGTCGCCGCGACGATGACGCGCTGGGTGCTCGGCGTCGACAGGATCGGGGGAGTGATCGTGCTCGGCGACGCACGGCTGCCGACTACAGGTCTACTCGAACAGATCCAGGCGAACGGCGTTTCGATGTTCGAGTTCACCGGCCTGTCGCGCCCGCAAGAGCTCGATCCCGATCCACCGGCACCCGGGAAGAACACGCCGGACACGCCAGACACGCCAGACACGCCAGACACCCCCTGACCACGCCAGCGCACCCCAGACCGCCACGCCAGCGGTACCATGCGCGGGGTGATTGCAGACCTGCACCAGATTGCGGCCGACCGTGTCGTCGGCGATCGGCAGCGCTACACGTCGATGCGCCGCCAGTTGGTGGAGATCCTCAGCCGCGCGGATCACCCCGTCACCATCCCCGACATCATCCGTCTCCATCCGCAACTCGCCCAGAGTTCGGTCTATCGAAACTTGACCGTGCTGGAGCAGGCCGGTGTCATCACCAAGGTCGTCACCCATGACGAATGGGCCCGCTTCGAACTCGCGGAAGACCTCGGTGGGCATCACCATCACCTCATCTGCGAGATGTGCGGCACGGTGCGTGATGTCGTCGTTCCGGACACCGTCGAGTCGGCCCTCGATCAATCGCTCGGTAGCTTGGCGACCATGAACGGTTTCGAGTTGCGCCATCACCGGCTGGATCTGGTCGGCGTCTGCAACGACTGTCGCGCGTGATCGTTCCCTGGCTTCCCCCGGCCGCACGGCTGTGTTGTCCGGTCGCGGTGAGGTGTTCTACCGGCAACGAGCGAGCCGGCCCGCTTGATGTAACGCCGCGGCTGGCAGGCTGCCACGGCGTGACATCAGGCGACGTTGGCGACTATTCGCCGCGAGGTTCGTCGAGCGAGGTCGCCTTGGTCGACTGGGCCTCGATCTCATCGAGCCGGTTGGCCATCCGCTCGGTCGCGTCGGTGAGCCGCATCAGATTGTCGCGGAGGGTCTCCGATGTGATCATGTCGCCGAGGGCCACCCGCACACTCGCAATCTCGCGAGCGAGGAATTCGGTGTCCGCCTGCGTCCGCTCGGCGACCCGGCGGTCGTTGTCGGTCTGCAGCCGGTCCCGCTGTTCTTGACGGTTCTGGGCGAGCAGGATCAGCGGAGCGGCGTATGCAGCCTGGGTGGAGAATGCGAGGTTGAGCAGGATGAACGGATACTTGTCCCACCGCAGCACCGCTGACGCGACGTTGAGCGAGATCCACACGATCACGATGCCGGTCTGCAACACCAAAAAGCGTGCCGTACCGAGCGTGCGGGCGATGCTCTCGCTGAATTGACCGAACTGCTCTGGGTCGTAGTGAAGGCTGAACTTGCGGCCTTGGCGGGGTGAGCTGAGATCGCTGCGGCGGGTCATTTCGAGCGACCTCCTGCTACGACACCCCCTGCGGGGACGTCGCGAGCTGACGAACCGGCGCCACCCGCGAGTACGGGAGAATTGCTCCGCCGTCGCTGCCGCCAGCCGGTCGGCAGGGTGCGGTCGAGCACGTCGTCGACGGTGATCGCGCCGAGCAGGTGTCCGGCGTCGTCGGTGACGCCGACGGCGAGCATGTTGTAGCTGGCCAACTTCTCGGCCACTTCCCGGTCGGCGATGTCGGGCGTGATCGTCGGCTCCTGCTCGAGGCAGCGACCGAGCTCCACGCTCGGCGGCTCACGAAGCAGTCGCTGGAAGTGGACGACCCCGAGATACGTGCCGGTCGGCGGGCGATACGGGGGGCGGCACACGAAGACCTGGGCCGCGATGCTGACCAGCCAGTCCGGATCGCGGATCTGAGCGAGCGCCTCGGCGACGGTTGCCGTCGGCCCGAGGATGATGATGTCGGGCGTCATCAGACCACCCGCTGTGCCTTCCTCGTAGGAGAGCAACTGGCGCATGACGGCGGCGTCGTCGTCGTCCATCGCATCGAGGATCCGGGTCCGCTGCTCGCCCGGCATCTCGGCGAGGAGGTCGGCGAGGTCGTCGTATTCCATCTCGTCGAGCACGCTCATCAGCCGGTCGAGGTCGAGGCCTTCGATGATCCGCAGCTGCTCGGCCTCTGGCAGTTCCTCGAGCAGGTCGGCGAGCCGCTCGTCGTCCATGGCCGCCGCCAACTGCTTGCGCTGGGCCATCGGCAGGGTCCGCACGACGGTGGCCACGTCGCTCGGGTGCATGTCGCGCATGCTGGCGGCTTCGGCAGCCATCGGCGCGCCGCTGCTGAACAACGTCGGCACCTCGTCCCAATCGACGAGGCGATAGCTCGGGCGGCGGCGCAGCGCATTGCGGCGGGCGAGGCGAACCTTGGCGAGTTCCCAGTACGCGTTGCGGCCGTCGGTCGTGTAGCGCATCGCGACGTCGCTGACGGTCTCGTCGCCGACCTTCTTGTCGAGCACGTCCTTGCCGACGAGCAGTTCGCCCGGCTTCGGCTTGAACGGGTGGAGGTCCACGTCCCAGCTGCGCAGCCGGGCACCCTCGCCGTCGAGCGAGTTGAACCGGTTGGCGTTGACGAAGATCCGCCGCCGCTGGCTCGTCGCGACGTAGCCGACGACTCGTGGAGCCGTGCCGGCGCGCGAGGGCACGATCACGATGTCGTCGATCCGACCGATTGGCGCCCCGCCCGCATCGAGCAGGGGCAATCGCATCACCCGAAACGCGTAGACGAGATCACCGGCCACAGCGGCAGGCTACTCGGTGGATCCGACCTGCGAGTGGGCAGTATCGCGGTCTGATTCGACGAACTAGGGTGAGCGGCGGCTCGCATTCACCGTGGGCCGCAACGAAGGGACCGTCCGTGGACGACGCACGTATCCGACAACTCGAGCAACGAGTGGCCGAACTCACAGCGCTGGTCGAGCGCCTCGCGCCAGCCGCGGTGTCGGAGCCCGCGCCGGCGGAATCGGCCTCACCACTCGTGCCCGAGGTCATCGCGGCCGAAGACACCGCCGCCGGGTCGTCGCGGCGCGGCGTGCTCAAGCTGGCCGGGGCAGCGGCCGTCGGCGCGTCGCCGTCGCCGTTGCGGGGAGCGCCACGCCGGCCGCAGCGGCGACGGGTGGACCCATGCTCATCGGCGGGTTCAACAACGCCGATACCGCCACCGCCGATACGACGTTTCTCTCCGGCGGCGGGCTGGGTGTCATCGTCGACTCGAAGGCCGTGACCGATGCCGGACTCTCGACGTACGGAGCCGCCCTCTTCGGCCGGAACGTGGCGACCAACGTCGATGCCATCGTGCGTGCCGGCGTGCTCGGCATGTCGTCACAGGCCAACTTGAGCCCTGGGCCGGCGACGAGCCATGGAGTCGTCGGTCTCGCGCACGGGTTGAGCACCACGGGTTCGGGCGTGTACGGAAACTCTGTGAGCACCGTGACGACGAGTGCCGGGGTGATGGCCAGGTCAACGGGCGGGCCTTCGGTCCAACTCGTTCCGGTCGCTTCGGGTGCCCCCACCGCCGGCGCGTGGACGATCGGTGCGTTGCAGCCCGACATACTCGGCAACCTCTGGTACTGCATCGAGAACGGCGTCCCTGGTAGGTGGAGGAACCTCACGGCGCCAATACCTCCAGCGCCTCCCCCTCCACCTCCATCTCCCTCATTCCACCCGCTCACACCGACCCGGGTGTACGACTCGCGTTCCGCAGTACCGGCGCAGGGTGTGATGTCGTCGGGAGGCAACCGGTTGGTGTCGGTCGCGAGCGGGCGCACCCTCGATACCGGTGCGATCAATGCGCCCGATGTCGTCCCTGTCGGGGCGACCGCGATTGCGTGCAACGTCACCGTCGACCGGACCCAGAACCAGGGCTTCCTCGCGGTCAACCCCGGAGGCAACACCACCGTCAGCGCGTCGACGATCAACTGGTTCGCGTCGAATCAGACGTTGGCAAACGGCGTCATCGTGACGATCAGCGCATCGCGCGAGGTCACCGTCATCGCCGGCGGCGGAGGCGCGACCGACTTCATCATCGACGTCACCGGTTACTTCCTCTGACCGATCGCTGATCGGATCGAACTTCGGGTAAGGCGAAAGTCGCCGCCGATGCGACCTCAGGTCATGTCGCCGGTGTGTAGTTTGAGCGGGCCATGAACGTGCTGCTGATCACACTCGACCAGTTCCGCGGCGATTGCCTGTCGGCGGCCGGCCACCCGGTCGTGCGCACGCCGAACCTCGATGCGCTCGCCGCAGCCGGGGTTCGCCTCAGTCGTCACTACAGCCAGGCCGCGCCGTGCTCACCGGGTCGGGCGTGCCTGTACACCGGCATGTATCA
>JANYKS010000013.1 GCA_025358125.1 Actinomycetes bacterium
GGCCATCGTCGAGCACGACCCACGCTGGAACACACCGCAGCGATGAGAGATCGAGGCGGTGTGGTCGCCGTCCGCTCAAGCCGTGGTCGACGCAGCTACCCAACCAAGACGTCCCAGGTCAGACCCTTACGTGAAGACCTCACATTGTGATGTCGCGAGACATCCCGGACGGTCCGAACCTTCATCAGGGTTCGGGCTGTTTCGTTTTTCGGGGTCCGTAGGGGCGGCTGGGTCCGCCGATGGGTAACCGAATCGGGCCCATGCCCGACTCCACCGGCCCGTAGTTCTGTAGCAGCATGAAACGAATCGGTCGCCTCCGATTCAACGGTCGTACGCTTCTTTCAGCGCACCGATGTCGAGCCTGCCCATCTGCAACATCGCGTCGGTGGCCTGTTGGGCGCGGGTCCGGTCGGGGGAGCCGAGCAGCGCGCCCAGCACGGTGGGAACGATCTGCCACGACAGGCCATAGCGGTCCTTCAGCCAGCCGCATCGGCCGGGTTCGCCGCCGCTCGTGGTCAGCCGCTCCCACATATCATCGATCTCTTCTTGGGTCTCGACCCTGACGAACAGCGAGATCGCCTCGGTGAACCCGGCGTGGGCGGGACCACCGTTCAGCAGCATCAGTTGCTGGCCGCACAGCTCGATCGTGGCGGTGAAGATCGGCCCGTCGTCTGCGGCGCGGCGCACGTCGGGCGAGGCGGCATCAGGAAAGATCGACGTGTAGAACTCGATCGGTTCGGCGAGATCGGTGTCGAACCACAAGAACGGTGTGATGGAAAGCATCGCGGCCTCCTGGCCTGTCGTTTCGCCCCCGGGTGGGTCGACACAAGTATGTCCGAGCCGATCTCTCATTCTCGACAACCGATGGCAAGAAAGACCAGGTTCGATGCCCCAGGCACGTGACGCAAACTGGCCTCATCGACGGAGACGCCAGGAACCGAGCCGGGCGCCCGAGGCGCCGTTCTTCGGTGTCGTGCTGACGGTGCTGTTCGGGGTGAGCGTCTTGTGTTCTCGACCGGGCTTTTGGACAGGTGAGTTCGACGGGCAAACCGATGGTCTTCGGTGTGCGCGCCTGAGAGACTGGTCTCCATGGACGGATTCGATCCCGCCGCGAGCTTCGGTCCTGCCGTGGCGGGTAGCTACGACGAGCACCTTCGTGGCGATGAAGGGGACGCTGTTGGCTTCCTCGCCGAGTTGGCGCAAGGCGGTTCGGCCCTTGAGCTTGCGATTGGTACCGCTACGACCCGGTCAGTCAACTCCTCGAGGAAAACCACGTGCGTCTAGCGACCGATGGGATCAGCATGTCGCCGATCGTGTTACGGCTCATCACCCCGGGCGAAATGGACCTGATGGCCCGCATTGCCGGACTGCAGATCATCGAGAGGTTCGCGAACTGGCGGCGCGAACCGTTTACCGCCGATAGTCGGGCGCACGTTTCGATCTACCGAACCCGCTGAGACGAATCGAGCCGGCACGATCACGGCAGAGCAACCCAAGGACCCGAAACGCCGGCCGTCTGCCACACCACAAGCTGAACGCACCGGTGGCCGACAGCCGATGCGCCGACCGGCCGGCTCGACATCAAGTTGCATTCTCCGGTGTGCGACCGATTGTCCAGGAGCGATCCAATGTTGGACAGCGTCCAGAGTTCGTGATAACCTGCGCGTCATGTCCGACGGTGTCGATCAGCTACTGCGCCAACACGGCGTGCAAGTGACCGCCCAGCGGCTGGCCATCATGCGGGCGGTGTCGTCGCGCCCCCACGCCACGGCCGACGAGCTGACCGACGAAGTCCGGGCGGTGATCGGGTCGATCTCCCGCCAGGCCGTATACGACACGCTCGGCGTCCTGGTCGACAAGAACCTCGTCCGCCGGATCCAGCCAGCCGGATCCGCGACCCGGTTCGAGGACCGAGTGGCTGACAATCATCATCACCTGATCTGTCGAGCCTGCGGCACCACGTTCGACATCGACTGCGCAGTCGGGGCGGTGCCCTGCCTCACCGCGGACGATGATCATGGTTTCGAGATCGACGAAGCCGAGGTCATCTACTGGGGGCGATGCCCATCATGTCGGAAGGTGGCCGGCTCGATCAGTGTCGTCGGGGACCTCGACGACGGCAGGGGCATCCACTCCGAGCCGGAAGTAGCACGCCGAAGTGCCCTGATTCCACGTCGCGCAAATATCCCGGTTGCGCGAAATCAGATCCATTTGACCCACCGAGGGGTGCTGCGATCGGCCCCTCGAGATCCCGCAACGAATCCAACACCACCAACAACACCCGTGACACTCACTCTTTCCAAGGAGCAGCAATGACCGACCACGATGCCTTCGACGATATCAACGACAGCGTACAGACGTGTCCAGTTATGGGCGGACTCCACGCCGCCCATACGGCAGTTGGGTCCACCGCGAACGAACACTGGTGGCCGAATCAGTTGAGCCTGAGGATGCTCCACCAGAACTCCCCGATGGCCAATCCCATGGGCGACGACTTCGACTATGCAGCAGAGTTCAAGACCCTCGACCTCGATGCGGTGAAGCAGGACCTCACCACGTTGATGACTTCGTCGCAGGACTGGTGGCCTGCGGACTACGGCCACTACGGCCCATTCTTCATTCGGATGGCGTGGCACAGCGCCGGCACGTATCGGATCCAAGACGGGCGCGGCGGCGCCTCCAGCGGCACCCAGCGCTTTGCACCCCTCAACAGCTGGCCCGACAACGGAAACCTCGACAAGGCACGCGGTCTCCTGTTGCCGATCAAGCAGAAGTACGGCCGGAAGCTCTCGTGGGCCGACTTGATGATCCTTGCCGGCAACGTTGCCTTGGAGTCGATGGGCTTCACGACGTTCGGTTTCGCCGGCGGCCGCGAGGACGTCTGGGCGCCCGAAGAGGACCTCTACTGGGGCCCCGAGACAATCTGGCTCGGAGACCAGCGCTACAGCGGCGACCGGGAACTCATGAATCCTCTCGGCGCGGTTCAGATGGGCCTGATCTACGTGAATCCGGAGGGTCCGAACGGCAACCCGGACCCGCTCGGATCGGCTCGCGACATTCGCGAGACGTTCGCTCGGATGGCGATGAACGACGAAGAGACCGTTGCGCTCGTCGCCGGCGGACACACCTTCGGCAAGTGCCATGGTGCTGGTGATCCTGCGCTCGTCGGTCCCGAACCCGAGGGCGCCCCGATCGAGCAGCTGGGCCTCGGTTGGAAGAACAGCTTCGGCACCGGCAAGGGCGTCGACACGACCACCAGCGGCCTCGAAGGTGCATGGACCCCCACCCCGATCACGTGGGACAACAGCTACTTCGACGTGCTGTTCGGCTACGAGTGGGAGCTGACGCAGAGCCCGGCCGGTGCGAAGCAGTGGACTCCCACCAATCCGGAGGCTCAGGGCACCGTACCGGACGCCCACGATCCGTCGAGGACACACGCCCCGATGATGTCCACCGCAGACTTGGCGCTGAGGATGGACCCGGTCTACGAGCCGATTTCGCGGCGCTTCCACGCGAACCCGGCGGAGTTCGCCGACGTCTTCGCCCGGGCGTGGTTCAAGCTGACCCATCGCGACATGGGCCCCATCGCACGGTACCTCGGCCCAGAGGTCCCCGACGAGGAGCTGATCTGGCAGGATCCGGTCCCCGCGGTTGACCACGGGCTGATCGGCGAGGCCGACATCGCTGCCCTCAAGTTGAGAGTCCTGGAGTCTGGACTGGGCATTTCCGAGCTGGTGTCGACTGCATGGGCTTCGGCGTCGACGTTCCGCAACAGCGACAAACGCGGTGGCGCCAACGGCGCACGCATTCGCCTCGCTCCGCAGAACGATTGGGAGGTCAACAACCCGCCCGAACTGCGCAGGATTCTGGAGACCCTTGAAGGGGTCCGAGCGGAATTCAACAGCTCGGCCAAGAAGGTGTCGATGGCCGACCTGATCATTCTCGGCGGGTGCGCAGCTGTCGAGGCAGCGGCGAAGAACGCCGGACACGTCGTCACGGTTCCCTTCACGCCGGGACGCACCGACGCATCGCAGGAGCAGACCGACGTCGAATCGTTTGCGCCGCTCGAACCGACCGCAGACGGGTTCCGCAACTACCTCGGCAAGGGTCACGTTCGCTCGGCAGAGGAACTGATGGTCGATCGTGCGCAGCTGCTGACGCTGAGCGCCCCAGAAATGACGGTGCTCGTCGGTGGCATGCGCGTCCTGAACGCCAACGCCCACGGATCTGATCACGGTGTTTTGACCGACCGGACCGAGACGCTCACCAACGACTTCTTCGTGAATCTGCTCGACATCAGCACCGAGTGGCAGGCAACCGCTGAATCCGAGGACGTGTTCGAGGGTCGCGATCGAGCGACCGGCGACATGAAATGGACCGGCACCCGCTGCGATCTCGTCTTCGGATCGAACTCCCAGCTGCGAGCCATCGCCGAGGTCTACGGGTCTGACGACGCACAGCAGAAGTTCCTGACTGACTTCGTGGCTGCGTGGAACAAGGTCATGAACGCCGATCGCTTCGACCCTGCCTGAACTCAGCCGGACCGGGTGTGAACGTCGAGCAGACCCCGGTCACCCCTGCCTGCGGTAGTGAGCAGCGGCCCAGTCGAAACCACGAGATGGTGCCGACCGGGCCGCTGGCACGTCCGGGGCTGACAGCACAGCCGGCGACGGGTCGAATCAAACCAGAGCGGCGAGTGCCGGGGCGAGCTGCCCGAGTGTGTCGATCGTGGGTCGACGTTTGCCTCTGTTGAGTCCGTGGGTATGAAGAAGTATGATTTCCACATGTCCGTGGAACGAATCACCGTCTCACTGGAAACTGAACTCGCTGCGGCAGTTCGCGATGCCGCTGATGCCGATGCGCAGAACGTGTCGTCGTGGTTGGCCGACGCAGCTCGGCGACAACTCGCGGCACGTGGTCTTCGAGAGGTGGTTGCAGCGTGGGAGGCAGAGCACGGCCCCTTCGATGATGCTGAGCTCGCCGCCGCCCGATCGCGGGTTGGAGCGTGACGGCGCTGGTTCTTGACGCCGGTGCACTGATCGCATTGGATCGGAATGACCGTGTCGTGTGGGCGATGCTGCGGGTTGCCGCTGACGATGCCTCCACGGTACAAGTCCCAGCGGGCGCCATCGCTCAGGCATGGCGTGACGGCCGACGCCAGGCGCTGTTGTCACGCGCCTTGGCGCATTGCGACGAAGTGCCACTCGACGGTGTGGTGGCTCGTGCGGCGGGCTTGCTGTGCGGACGGGCGGGCACCGCTGACCTCATCGATGCCTCGGTCGTGGTGACGGCGGCCGGGATCGCTCGCCATGAGGACGTCGCCATTGCCACCTCGGATCCCGATGACATGCGCCGGCTTTTATCCGTGCTCGATGTCGCCGCCCGAGTCGTTCAAGTCTGACGCTCTCGCTGCTACCTCGTGCTACGTCTGCGGGTGGCGCTTGTCCTGACTTTCTATCGCAGACCGCAGGTCAAGGTCGTGCTGCGGGTAGAGATGGCCGTAGTGCTCGAGAACGACGGAAACTGAGGTGTGGCCGACGGAGCGGGCGATCGCAATCGACCCTCTCGACGAGGAGCACTACCTTGCACTGCACCGGGTGTTGGCAGACGCCGGTCGCCACGGTGCCGTCGACCGGGTCTTGAAGCGATCTCCACTCGGTCATGGTCATCGAGCCCCCGAGAAGAGTGGTACGTTCCACCGCGGCACGGCCCACAACCGCCGGCGTCCAGAGCGATCGGAGCCATCGTGAAATCACCGTGGAAGTCCATGATGAGTCTTGAGCCCGATCGTGAGTATGTGGTCTTCGCATCGAGTATCCCGCCGATCAGTAGGCGGTCGACGTGGCGACTGTTCCGAGGCGCCAGCGCAGTGCGCAGGCAGCTCGGTGCCACCGACGGCGTCGTTGGATTCTCGCTGTTGGCGCGACCGATTCGAAAGCAGTACGCCACGCTTTCGGTGTGGGTGGACAACGATGCCCTTGCTTCGTTCTCTGCTCATGCAGCGCCACACAACGAACTGATGAAGCGACTGGCGCCGGAGATGGGCCCCACGAAGTTTGTGCGGTGGTCGATGAAAGGATCCGACGGCCTCCCTGCGTGGGAAAGCGCGCTCGAGCGACTTGGTGCTACTGCCAAACCGGCTTGATCAGTGTTGAGCGCGAGAACGCGCTTTCGAGGATCGACGTGGCGAGAGTCAGGTTGACACAGGTAGCGGCGGTGGGCACGACACTCTGATGCGGCTCCAGGCGGTCACGTCGTGGATGCGCTCCGCGACAGCACCGCAACGAGGAAGTCGGATTCGGTGGTGAACGGTCGCAGATCCCATGCCGAGAGCAGCACCTCGGCCACGAGCCCCACCTGCTCGACGTCCTCGAAGAACTCGGCGAACGAGTAGTCACGTCCCGATCCGAACCCGGTCACGATGCGGCCACCGGCGCACAGGTGTGCGGCGAGGTGATCGAGGACGCGCTGGCGCGTGTCCGGATCGAGGAACGTCATGACGTTGCCCGCACACACTACGACGTCGAACCCCGCCTCGATGCCCATCGCCCCGAGGTCGAGCTCGGCGAGGTCCGCCACCAGCCAGGTCGGGCCGGGATGGTCGTGCTCGGCAGCGGCGATCAACACCGGATCGATGTCGACGCCCACGACCGCGTGGCCCACTCGAGCGAGGTGGCTACCCACCCGACCCGGCCCACAGCCGGCGTCGAGCACTCGGGACCCACGGGCCACCATGGCGTCGACGAAGCGTGCCTCACCGCCGAGATCGTCACCGGCGGCAACCATCGACCGAAACCGTTCGACGTACCACGAGGAGTGTTCCGGGTTCCGTTCAGTCAGTTCGATCCACCGGTTGAGCGACATCCCACCGACGCTAACGGCCACCCTGTGAAGACGGAGCCTGCAGAGCGATCGTGGACGAATGATCTCGAGGTCACTCGGGTATGTGGCTAGATCTATCGATCTAAAAGCGCCATATTGGTCGAATGGAAACTGGAGTTCGGGAGCTACGCGATCATTTGAGCCGCTATCTCAACGCTGTGCGCAATGGCCACGAAGTCACCGTCAGGGCCATGGCAAGGCCGTTGCCCGGCTCGTGCCATTCGACCAGTCTCGTCCGCTCGACCGTCTCATCGCCGAAGGGCTCGTTACTCCTGCCTCAGCAGCCAAACGCCCACGGACCGCCCGACGCATCACGGGCAAAGGCACTGTCAGTGACTTGTCGCTGAACAACGGCAGTGATCGCCTACTTCGACACCTCCTCGATCATTCCCCTCATCATCAATGAGGTCACCGGCTGACTACCCGACGGCGGCATCTCCGAATTTCCGACGAATCCACATCTGCAGCTCAGCTGCCCGCCGCCAACGAGCCACCGATGACACCGAATGGTTGGGTTCGTTGCGGAGGGCGTCGCGATGTTCGGGGTGCACGTTCTGGGTGCTCCTCGGCACCCGGAGCGCATCCCATATGGCACGACGTGCCATATGGGATACCATATGCATATGGCACGTCGTGAAGTGCTCGTCCAACTCGAAGACGATCTCGTTGATCGTCTCGATCGGCTTGCCAAGACACTCGGCACAAACCGCTCCGAACTCTTGCGACGGGGTGCGCGGGCGATTATCGACGCTGAGGACGCGCTGGTGGCTGACCGAGAACTCGTCGCCGCCTATCGGCTCCAGCCCCCCGAGCCAGCGTTGGTGCGCTCTGCTGTCCGTCTCGCAGCCCGCACCGCGCCGGAGTGGTAGCGCGAAACGAGATCTACTGGGCTGACTTGGGTCCGCCCGCTGGGCGGCGACCTGTTTGCGTGCTCACGAGAGTCGCCGCGGCATCCGTGCTCACAGCAGTCACCTGCGCCCCGATCACCCGCACCACGCGCGGCATTCGCTCCGAAGTCGAGATAGGTCCCGAAGAGGGACTGCCGGAGCCGTGCGTCATCAGTTGTGACAACATCATCACCGTGCCAGTCGATGACTTCGATCGGCAGCCTGTCGGCCGCCTCGACGAGGTGAAACGCGCCGAACTCGACCGGGCGCTGCGATATGCGCTCGACATCCTCTACTGACAGTGAGCGGCCCAACCGCAGGTCACGTCCGATCGATTGGACCATCGACACCCACTTGTTCAACGCGAAACTCGGCGCCGCAGCCCGAAAATTCGTCACACGATTCGGGGACTGCGTCCCTCGGGGATCCCGCGCTCCTTGACGGCCATCAGGCAGGCCATTTCGTAGACGGTGGCCGCGGCTGCCAGTGAAGTGATCTCGGCGTGGTCGTATGCGGGGGCGACCTCGACGACATCGCCCGATACGACGTTCATGCCGGCGAGACCGCGCAGGATCATCACCAACTCGCGGCTGCTCATACCGGCGATCTCGGGTGTGCCCGTGCCCGGCGCATGCGCAGGATCGAGGACGTCGATGTCGATCGAGAGGTACAGCGGACGATCCTCGACGCGGGAGCGGATCCGCTGTGCGACTTCGTCGACGCCAAGCCGTTCCAGGTCATCGCAGGTGATGATCGAGAACCCCAACGCCTCGTCGTCGACGAGGTCGGTCGGCGCATAGAGCGGACCCCTGATGCCGATGTGGATCGATGCCTCGGTGTCGAATAGCCCCTCCTCCGCGGCGCGGCGAAAAGGGGTGCCGTGCGTGAAGCGCTCGCCGAAATAGGTGTCCCACGTGTCGAGATGGGCATCGAAGTGGACGAGGGCGACCTTGCCAAATCGGCGATTCACGGCTTTCAACAGCGCATAGGCAATGGTGTGGTCGCCGCCGATGGTGATCAGTCCATCGACCGGGTGTGGGCCCTCCGCCGGGCCGAGCAGCTCACCGGCCCGAGCCTCGATTGCCGCCAGAGACTCCGCGATCGAGAACGGATTGCAGGAAACGTCGCCGGCGTCGGCGAATTGCAACTCCGCGAACGGCTGCACGTCGAACTGCGGATGGTACTGCGGGCGGATTGCCCTCGAAGCCTGGCGAACGGCCATCGGCCCGAACCGGGCGCCGGGCCGAAAGCTGACCCCCCCGTCGAAAGGTGCACCGAGGATTGCCACGTCGCATCGGTCGACGTCGCGCAGCTCGGGCAGCCTCACGAATGTCGATGATCCGGCGAAGCGCGGCGTCGTGGTGCCGAGGATGGGTTGTATCGGAGCGGGCTGATCGGTCACACCTCGACACTGTAACTGACGCGCATTCAGCCGAAGATCACTATTGACTTCGATTCAGTAGTGCCCGTATTCTCCGGTCTCCACGTCGAAGGGCGTGACGAATTGGGGGTTGGCAGTGACCGACATGGGTTCAGACAATCCGCGCTTTCGCGGTTGAGCAACGGGGGATCGAGTTCGTACCGGAGGCGGAACGAACGATGAAACCCAGAGCGCTCGGCGTGTTTTGGGGAGGCTCGAGCCTCTACCCCTTCAACGTGTTCATCGGTGTGCTGATCTACAGCCTGGGCATGCCGCTGTGGTTGGCCATTCTCGTCACGGTCATCGGCGCGGCTGTCAGCTATGCGCCGGTGGCGATTGCCTCGATCGCCGGGGCCCGGACCGGAATGCCCACACACATCACGCTCGGGCGACGTTCGGCATCGATGCTCAGCGAGTCAACGCCGTGCTCGGTTGGCTGGTCGGCATCATCTACGAGATCATCAACGTCACGGTCGGCGTGTACGCAGCGGTCGCGATCTTTGACGAACTGGGGTGGGCCAACAGCGGTGACCCGGGCTTGGTCGTCGCGCTGATCGTGGTCTACGGCCTGTGCATCTGCCTGCCATTGCTCGGGCACGCAACGATGATGTTCGTCCAACGCTTCTTCAGCGTCGCTCTCGGCATCGCCGTTCTGCTGCTGTTCGTGTCGCTGGTCGACAATCTCGACCTCGGCGCCCGAGCGGGGGAGCCGCTCAGTGGCAAGGCCACGTTGCAGGCGGTCCTCATCGCCATCGGCATCGCGTGGGCCGGCGGCTCGATTTCGAACAACGCGCTGACGCTGTACTCCGCCGGGCTCGCTGCGCAGGCCGCCGGTCTGCCACTCAAGCGCTGGCAGGCGACCATGGTCGACGGGTTGATCGCCATCGCCGGTCTGGTGTACGTGCTGTTCGTCGACAATGGCAACTTCTTCGCCAACCTGAACTCATACATCGTGTTGGCCATCGCATGGGTCGGGCCGTTCGGTGCCGTGTACCTACTCGACCTGTGGTGGCGGACCTGGCACGTGAGGCCCGAACACGCCCACGGCGACAACTCCAGTCCGTTCGCCGGCCTCAGCGGTCCACGCCGGAGCGCCTGGATCGCCACGATCGCCGGAATCGGCGCGGCATTGTTGACCATCGCGTCACCGAAGTTCAACGGACCGATCGCCAAGGCACTCGGCACCGACCTGGTGACCGGTCCGGGCCCAGCCGACGCTGCGGCCGGTCAGCGCGATCTCGGATATCACGCGCTCGCGCCGCTACCGTCTGAACTGTGTCCGAATCACCTACGAAACGAAGGCGGCGATCCCAACCGCGTGAGGAATTCCTCACGGCGACGCTGGCAGTCATTTGTAGAAAGGGTTTGGCGGCAACGCAGATCAATGATGTCGCCGCCGTTGTCGGCATCAGCCCAGCCGGTCTGCTGTATCACTTCGGCTCGCGACAGGTGCTGTTGTTGGAGGCGCTGCGCTTCAAGGACCAACGATGGACAGCCGAGATCGACGCCGGTGGGCTCGGTGAAGGACCGAATCGAGTCGACGCAGTGGTCAAGCTGCTGCTCGATCCCAGCCCGAAGCTGAAGCCGGCGTGGCGGCGTGACTGGATGGTGTGGTACGAGGCAGTCGTCGCAGCGTTTCACGACGACGAGGTGCGAAAATCGGTTGGCTCGCAGGACGCTCGCTGGACGGCGCTGATCACCGAGGTGATGTGCGACGCTGCCGGCCGCGCGGCGTACCCTGCGGCGTTGGCGCTCTCGTCCCTGGTCGACGGTCTCGCGATCAGGTTGCTGGTGTTTCCGGGTGACCTCACCCATAAGAAAGCGACGGCGCTCGCGCGAACGTACGCTCACCAACTGCTGGATGGCGTTGACGCGACGGCGCAGTAGCGAGATCGCCGGGACGACATCGCTTCAAAACGGTTGGCGGGCGGCTGTGTCACGTGTGTTCCGGCGAGAAGCCGTCGGTGCCGCGCCACGAGGCCACGAGGGAGGGCGCGGCGTCGACGTAGCTGAGCGGGTCGACGAAGAGGTGCTGAGTCGCGCCGTGCATGTCGCGCATGCACCGACCGAGCGGGTGCGGGTTGCGGAGGGCATCGGTGCCCGCCCACCGGTAGCACCACTCGACCACCTCGCTGCCCACGCGGTGCACGTAGGTGAGTGCCTGACGGAACCGCTGCCGCAGTTCGTCGGGGAGCTCCCCACCATCGTCGAGCAGCGACTGGGCCTTGCCGAACACGTCATATGTGTATGCCCGGGCCGCCTGGTACATGGCCTCGTGGTGGGCGAACTCGTGCAGGAAGATCGGGTGGTTCCCAACCCCGTCGCGGTAGCCGAGCCGCTTCTTGCCGGGTGCGAGGCGGGCGATCTCTGCGAGCGCGCGAGCGGTGATGCCGAGTGCCACCGCGGCGTGCCCGAGCGACGAGAAGCCGAACACGCCGATCTCGAACAGTCGCGCGCCGCGCCTGGGCTGGAGGCGGGTGAGCTCGTAGGAGAAGTCGTCGTCGACGAACTGCTCGGGCACGGCGTAGTCGAAGCTGCCCGTGCCGTTCAGCCCGAACACATCCCAGTTGCCGCGGAACACGACGGCGTCGCGAGGCACCACGACCACACGCACCTCGGCCGCGCCCGATGTCAGCTTGCGGGGTTTGCCGTTCACGATCACCAGCGTCCCCGCGCCCAGCCAGTCGGCGTGGCCCGAACCGCTGCCGAAGCGGTATTCGCCCGACATGCGGTACCCGCCGTCGACCACGATGCTGGTGCCGCCCGGGGCAAGCATCCCGGCGAGAATGGCCCGTCCATCGCTGGCGCCGAAGATCGCTTCCACCGCGCGGTCGCCGCAGTGAGCGGCCGTCAGGGCCGTCGCCGTGCAGTTCGCCATCAGCGACCAGCCGGTCGAACCGTCGGCGCGGCTGACGATCTCGATGGCCTCCATCGCGGTCAACAGGTCCGCGCCCTCGCCCCCGACTTCCTGCGGGACGAGCACTGCGAAGAGACCCGAGTCGCGCAGCAATGTCACGAGCGATGCCGGCAGTGTGCCCGTCCGTTCGGTCTCCTCTGCCGCGTCGCGCACCGTTGGCTCCAGGTCTCGGGCGTGCGCGAGCAGCCTCTGCGCCGTCATGCCCTGCTTGCTCTCATCGTTCGACCTCCAACTGACGACCAAGCTATCTTGACGAATGTGTCAAGACGTTCATCCGCTGGGGTAAACGGGAGGCCTCACTGACGAAGCAATCACCGTTGTTGGCTGCGTTGCAGCCGTCGTCTCCGCCGCGATGAGTTCGTCGACCCAGGCGGCGTGGTGGGTCCGCGCCCATGTCGCGGTGACTGAACCGGAGCGCATGCCGCGCCGCGAACCCGGGTCGCGCACGGCGTAGCTGATGTGCCCGACGACGAGCAGACCCAACGCCAAGGCGAACCAGTCGTGGACGAAGGTGGCCCCGGTGCGCCATGCCAACCGAGCCAGATCGGGGAAGTACATGAGCGTCCCGGTGCCCAGCAGCACGACGATGGCCCCACCGCTGAGTGCCGTGTTGAGCTTCTGACCCGCGTTGAACTTGCCGACCGGGATCGCTGCCTCGCGTCGGCTGCGCGTG
>JANYKS010000030.1 GCA_025358125.1 Actinomycetes bacterium
GGGTGGGCACGGTACAGATCCGAGTCGGGGTTGACCATCTCGGGCTCTACCCAGATCCCGAATTGCATGTCGAGCCGGCGAACATGGTCGATCAGCGGGGTGAGCCCGTTCGGCCACACGTCGGCATCGACCCACCAATCACCCAGACCTGCATGGTCGTCGCGACGACCATGGAACCAACCGTCGTCGACGACGAACCGTTCGACACCGCAGGCCGCCGCCAAGTCGGCAAGCGTGCGCAGCCGGTCGAGGTCATGATCGAAGTACACCGCCTCCCAGATGTTGAGCAGCACCGGCCTCGGGCTCGATGGATGTTGCGGACGGCTTCGCAGGAAGTCATGGAAGCAGTTCGAGACCTGGTTCAGCCCGTCGCCGGAATACGCCGCGTAGATCGTGGGCACGTCGTATCGCTCGCCCATGGCCAGGATCACCTCGCCCGACGACAACAACTCACCGACTTGAATGGATCGGCGTCCGTCGGTGACGGAGTCGCAGGTGATCTCGAAGTTGCCGCTCCACCCGATGTGGCAGCCCCACACCTCGCCGTGCTGCTCGGCAAATCCCGGCGTGCCGGCGAACACGACGCCGAGTCGCTCGTGTGAGGTGCGGCCTCGCCGATTCTCGACCGTCAGGCAGTTACCGACCCACGGCGTACGGGTCTGTCCGAACTCGTTGGTCCATCGCCCGCCGATCGTCAGCAACTCCTGGGCGTCGGCCGCCACGGGCAGGCTCAACCGGCACGCGTCGAGCGTGTACGCCGTGGCGCCGTTGTTGGAGATCGAGGCGTCGAGGGTGGCGACGCCGCTGGGATGGAGCACGATCACGAGATTCAGCGACAGCTCGGCCAATTCGTCAACCAGGTCGAACTCCGCTCGGTGCTCATCACATGAGTTCGATCGCAGTACGAACTGCGGCGCGAAGTCTCGCCCGTTCGGACGGTGGCCCTCCAGACCAGGCGTGCCCGACCAACCGACGCTCGCCTCGGCGATGAAGCCGAGCGGCGGATCGACATCGAGCCCGCCACGCGGGACCGGCCGATCCAACGCGGCAAGCAGCTGAGTATCGGTATCGCCCAACGGCGCGCCCCAGTGAGCGAGGCACGGCATTCCACCATTGCTCGTGATCAGCAGACTGACTCGGCCGTCGGTGAGATGGACAAGCAGACCCGCGTCATGATTCGTCAGCTCAGACATCGACGATCTGTTGCCCCTTCGCTCGTGACGACCAATCCTTGCAGTTGCCGCCACGGGGACCGCGCCCGTTGTCAGGGCTTGGCGTCGGACCACCGTTCGATGACGCTGACATCGGCAACGAACCGGACGGACTCATTCGGCGCCCACTGTCGAGCCGCATCGACCAGGCAGTCGGCGACCAGCTGGGCAACGGCGTCACCTCGTTCGAGCGGAGCATGCACCAACAGCTCGTCGTGCAAGCAGAGCACGATGCGCGCGTCGAGTGCGGCAGCCCGCGAACGCACCGTCACCGCCCAGACCTTGAAGAACTCTGCCGCCGCGCCCTGCACCATCGCGTTGCGCGCATAGCGACCCTGCGCGGCGGCGCGACTGCGGCTGTCCCGGTCGCCGAGCTCCGAGCGGTTGGCGGATCCCGTTCGGATCAGTCGCCCGCCATGTGTTCGCACGTCGCGGCCGACCTGACCGGCGAGATCCGCCTCGGTGAGGTACCGCATTGCCACCGGGTACGCCGACTCCAGACCACGTAGGGCAACGGCACCATGGCCCGTTGTCTGCCCGTACATCGCACCGAGCACGGCGACCTTGGCAGTCGCCCGATCGACGCCGAGCTGGGTGGCCACCGGCAAGTAGAGGTCATCGTCGGCCGTTGCCGCGGCGAGGGCGGCGTCGCCGGACACTGCCGCCAGAATCCGCGGCTCGATCTGCCCGAGATCCGCCCGAACGAAGACGTGGCCGGCCTCGGCAGCCACCGCAGACCGAAAGTTGGCCGGCATGTTGTGCAGTCCCGCCGATGCCGTCATTCGGCCGGCAGCACCGTCAGATCCTGACCATTCCCCACGCAGCCGGCCATCGGCACCGAGGTGCTCATCGAGCCAGCCGTAGCCAAAGGTCGTGGCGATCCGTTCGGCCTTGCGCCATTCGCACAAGGCGTCGATCAGCGGATGCGTTCCACGAATCGCCTCCAGACGCCAAGCACGCGTGTCGGGCAGCTCGACACCGATGCCGCGCAGCAGCGACTTCACCTGCGCCGGGTTTCGCAAGTCATAGCCGGCATTCGACGAGTGGCGCAGCACCTCGGCATCGCGTGCCGAGCGTTGCTCGACAGCCTCGGCGTCGGTCCGTGGCCGCGGGCCGATGAACTCGGCGATGATCGCCTCGGCGGTGCGCCGATCCATCGGCAGGCCATCGACGGAGAGCTCCGCGCAGAGCAATTCAGCGGCTGACTCCGATCGGGCCGTCGACCGGGCACGCGGCCGGTCGTGGAGCTCGACCAAGCGAGCTTCTTGCAGCACGGCGACCTGCGCAGCGAGTTGGGCCCACCGGCTCAACCGCTTGGGCGTCCATTCGAAGTCAGCCGTCAACCACTCGGGGTCGAGATATCCGTCGGCCCGCAGCGGTTCGTCCGCCGCGCCGGCCTCCACGGGCGCGGTGAAGAGGTCGACCGGAGTCACGACCGGCAACGCATCGCCGTCCAGTCCATGGACGCTCGCCCAAATTCGGGCTGGGTCCGCATGCCAACCACCGTTCAGCAGACGATGCACAGCGCCAAGGTTCCACGACCGGCCAACGCGCTGACCGGCACGGACCAACGACATCGTCTCCGGACCCCAGAGCACCCAACGCGGCCGGAGCTCGGTCTCAACATGACTGATCACTGCTCCCAGATCGACCACGCCCGTCGACAACGACGTGCCGTTGCGCAGGGCAACGGCCAAGCCCGCGCCCGTTGCGGCGCTCAGGGCGAGGAAGCCCCCACGTTCGAGACCGGCGCGACGCAGCTCGTCGACAATGTCGTGATCGGCCGACGTACTTCTGGGATCCACCGCCTTACCGTACGGCGCGAGCGTCCATCACGGGTGGCCAAAGGTCCGGCGGCACGTGCCGTTACTCTGGGGCGATGCCCGCGAACTTGACTCCCCCGATGCCTGCGGTGTTCATCGGCCACGGCACTCCCATGAACGCCCTCGAACACAACGCCTACACCGACGCGTGGACGTCGTTCGCCCAATCCATTCCACGACCTCGCGCCATCTTGGCGATTTCCGCGCATTGGTACATCAACGCCACAGCGATCACGGCGATGTCTGCCCCGAAGACCATTCACGACTTCTTCGGATTTCCCGACGAGCTGTTCGCCGTTCGGTATCCCGCACCCGGCGACCCGGAACTTGCCGAGCAGATCGTCGATGTGGTCAAGCCGACGTGGGTCGGCCTCGACCTCGATAGCTGGGGTCTCGACCATGGCACGTGGTCGGTGTTGGTGCACATGTTCCCCGAGGCAGACATTCCCGTGCTGCAGCTGTCGATCGATGCCGGCAAGCCATTCGACTATCACGTGGCGCTCGGTGCGCAGCTCGCCGAACTTCGACAGCAGGGCGTGCTCATCGTCGCCAGTGGCAACGTCGTGCACAACCTCGGGCTCCTCGAATGGAGCCGGCCCGACGCGGGGTTCGATTGGGCGCGCGATTTCAACGAGGCGGCGAAGCGCTTGATGACGGATGATCCGGGACAGATCAACGGTCTGCGTGACCACGACCACTTTCGTCTCGCCGTGCCGACACCCGATCACTTCATTCCGCTGCTGTACTTGGCCGGCCTGGCGAGTGCCGCCGGTCGTGGCGCAGAGGTGCTGGTCGATGGGTACGCGATGGGCTCGCTGTCGATGACAAGCTACGCATTGGCGGCGACCGGCTGAACGGTGATCCACGC
>JANYKS010000105.1 GCA_025358125.1 Actinomycetes bacterium
CGCCCAACCCAACCCGCCAAACAGGCCACCCCCACCACCACCCAAACCGTACACCCACCCCACCGGTGAGACGATGCACACCAAATGGCTCCACTTCCACAACGCCTGACGGCCGCGTGCCCGTCACGGACGAACTCGGCGACGTCCGGGAGGGCCGGTACGCGAAGGTCGAGAGGGAGCAGCAATGGACGGTTGTCTATCTTCCCGCTGACGCTCGACGCGCCGCCGAGATCCTCGACCGGTACATCTTGGGTACTTGCTTGCGGCTACGTCGGGTAGAGACCAATCGGGACGTCGTGCTGAAGTTGGGCGCTGTCGGGACTTTCTGTGTGACGGATCTGGATCGGTCGTTCTACTCGGCGGTTCTCGGCGCGCCGACGTAGCGCCCTGCCTGCACCGGCCGGTCCAGCTCGGCGTGAGGCCCGGCAATGGCGGCGATCCGGTCGAGGATGTGCTGCTGCGCAGGCACCGTGCGGTTCGTGGTCGTGTCGACGTGGAGGTACATGTGCTCGCCGGTGGCGATCAGAGCATCGTCGTCGGCCCGGTGCATCCGGTTGAACAAATGGATCCGCTTCGAGTCGTGACCGAGAACCTGGGAGGTGACGTACACGGCGTCGCCCGCTCCTGACTGGGCGATGTAGGACAGATGACTCTCGACGGTGAAGTAACTGTGCCCGCCGCGCAAGTATTCCGCGTCCATGCCGATCCGGCGCAGGAAAGCGTCGGCGGCATCGCATGACAGTTGCGCGTATCGGCTGTCGTTGGTGTGGCCGTTGTAGTCCACCCAATCGGCTGGAATTCGGGTCTCGTGGGTCAACAACGGCATCGAATGGTCGGGTTCGTCGGAGGGCACGTGGGCGCGAGCAAAGAGTGCCTTCTCGTAGCCGGCGAGCACTTCCCCGGCGCCGTAGCCGACCGAGCGCAGCCCCTGGATCACGGCCACCAGGCAGTCGTCGCGCAGCACCTCCAACTCTCGAAAGCCGGCGTCTCGCGCCTGTTCATCGGACTGGGCCACGATTCGATCGAGTAGCTCGTCGGTCAACTCGGGCACATCCGTCAGCTTCGTCCACGGCCATTGCAGGGTTGGCCCGAACTGGTTCATGAAGTGGCGCATCCCGGCCTCGCCGCCGGCGATGCGGTAGACGAGGAACGTGCCCATGAAGCTCCACCGCAGCCCGGCACCGAAACGGATCGCGTCATCGATCTGCTCCGCGGTCGCAACGCCGTCGTTGAGCAGCCACAGGGCTTCGCGCCATAACGCTTCGAGCAGCCGATCGGCAACGAAACCGTCGATCTCCTTGCCGAGCACGAGCGGGCGCATGCCGATCGCGGTGTAGACGTCGACCGCGCGGGCCTTGGCCGCATCCGACGTGGCTTCACCGCCGCAGATCTCGACGAGCGGGAGCAGATACACCGGATTGAACGGATGGCCGACGACGAGCCGCTCCGGGTGATCCATTCCCTGCTGGATCTGAGTCGGCAACAGGCCCGATGTCGAGCTGGCGAACACGACCGACGGGTCGGCGGCGGCGCTCGCCCTGGTGAGGATCGACCGCTTCAACTCGAGTCGTTCGGGTGCGCTCTCCTGGATGAAATCGACACCGACGACTGCCTCTTGCGGCGTGGTGACGATCCGCAGTTCGCCCTCTTTCGGCAACGGCGCCATGGTCATCTTGGCGAACGCGCGGCGGGCATTGTCGATGACTTCGCCGACCTTGCGCGGCGCTTCGGGGTCGGGGTCGAAGAGAACGACGTCCACGCCGTTGAGCAGGAAGCGCGCCGCCCAGCCACCACCGATCACGCCGCCGCCGAGTAGGCCGACCCGGTTCAGTCCCGGGATCGGGCTCACCGCTTGACCAGTTTGAGTTTGTCGCGGACGGCCTGGGCCGACATGACCTTGGCGTTCATGCCCTGCAGCACGGTGACGGCCCGCCCGACGAGATCGGCGTTGGTGGCGAGCTTTCCGGCGCTGAGGTAGAGATTGTCCTCGAGGCCGACTCGCACGTTGCCGCCCGCGAGCGCGGCCATCGCGACGTAAGGAATCTGCATCCGCCCGATCGAGAAGGCCGAGAACACCGAATCCGGTGGCAGCAGGTTGACCATCGCCATCAACGACGTCACGTCGTCGGGCGCGCCGTAAGCGATACCCATGCACAGCTGGATCATCACCGGATCATCGAGCAGACCGTCGCGGATCAGTTCCTTGACGAACACGAGGTGGCCTGTGTCGAACACCTCGAGTTCAGGGCGCACGCCCAGCGCTTGGACCTGGCGGGCCATCTCCTTCAGCGTGCTCGGTGTGTTGACCATGATGTAGTCACCGCCGGACCCGAAGTTCATCGTGCCGCAGTCGAGCGTGCAGATCTCCGGAAGGATCGACCGCACATGCTTCAGCCTCTCGGTCGCTCCGGCCATGTCGGTACCGTCGGGGTTCGGTGGCAACGGGGCCTCGGCGCTGCCGAGCACCAGGTCGCCGCCCATCCCGGCGGTGAGATTGATGACGACGTCGACATCGGACGCCCTGACTCGCTCGACGACCTCCGCGTACAGTTCGGTCTCACGTGCGCCGACACCCGTCTCCGGGTGGCGGACGTGGATGTGAACGACGGCCGCGCCTGCCTTGGCGGCGGCAATGGCCGATTCGGCGATCTGCTCCGGCGTCACGGGGACATGCTCGCTCTTCCCAGCAGTATCGCCGGCGCCCGTGATCGCACACGTCACGAATACGTCCCAGTTCATGTTCTCTCCCCGATCGTTCACCACTGTGTGGCAATCTTCCGTCTGTCGAAAAGAATCGTACACTCGGCAGTGGTATGTTGAGCGGGCCTCGGGTCAGACACAAGGGAGCTGCTATGGCGTTGACACCCGATTTCGACAGTTATCCGGTCGATTTCGCACTCAGTTCCGTCAGCCTCCAGCCGCGGTGGGTCGAGGTCGTCTGGTCCGACGGCCGCGTCAGCCGCTTTCATCACATCTGGCTGCGCGACAACTGTCCCTGTGACTCATGCGTGCATCAGGTGACCAAGGAGCAGATGTTCGAGCTCGTCAGCGTGCCCGCAGACGTCCATCCGGTCACGGCTGGCATCGACGACACCGGCTCGCTCGCGCTGAGGTGGTCAGAAGATGGTCATCACAGCCAGATCCATGCCGGCTGGTTGCGGGCCAACTGTTACAGCGACGACGCCCGCGCCGAGCGCCGGCACACCACCATCACCTGGGACGCGAGCTCGTTCGCGGTTCCGCCGACCTTCGACGCGGCGTTGATCCTGCAAGACGACGGCGAGTTGTACCGCTGGTTGGACGCGCTCGCCACCTACGGCGTGTCACGGGTCCGCAACCTCGGATCCGACGAGAATGCGATCGGTGAGCTCGTCGGCCGGATCGGCATCGTCCGCGAGACCAACTTCGGCCTGCTGTGGGACGTCAGAAGTGAGCCGAACCCGATCACCAATGCCAACACGTCGCTACCGCTGCCGCCCCACGTCGATCTGCCGACTCGTGAGTATCAGCCGGGTCTGCAGTTCCTGCACTGCATCGTCAACGAGGCGGAGGGCGGCGACAACATCCTCGTCGACGGCTTCCGGATCGCAGAGCTACTGCGCGAGGAAGCGGAGGAGGACTACCATGTGCTCACGACGGTGCCATGGGACTGGGCCAATCGCAGCAAGACCAGCGACTACCGGTGGCGATCGCCGCTGATCGTGACACACCCCGACGGCACCCTCAAGGAAGTGCGGGTCGGCAACTGGCTGCGCTCGGCATTGGACCAGCCGTTCGATCAGGTCGAGGCCGCGTATCGTGCCTACAGGCGCTTGTTCGAGATGAGTTACCGCGCCGATCTCCAGGTCCGATTCCGGCTCGAGCCCGGCGACGTGATGGCGTTCGACAACCGCCGCGCCCTGCACGCGCGCAGCGAGTTCACCGACATGAGCGGGCACCGCCACCTGCGCGGCTGCTACAGCGAGCGCGACGAACTGCACTCGCGGTTGCGGATGTTGGAGCGTGGCATGCGCGAAAGGCGCGTCGCCGAGACCGCGTCACCGCTGGGGTAGCACCAGCCGCACGAGTTCGATCGCGCTGGCGCCGGCAAGCGTCGACGTAACTTCGGACTAGGTTTGATGAATCGATCGATCGATCGGATACGTCGGGAGGACGTCATGACGACTGTCGAGGTTGTGCACGACGGGCCAGTCGCACTGATCCGGATGAACCGCCCGGAGGTCCACAACGCGCTCAATCCGACGATGCTGACGACGCTGTTGGAGACGGTGAAAGCGACGTCGGCCGACACCTCGGTCCGCGCGATCGTGCTCACAGGAGGACAGCGGGCATTCAGCACCGGCGAGGATTTGATCGAGGCGGCACAACTCGACGAGGTCGCGTTCCGCAACCAGATCGGTCAGTTCCAGGAGCTGGCAACGGCGTTGCGCTTCGCCCCGCAGCCCGTGGTCGCAGCCGTAGGGGGTCACGCGATCGGGGGCGGGCTCGAGATCGCAGTCAACTGCGATGCTCGAATTGCTGCCGCGAACGCCCGCTTCGCATGTCCGGAAGTGGAGTGGAGCCTGACCTTGTCGAATGGCTCGTCGGTGCTACTCCGCGAGTTGATCGGCGAAGGATGGACGCGCGAGCTGTTGTTGTTCGGCGCGACGTTCGACGCCGAGACGGCTCTTCGGATCGGCCTGGTGACTCGCGTCGTGGCCGAGTCCGAACTGGAGGGCAAGGCGCTGGAGATGGCTCACATTGCGGCGTCCTACGGCCAGGCCGCCATCCGCCTGACCAAACAGCTCGTCAACGCCGATCCCCGACCGTGGGACTCGACCCTCGAGGCCGAGATTCAGGCCGTCGTCGAGGGTTTCAATGACCACACCGCGCGGCAGCGGCTGCAGCGATTCGCCGACCGCAAACGCGAACCGTTGGTCCAGCCGGCTGGTGAAACGGACCGCGCCAGGCCGACACCGCCCGGATCGGCATGATCCGGACCATCGATGCGCTGCTCGAAAGCCGCGCCGAAACCGATCGCGATGCCGTATTCCTCCGCTTCGCCCGGGGCGACCTCACGTTTGGAGAGGTCGCCGATCGTGCCTGCGGAGTCGCCAACGGCCTGGCTGGTCTCGGTGTAGACCGCCGTGATCTCGTCGTGATAATGATGCCGAATTGCGCCGAGTTCGCGATCACCTGGTTCGGGATCTCCAAGCTCGGCGCGGTGACAGCGCCGGTGAACACGGCCTTCCGTGGCCTGGTCCTCGCCCACGTGCTGAATCTCACCGCGGCCCGGGTGGTCGTCGCGGACGCCGATTTGATCGAAGCGCTGGAGCCGATTGCCAACGAACTGGAGCACGTGCGCGTCCTGATCGTGCGCGGCGACATCGAGCGCGTGACAGCGAGATTCCCCGAATGGGACGTGATTCCATTCGCGGCGATCGAGAGCTCCGACAGATCCAGCCGCTCGTCATCGAACGTGGAATCCGACGTTGCGATCGTGCTGTTCACGTCGGGCACCACGGGGCGCTCGAAGGGGTGCATGCTCTCTCACCGGTACGCGGTCCGCCAGGCCGAACTGATGATCGAGCACCTCGAGTTGAGATCCGATGACGTGTTGTTCTGCCCGTTCCCGATGTTTCATCTCGACGCGTCGATTCTCACGATCATGCCTGCGCTCGTCCTCGCTACGACGGCTGCCCTGGCGGAGCGCTTCTCGGCGTCGACGTTCTGGGAAGAGGTTCGCGACTTCGGTGCGACCGTGTTTGACTTCATGGGTGCGACGCTGGCCATCCTCCACAAGCAGCCGGCGACCGACGGGGATGCATCCAACCCGGCCCGTCTCGGGTGGGGCGTTCCGCTTCCCGAATTCACCCCGGAGTTCGAGGCTCGATTCGGTGTTCGCCTCGTTGAACTGTACGGCTCGACCGATGTCGGCGTACCCATGTACACGCCTCTGCACGAACCCCGCCGAGCGGGGTCGTGCGGCCGCCCGATCGATGCCTACGAGGTGTCACTCGTCGATGGCGATGACTGCGAGGTTGCTGTCGGGGATGTCGGTGAGATCATTGTCCGGCCACGCGAACCGTCGCTGATCATGAACGGGTACTTGGGGATGCCGCAAGAAACCATCGCGGCCACCCGCAACCTGTGGTTCCACAC
>JANYKS010000024.1 GCA_025358125.1 Actinomycetes bacterium
AGGCGCCGCACGACGAGGTGTCGCAGCCGATGTTGGTGCCGGTGAGGCCGAGGTTTTCGCGCACGTAGTGCACGAGCAACGTGCGCGGCTCGACGTCGCCGGTGCGAACGACACCGTTGACCGTGATGGATACCTCCATGGAAAACCCTCGATTCCGTTGATGCCTTGCCCTGCCCATATTGTGCACCATTTTCGAGGTACGTGAAATACGGCGCCGGACATGCTGAAATAGCATTGTGAACAGCTTCGATCTCATCGGCCGGGTGGCTCTCGTCACAGGCGCAGGGAGCGATCACGGCATCGGTTTCGCCATCGCCCGTGCGCTCGACGCGTTGGGGGCCGAGGTCTCGGTGGCTGCAACGACAGAACGAATACACAAGCGGGCAGCAGCTCTGGGCCCGGAATCTCGGGGGATCGTGGCCGACCTGACCGATGCCGATGCTGTCGGCGCACTGGTGAGCGCAGTTGCGCAACGACGTGGTCGGCTCGACATCGTTGTCAACAACGCCGGCATGGCGTCGATGGCCAGGGGCACCGACGCCGCGCTCCCACTGGATGCGCTCACGCCGGCGCAGTGGAACGACACGATCGCCCGCAATCTGACGACGGCGTTTCTCGTTTGCCGGGCGGCTGTGCCGCTGATGCGCGCGGCGGGTTACGGCCGGATCATCAACATTGCGTCCACAACCGGCCCAGTGGCGGCATTCCGCGACGGCAGCGCGTACGCAGCGGCCAAGGCGGGGATGGTCGGAATGACAAGGGCTCTCGCCCTGGAGGTGGCCCGCGATGGCATCACCGTCAACGCGGTCGCGCCAGGGTGGATCGACACGCCGTCCGTCAGCGATGCGGAGCGCCGCGCTGGAGCCGCGTCGCCGATGGGTCGCAGCGGCACGCCCGACGAGGTTGGCGCCGCTGTCGCATTCCTGGCGACCCCGGCCGCGTCGTACATCACCGCAACGTTGCTTGTCATCGACGGCGGCAACGCGATCGCGGAAGATCACGCTCATGGCTGATCAGCCGACGGCGTTGATCACCGGCGGGGCCGGCGGCATCGGCGCCGCGGCCGCAGATCGGTTCGTGACCGGTGGCTGGAGGGTCGCGATCGTCGATCGCGACGAACAACGGGCCAAAACGGTGGCCCATTCGCTCGGCTCGTCGGCAATTGCGATCGGATGTGATGTCAGCCGCCCGGAGTCGTGTCACGAGGCGGTGGCTGCTGGCATCGCGTGGGCCGGCCGGCTGGACCACATGATCGCGGCGGCAGGCGTGTGGTCCGAAGGCCCGATCGACGACGTCACGGAGGCAGAGTTCGACCGGGTGATGGCCGTCAATGTGAAGGGCGTTTTCTTCAGCTGTCAGGCAGCAGTTTCATCGCTGCGTGCATCGCGTGGGTCGATGACCCTGATCGCCAGCGACGCCGGTTTGCAGGCGAACAAGGGAGCTGCGGTGTACTGCGCTTCCAAGGGTGCCGTGGTGCTGCTCGCGAAGACGCTCGCGCTCGATCTCGGGCCGGACGGCGTGCGGGTCAACGCCGTGTGTCCGGGCGATGTGATGTCGCCAATGTTGGAGCGTCAGGCCGAGACCTATGGCGGCGGCGACCCGGCCGCCTATTTCGAGACGCTGCTCGGCAAGTACCCACAGGGCAGCAATGCCCGCTTCACCCAACCCGGCGAGGTGGCCGAGTTCTTGTGGTTCCTCGCCCAACCGGGTGCGGCGCCGATCACCGGCGCCGCGTTGAGCATCGACTTCGGTCTGAGTTCGGGCATCTTGTAGCAGGCCCGGCCAGTGTCGAACGATCTGCAGCGGGTTCGCCAAGTCGCGACTCGCGAATCGTGCCGACTCTGGCAAGTAGTGTCCCACCACAGGAGCACAACTGGACGCCGCCGAGTGCCGGAGCGAAAGGGGAAAGATGTCCGCGACCGACCGTGACGTCGATCGTTGCGCCAAACCGGTCGATCGAGGTCTCGCGCCTGGCGCTGTCTCTCCGTTGCCCTTGGTCGGCCGCGAACGCGAGGTCTCGGCGCTCGCGTCCGCTGTAGCCACGGCGGGCGAGGGTGTCGGCGTCGTGGTGTGCATCAGGGGCGAGGCGGGAATCGGCAAGACGCGGTTGGCCCACGAGGCCGTGTCGATGGCACGGGCGGCCGGGTTCCGGTGTGCATGGGGAGCCGGCTCCTCCGACGGTGGGGTGCCGCCGCCACTGTGGCCGTGGCAGTTCGTCGTCTCGCAGTTGGGCGCGACGGCCGCCGGTGCCGCCCTGGACACTCCAATCGGTCAGGGTGAGACCGGCTCGCAGCGGTTCGGACAGTTCCGTGCCGTTGTCGATGCGATCTCCGCCGCAGCCTCGACATGTCCGATTGCGGTCGTCATCGACGATGCGCACGCCGTTGATCTTGGCGCGCTGCTGCTGGCGAGATTCCTCGTCCGCAGCCTCGTTGCCGCCCCGGTGCTGGTCGTTGTCACGGCGCGCGACACCGACGAAGCAACCGGTGAGGGCGCCGACCCGGCGGTCCGCCTGACGCTCGACGACATCGCTCGGGACGGCGTCGTGTTGCGTCCCCAGCCGCTGTCGGAGGAGTTGATCGCCACATGGCTGCGCTCGATCGATATCGGCACTCCGCGCGAGAAGTTGCGCGAAATGGTCGATCTCACGGGTGGCAATCCACTACTCGTTCACGAGCTAGTCATGTCGAACCGGTTCGGCGGCCCGATCACGGCACAGTCGATCCGGTCGGTGCTCGAGCTCCGGATGCGCCGTTTGACACCCGACCAGCGCACTATCCTGGTCGTCGCGGCCGTACTCGGCTCTGCCGCGGCGCCAGCGCTGATCGGCGCCGTCGCTGCGGCCGGCGAGGATCATGTCGACGCAGCCCTGCGCGCGGGCGAGGCGGCGGGCGTCGTCGCCAGCGACCCTGGCGGCGTGAAGTTCTCACACGATCTGCTCGCTCAGGCCTTGCTCGGGTCACGATCAAAGACTGAGCTGGCAGCACTCCACGAGCGCGCCGCGGAGACGCTCACCGCGTGGTCGAAGTCGGCGGGCGGGCAGCGTGTGGCCGCGACAGCCCGCCACCGCGTCCTCGCCGCGACTCTCCGGCGCACGCCTGCAAGCATCATTGCGGCAGGCGATGCCTGTCGAACGGCGTCTTGGCATCTGATGGGTGGCCTCGCCTACGAGTCGGCGTCACAGCTGCTCCGTCAAGCCCTCGCGTTGTACGACGATGCAGGCATACCGGCCCCCGTCGATCTCCTCCTTGAGACGGCCCGCTCCGAGCTCGCTGCCGGCAACCTGCGCACCGCCCGGCTGTGGTTCCGCAGGGCCGCGGACGAGGCATCCGATCCGGCCCAGTTGGCTCATGCTGCAGTCGGATTGGGCGGCATGTGGGTCCACGAGCATCGCCAGGCCGTCGACCATGCCACGTTCATGGCGTTGCTCGAGCGCGCCCGTGTGGGTCTCGCCGGACATCATCCGACTCTCGCGCTGCGGTTGCGGGTGCGCCAGGCAGCTGAGCAGATGTATGCCGGCGAACGCGCGTTTCCGGCATTGAAGGCGGCCGTCGATGCCGCCCGCGCCTGCGGTGATCCGTTCGTTGCCGCCGAGGCGCTGTCGCTCTTGCATCACACGATGCTCGGCCCGGCGCATGCCAACGACCGCAAGGCCGTCGCCCAGGAGTTGTTGCGCGTTGCGTCAGCGGCCGGTGACGGCTTTCTGATCCTGATGGGGGAGTTGTGGCGAACGATCGACCTGATCCTCGCTGGCGACCCGCGCGGCGAACGAGCCCTGATCGAATTGCGCGAACACGCTGATGCCCTGCAGGTTGCGGCGGTGCTGTTCGTGGTCGACGCGCTCGATGTGATGCGGTTGATCCGCAAGGGTCGCCTGACCGACGCGCTCGATGCGGCGCAGCGATGCTTCGAACTGGGGTCGAGCATTGGCGATGCCGACGCCGTTGGCTACCTGGGCGCGCACATGCTCACGATCCGCTGGTTGCAGCAACGGCCCGACGACATGTTGGCGCTCGCGCGCCAGGTGGCCGACTCGCCGACCTTGGTCGACGGCGACGTCGCTTATCCAGCAGCTGTCGCCGTACTTGCGGCGATGGCCGGTCGAGCCGACGAAGCGAGGGCATCGCTGCACCGGGTGATGGGCACGACCAAGGCGGCCCTCGAGACATCGAGCAACTGGATGGTCTCGATGTTCTGCGCGGCCGAGGCCGCGGCGCTGCTCGACGATGCCGGAACGGCCCGGCAGGTGTACGACCGGTTGTCGCCATTCGCCGACCTGCCGATGATGGGTTCGCTCGGAGTCATCTGTTTCGGCTCGACGGAGCGCACGCTCGGTGTGGCGGCGCAAACCATGGACCGGATGGACCTCGCGGTCGGGCACTTCGAGCGCGCCGTCGCCCACAACCACCGGTTGGGCAACTCGGTGATGGCCGCGATCAGCGAGGGAGAACTCGGCTGTGCATTGATGGCGGGTGCGTCCCGCGCCGACGATGAACGCGGCCGCCACCACGTGGATGCCGCGATGGCCGCGTTGAGCCGTCTCGGCCTGGCCGAGCGGGCGAAGTCATTGGAGACGGCCGTCTCACGTAACGGCCTCGGCTCCCCGGCGGCGAGTGGCGAAATGGTGCAGCGCGGGTCGATGTGGGAACTTCGGGTCGGTGACGAGACGATCGAACTCGCCGACACCGTCGGTGTGCAGCGACTGATGCACTTGCTCGAGCGTCCGTTCGTCGATGTTCCTGCCACCGACCTCGTCGGCGGCATCGCCCGGTCGACTCGTCATGAGATGGTCGATTCGTCCGCGCTACGGGCCTACCACGATCGGGTGATCGAGCTTCGCCGCGACATCGACGAGGCCGACGACGACAACGACTTGGCCAGCGCCTCGCGCCTGCGCGATGAACTCGACGCGATTCTGGCCCATCTCAGTACCAGCGAAGCACTGTTCGGCCGTAGCCGCACGTTCACCGACGGTCACGAACGTGCCAGGATCGCCGTCCGCAAGTCGTTGTCGCGCGTGTTCGACGAAGTGTCCGCCCAAGCGCCGCAATTTGCGGCCGCGCTCGCCGCGAGCATCCGCACCGGATCGATGTGTCGATTCCATCCACGGAATCGCTTTCCCAGCGTCTGGCGTCGCACGACAGGGCATCCCGAACATGACCGGTGACGGTGCTCACGAGACGATTCGTGCGTACGTGACGTTCGCCCCGCAGAAGTAGTGGAACGTGCCGACGCCGCCTGGTCCGGGTGTGAAGGCGTCGATGTAGTAGCGAACGGAGTCGGATACCTGATCACCACCCGTCGGGGTGATGGTCGCGACCCCGTAGCCCGATGTCCCCGTCGATGCTGTTTGGCTGCCGCTGAGCGTGCCGCTCGTCGTCGGAATGCCCGACGACGGAGTGTCGACTTCGAACAACACCATGATCATGTTTCCGAGCCCGGTGTCGTAGTACCGGAAGTCGACCTTCTGCACCGCCGCACCGTACGGCAACGGGATGTCGATGAACAGCTCACCGGTGGTCGCCAGGTCGACACATCCGAAGTTCTGCGGCAACCCGATATTTCGGCCTGCCGCGGAATACGCGCCGACGTCGATCGTGGTCGTCTCCACGCGCGGTGCGCCCGGTGCGCCCGGGAGCAGGTACCCCGTGACGTCCGCGACGAGGTCAATCTTGCCGGCGTTGTTGTACAGGTCGATCTTGCCGCCCGTACCGAGCGCCATCGTGACCGTGTTGGCGATGTCCTGCCCGGGGGTCACGTTCAGGACCGAGGTGGTGGACCGCGGTGTGCCGGTCGGCGTCGCCGTCACGAACGTGGCCGTCGTCGCACCGGTACCGGTGAGTGTGACGATCACGCCCGTCGCATTCGCGGGCACTCCGCCGACGCCGGTCACCTGAACCGTGATCGAGCCAGCGGGGCCCACCGGGGCGATCGCCGGCACGCCGGTCGGCTGGCGGGTGTCGAGGATGCGGGCAGGATCGACGGTGATCACCGACGATGGCGGCGACGGCGGCGCGGTGAGCGCGGACTGCACACCGAACGTGGCGGTCAGAAGCACAGCTCCAGCTGCGACTCGACCGAGCGAACGACGAATGTTCATGGGCCAACCTCTCTCACGATGCGAACACCTGGAGAGGCGTGACACGTTCGTGACATCGGTTGACGTCAGGTGTTACCGCCGATCAGGCGAGCGCTGCTTCGAGCGCCTCCGCCGACGGGGCGAAGTAGTACGAGCCCGATGCAGGCGTCGAGTAGTCGGTCAGTGCGTCTCGGACCTGGCCGTTTCTGGCCGTAAATGGCCTCCATCCGCTCGCGCATCGGAGCCTGCTCGCGGCAGAAACCCATGAAGTAGAGGCCGACTGTGCCGTCGTGGAACGCGTACGGCGTGGAACGGCGGACCATCTCGCCCCGCTTGGCCTTGGTCACGTCGGCGGTCGTGCCCTCGCGCAGTTCGACGTGCGCGACGTGCGATGTGGCGAAGTGCAGTTGGTGCGCACCGTCACCGTGCGCCACAGCTGTATTTCGTGGCCGGGTCGGTAACTAAGCCCCTCGGGTGTGTGGGGGGCCGCTCGTGCCGCTAGGGTGGGGGACGACGCTCACGCTGTGCGTTTGCCCGACGCCGGAACTCGGTCGGCACCCCCCGTGGTTGAGCGAGGAAATCATGCCCCGGAATTTCGTGTCGCCGTGCGTGCGGCCTTGCTGTGGGTGGATTTGCGACTCCATGCAGGTCATGGCTATTTTCCCGACCGAGTCTTCCAATACGATTCGCGGTTGCTGTGTACAGGGTTGCGGTTGCATGTCGAAAGCATTACAGTTGAGTTACGAATGATGTCATGGCACGGGCGGCCGAACGTGGAGGAATCAGCGCGGGAGCGCGAATGAGATGAGTAACAACCAAGTCTGCGGGTCGAGTCGGTTCGGTCGCTTCGTCCGCAAAAGGGTCGAGTAGCGTCCACGCCTTCTGATGTGCGTTTTTGGGTGTTACGTACCCTCGTCTTCGAGCGGTGGCGCGGCGTCACGGCGCCGTCGTTGACAATTACCTGACGATCATAAATCCTCGGGCTCGAGACACGGATCCGATACCCATATCCAGACCCGTGCCAGCGTTACACACTGAAAGACCATCAGGCCCTGGGTCGCCGTGCTGCGTTGTGTCGACATGACGCGGTTCAACAAATTTGAAACTAATACCACTGGGCGGGCGGAATTCACAAACTGATCCTTGGTCCTGACGAGGTTTCTTGAGTGTTGTTTGACTCAAGCGCCGTCGGTTCGGACCGAAGCCCATTTCAACAACACGCCGGTCCGTTCGGACGGAGCCGTCAGGAGCACAAAGCAATGATTCAAGCAAACTCAAACCCCAATCGGCGCGCCCGGAAACTGGCGCTCGCCCTCCTCGCTGCAGGGTGTCTCGTCGGGGGGGTCGTATCGCAAGCCAACGCTGCGGGGGGACGAAAGTCGCGACCGCCCTCAACCTCAACCACCACTACGGCACCGGCGACTACGGCACCGGCGACTACGGCACCGGCGACTACGGCACCGGCGACTACGGCACCGGCGACTACGGCACCGGCGACTA
>JANYKS010000074.1 GCA_025358125.1 Actinomycetes bacterium
CACGCCCACATCATCACCACAACCGGCGACAGCTACCGCCTCACCCACCGAACAGGAGGCCAATGACGCGAGCACTCTGAGATGGCCAACCGCGAGGACTTTCAACGGCCACCACCGAGGACAACAAGTTGGCCGTTGACATCTCGGACGCTATAGAGCTGCTCGCCGTGGGCCAGCTTCTCCTGCGGCAGCGCCGACGCGTCGAGCGGTTCTCGGTCGCCGCGGAATGCGATGAGATCGAGGTAGGCCTTGGCAGCGCCAGGCATCGACGGTGCCCCCGGCCGGAGCAGCGCGCCCATCGCTCGCAGGCTTGGCGCTGCAGACTTGCGTCCGTTCCCAGAAGCGGTTCGCCATGTGGCTGCTCGGTACACGAGCAACCCTTCCCAGACGGTCGAAGTGTCACCCATCCCAGCGGTGGATATCGGGCCGTCGTGGGGGCGACCGTCGTTGTCGAGAATCCAAGAACTGCCGGCGAGTCCAACAGCCTTCAAGTGACGAACGAAGTTGTCTGCCTCGGCCGCCCGGTCGAAACGTTGGCGGAACATGCGAGCACCTCCGCTGCGAAGGTGCACCCTCCACCGTACGTCGTAACGCTCGGTTGTCGCACCGCTGCGGTTGCGCGTGGCGACCTTCTTCTTGCCACCCCCCAGTACGGTCACCCTTATGTTGTCCAGCGCCATCTGCTCCTCCCAAGCCTCGACTGTCTACAGAGGCAGCGGACTCGTAGGCGCACCAAGAAATCGAAAGTGCCAACGGAGTGCCAACAAGATCGCTGCAGCCACAAAGCTCCGAGTGGTCCGTCGTTGATTTAGCAAGGTGGGTTATGGTGGCAGCATGCCGGTGATGGTTGCTGCAGCGTTGGTGATGTCGGATGAGCAGCGCGAGGTGTTGTCGCGTTGGGCGCGCTCGACGGTGGAGTCGCACCGGCGGGTGTTGCAGGCCAAGGGTTTGTTGCTCGCTGCGGACGGGGTCGCGAATGAAGAGATCGCTCGCCGGCTGGTGACGACGCCGGACACTGTGCGGCGTTGGCGGGCACGGTTCGAGACCCAGGGCGTGGACGGCGTCGGAGTGATCGCGCCGGGTCGTGGCCGCAAGTCGTGGCTGCCGGACGGGGTGACGGTCGCCGAGGTGGTGCGGGTCACGCGTGAAGAGTTGCCGGATGACACCTCGACGCATTGGTCGACGCGCACGTTGGCGGAGCGGTTCGGGATCGGCAAGGACACGGTTGCTCGGATCTGGCGTGATCATCAGCTCAAGCCGTGGCGAGTGGACACGTTCAAGCTGTCCAACGATCGTCGCTTCGAGGAGAAGCTGGTCGACGTGGTCGGCTTGTACATGAACCCGCCGGAACGGGCGATGGTGTTCTGCTTCGACGAGAAGACCCAGGTGCAGGCGTTGGACCGGACCCAGCCGTCGTTGCCGATGAAGCCCGGTCGGGCCGGCACGATGACGCACGACTACAAACGCAACGGAACCACGGATTTGTTCGCGGCGATGGACATCGCGACCGGCAAGGTTCTCTACGACTGCCGCAAACGGCACACCGGCGCGGACGTGTTGGCGTTCTTCAAGTTGATCGATCTCCACGTCCCGAAGGATCTGGCTGTGCATGTCGTGTTGGACAACCTGTCCGCGCACATGGGGCCCGAGGTCACCAAGTGGCTCGATCACAAGAAGCGCAAGCGGTGGCACTTGCATTTCATTCCGACTTCGTCGTCGTGGTTGAACCTGGTCGAGCGGTGGTTCAAGGAACTCACCGACAAGCGCCTCCGCCGCGGCCGGTTCACCAGCGTCGACGAACTCATCGACGCGCTGGAGATGTGGACCGAACACTGGAATGACAACCCGCGACCGTTCGTGTGGACCAAGACCGCCGAAGAAATCATCGCCAAAGTGCAACGAGGACGAGCCGCACTCCACCAGATCAAAACCGCGACGGACCACTAGTCAGCGGGGGTTTGGCAGAATCCTCAAGCGTGATCTGCGGGCACCGTTCTGGGTAGGCCGTTCGACGAAGGTCTGAACAGCAGACAGAGGCGGCTCAGTATCCGAGCCGCTCCACGCGATCCGGTCGTCGTTGCCAGTCCTTGTCGACCTTGACGAACAGCTCTAGGTAGGCGCCTTCCGGTAGCTGGGCCCTGGCCCGCTTGCCGACTTCTTTGAGAACCGCGCCGCCCTTGCCGATGACCATTCCCTTCTGACTGTCGCGTTCGACGATGATCTCGCAGCGGATCCGTGGCCACTCCCATTCGGTCACCATCGTGGCAATGCTGTACGGGAGCTCGTCGTGGGTGACTTCGAGAAGTTGTTCGCGGACCAGCTCGGCGACCCACGTGGCTTCGGGTTGATCGCTGACGGTGTCGCCGGGAAAGTACAACGGGCCTTCGGGCATCAGCGCGGTGAGATGGGCGATCAGTTCACTGATGCCTTCGCCGGTCTTCGCCGACACCGGGAAGTAGTCCGAGGCGTTCAGCGACGATGCCGCGCTCAACTGGGCGATGACACGGTCCTTACTGACCGCGTCGATCTTGTTGACGATGACGATCGAAGTCGGGAGGTCGAGGTGCCCGGCGACCCATTGGTCACCGGTTCCGAATGGTTTGGTGGCGTCGATCACGAGGCACACGGCATCGACGTCGCTGACACTGCCGAGCGCGGTGGCGTTGACCCGCTTGCCGAGGGCCGTGACCGGTTTGTGCAAGCCGGGTGTGTCGACGAAGACCACTTGGGCCTCCGACGTCGTGAGAATGCCCCGCACTCGGGTGCGCGTCGTCTGCGGCTTGTCGCTGACGATCGACACCTTGCGCCCGCACATCGCGTTGACAAGGGTCGACTTGCCCACATTGGGGCGGCCGATCAAGGTGACAAAACCGCTGCGCACGACTACACGACCGTCGTTGTGGTGACTGGGATGGTGGTCGTGGTCGTGGTCGTGGTCGTGGTCGTCGTCGCAACCGGCGACTGCAGCAGTTCGAGGTAGCCGCGCGGCGGCAAGGGCTGACCGGGCTCGCTGAAATCTCCCGAACCGCGCGGCACACCGATCGGCTCCTTGAGTCGCGTGAAGAGCACTTGACCGATCCTGCCGACGTCAGTCAGCGTCAGCACGATCTGACCGATCGCCAGGCGCTGGTCATCGGTCTTCATCGAGTCGTAGAAGTTCGCCGGCATGTCGACGGTCGCCACGCCGGAATCGTCGGTCTTGACGGTCAGCGGTGCCTGGTCAGCCGTGGGCACGGCGGTGCGCAGCCCGATGCCGATCACACCGGGGGGAGGACCCTGCTGTAGGGCCGACAGCACCTCGAACGCCGTCGCCCCCTTTCGGAGGACGCCGGTGAATGGTACGAGGATCCCGCCAGTGATGAAGTAGAGCGTCACGTCTGCGGTGGCGATCGTTGTCGTAGTTTGTGCCTCGATCGTGGCGGTCGTCGGCTCGATCGTCGTCGGGGCCGCTGTCGTCGGAATGGTGTCGTTGAGCGCGCCCAGGTTGTTGTCGGGAATCCGGCCCACGCCGCCGTTGTCGGGAATCCCGCAGGCAACCACGAGTCCGACGAGAGCGAGACTGATCAAGGCGAGTCGGCGAATCATCACATCACCTCCGGGAAGCTGACCTTGAAGCGGGCGCCGCCGCCTGGGCGGTCTTCGACCCAGGCCTCGCCGCCATGAGCGTGAGCGTGCTCAGCAACCAGGGCCAACCCGAGACCCGTACCGACACGGTGACGAGCCGCGCTGCCGCGGGCGAAGCGTTCGAAGATGCGGGCACGCTCGCCGCGGGCGACACCGGGACCGGCGTCGTCGACTGCCAAGGCGATGCCGTTGCGGCCGTGCGGCTCGACCTTCACGCGGGAAGGGCCGCCGGCGTGCTCGCGGGCATTGTCGAGGAGGTTGGCGAGGATCCGCTCGAATCGCAACTTGTCGATGCGAACCGTCTTCGGCACCTTCGGGTCGATTTCGATCGGTGTCTCGCCGAAGCCGTAGCGCTGAGCAATTCGAGTGACGAGTTCTTCGATGTCGACCTCTTCACGGATCATCTCGGTCGACCCGGCGTCGATGCGCGAGAGCTCGAGCAGGTCCATGACCATCTGGTCGAAGCGACGCACCTGCCCGACCACGACATCGAGGGCCTGCTGGCTGCGCTCGGGGAGATCGGCGCGTCGACCGTCGAGCACCTCGACGGCAGCCGACAGCGCGGTGATCGGCGAACGCAGCTCATGGCTGACGTCGGAGGCGAAGCGGGCCTCGCGCTCGAATCTGGTCTGCACTGCGTCGGCCATGTCGTTGAACGACTTCACCAGGCGGGCGAGGTCGGGGTCACCCTCGGGCGCCATTCGAGTGTCGAGACCACCGGAGGCGATCTCACCCGCAGCCGTGGCGACCCGCGAGATCGGCCGCAGCAGTCGGCGGCTGGTCGACCAGCCCAACGCCCCTGCGAACAGCGTCGTCACGCCGGCCCCGATCGCCAACGCGGTGCTGATCTTGCGCAAGGCGTCGTCGGTGTCGCTGAGCGGCACCGCTTCGTAGTACTGGGCATGTGCAGCCGGGATGTTGATCCCAACTGCCATGTAGGGAACTCCGGCGACGCTGAAACGCTGCGTGGCGCCGCCGCCCAGCGAGACGGTCGCCATCAACTCGGGAGGGTAGGACGAACGCTGGAAGCGGGCGTCGTTGAACTGTCCGATGTCGACGACGCTGAGGAACGCGTAGCCCTCCCCGCTGCGCTTCAGGCTGAGGACCAGGCTGCTGATCTCGGCGCTGGTCGGTGTCGGTGGACCCAGCAGTGTCTGGCGCACGAGGGTTGCGTTGGAGATCGCTTGGGCCTTGATCACCTTGGAGCGCTGGTCGACGAGGAAGTTGCGGGCGACGCCGTAGGTCACGACGGCGAGCGCCAGGCTGGCGACGAGCGCGGTCAAGCTGAAGAACAACGTCACGCGGGTGCGTAGGCGTAGAGAACGTTGTCGGCGGGCGGCCACGGCCACAGTGTGCCCGATCGGGAGGGGGTGCGCGGCTACAGGAGGTTGTCCGCGAGGTTCAGGCAGCCGCGTAGACGAGCGGCACTGCCTGCTCTTCGCTCTGCAGCACCGGGGCGAGCGTGTCGAGATCGGCCAGCAACAGTTCGCTTCGCAGCATGAGCTCGCTGCAGACGAACACCAGCTGCTGGCCGCGGTCGGTGCAGACCTTGGCGACTTCGCGCAGGGCGTCGAGACCGACTTCGGCGAGGAGCGAGACCCCGGTGAGGTTGATCACCAAGCCGTACGACGGTGGACCGATGAGGCACGTGCTACGGATCGAGGTCGCCTGCTCGCAATTGATGATCGGACCGGAGACCGAAATCATGGTCACGTGACGAAGAGTGTCGGTGTGCGCTGTAAGAATCGGCGTCAACATCGCAGCTCTCCTGTCCCTGGAACGGATGTGCTGCCCGCACTTTCGCGCTGCCGGTGAGGTACCAGGGGGAGGTAGGCACCTCACCGGGGCAGCGTGAACAATCGCTATGTTGCAGTATCAATGTGACGAGACAACGCGGCGAGTGTGCGTTTTCTGTAACAGATTGACCACAGGGAGTAGGTTCCACCACGATCGGTGCCCAGAAGGGTGCCAAGAAGGGTCACGTGCATTCGCTGCTTTTCATCGAAGACGACGACGCCATCCGGCTGGCGTTGCGTCTGGCCCTCGAGGACGAGGGCTACGAGGTGCGCGAGGCCGAGGACGGGAAATCCGGACTGGCCGCGTTCGCCGAACGCGAGCCTGACCTGGTGTTACTCGACCTGCGCCTGCCCGACATGAGCGGTTTCGAGGTCTGCCGCAACCTGCGCGCGACCAGCATCGTGCCGATCATCATCGTCACCGCCCAAGCCGACACGTACGACCTGGTGGCCGGTCTCGAGGCCGGCGCCGATGACTATGTGACCAAGCCGGTCGTTCCGAAGGAACTGGCCGCTCGGATCCGGGCTGCGCTGCGTCGTGTGCATCTTCACGACCTGCCGTCCGCCGCCCCGGCAAGCCGCTTCGGCGATGTCGAACTGCGCCGTGAGCAGGGCATTGCCACGAAGGCCGGGCGCGAGCTGAGCCTCACCAAGACCGAGTTTCGCCTGTTGTGCGAGTTCGCCGACCACGTCGGCATGGTGCTGTCGCGTGACCAGCTGCTGGAGCGGGTGTGGGGATACGAGTACCTCGGCGACAGCCGTCTCGTCGATGCCCACGTCCGCAGGTTGAGGGTGAAGATCGAAGACCAGCCAGATGACCCGAAGCTGATCGTCACCGCCCGAGGTATCGGCTACCGCCTACTTCCCTGATCAGGCCGAGCCGCCACACAGGCTCCGGATGCCCCGTCACGCGGGGACATTCGATACCTGCGTCACCGCGTATCAGGGTGCTCGACGGCTGCGCAGGTATTCGCCGAGGCCTTTGGCCTGCGTGTCGAAGGCAGTGCTCGAGGCCACGCCTTGGCCGAGGTAGCCGACGATCACGAAGTTGAGGGCGAGCAGGTTGGGCAGTTCGTGCCGCTGGACGGCCAGATCACCGATCTCGGGGATCAACCCTCGAATGGCATCGGCCGTGAGGTTGTCGACCAACCAGGCGTACCCCGAGGCGTCGTGGGCCCAGACGCCGACGTTGGCGTTGCCACCCTTGTCGCCCGAACGGGCCCCGAAGTAGCGGCCGATCGGCTCGCCCGGTTGTGGCCCCGTGGCCGGCACATCGACGAGCTCGATCACGTCGGCGATCGGCTCGCTGGGCTCTGCGACGGTCGGCTCGATGGCGATGCGGCGCCCGTCGGCCAAGACGACCTGCTGGTGCACCTCGGAGTTGGCCACGACGGCCGGCCAGTACACGCCGAACGGCTGAGCGTCGGTGGGCTGCGACGACACGAAGAAGCCGGGATAGTTGGCCAAGGCCAACTCGACGACGGCCGAGGAGAACGCCCGGCCGACCAGACGCTCGTCCGACGATTTGACCGAGACGTGCAGCCTGCCGGAGGAAGCCTCCTGGCCGACGGCATCCGAAGGTGCCGGGGTGAAGCGCACGTCGACTTCGTCGTAGCGATCTCTGCCGCCGAGGCGGGTGAAGAGCGCGGACTCAGCCCAGGCCGCCTTCGCCTGCTGGTCGAGGCCGGGGAGGACGAAGGTCATGCGGTTGCGGTAGCCACCGTCGAAGTTGATGCACACCTTGGTCGTGGGCGGCGCCGGCATGCCCCGCACGCCGTGAACTCGCACACGGTCGGGCCCGTCATCCTCGAGTCGAATCGAGCCGAAGTCGGCGACGACATCGGGGTTGAGGTAGTGCCGGCCGCCGATCTCGTAGAGCAGCTGCGCGGTGACCGTTCCGACGCTGACGAGGCCACCAGTGCCCGCGTGTTTGGTGATGACCGAGGATCCGTCACGATCGATCTCGGCGAGCGGAAAGCCCGGCGGGCGGGTCAGATCTGGGATCT
>JANYKS010000114.1 GCA_025358125.1 Actinomycetes bacterium
CCGGAGCCGTAGGCAATTGCAGTGTCGGAGTCACCGACAACGAGGTGTGACTCGCCGCGCATCCCGACCTCGACCGCATTCGACATAGGCAATTGAGGATACGCCTCCCGACGGTGGGTTGATGGAATCGCCGCTCGTTAGGCTTGCAGTCGTGATCGAACAAGACGTCTTGGAACGGGTATTGGCTACGGCTCTGCGCGGTGGAGGTGAATTCGCCGAGGTGTACGCGGAAGACAAATCCTCGACGTCGGCCGGCCTCGATGACGGCCGGGTCGAGCAGGTCACCAGCGGTCGCGATCGCGGTGCCGGGATTCGCGTCGTCAGCGGCGAAACCACGGGTTACGCCTACACCGCTGATCTGTCCGAAGCCGGGCTGCGGATCGCGGCAGAGGCCGCTGGCGCAGTCGCTGCCAACGGCGGCGGCGGTAACCGCACCGTTGCGCTCACCCGCTCGGCGCCCCACCCCGTGAACCGGGTGGAGGTCTACCCGGACACCGTCGGCAAGGCGGCCAAGGTATCGCTGCTGCAACGGATCGACTCGGCCGCGCGCTCGACCGGCGCTGCCATCGGCCAGGTGTCGGCAGGATACGGAGACAGCCGCAAGCGGATTCTCGTCGCCAACAGCGACGGGCTGCTCGCCGAGGACGAACAGGTCCGCCACCTGCTGCGGATCAGCGTCGTGGCCAACGGTGATGCCGGCATGCAGACCGGATTCGAATCGCTGGGGCACACCATCGGGTTCGAGGTGTTCGCCGAAAACGATGTCGAGGAGTTGGCCCGTTCCGCGGCGCGCCAGGCGATAACCAAACTGCGTGCCCGCCCGGCGCCGAGCGGCTCCATCCCCGTCGTCATCAAGGCCGGCAGCGGCGGGGTGCTGTTCCACGAAGCGTGCGGACACGGACTCGAAGCGGATCTCGTCGGCAAGGGTGCCAGCGTGTATCGGGGCAAGGTCGGTGAGCAGGTGGCCTCGCCGCTCGTCACGCTCGTCGACGACGGCACGATGTCGGGTGAATGGGGTGCGATCGGCATCGACGACGAAGGTCATCCCAGCCAGTACAACGTGCTGATCCAGGACGGCGTCCTGACGGACTACATGTGGGATCACCTCCGGGCCCGAAAGGAGGGCCACGCCCACACCGGCAACGGGCGCCGCCAGAGCTACATGCATCTGCCGATGGTGCGGATGACCAACACCTACGTTCTCAACGGCACCGACTCGCCGCAAGACATCATCCGCGAGACGCCCCACGGTGTGTACGTGGCCAAACTCGGCGGCGGCAGCGTCAACACCGCAACGGGTGACTTCGTGTTCGGCATGACCGAGGCGTACCTGATCGAGAACGGCGAGATCACCGAACCCTTGCGCGAGAGCAACCTGATCGGCAATGGTCCGCAAGTCTTGCGCGACATCGAGGCGCTCGGCAACGACTTCGCGATGGGCAATCCGGGCACGTGCGGCAAGGACGGTCAGGGCGTGCCCGTTGGCGACGGCCAGCCGACGCTGCGGGTGAAGACGATGACCATCGGCGGAACCGCTGGATGAGTGCGGCATCGCCAGAACTGCAGTCCATCGCTGACCGCGTCGTTGCCCGGGCTGCGCCCGGCGAGCAGGTCGAGGCGTACGTCGCCCGTGGCCGCGAGACCGACGTGCGTATCTACGAGGGCGAGATCGAGCACTTCGTCAGTGCCCAGAGCGAGGGCATCGGCATCCGTGTCATCCGTGATGGTCGCACCGGTTTCGCCTACGCCGGCACTCTCGACGACGACGCCATTGCGTCGGTGCTGGCCGAGGCACGCGACAACGTCTCTTTCGGAACACCCGACGAATGGGCCGGCCTCGCCGAACCCGATGGCGTTGCGGTCGTTGCCCAGCAGTTGTGGAGCGACGCGCTCGCCGATTACCCGACCGACGGCAAGATCGAACTTGCCAAGGAACTCGAACGGCTGACACGCGCCGTGGACTCGCGGGTGCGTGTCGACGACGCCAACTACAGCGACGGCTCCGGTGAGGCAGCCGTCGCATCGACGAGCGGGATCCGCGTGAGCGGCCGCGAAAACGGCTGCTACGTATCCGTCAGTACTCTTGCCGACGACGGCGACGAGACGCAGACCGGCTTCGGCTTCGCCGTCGGGCGGTCGCCACAGGAGTTCGATCTCGCCAAAGCCGCGCAGCAGGCAGCGGATCGGGCGACCCGGCTGCTCGGCGCCGTCAAGCCGCCGTCGAAGCGGGTCACCGTCGTGCTCGATCCGTTCGTGACGGCGCAGTTTCTCGGTGTGCTCAGCAGCGCGCTGAACGGTGAGAACGTCGCGAAGGGCCGCAGCCTGTTCGCAAACCGCGTCGGTGAATCCGTCGCCTCGCCGCTGTTCACGCTCGTCGACGATCCGACCAACCCGAAGGCGTACACCGCGACCGACATCGACGGCGAGGGCCTTGCCGCCCGCCGCAATGCCCTGATCGACGGTGGTGTGCTCCAGGGATTCGTGCACTCGTCGTACAGCGCGCGCCGGGCAGGGACGAACAGCACCGGCAACGCCGTTCGTGGAGGTTTCAAGGGAACCCCCGGTGTCGGCTGCCTTGCCATGCAACTGCAGCCCGGAACACGGTCGCAGGCGGAGTTGATCGCGGACGTCGACGACGGCGTATTGATCCAGATGGTGCAGGGCCTGCACAGCGGCGTCAACCCGATCAGCGGCGACTTCTCGACCGGAGCTTCGGGGCTGTTGATCAGCCACGGCGAACTCGGGGGACCGGTTCGTGAGTTCACGATCGCGTCCACGTTGCAGCGGATGCTGCACGACATCGGCGAGATCGGTGGCGACGTCGATTGGCTGCCGATGAGCGCTGCCGGCGTCAGCTTGGTGATCCACGACGTCACCATGAGCGGCGTATAGCTCGGTGTTGCCCGATTCGGTTGGTGTTGGGCTCGCCTGATGTAACGCCGCGGCAGCACACCAACCACGGCGTTACATCAGGCCACGGCGTTACATCAGGCCACGGCGTTACATCAGGCCACGGCGTTACATCAGGCCACGGCGTTACACCAGCCGGGGGCACATCAGGCGTCAGCGGAGCGCTTCGGCGACCGACCGGCAGCGCAGGCCGAGTGCTGCGGCGCGAGATGAGTCGAGAACCAAGCGTGCCGGGCGGTCGACGGATGCGTCGGCGAGGCTCGCTGTGGGCACGAGCGCCGGGTTCATCCCGAGCCAGATCGCGATTGCCATCGCGAATTCGGCCCGGCTGAGTGGATCCGGTCCGGCCACATGCAACGGTCCGGTGATGTCGGGCATCGACGCCAGCGCTGCGCACGCGGCAGCGACGTCAGCGGCGTGGGCCGGACAGCGGAACTCGTCGGTGAAGAACCGGGTCCGGGTCTCCCCGCGCAGCGACTTCTGCACGTCGATTTGCGGTGGGGCGAGAAAGTCGGTGGCGTACATCAACGACGTGCGCACCATCACCGCTGTCGGGCAGGCGTTCATGACTGCGACTTCGGCGTCGGCCTTCATCCGTCCGTATTCGGTGATCGCAAAGACGCCGTCGGTCTCGCGATACGGCGTCGTCCGGCCGGGGAACACGACGTCGCTCGAGAGATGGATCAGTCGGGCGCCGCACGCCGCTGCGGCTTCGGCCACGTTGCGGCTGGCGTCGACGATGCTGCGCCGGTCGTCCCTGCTGCAGGCGAGATGTACGACGGCCTTCGGTTTCCAGTCGGTGATCATGTCGATCACCCGGTCCCGCTGGCGAACATCGAGGGAATGTGAATTCGGAGCGATCAGCTCCCACTTCTCGACGGCCGGGCTGCGCTGGAGATGGCGCCCGAGGAGACCGCCGCCGCCGGTGACGAACATCATCCGGGTCCGTCGGGTCCATTCCATCCGACGATGATGCCATGTCGGCGGGTGCGGTACTTTGACTGGGTGCCAGCCCCTTCGCCCGATGCCGTCGCCCGGCATCCGCATCTCGCAGATCCGCTACCGACCGGATGGGTGCGGGTGGACATGCACAGCCACACGATGTGGAGCGGCGACTCGACGACGACACCTGATGAACTGGTGGAGTCCGTGGTGGCCTCGGGGCTCGACGTGCTGTGCATCACCGACCACAACGCGATCAAGGGCGCCGTCGATCTGGCCTCGTCGCTGCCCTGCAGGGTCATCGTCGGCGAGGAACTCAAGACCCACGCCGGCGAGATCATCGGGCTGTTCTTGAGCGAACGGGTACCGATCGGTGCACAACCGATCGAGGCCGCGCAGATGATCCGTGACCAGGGCGGACTCGTCTACATCCCGCACCCGTTCGATCCGATGCGGCGCAACCTCGCCGAACCGTCGATGCGAGCACTCGTCGACCACGGTCTGATCGACGCGATCGAGGTGCTGAATGCGAAGACGTCGCTGCCGTCGCTCAATGCCAGGGCCGCCCGCTTCGCAACCGAGTTCGGTCTCGCCGCCGGCGCCGGCAGCGACGCCCATGTGCCGCTCGCCGTTGGCGCTGCCTACGTCGAGATGCCGGACTTCGACGGCCCTGCCGATTTCCTCGCCAAGCTCCGCCTTGGTCGCACCATCGGCCATCATTGGGACCAAGCCCGGCCATGGTCGGCTCGCGTCGTGCCCAGCACCTCGATCCACTAGACCCTTCATCGCGCTTCGTCGGCGCTGAGCGCGATCACCGCCGAATGCTGAATCGCGGCGTCGGCGACGAGCGCCGCGTCGTTGCGCGGCACTCCGATCACCACGGCGTCGGCGAGGATCCGCACGACCACCGCCTTCGCCGCGACGACCTGCCCCGCCGCGAGCACGGCTGCGCTGTCGCCGACATGGAACAGGGCGCCATCGGCGCCGTCGATCGCGATCGCCAACCACCCGTCGGGGAGCAGCGCCAATGAGCCTGCTGCACCGCCGACGTCGGCGTCGACAACGACTTCGCCAGCCGTTATGCGCTGGATGGCTGCTGCCCCAGGCGCGAAATCCGTGACCGCTGACCCGGGCACCAGCGCGACGGGGAACTGTGTGGCGGTGACGGAGCCGTCGAGCATCTCGCCTGGGGCGATCGCGCGGGTCGCCACGAAGACCGGAGCCGTCTCGCCCCACGACTCCCTGGCGCGGCGCATGTCCGCAACAGACGCGGCCACGGTCAGGCCGGCGCCGGCGGCGAGGAGGGCGACGAACGACCAGTAGATCCAGGGCCGGCGGGCCAACAACATCCGCAGACGCGGCATCCAGCGCATGAGACCTCCCGGAGCGGGCAATGAGTGCTGCGGGGGAAGTGCGGTGTCGAGGGTAGCGGGGAAAGCTCAGTCCGACGACGAACGGGGCGAACCGTTCGACGAGGGGCTTGGCGTCGAGGAGGATGCGGCGGGCGTCGAAGATGATGCGGCGGGCGTCGCAGTGGCCGGCGATGGCGACCCGGACGAACCCGAGTCGGTGGATCCGTTCGAACCGTTCGAGGAGGCGCCGTTGCTCGACGATGCCGCAGCACTGCTCGACGAGCCGGAACCACCGCGACTGTCGGTCTTGTAGAAGCCACCGCCCTTGAACGAGACGCCGACCGGAAGGAAGACCTTCTTGACCGGCATCGTCTCGCCGGTCCCGGGGTGCACGGCCTCGGTCAGCGCATCGTCGGTGAACGCCTGCTGCACTTCGACCGTGTCGGCCGTATCGATGAATTTGTAGACATAGGTGGGCATTTGGGCTCCGACGGCAGTTAGCACTCGACGTTGACGAGTGCTAAGCGTACCGCCTTGTAGGCTCGCAAACCATGCAAATCCGCACGGCCGTGATCCCTGCGGCGGGTCTTGGCACCCGCTTCCTCCCCGCAACCAAGGCGGTGCCCAAAGAGCTCCTCCCGATCATCGATGTTCCAGCGCTGCAGCTCATCATCGACGAGGCAGTCGGTGCCGGCATCGACCACATCGTCATCGTCAACAGCCGCTCCAAGCCGTCGATCGAGGCCTATTTCGCCGAATCGCCCGAGGTCATCGCCAAGCTCGAACAGAGCGGACGAACCGACATCGCCGACCGGATGCGCGCGATCGGTCGCGACGTTCGGATCAGTTTCGCCTACCAGGACGAGCCGCTCGGCCTCGGCCACGCCGTCGGCTGCGCCCGAGAGGTGGTCGGCGATCAACCGTTCGCGGTGTTGCTGCCCGACGAACTGATGGGATCGAGCGAGCTATTGGCGGCGATGTGCGCCGTCTGTGTGTCGAGCGGCGGCAGTGTCGTCGGCTTGAAACAGGTGCCACACGATGACGTCAGTGCGTACGGGGTCATCGCGCCGGCCGGGGCCATCGATGCCGATGGCGTGGTCGGCGTGCTCGACCTCGTCGAGAAACCTGCGGTCGCCGACGCCCCGAGCGACCTGATCGTGATCGGCAGGTATGTCCTCACGCCGGACATCTTCGACGCGATCGCCGACTTGTTGCCGGGGGCGGGCGGCGAATTGCAGCTCACCGATGCGCTTCGGGTCCAGGCTCGGCGCGGACCGTTCCACGGAGTACTGCGCGACGTCCGCCGGTTCGACACCGGAAACCCGGTCGGTTGGCTCGGCGCGGTTGTCGAACTCGCGCTGGACCATCCGCAGTACGGCGCTCCGTTTCGCGCAGATCTGCGTCGAATCCTGCGCGATGAGTAGCGGTCGAGTCTCAGTTGACCCGGCGGAACAGCGTCGGGTAGTCCTTGACGAGCCCGAATTCGTCGACCTCGAACTCTTGCGACCATCCTGTGGACAGTTGTTCGAAACGCCAGCGATGGGTGTCGAGCCGGGTATAGCGCTGGTGGTCCGCCACGATGTCCAACGTCTCGACATCGACGGACGCGACGGTGATATCAGCCGTATGCCCGACGTGGAGTGGGAGGCGGCGGATCGGGAGCGTATTCGTGAACGGCGTGCACGCGAGGTCGATGTCCACGCAGCCGTCCAGTTCGGGTCGATGGGCGCCGTTCATCTCTCCCCATCGGCCGTTGCCGTCGGTGCCGAGCCACAGGTCGGGCTCGTCCAAGTCCCGGAACAGTAGGAACTGGCGCACGTGCCACGACGGCGAGATCCGCAGGACGTATTGCACCTGTTCCTTGCCGACCGCCCCCGACACGGTCCACGCCTCGTTCTCCCACGTGATCGTGAGCGTTTCCTCGCGGCCTTCGCCGTCGTCCCACGGCCTCCACCTGGCCAGATGGCCATCCGACGAGAAGGCCTGGTAGGGGTTTGGGTGGCCGCTCACCCCTGCAGTCTGCTGGGAGGAGCGGTACCGTGCAACGCATGGATAGGTTGCGCGTCTCGATTGCTGAAGCCCGCGAACTCGTGCTGGCGCAGAGCCCTGTGTTGGCGACCGTGATGGTCGCGCTGGCCGACGCCGTCTGGTGCGTGCTCGCCGAAGCCGTCGTTGCCGGCGAAGACGTGCCGCCGTTCGCGAACAGCGCCGTCGACGGATACGCAGTCATCGCGGCCGACCTCGCCGCCGGGTCCGCCCGGCTGCCCGTTGTCGGCGAAGTCGCAGCCGGCGCTGCCGCGACACGCCGTCTCGGTCCCGGCGAGGCGATCCGGATCATGACGGGCGCACCGATGCCCGACGGCGCGGACGCGGTGGTGATGGTCGAAAACACCGAGCGGCTGGAGGGTGGTCAGCGGGTGCAGATCAATGTCGCCGCCTCGCCGGGCCAGGCAATCCGCGGTGCTGGCGACGACATCCTGGTCGGCGCCGTCGTGTTCGAGGCCGGCACCGTCATCCGCCCGGCCGTTGCAGGCGTGCTCGCAAGCATCAACGCCCGCTCGATCGCAGTCACGCCACGCGCCCGGATCGCGGTGATGTCCACTGGCGACGAACTGGTCGCCGATGGCAGCGCGCTCGCCCCCGGGCAGATCCGGGAGAGCAATAAGACGATGCTGCTCGCGCTCGTCGCCGAGGCCGGCGCGATCGCGGTCGATTTCGGCGTGGTGCGCGATGACGAAACGGCGCTCGAGGAAACGCTGCGCAGGGCCGCCGACGACTGCGACGCGATCGTCACCAGCGGCGGGGTGAGCATGGGCGACTACGACGTGGTCAAGGCGGTGCTCTCGCGCATCGCCGCGATGCAGTGGATGGAGGTCGCGATCAAACCGGCCAAGCCGTTCGCGTTCGGCCGGCTGATCAACTCGGCCCGTCGACCGATCCCGGTGTTCGGCCTGCCCGGCAACCCTGTGTCGTCGCTCGTCAGCTTCGAACTCCTCGCCCGACCAGCTCTGCTGCAGATGATGGGCCACAGGGAATCGCTGCTCCGGCCGGCGGTTCGTGCCGTGGCCGACACGCGTCTTCGCCGCTCGACCGACGGCAAGATTCACTATCAGCGGGTCAACGGGCGTTTCGCCGAGGACGGTCGCTACCACGTCACAGCGGGGGGACCCCAAGGTAGTCACCAGTTGGCGGCCACGGCGGTTGCGTCGGCCCTTGCCGAGTTGCCGGACGGAAACGGTGTCGAGCAGGGTGAGGACGTCACGGTCTACGTGCTCGCATTCTGAGCCCACGCACCCTCGGTCGACGTTACGCGGAGCGTCGGCCTATCATGCCGGGATGGATCTCGTCGATCCCTTCGGACGCACCATTCGTGACTTGAGGATCTCGGTCACCGACCGCTGCAATTTCCGCTGCACCTACTGCATGCCCGAAGAAGGTATGAAATGGCTGCCGCGCAGCGATGTGCTCACGTTCGAGGAGATCCATCGTCTCGCCGCGATCTTCGTCGAGCGCTTCGACGTCGACGGCCTGCGCCTCACGGGCGGCGAACCGACCGTGCGGGCCCACATGCCTGTGCTCGTCGGCAAGCTCGCCGGGCTGCGCGTCCCGACGACATCGTCGTCCCCGCTCGCGGGCAAGAAGCCGGACCTGTCGATGACGACCAACGGGGCCAGCTTCCGGCTGCTCGCCGACGACCTCCGCGACGCCGGTCTCGATCGTGTCAACATCAGCCTCGACACGCTGCAGCAGGACAAGTTCGTGCAGATGACCCGCCGCGACGAACTCGTCCGGGTTCTCGACGGGATCGAGGCGGCCAAGCAGGCGGGGTTCTCGCCGGTCAAGGTCAACGCCGTCGTCGAGCGGGGCGTCAACGACGACGAGATCGTCGCCCTCGCGACGTTCGGCCGCGAGCGAAACGTCGAGGTCCGATTCATCGAATTCATGCCGCTCGACGCCTCGGGGCATTGGATCAACGACAAGGTCGTCAGCCAGGACGAGATCGTCGCGATGATCAACGAGGTCTACCCGCTCGAGCAGGTCGCTGCTCGCGGGGCTGCACCTGCCGATCGTTGGCGCTACGTCGACGGCGCCGGGATGATCGGCGTCATCCCAACGATCACCAAGCCGTTCTGCGGTGACTGCGACCGTGTCCGGATCACCGCCGACGGTCAGTTCCGGACATGCCTGTTCGCCACCACCGAATTCGACCTGTTGAAGCTGATGCGCGGCGGCGCGAGCGACGATGAACTGGCGGTGGAGATTCAGCGCGCGGTCGGCACCAAGTGGGCAGGTCATCAGATCAATCAGGTCAACTTCATCCGGCCAGCACGCACGATGAGCCAGATCGGCGGCTGACCCGTGCGGCGCCAAATCGGGCGCACCGGTTCGATCACGGTGGTGCTGGCTCTCGCCGGAGTCGTCGTCGCCGTCGCCGTCGGTCCGACAAGCGAGATCAAAGGCCCGGCCACCGTCTCGGCGCCGGCCCACAGGATGCTGTCCACGAGCATCGCCGGGTGCCCGATCTTTCCTGCCGACAACGCCTGGAATACCCGGGTCGACATGGCCCCCGTGCGCGCCCGTTCGGCCGAGACGATCGCCAAGATCCAGGCGATCGGATCGGACAACCTCCACCCCGACTTCGGTGAGAACCCCGCCTATGGCATCCCGTTCGTCGTCGTTGCGCCCGACCAACCGGGCGTGTCGATCACCTACACCGGCGCCGGCGACGAGAGCGATCCCGGCCCGTTCCCGATTCCGGCCCAAGCCCCGGTCGAGAGCGGCAGCGACCGCCACGTGCTCGTTCTGCAGCAGGTTTCGTGCCGGTTGTACGAGCTGTTCGCCGGATCGAGGAGCGGCGCGGGTTGGACCGCGTACTCCGGCGCGGCCTTCGACCTCCGCTCGAACGCGCTCCGACCGCTCGGCTGGACGAGCGCCGACGCAGCCGGCCTTCCGATTCTGCCAGGCCTCGTTCGTTTCGACGAGGTCGCCTCGGGCCGGATCAATCACGCGATCCGCGTCACGTTCGCACAGACCCGGAACAAGTACATCTTGCCGGCCACTCACTTCGCGTCGAGCACCACCAACGTCGATCTGCCACCGATGGGTCTGCGCCTACGGCTCAAGGCGGGCTACGAGGTCGGCGGCCTCACCGGC
>JANYKS010000011.1 GCA_025358125.1 Actinomycetes bacterium
GGAAGTGTCCAGAATCGACTGCAGCGACGGCACCGACCGGCTCACCCGCCAGAAACAGGCGATCCGGCTCCGCACGTTCCTCGATCCTGAAACCGGCATGCTGAAACTGCTCGGCAGCTTCGACCCCGAATCGGCATTGAAAATCGTCGGCAGGTTGGATCTCGAAGTCGAACGACTGTTCCACGACAAGACCCCCGACGACTGCCCAGACGGCGACACCAAACAGGACTACCTGCGCGCGTTGGCGTTCCTCAACCTGTTGGACTGCGGCCGGATCGACAACCACGGCCGCGACATCGACGACCTGGATCAGCGGGTCGAAATCTCGATCGTGATCGACTACCAGACGTTCTGCACCAGACGTCACGACCTGTCCCACATCGACAACGGCTGCGACACCGAACTACCCCGTGGAGAGCTACCGGCGGATGGCCTGCCAGGCTGCGATCTTCCCGATCGTGCTCGACAACAACGGCATCCCCCTCTACCACGGCCGCCAACGACGACTCGCCAGCCGATCCCAACGCCGAGCATTGAAAACGATGTACCAGACGTGCGCGATCCCCGGCTGCACCGTCAACTCGCGCTACTGCGAACCACACCACATCCTCTACTGGCGCAACCAGGGCAACACCGACTTGGACAACCTGCTCCCACTCTGCACCCGACACCACCACAACGTCCACGAAGGCGGCTGGAAACTCGCCCTCACCACCAACCGAACCCTCACCATCACCTACCCCGACGGCACCACCCAAACCACCGGACCACCCGGGCGACGCAAAGCTGCGGCATGAGCGCGATTCGGGTCGTCTGCGCTCAGGCCGGATCCAGCGCATCCGTGCGCGGCCGGGAGATGGTTGCGGTCGGCTTGACCAATACCACCCATTTCCTGAGATCCGTCACCTCCGGGATAGTGACGGTGCAGGCAGTCGCACTCAATCAAGGTCGCACCCAGCAACTGTGGCAGGTCGATGTCAACGACGGCTCGGGTCGGCTGCTCGCACATGGCGAGGTGCGGCTTCAGAACGTGAGCGCGGCGCCAGGCTGAGATCTCCGGACGGCATTCGCCGCTGCTACGGCTGCGCCAAGATGAGCTACGGCGACGACGCCGGCAAGTACCGCCCGCCCGGCGCGCGAGACGTCGAGTTGATGGATCAGCTCGGCGATGTCGAACACCGCGAACAAGAGCGCGCCGAGCCCTGCAACGACGCAAACCCATCTCCAGCGGCTGAACCAGAGCCCAGCAGCCAGACCGAGCGATGCGATCAAAGCGGCCACGACCAGCGGCGCCGAGTCGGGCCGGATGCCAAGCACCTTCTCGCTGGGCTCAGCGTGTGCGACGGCTCCCTCCGCGACGGCTCCCCCCGGCGTGGTTTCGCTCGCTTCGACATGCGTACCCGCAGACTCGACGGGCGCAACGTTCGTCGACTCGCTGTTCGATTCGTTCGCGGCGCCGATCGCGAACAATCCAGCCGCAACGACGAGGAGCGCACCGGCAAGACCGCGCGAGAGCGACGTCATGTCGGCCTGACCGTCGGGGCCGCGACGGGCACCGGATCGTGATGAGGCGATGCACGCGCCGCCGAGGAGCGATGCCGGCGCACCACCAGGTACGCCGCACCGGCCGCGAGGAAGACGATCAGACCGAACGCCCCGCGGACAGCGGTGCTGCCGAGCCCGAACAAGCTGAGTCCGCCGAGGAAGGCAAGGACCGGGCCGGCGCAACACGCAGCACACGCCACGGCACCGACGCCAATGATCGCGGCGTTGTCCCTGCGTCCCCCGCTCATGATGCCAACCGCCCGAACAGGGCCGTCACGAGATCGAGAGCAGCCGCGGGGGCTCGGACCTCGAGCGCGACACCGCGCGAGTCGACGGTGAGCGCGAACGCGAAAAACTGGCAACATCGCTGCTCGGCTGCAGCGAGCTCGGCGATCTTGCCGATGGGCGCATCGCGCCCGAGAACGAGACGGATTCCCTGATCGATGGCCTCGCGCTCGTGAACGAACGCGAGCACCCCCTGCCAGTCGCCCAGCCGAGCCTGGATCTCTTCAAGACCGAGGGTGCACGCGATTGCCATATCGCTGCCGGCAGCAGCGCGGCTGGTCAGGGCCACCGCCGTCACGGGGGCGCCAGACGCCGAGTCCTCGGCAGCGGAACAGCCACACTGCTCGTCACACGGACCATCAGGCGTGTGTTGGCCGAGACCGGCGAGCCCCCGCCGCAACTGGGCGGTGAACGCCGCCAACTCGGTCATCTGGCGCTGGCCGTCCTTGATCTTGTTGGCGACGAGATCGCGTAAGCGGGTCTGTACCGGGGCGCATTGCCGCCCTTCCCACGCGGCCAGGAGGTCGGTGATCTGATCGAGGCTGCAGCCCAACTGCTTCGCTCTGGCGATAAAACTCAGCCGCGCCAACGCCTCCTCGTCGTAGCAGCGGTAGCCGGCTTCGGTGCGAGCCGGCGGCGGCATCAGGGCGATGTCTTCGTAGTAGCGCAGCGTGCTCGCCGTGAAACCGCTTCGCCGCGCTGTCTCGGCAATCTTGAGAGTCGTGCTCATCGCAGCAGAGTACGGCTTCAACCCAGCTTGAAGGTCAAGGACTTTCTGGAGTAGATCTTGGGCGGGAGGTGCTGAATGCCAACTCTACCCCGGCGAGCGCGACGTCGATTGGCAGCTCGCCGACCCGGCCGACGAGTCGATCGATGACAAGCGTTCGAGCGGTCAGCCGCGCCGTCGTGTGATGCTGGAAACATCGGTCGAGATTCGAAGTGGAGATCTCCGCCGCGAGCGACGGTTTCGCAAGCCGAGAACGTCATCGTCAGCCACGACGATTTACCAGACGAGGGTTGGGGACTGCACGTCTGTGCGTAGCGTTGTGTCGATGCTCTCGTCGACCCGGAACGGCACAGAGGTTCGCCGGATCACGCGGGGCGTCGGCTGCGCACTGGCGCTGCTGTTGGCGGGCGGATGCGCGTCCACAACCGATGCCACACAATCGACGACGGCGCCGGCCACGATCACCCTGCCGTCGCCGACCAGCCCGTCGCCGACCGGCCCGTCGCCGCAACGAACTACGGAACCGCCGGACTCGAGTGGCCACAGCGCTCCGGCTGACAAATCCACGACGGTTCCGGGCGTGTATTCACATACCGGTGCCGGTCAGATGAGCCCCGCCGTCGCCGACGCCAAGCCATATGTGTATGTGCCGAGCAACGACGACGGCTCGGTAACCGTGATCGACCAGGCAACGATGCAAGTCGTTGATCAGTACAAGGTCGGCAAGCTGGTCCAACACGTCGTTGCGTCGTGGGACATGACAACGCTCTACGCCACAGCCAGCGGCTCGAACCGACTCGTCGAGATCGACCCGACCACCGGGCACGAGGGTGCCGCGATCAACGTTGCCGCGCCATACAACCTGTACTTCACGCCTGACGGCTCGATGGCCATCGTGATGGCCGAACGGTTGGAGCGAATGGACTTCTACGATCGCCTGACCTGGAAACTGAAATTCTCGGTCAAAGCCCCGTGCAAGGGCGTGAACCACGCAGACTGGTCGGCCGATGGGGCCTTCTTCCTTGCCACCTGCGAATTTTCCGGCGACATCATCAAGGTCGACACCGCAACGGGCACTGTGCTCAACCTGCTCCCATTGCCGAAGGACTCGATGCCTCAAGACCTCAGACTCGCCCCCGACGGCACGAAGTTCTATGTCGCCGACATGATGCACGGCGTTGTCTGGATCCTCGCCGGCGACGGCCTGTCGATCACGGGCGCAATCACCACCGGCACCGGGCCTCACGGCATCTACCCGAGCCGTGACTCGACCAGGATCTACGTCACGAATCGAGGGCGCCTGATGCGCGACGTGTCGCGCAAGTCTCGACCGGGCGACGGTTCGGTGAGCGTCATCGACCCGCTGACCGACAAGGTCGTGGCGACGTGGGAGGTTCCCGGCGGTGGATCACCCGACATGGGTGGCGTGTCGGCCGACGGCAAGACGCTCTGGCTTTCGGGGCGGTACGACTCGGTGGTGTACGCATTCGACACGACAACTGGCGCATTGCGGGCAACGATCCCCGTACCGCCGGGCCCCCACGGGCTCGCGGTGTTCCCGCAACCCGGCCGCTACTCCCTCGGCCACACCGGCAACTACCGATGACCGATGACCGATGACCCAATCGAAAGAGGGACGATGAACCCCGCTCAGATCAGCCGCCGCCAGGCTCTGGTGGGCGGTGGCGCGGCGCTGGTCGGCATCGCCGCGCTGGCAGCTTGCAGCGACACCACCAAGCCCGCCACCGGAGCCAGCCCGCTTGCCACAGCGCAGCCGAACGCGACGGCACCCTCGACCGCACAGACGACAGGCCAGGCGCCGGCGGCGACGAGTCCTGCGACAACGGTCGCGGCGGCCACAACCCCGGCACGGCCAACCACGGTCGCGGCTGCTCCGGGCGGGCCAGCCGCGTACGTCAACCACGGCCCGACCACCGTCGACAACGTCGCACTGACATTCCATCTCGGCGGCGATCCAGCGCTGGCCACGCAACTGCTCGATCTGCTCAAGGCCAATGGCGTCCGTTCGACGCTGTTCGCGATCGGTGATTGGCTCACGGCGCACCCCGAACTCGGCCACCGCGCAGTCGCCGATGGCCACGAACTCGGGAATCACACCAAAAGTCACCAATCGATGTTGAAACTGTCCGAGGATCGGGTCCGCGCCGAGATCGTCGGCGGCGGTCAGGCGCTGATGCCGTTCATCGGCTCGATCGGCAAATGGTTCAGGCCGTCGGGTACCGACGTGCCAACCCAGTTGATCTTGGACGAGGCCGGACTTGCCGGGTACGCAGTGTCGGTCGGCTACGACATCGACTCGCGTGATTTCACCGAGCCGGGCGCTTCTGCGGTCGTTTCGACGGTCAACGCAGCACTGCATCCTGGCGCGATCGTCAGCCTGCACTTCGGCCACAAGGATACGATCAAGGCGCTGCCGAAGATCCTCGATCAGGTGCAGACGCTACGGCTCGTCCCGGTCACCGTCACAGGCCTTCTCGGATAGCGGCATTCGCGACTCCGCCCATCGCACATTCGATGATGCGACCGCGACCGCGAACGCGAACGCAGTGCCCGTGCGACGATCACGGAACCCGAATGACCGCCTCGTTCGTTGCGTGACGGACGCGAGAGGGAGGACCGGTGGGGTCCTCCCTCTCTTTGCATCAACGTGCGCCGGGTCGTGGCTCAGCCGGTGGTCGTTGCTCAGCCGGTGGTCGTTGCTGTGCTGGCGGCCGCGGCATCGGCCGCTGTGTTGCCGCCGTGCTCGGCGTGGGTGTCGAGCACTTTCGCGTTGCCGGCATCGATGACGACATCGAAGTCGCCGCCGGCCGTCGCGGTCACATCCACTTCATAGACGACGTTGCCGCCCCGCTCCTTGAGCTCGACCTTCGTCGCCGTGCCAGG
>JANYKS010000034.1 GCA_025358125.1 Actinomycetes bacterium
AGATCTTGACCGGCACGTCGTAGCAGAAGTTCAGCACCACCACCTGCAACATCACGGCCGACGCGAACAGCGCTCCGAGCAGGGTCGTCCGCCGCCAGAAGAGCAGCAAACCGCATGCTCACCGTCGAGGCCGCGCTGCGCCAGATGGACAGCCGATTCGAGGATGCGGCACGGACCCTCGGCGCATCGCGGTGGTACGTTTTCCACCGGGTCACGATCCCCGCGATCCGCCCCGCGCTCGTGGCTGGGGCCGTCTTGGCCTGGGCCCGAGCATTCGGCGAGTTCGGGGCGACGATCACGTTCGCCGGCAGTTTTCCGGGAACGACCCAGACGATGCCGTTGTCTGTGTACCTCGCCCTCGACACCGACCAGGGCGAGGCGATCGTCCTCGCGATCGTGATGGTCGTTGTCTCCTTCGCAGTGCTCGTCGGTCTGCGCGATCGTTGGCTCGGCACAGTGGCTGGGTTACGAGGCTGATGAGCCTGCGCGCCTCGATCGGGCTGCAGCTCGGCACTCTCGATCTCGATGTCGACATCGTGGCCGAGCCGGGCGAGGTCGTTGCGCTGTTGGGCCCGAACGGTGCTGGCAAGAGCACCGTGGTACGCGCGTTGGCGGGGCTGCTGCGTGTCGATCGCGGATCGATCCGGATCGGTGGCACGATCGTCGACGATCCCGCCGGCGGTGTGTTCGTGCCGGCCGAGCAGCGCCCGGTCGGCGTGGTCTTCCAGGACTACTTGCTGTTCGCAAACCTGACCGCGTTGGAGAACGTCGCGTTCGGGCTCCGTGCACGCGGCATGCAGAAGGCGCTCGCCCGCACGACGGCCTCGGAATGGCTCGAGCGTCTGGGTCTCGCTGGATTCGCCGGCCATCGCCCCGGCCAACTGTCCGGCGGTCAGGCGCAGCGGGTGGCGCTCGCGAGAGCGCTCGCCACGGAGCCGCGCCTGCTCCTGCTCGACGAACCGCTGGCGGCACTCGACGCGAGCACTCGCAGCGATGTCCGCCGCGATCTCCGGCGTCACCTGTCGACATTCGAGGGCGTGCGGATCCTCGTCACCCACGATCCCGTCGACGCGTATGCCCTCGCCGATCGGGTCATCGTTGTCGAATCCGGTCGTGTCGTGCAGGCCGGCACTCTCGCCGAAGTCACGGCGCAACCGCGGTCGCGCTACGTTGCCGATCTCGTCGGCGTCAATCTGCTCTCCGGCGACCTGCGCCACAACGTACTCACCTCCACGACCGGGGCCGAGGTGGTCGCAACCGGCGACGCCCCCGACGGCGCCGCGTTCGTGGTGATCCGGCCGCAGTCGGTCGCCCTGCATCGCGAGCGGCCATCCGGTAGCCCGCGCAACGCGTGGCTCGTCACCGTCGCCGACATCGATCAGTACGCGGACCGGGTGCGGGTCCGTCTCGATGGCTCGATCCCGCTCGTGGCCGAGATCACGCCGACGGCGCTCGCGTCGCTCGGCCTGCGTCCTGGTGATCAGGTGTGGGCCGCTGCCAAAGCGACCGAGACGGTGGCGTACCCTGCATAGTGCCGTCGGCTTTCCCCTACTCATCCACCCAGGAGCAACCATGACCATCTACGACAAGCTCTACATCAACGGCGCCTGGACCCCTTCCGCCTCGGCCGACACGATCGACGTCATCGATTCCGTCAACGAAGAGGTCATGGCAGCCGTTCCCGCCGGAACGGCCGCCGACGTCGATGCAGCCGTTGCCGCGGCAAAAGGCGCGTTCGAGTCCTGGTCGTCGACAGCGGTCGAGGAGCGGGCCAAGTACATGACCCGGATCGGCGATTCGCTCGGCGCGCGGATGGATGAAATCGCGACCGCGATCTCGAAGGAGACCGGCATGGCGAAGTGGCTCTCCCAACTCGTGCAGGTCGGCCTGCCGATCAACAGTTTCAATCAGGCCGCGGCGATCGCACAGGGGTATCAGTTCGAGGAGAACGTCGGCAGCTCGCTCGTCGTGCGCGAGCCGATCGGTGTCGTCGCCTGCATCACGCCCTGGAACTATCCGCTCCATCAGATCGCTGCCAAGGTTGCGTACGCGATGGCCGCCGGATGCACCGTGGTCCTCAAGCCGAGCGAGGTCGCTCCCGTCGATGCGTTCATCCTCGCCGAGGTCATCGACGAGATCGGTCTACCGGACGGTGTGTTCAACCTCGTGTCCGGCATCGGACCGGTCGTCGGCGAGGCGATGGCGTCGCACCCCGACGTCGACATGGTGTCGTTCACCGGCTCGACTCGCGCCGGCAAGCGCGTCGCCCAACTCGGTGCCGAGACGATCAAGAAGATCGCGCTCGAACTCGGTGGCAAGAGCGCGAACGTGCTCCTCGCCGACCTCGACGAGGGCGGGTTCAAGAAGGCCGTGCGCGACGGTGTCGGAAAGGCGTTCCTCAACTCCGGCCAGACGTGCTCGGCGCTGACCCGGATGCTCGTGCCACGTGAGCGGCTCGCCGAGGCAGAGGCGATCGCCGGCGCAACCGCGAATGCGATGGTGGTTGGCGACCCGTTCGCCGAGGGTGTCCACCTCGGTCCGCTCGCCTCGGCGGCGCAGCGCGATCGGGTGCAGGGTTACATCCAGAAGGGGATCGACGAGGGCGCAACGCTCGTCGCCGGTGGGCTCGGCAAGCCGGAGGGCGTCGACGTCGGTTTCTATGTCCGCCCGACGGTGTTCTCCGCCGTCACCCCGGAGATGACCATCGCCCAGGAGGAGATTTTTGGGCCGGTTCTGTCGATCCTGCCCTACGCCGACGAAGACGACGCCGTCCGCATCGCCAACGGGGTGGTGTACGGACTCGCGGGTGGCGTGTGGTCCGCCGACAAGGCCCATGCCGAGCAGGTCGCGCGCCGGCTGCGCACAGGCCAGGTCGAGGTCAACGGTGGAGCGTTCAACCCGAACGCGCCGTTCGGCGGCTACAAGCAGTCGGGCGTCGGGCGCGAATACGGCCGGTTCGGGCTCGAGGAGTTCCTCGAGATCAAGAGCCTCCAGCTCTGATCGGGGTGCGCTCGGCCGTTTCGGCCGCTGGTCGAGCGCCTGATGTCATGCCGAGGCAGCCCCCATGCCGCGGCGTTACATCAGGCGCGCCTTGCCGCCCAGTTGACGCAGCCGGCTCTCGACGTCCTCGCGGTTGACGTAGCCGCCGCACACCCGGCGAACGCCCGTATAGGCGCACCGGCCGTGGAGCACGCGCCAGTTGTCGAACAGCAGCGCCTCGCCCGGGGCCAGCACATGGCGCCACTGCAGCGACGGATCGTTGGCCAACGTGTCGAACGCGCGCAGCGCGTCGTAGAACGCGATCATCTCGTGCTCTTCGAGGAGGAACGGTGCCCGGTCGTAGTTGTTGAACGAGACCTGGACCAACCGGGCGGTGTGGTCGTGGCGAAGGATGGGGCGAGCGGCCATCAGGTGCGATCCGTCTCCGATGTACTGGCCAGGCACGTGCACGGTCGACAACGTCGCGAAGTGGTCGGGGGCGGTCGCCTCCAGGCGTCTCGCGATCTCGAACGCATCGACCATCGTGCTCTCGCCTCCGGTGCCCTCGAAGTGCATGCAGTGGAGCAACTGCACGCCGGGCGCGTCGTGGGAGTACGTGCCGTCTGTGTGCGGGCGCAGTTCGAGGTTCGTGTACGCCGTGTCGGCCTTGGTGAGATCGGCGGTGAACTCCCACATCCCACCGAAGATCGTCTCGCGCACGTAGCCGATCCGGCGCAGCAGGGCCTCGGTTGCGACGGCGTCCGGCGGGGTGTCGACGGCGAGGCAGAACCCGAACTCGGCCGTCTTCCCGAGCCATTCGGCAACACCCTCGTCGGTGCCCATGACAGCGCCGTATGCAACTGTCGGCAGGTTCGCCTCGATGTATGCCGCGTCCCACGGGGTGATCCGGGTGTCGACGGCCGCTCGCGGTTGGCCAGCGTGACGGTGGGCGGAGAGGAACGAAACGGGCAGGACGGAGTCCGGGGCGGCATCATTCCACGAGACGACGACCGAGTCGTCGGCGACGGACGCGGCCGTCCCGAGCAGATCCACCGGCAATGAGGCGGTGAAGAGCTGGCGCTGCTGGGTGACCGGATGGAGCGTGTCGGCGTCGTGGGCGTGGTCGCGCAACCAGATCCACGGATATCGCGTGACGACGTCGTCCGTCCACGTCGCTTCGAGCGAGGAGTGGCCCAACTGCAGTGAGGAGATCGACGTCATGGAGCAAATCCTACGGCTGCGGGATTCCCGGCGCATCGCCTGCGCAGCCTCTGCCCGTGCAGCGTGCGTGCATCGTCGGCCCGTGCGGCGTCTGTGCGTGCATCGTCGGCCCGTGCATCGTCGGCCCGTGCAGCGTCGGCCCGTGCAGCGTCTGTGCGTTGTCTGCCTGCGCAATGTCGCGGCCGGGCCGGTTCGGGACGGGCAGAGGGCCCCCGGTCGACCGGCGGGCCGGTCAGTCGGTCAGTCGGTCGTCACCATCTTGAACCGGCGCAGCGCAAGCGGGGCCGCGCCGACAGCAGGACTTGCGTGCAGGTTTGGGTGAGGATTTGCCAGAGGATTGCGGGCGCGATGATGCGATGGTCTCGCATCATCGCTCGCGCAAACTCGGCGCTTGGCAGGCGTGCAAGGCAAACGCGTTTGATGCGGTAGAACATATGTATGGCGATTGCGTGTGCGTACTGCGGCGGTGAGCACGCCGCGCCCAGCGAGGTCCGGGCCTGCTGGCAGCGCACGCAGGCCTCTGCCCCCAGTCGAGCAACGGCCGAATCGCGGGCAGCGGCACCCGCCCCGGCACCGGCACCCGCCCCGGCAGCGGCACCCGCCCCGGCA
>JANYKS010000116.1 GCA_025358125.1 Actinomycetes bacterium
GCTCGGGCTCGCCGAGCCGGCGAGCCCGAGCGACGTGGCAAGTGCGGCGCGATGGCTGATTGCGGACCCGAAGAGAGCCTCACCCGACTTCGCCCGCTTGAGGAAGAAGTGCAGATCGTGCTCCCACGTGTAGCCGATCCCGCCGTGGAGCTGGAGCCCTTCACCGACGAGAAGGCGTTGGCAATCCCCGGCAGCTGCCTTCGCGAGGGAGACCGCCTCCGCCCGGCGGGAGTCTTGCTCGGCGATCGTCAGCGCCGCGTAGTAGCAGAGCGAACTGGCCCGCTCGACGGCGAGGTACATGTTCACAAAGCGGTGCTTGAGCGCCTGGAACGAGCCGATCGGGCGCCCGTACTGCTCGCGCACCTTGGCGTACTCCAGCGTCATTTCGAAGATCGCTCGGCAGGTGCCGACGGTGGAGATGGCGAGCGCAGCCGTGGCCTCCTGGACGGCCCGCTCGACAGCGGCCGCCACCCCATCGACCCCCGGGGCGGCCAGAACGCGGTCGTCTGGGACTTCGACCGACTCGAACCGCAGGTCGCTCACCTGCACCGTCGGGTCGATGACCGATCGCGGGTGCACCGTGACCATGACGCGTGGCACGACGAACGCCCCGATGCCCTCGACGCCCTGCGATCCGACGCCGCGCGCGATCACGAGGATCTCGTCGGCGGTGGCGCCGTCGATCACCGACGTTTTGTCGCCCTCGAGGATCCAGCCTGCATCGCCTCGACGGGCGGTCGTGCGCACGGCGTCGAGCGTCCAGCGCCCGCCCTCGGCAAACGCGAGCGCGCCGGTCAACTCACCTGCGGCCACGGCAGACAGGAACCGCTGATGGTGCGTCTCGGCGCCGATCTCGCGCACCGCGGGTGCGAACTGGGTGACCGTGCCGAGGAACGGCCCCGGCGCGACGCGACGCCCGAGCTCCTCGGCGACGATCGCCACCTCGAGAAATCCCATGCCGAGGCCGCCCAGCGGCTCGGCGATCGCGAGCGCAGGCCAGTAGAGCTCGACCATCTGTTTCCAGAGGACGTTGGGATCGCCCTCGCCCTCGTACACCGAGCGCACCAACATCGGCGTACAGATACCACTCAGCACGGTCCGCACGTTGTCGCGCAGCTCGGACTCGTTCTTGGAGAACTCCAGATCCACGTTTTCCTTCCTCCCTCGGGGCTCGCGCTCCGATGGCAGCACTGCTTCATCGGCTTGCAGATGTCGGATGGGCCAGGGGTATCGATGCCGCATGAGCCCGGCACTGAGAACAATTCCGTCGCACCTGCCGGCGACGCATGCTACATCTAACAACAACGTCAGTCGACCCCGGTGGTTGCCCGTCTTGCCGAGCCGACAAACCCGAAGCGAAGGACGCGCCATGCCCTCACGTCACGCTTCACCACCTGAACCGCGAGAGTCTGAGGACCAAGTCCCCTAGCGAATGCGGTTGGATGATCGGATGATTTCCGTATGGCCGACAGAACGATGGTATTCGGCGACGACGGATCGATTTCGGCTGATCTTGCATGGTTGTGGATCAACTGCCACCCGTGGCCGCAATGGCGAATCGAGGTCGTCGCAGCCGTGATGCCGTCTCTTGATCGGGTCTCAACCGAGGGTAGCGAACTTCACGAATGGCAACCAGCCAACCCGCGCCGCGCCTTGTCCGACTCCCGGATCGACGAGGTCATCCATCTGACGTGTGAGCTGGACCCACGGCTCGCACTCTCGCGGTCGGCGGATCTGTTGGTCATTGCCCTCGTGGACCAGGTCTCGCGAAGGCGATGCATCTTGGTAGCACCGCGGAGTAGCGGTGGGTCGACCAGCTGATCGTGACCATTGTCGGTGTTGACGATGGTCGCGCCGCTGTCGAGGAGGCCGTCGAGGCCGCGTCTGTGCCGCTCACTGCGGTGGGAGCAGACGTACGCCACAAGATCCTGTGCGGCGTACCGACCGTTGAGCTTTTGCGTCATCTGGAGCAGAACAACCCTGACCTGGTCGTGCTCGGAACGCGAGGGCTGACCGGCCTGCCGCGTTTGCGCCGCGGCTCGACGGCCGGTGTTCTCGCTCACGCCACGCAGAGTTCGGTTCTGCTGGCGTCTGATCAAGCAGCCGATGAGAAGACCGGCCTCGGCGTCGGAAACGGCGAGTAGCGGTTGTCGTGGTCTGCTCGGCGGCCGCTGCTGCCCGGCGAGAGCAAGCAACGACTGGCCAACGATCTCGGCCACCTTGCCCACATGCCGTTCCGCGCCTTCCCGCGCTCACACGACCAGGGTGGGAGCGGTCGTCACGCAGACGTCGATCACATCGACATACGGGTCATGGTTGCGAACTGCATCTCGAGCGAGGTCTGCGAGGAATGACCGACGATGAGGATCGGTGTCATGGTCCCCTTGACACAGATCGACGACGATACGACGCTCCAGGCGATGCACACTGACAGTTGCTGCACCGGGCGGGAGCCGTCGCTGTACCGCTTCCGCGTATGCAGCCTCGACTCGGCGCCGGGCAACGGTCGCTTGCGATTCGATCAGACCGGACTCGTCGTCAGCGACCTCCGGATCGATCGTCATCGTCGGTACGCGATGCCGTTTGGCGCACACGAAACCCATCTCGTTGAGACCTGAGGTCGTGGATTCGCTGCTGACGAGCACCGCAAGGTCGACGTGAGCCCGAAGCGGACACTCGGACGGCCTGCTCACGCTACGGCAGGGCCCACCGTCTTCGTCGTTGCACGACACCACTGCGTGACCGCGACGGGTCCACCCGTCACGGAACTCCTCACCGCTCCCGACATCCGACTCGACCAACATCACCCTCATCCGGTGAGGCAACTGACTGGTCATTGGCTGGATCCCGCGGTGGCTACCGGTACCTGGCTGTCGTGGTGAGCGAACAGCAACTCGGCCGTGACAGGTCGCACGATGTCAGCCAGCTCCCGGGACAGCACGACCAGCAGGTCGTCCACCGTGATCATGCCGAGGAACTCGCGGTCGCGCATCACAGCCACGCGCCGGACGGCGTGGGTCCGGAACAGTTCGAACGCGGAACGCGCATCTGCATCCGCCTGAATGCTGATGACGGGTGCGGTCATCACGGAGTCGACGCGGACATCCGCCGGCAGCCGACGAGCCATCGCCCGCCGGACGAGGTCGCGGTCCGTCACGACGCCGACGAGCGAGCCGGAGTCGACGATCGCGAGACAGCCGACACCTGCCTGCTCCATCCGTTCTGCTGCCTGGGTGATAGTGGTGTCGGGGTGAACGGTGACGCCAGGACGGTTGATCAGCTCGATTGCACGCATTCGTTTCTCCTTCTTTCGAAGCGAATCGGTATGCGTTCATCGTGGCGTCCGAAACCGGGCCCGGCTAGGGCTGAAGGTCCCGATTGTGGGAGTCATCGCGCCGCTCGGATCTGCGAAACGACACGATCCAGACCTCTAGCGCGAACGGCCAAGCGTCACGGCCACCTCTCGATGCACTCGGCCGAAGTTGTAGTACGCCGCGCATGCCCCCTCGGATGACACCATGCACGTTCCGATCGGTGTCTCCGGTGTGCACGCAGTACCGAAGACCTTGCACTCCCACGGTTTGATGACGCCCTTCAGAACCTCACCACATTGGCACGCTTTCGGGTCGGCGACCCGGACGCCGGGAACCGCATAGCGCAGCTCGGCGTCGAAGTCCGCGAACTCCGGCCGCAACCGCAGCGCGCTCTGCGAGATGAAACCGAGCCCGCGCCACTCGAAGTGGGGCCGCAACTCGAACACCTCGGCGAGGATCTGCAGCGCTCGTGGATTACCTTCATCGCGCACGACGCGCGTGTACTGGTTCTCGACCTCGCAGCGGCCCTGGCGGATCTGCAACAGCAGCATCACGATCGCTTGCAGGATGTCGAGTGGCTCGAACCCCGCTGTCACCAACGGCTTGCCGTACTTCTCCGGTACGAACCGGTACGGCCGGTTGCCGACGACCGTCGACACGTGGCCGGGACCGAGGAAACCGTCGAGCCGGAGGTCGGGTGATTCGAGGATGGCCTTGATCGGGGGCACGATCGTCACGTGGTTCGAGAACACGTGGAAGTTGGTGACGCGCTGTTCCCGTGCGTGTAGCAGCGTGATAGCCGTCGAGGGCGCAGTGGTCTCGAAGCCGACTGCGAAGAACACGACGTTGCGGTCGGGGTTGTCGACTGCGATTCGAAGGGCATCGAGCGGCGAGTACACGAATCGCACGTCAGCGCCCCGAGCCTTCGCGCCGAGCAGGTTGCCTTTGCTCCCCGGCACGCGCATCATGTCGCCGAACGACGTGAAGATCACTCCTGGTGTCTCGGCGATGGCGATCGCGTCGTCGACGCGCCCCATCGGGATCACGCACACAGGGCAACCCGGCCCGTGCACCAGCTCGACGCCTTCCGGCAGCACGTGCTCGATGCCATGTCGATAGATGGTGTGGGTGTGCCCGCCACACACCTCCATGAACTTGAAGTGGTCGTCACCGGCGAGATCGACGATGCGTGCGACTACAGAACGAGCAGCCACCGGGTCGCGATACTCGTCGACGAACTTCATCGGTGCCTCATCCCGTCGGGCGCAGAACGGTCGACCAGGCCGAACCCCCGTCGTTGCCCTGGGCTTGGAGACGCTCTGCGAGGAGTCCCCCGCCCTTGCTGAGCAGGCTGCGCGCCATCGAGAGCCCTCCGGCCATCATGTCGTGGGCTTCGTCCGACGACCTGATCGCCTTCCAAGCCCCCTTCAGTTCTTCCAACTCATTCGCACCGGCCTTCGTGCCCATGACGTAGCCGACTATCAAACCGATCAAAACTCCCATCGTTCACCATCTCCTCTTGTTGTAGGTCCTGTGGTCATTGTCGTCGGCGAGGTCATCAACGCCTCGACCTCGTCGGTGAAGGCCTCGCCCATCATCTGCAACGACGCGAGGGCGAGGCGGGCCTCCTCCTCGTCGATCTTCGACATCGCGAATCCGACGTGGATGAGCACCCAGTCACCCGGCACGACGTTCTCGTCCTCGAGCAAGCCGATGTTGATCATCCGGCCGACTCCGCTCACATCGACACGAGCGAGATGTTCGTGTGTCGGATGCATCTCCACGACCTGACCCGGGATCCCGAGGCACATGTCAGCTCTCCTTCTCGGCGACGATTTCTACACGAACCATCACTTCGGGTTGAACCTTCAACATCAGAATCCTCGGCGGCTCCATGCCGAAGTCGCGGATGTCGAAGGTCGACTGGCCCGTCAGCTTCACTGCCTCGCCGTCGAGGCCTTCGAATGTCATCTGGTCCTCGTACGACCGGGTCACACCGCGGAACGTAAGATCGCCGTTGACAACAAGACCCGCCTCGCCGTTGTGCGCTTTCATCAGCTTGAGGTCGCCGGCAATCGTCGGAAAACGTCGGGAGTCGATCCGCCGCCGCAATTCACGGTCTTCGAGCGCCTTACCCGAGGTGAGGTTCTCGACTGGGAACTCGAGATGGCCGCGAGGCGCCAAGTCGAGGTTGATCTTTCCGTCACGGATGTCCAGCTCGAGCCAGCCATCGAGTCCGTCGGCCTCGGTGTGGATCGGATGCACGTTCGAACGCGCGTCAATCCACACGTGCGACCGTTTCGGGTCGATCCGGTATCGGGCCATGGACGACTACATCGCCCGGATCTTGAGGTAGCGAGCGATGTCGGGGAGCGACTTCACGACAAGGCCTGCAACCACTGCCAACAGCAACGAGAACAGAAAACGGTGGATCATGATGGGAGCTCCTCCTGGAGGTTGGAATAGATATCGGCGAGAACCCGGCGGACCGTTTCGACGGCCGGCGCGATTGCTGCGGTGACGGGTTCGGACAACCCGATGCCCTCCTCCACGGTGAGCGGCTCGCAGCCGACCACCACGACATGCGGCACATGGCCACCCATGCTGGTCAACAGGCCGAGCACGACGGCCGGGTTCATCGAGTGAGCGTCCATGCCATTTGCTTCCACCGACTCGACGTCTGGCTCGAAGATCGCGACCGTACCCGGCTCTTCGCCCATCGGCATCGCGTCGACGAGCACCAGCGCGTCGTAACCATCGAGCAATTCGAACGACAGGTGCACGCCGCGGATGCCGAAGTCTGCAACCTTGACCCCGGCAGGCACCGACATCCCGTCCATGCGCTTGACGACCTCGACGCCGAAGCCGTCGTCACCGAGGAAGATGTTGCCGATGCCGGCGACGAGCACATTCACGCCAGCACTTCGATCTCGTCGGGGTGGAAGTACAGGAACCGGCCTTGCCACTCGAACATGTCGCGGGCCGGATCGTCGTCGAGCACGACGGCGACGTGTTGGTTGCCGTCGACGTCGTTGAAGACCCCTTTCACCACGGCCAACTGGCCCGCGTAGAACAGATCGTGGGCGTCGGCCCGACGGGAGGGATTCAGGCGCACGCGCGTGCCATTGGCAACCTCGACGCCGCCGATCTGCATCACGTCCGTGAAGGGATCGAAAGACGAGTCCTGTCCGGGGTCCCACCACGGCACCGACGGATTGCCGCCATCTCGCTCGGACGCGACGGGCGCCGTATCGATCGGTCGCAGCGAGCGGACCGCTCCGTGCAGTCGCGACCAGATCTCCTCGGGCAGGTCGTCGCAACGGTCGATGATGGCCGCTGCGCGTGGATCCGTGCCGCGGGCCTCCGCCTTCTCCTCGTCGGTCAGGGTCATCACCCGCAACGCGAGGATCTCGTCGATCTCGGTCGAGTCACAGAAGTTGCCAACGCTCTCAGGCGCGACCGCCGGGTAGTCGTAGAGGATGATCGGAGACGACAGCATCACGCTGGCGGTGACCTCGTTTCCGATCAACACCGGGAACGTGCCGTCGCTCGTACAGCCGGCGACGGCCTGCTCGGCGAACGCCGCAGGCTCCAACAACGACACGAACGACGCATCGTCGACCGCCAAAAGGGTGTGCACCGCAATCAACGACCGGCGCATGGCGGTGTCGCGATCCGCGCCCTGTTCGTTCCAGGCCGTCGTGTTCTCGACAGTGATCGAGACCTTGAGCAGCGCTGCATCCCCGTCTGCCCATCGAGTCGAGATGCGAACCACGCCATCGACCCGCTCGCACCGCCGGATTGCGCGACCGATGGTCTCACCGCCGGACCCGCGGAACAGTTCGACGTCGTCGCCGGCCACCAACGTGAACCGGTGCTCCTTGGCCGCATCGGCGAGTGGCAGCAGCGCAAGGACATCGACATCGATCTCGTGGTCGACCGCTTCGTCCCACGCCACCACCATTCTGCCCCCGACATGCAGCGAGGCGACGGGCGTGAACGTCGTTCCATCGTCGGCGCTTGCCTCGACGTCGCGATGCTTGACCTGGAGGCAGCGGATCCGCACGGTGAACATCGGTTGATCACCCGGATCGACGATCACCTCACTGCGCATCGACCATCGTTCCGACCCGCACGAACGCGCGTGGTTCTCTGGGGCGAGCACACCGAACTGCCACCGCAACTGGTTCTTCTGCGCCGATGCCCGGTACGGGTACAGCACATAACCTTCGTAGAGCACGGCGTCGGCGACGAGGCGCGCCGACGCAAAACGGTCCGCTCGAACGGCAGGAACTTCGGAGGTTGCGCTGCTCACAGGTCCTCTCCCGCTTCCTTCAACAGCATCTCGAAGGTCTCGTCCCACGTCCGCAGTGCCCGGTCCACTTTGTAGCGTTGCAGCGAGTCGAGTGTCTGGCGTCCCAGACGCAGCCATGCGCAGTTGGGAAAGTACAGGTCCATCATCTCGCGCCAGAGGGCGACCGGCAGCCGGTACGACGATTCTTCGCTCCACGACACGGGCACAGCGCTCAAACCGGCTGCGCTCTTGGCGAACACGGTACCCGAGAACATGACGACGATCGGGATTTCGCCGTCATCGAGCGCATGCATGTACTTCGTCGATGCGATCTCGAAATCGTACGTGCACGTGATCGGCAGGTCGACCTCGGTGCTGTCGCTGAAGCCGTTGACCGTCATACCCACGTTTGCCCACAGGAACGGCCGCAACGTGTCGCCCCAGCGCGGCGTCTCACCGAACAGCTCCGTGAGGCGACGTTCTTCGGCGCCTTCGTAGTGGCGTCGCTTCGGTTCGATCATGATCTGGCAACGGAGTGCCATCGCGTGCACGGGGCTATTTGCGGGCGAGGTGATCCGCAAGCGAAGCATCAGTGTGGGCACTGCTGCGAACGCCTCCGCTCGTGCGCCCAGAACCTCGAACGAGACCGGGCTCATGACCGAACGCCCTCCGCCGAGGTCCGTGCCGAGGTCCGCGCTGGACGAGCGCGGGCGCGCACACGATCGAAGAACGCGTCGAGCGCGGCGTGCGCTTCCGCACCGCCGTCGAAGCCCCGCCACAGCCTCCTCAGCTCGCCCACCAGCTCGTAGCAGACGTCGATCGGCACGAGGTAGCACTCTGCCTGCGCCTGCGCCACACCCGTGCGACGATCTGCGCTGCGCACGAGGAACGCTTCGACATCGGGGCGCAGGGTCGAGAGATCCGGGTTGGCGCCGACGATCTCGTCCCACGCCTCCAGTGACAGCAACGATTCGGTGGCGCCGGCCGGGCTCGGATAGAACCCAGCGACACGACCGAGCGCCGAGTTCACGAAGAAGAAGGCGACACCGACAGGGATCTGGAGCGCGTCCCACTCCGCAGCGGAGAGTGTGAAGTCGGGGAACGAGACGAAGCGGTCCGGCACGGAGCGGAATCTCGCGCCACCGGCGCCCTCGGGGGCGAACACCAAATAGCACGGCCGGCACGCGCACATCAGCGCGCGGGTTTCGAGATCGACCACATGCCCGTGCTCGTCGGGGATCAATTCCGCGCAGAGCTCGCAGCGCTCGCCGGGGCGCGGCTTCGGCTTCAGCCGTATGTCGCCGATCCTTTTCAGGACCGCGCTCAGCGGCTGGCCTTCACTCACGACACGCTCACATCCGATGCGAGCGCCGCGCCGCAGCCGCTCGCAGGATCGAACGCGAGGATCGGCTTGGAGGTCAGTGAAATTGGAGTTACGACGTCAGGTTGGGTCGGCTCCTCGACATCGATGATCACGATTTCGGGCGCTGCCTCGACGATGGCTCGCTCCACGGTCGTGCGCAGCGTGACCGCCGATGAGGGGCAGCCGTCGCAACTCCCGAGCAACCTCAGGTGCACGGCACCGAGGCGCTCGTCGATATCCAGCAATTCAACGTCCCCGCCGTGGCCCGCGAGGAACGGCCGCACGCCTTCGAGTGCACGCTCGATGCGCACGATCAGATTATCGGGGTGCAACCCGTTGGCGACGAGCAAGCTGGCCAACAGATCGTCGGCAACGATCAGGCCGACGAGATCCGGTGCGTGCTGCTCGGCCAACTTCATGATCCGAGCGAGTCCTGAGCCGTACAACTGGCTGACGAGCTGCACCAGCTCGACGGCCTGGTCGAAGACGCGAGGGTCGACCCTCGCCTGCAACTGTTCGAGCGAGCGCTCGATGGTGTCGCCGATGGTTCGCTCGTTCGACACGCTCAGATCAGGTCCTCGTGATTGAGCATCGTTGGCGAATGCATCTTCTTGACGACGTGCCCCTTGCCCAGATACATGTGGACGCCGCACGGCAGGCACGGATCGAAGCTGCGCACGGTGCGCATGATGTCGATGCCCTTGAAGTGCTCGAGATCGTTTTCCTCGAAGATCGGGCAACCCTGCACCGCGTCCTCATACGGGCCGGGTGTTCCGAAGGAGTCGCGCGGGTTGGCATTCCACGGCGTCGGCGGATACGGGTGGTAATTCGCGATCTTGCCGTCGCGGATCACCATGTGGTGTGACTGCACGCCGCGCACGGCCTCGGTGAAACCGCAACCGATACCGTCCTCGGGTACCGTGAACGGCTCCCACGTCTTGGTCCTGCCGGCCCGCACGTCCTCGAGCGCCTTGTCGAGGAAATGCAATGCTGCGGCGGCCGCATAGGCCTGGAAGTAGGTGCGGGCACGGTTGCGTTCGATCGTGTTCGACCACTTCGGGATCTTCCATTCGAAGCTCACCGGGCCCTTCAGCGCGGTCTTCGGAAGATTGATCTTCACGCTCGTACCCGTGGCCTGCACGTAGCCTCCGAGATCGACGAGGCCGGACAATGCGGTCGACCACAGCCGGGCGAGCGGACCGCCACCCGTATCGAGTGCGAGGTGGTCCTTGCCGTCGAACCAGCGAGGTGACATGACCCAGCTGTAGTTACCGTCGAAGTCACGTTTTTGCGGCTTCGGGATCGTCGTCTGGTTCCATGGGTGGTTGCGGTCCACGGGGTTGCCCAGCGGATCCTTGGTGACGAAGATCTCCTGGTCCTCCCAGCTCTCGTAGAAGGAGTGGCCGAGCAGGATGCGGATACCGAGGTTGATGTCGACGAGATCGTTGGTGACGAGTTTGCCGTCAACGATCACGCCCGGCGTGACTCCCATCGCCCGGCCCCACTGACTCATGTCCCTGTAATCGAAGTTGCAGACATCGGGATCCTGGAACGAGCCCCAGCAGCCGAGCAGGATGCGACGGTTGCCGACCTGCTCGTACCCCGGCATCGCCTCGTAGAAGAAGTCGAACAGGTCGTCGTGCAGTGGCACGACCCGCTTCATGAACTCGACGTAGCGCATCAACCGGCTGGCATAGTCGGTGAACAGCTGAATCGTCGCAGTAGTGCCGACACCACCGGGATACAGCGTCGAGGGGTGCACGTGGCGGCCCTCCATCAGGCAGAACATCTCACGCGTGTACCGGCTGACCTGCAACGCCTCGCGGTAGAAGTCGCCGGTGAACGGGTTCAACTGGCGCATGATGTCGCCGATCGTCTTGCAGCCGTGCTCGCCAGCGTGCGGAGCTTCGGTGCGGTTTGCCAGATCGAGCACGCCGGGATTGGTCTCGGCGACCATCTTTTCGCAGTAGTCGACGCCGACGAGGTTCTCCTGGAAGATGTTGTGGTCGAACATGTACTCGGCCGCCTCGCCGAGGTTCACGATCTGTTCGGCGAGCGCCGGCGGTTTCACGCCGTACGCCATGTTCTGTGCGTAGCACGAGCACGTCGCATGGTTGTCGCCGCAGATGCCACAGATGCGGCTCGTGATGAAGTGGGCGTCGCGCGGGTCCTTGCCCTTCATGAAGATGCTGTAGCCCCGAAAGATCGACGACGTGCTGTGGCACTCGGCCACTGTCTTGTTCGCCCAGTCGATCTTGGTGTAGATGCCGAGGCTGCCGACGATGCGTGTGATCGGGTCCCACGCCATTTCGATGAGTTGCTTGCCTTGACCGTCCGGCCGCAGGTTTTCAGTGACTGTTGCCATGGTCTTTACCCCAGATCTCCCTTGTAGCCGGTGAGCAACTTGTTGCCCTTTACTCTCCACTTCGGTTCTTCGTCGACCGTCTTGGCCGTGATCTTGCGCAAGCTGCGGATCGCCGTGCCGTAGAGACCGCTGACGAGCGTCGACACCCGCGCACCGGGCGGTTCGTCCATGAACGGCATGAACTTGTCAGGAAAGCCGGGCATCGTGCAGCCGATGCAGATGCCACCGACGTTGGGGCAACCTCCGACACCGTTGATCCAGCCGCGCTTCGGTACGTTGCATTTGACGACGGGTCCCCAGCAGCCGAGCTTGACGATGCATTTCGGCGAGCCGTACTCGGTCGCGAAATCCCCCTGCTCGTAGTAGCCCGCACGGTCACATCCCTCGTGAACGGTGGCGCCGAACAACCACTGCGGCCGCAGGGCGTCGTCGAGCGGGATCATCGGTGCCTGCCCTGTCGCCTGGTACAGCAGGTACGTGATGGTCTCTGACATGTTGTCCGGATGGGCTGGGCATCCTGGCACGCAAACGATCGGAATGCCGGCCTTGGACTTCCAACCCCAACCAAGATAGTCCGGCACGCCCATCGCGCCCGTCGGGTTGCCGGCCATCGCGTGGATACCGCCGTACGTCGCGCACGTGCCGACCGCCAGAATGGCGAGCGCGTTCGGTGCGAGGCGGTCGAGCCAGGCGTTCACCGTCATCGGCTGGCCGGTCTCGGGGTTGTTGCCGAAGCCGGTCCAGTAGCCCTCGCCGGTGATTTCCTCGTTCGGGATCGAGCCCTCGACGACCAAGACGAACGGCTCCAACTCCCCCCGAGCGGCTTTGAAGTACCACTCGAGGAAGTCGTCGGCGCCGCCGTTCGGGCCGCATTCGAAATCGATCAGCGGCCAATGGACGGCGATCTTCGGTAGCCCCGGCAATCCGCCCAGCGCGATCTCTTCGATGGTGGGTTGTGTCGCCGCGGTCAAGGCGACCGAATCGCCGTCGCAGCCGAGACCGGCGTTGAGCCAGAGGATATGGACGACCAGTTCGTCCGGAGGGGCTTCCGTAGCCGTCATGCTCACTCCTTTGTGCCACGGCGCCGACAAGATCCGGCGCACGTACGATGGTCGGTGCCGGGGACAGCGATCATCGTGGCACCGATGGGACTGGCCCCGTTCTACGCCGGCCTCGGGAATTCGTCAATGAGTGCGTTTTGCACTGCTCACCCACACGGCCGTGTGGCGATCACACGGACGCGAACGCGGCGATTGCCGCCTGGCCGACGCTGATGCCGCCATCGTTGGGTGGGATCACAGTGTGTACGAGCACATCAAAGCCCTCGGTGCGCAAGCCGGTCGCCACCACATCGGTGAGGCGCGCGTTCTGGAAGACACCACCGGTCAGGGCAACCGTGTCGAGCCGATGCTCGGCGGCAACCCTGCGTGCCATCTCGACCGTGGCGCGTCCGAACGCCTCGTGGAAACCGGCTGCGATCAGCGCTGGTTCGACACCGGCGTCGAGATCGAGCAGGAGCGCGCCAACCAACGGCGCCGGATCGAGCACGAGCGCATCACCCTCACGCGCTATCGCGACCGCTCCGTCGTAGCGAGGCGCTTCGCCGCGGCCGACGGCGCAGGCCATGGCTTCCAACTCGATCGCAGCCTGGGCCTCATAGCTGACCCGTTGTCGCCCACCCAACAGTGCGGCGACGGCATCGAACAACCGGCCTACGCTCGTGGTGACCGGTGACGAGGAGCGCTCGGCGAGATCGAGCACCAACCCCACCCTTGTTTCGTCGACACCGTGTGTGTGCGCTCGCCGCGCGGCTTCTTCGCGCCCATTCGCCGCAGCTGCCCACACCGCACCCATCCGCCACGGCTCGCGGATGGCGGCAACGCCGCCGGGCATCCGGACGGGGCGGAGATGGGCGACCCGGCGTGATGACACGAAGTCGGCGATGAGCATCTCGCCACCCCACAGTGACCCGTCGGGCCCGTAGCCGAGGCCGTCATAGGTGATGCCCAGCACTGCCTCCGTGCGGCCGTGCTCGACCATGCATGCTGCAACGTGGGCGTGATGGTGCTGCACGGAGACCGCCGGTAGGTCCAGCTGCGCGGCGTACTTGCTCGACAGATACTCGGGGTGCATGTCGTGAGCGACGACCTCGGGCACGACCCCGTACAGCCGGGCGATGTGATCGACCGCCTGCAGGAACGACCGATACGTGGCGAGGTGCTCGAGGTCGCCGATGTGATGACTCGGCACCACCCAGCCGTGCTTGGCGACGCTCACCGTGCTCTTCAGCTCGGCTCCGACGGCAAGCACGGACCGCTTGGCCCGGAACGGCAGGCCGAGCGGCTCGGGCGCGTACCCACGCGAGCGTCGGAGCACCTGCAGCCTGGCGGGTGTGGCGCGAACCACCGAGTCGTCGCAGCGGATGTGGATCGGGCGGTCGTGCAGCAACAGACCGTCGACGAGCGGGCCGAGGCGCGCCACTGCGTCGTCGTCGTTGTGCGCGATGGGTTCGTCGCTGAGGTTGCCACTCGTCATCACGAGCGGCCGCGCCGCGCGCGCGAGCATCATGTGGTGCAGCGCGCTGTAGGGCAGCATCAACCCGAGTTCGCCAAGACCCGGCGCGACACCGTCGGCAACGTCGCTGCCCGTCCGGCGTGGTGCCAGCACGATCGGGCGGCGGATCGACGACAGCGCGCCCGCAGCGACATCGTCGAGCTCGCAGAGCCGATGCGCGGCTGCCAGAGACGCGACCATCACGGCAAAGGGCTTGTCGTCCCTGGCCTTGCGGCGGCGAAGCTCTGCTATCGCAGCGCTGTTCGTCGCGTCGGCCACGATGTGATAGCCGCCGATGCCCTTCATTGCCACGATCTGCCCGGAGATCACGGCGCCAAGAGCTGCATCGAGCGCCGCCGGACCGACGATTGCGCCGTCGGTGACGCCGCCGATGCCATCGACTCCGCCAGACATGTCGTGCCACGCGAGCCGCGGGCCGCATGCCGGGCAGGCGTTCGGTTGGGCGTGAAACCGCCGGTTCGCGGGGTCGTCGTACTCCGCTCGACATCGCGCGCACATCTCGAAGCCGGCCATCGTCGTGGCCGGCCTGTCGTAGGGCACGCCGAGCACGATGGTGTACCGCGGTCCGCAGTTCGTGCAATTCGTGAACGCGTAGCGATAGCGCCGATCGTCTGGGTCGTCGACCTCCGCCAGGCAGTCGGCACAGGTGGTCGTGTCGACGCTCACGGGCACGTCGGCCGAGCCCGCATCAACGCTTTCGACGATACGGAACCCCGTCGATGCACCGGACGGCTGCAACCGCTCAGCGGTCACGGCCGCAACACGGGCAAGCGGCGGCGCGTCGTCGACGAGCAACCGGGTCAGCTCGGCGATGCGGTCAGCGGTGCCTTCGACGTCGATGAGCACTCCGGCGCTGTCGTTCAGTACATAGCCCGTGAGCCCGAGCGCAACCGCGTGGCGGTAGACGAATGGCCGGAAGCCGACGCCCTGCACCGTACCGGTGACCCGCAGCCGTTCCCTGGACATCGCGCCGCCGGACACGGCGTCAGCAGATGCGCGGGAGCGGGTCGCCGACGAGCATATCGACGATCCTCGTCCCACCGAAGCTGGTCAGCAGCACGACGATGGCTTGCGGCTCGGCCATGATCTCGCCGATCCGGGTCGCGTCGGCGCCCAGCGGGTTCGACCGCATCGCTTCGAGGGCGGCGTCGGCCTGCTCCGGTGCGACCACGACGAGCACCTTGCCCTCGTTGGCGACATAGAGCGGATCGATCCCGAGCAGATCACAGGCACCCACCACGGCGGGGGCGATCGGCAGCAGCGACTCGTCGAGGACCACCGCAAGGTTCGTGTCGCGAGCGAGCTCGTTGCACACCGTCGCGACGCCGCCGCGAGTTGGGTCGCGCATCCAGCGCGTGGAGGGCGCAGCATCGAGCAGAGCCGCGACGAGTTCACCGAGCGGGGCCGTGTCGGATCGGATGTCCGCATCGAGCATGAGGTCGCCGCGGGCCAGCATCACAGCCATACCGTGGTCGGCCATGTTGCCCGAGAGCAGCACCACGTCGCCCGGTTGCACGTACTCGGGTCCGAGGTGCCGCCCGGCCGGAACGATGCCGATGCCGGCCGTGGTGATGTAGAGGCCGTCGGCCGCCCCCTTGCCCACCACCTTGGTGTCACCGGTGACGATGACGACGCCGGCGGCCGCAGCGGCCTCTGCCATGTCGGCGACGATTTCGCGCAGCTCGGCGACGGGGAAGCCCTCCTCGATCACGAATCCCGCCGACAGCCATACCGGCTTGGCTCCCGAGACCGCGAGGTCGTTCACGGTGCCGTGCACCGCGAGGTGACCGATCGAGCCACCGGGGAACTGACGCGGCTGCACGACGAACGAATCCGTCGTAAAGGCCAACCGTTCACCGGTGGGCAGTGTGAGGGTCGCGGCGTCGGCCAGAGGCGTGCGGTCCCCTGGCGCGAACGCCTCGACGAACACGGCATCGACCAGCGCAGCGGACGCCTTGCCGCCCGCCCCGTGGGCCATTGTGATCATGTCGTCGATCAGCCGCGGCCGCCGTCGGCGGAACGCCTCGATCCGTTCGAGGACCTCTGCCTCCCGATCGCCGGGTGTCGTCATCGCCCGTTCTCCTCGTTCGCCATTCGCGCCTGCACGTCTCGCCACAATGCGAAACCGAGCGCCGCCTGTGTCTCCTGGATCCGGTGGACACTGTCGGAGTTGACCATCAGGCAGTGCTTCACGTGTCGTGACTGCGCCATCTCGCCGCCCGAGTAGCCCGCGATGCCGATCGTCAGCATGCCCCGGTTTGCGGCTTCGGTGAACGCGTTCAGCAGGTTGCGGGAGTTGCCGCTCGTCGACAGGCCGATCGCGATGTCGTCGCTGCCGGCGTGTGCCATCAACTGCCGCGAGAACACGAGATCGAACCCGACGTCGTTACCGAGGGCCGTCAGCACGGCGGAGTCGCCGACGAGGTTGCGCGCCGGCAGCGGTCGGCCCCACGGTGGCTCGATGAACAGCGCAGCGAGCGACGCCGCGTCCGTGGAACTGCCGCCGTTGCCGAACACGAACAACCGGCCACCTCGGGCGAATCGATCGGTCATCGCCGCAGCCGCTGCCCCGACTGCGGTAGCTGATTGCTCGAGCGTCACACGACGGAGTTCCGCGCTCGCCGCTGCCTTACCGCGTGCGGACTCGGCGAGGTCGATCAACAGCGCGCCGGCGTCGCGCTCGTCCGCCTCGATGAACGGATAGAGGAAGTCGGTGCGTTCGGTCATGTCAAGGCAGCACTGCGATGGCAACACCGGCGTGGATCAGCACGAGATCGCCCGGCGCGACCGCGTCGAGGATCATCGTGTCGATCATCTCGACGCCCCGCGCCGTACGCACGCTGAAAGAGGAGGGGCCGTTCGTGGCGATCACTTCGCCGAGTCGGCCTTCGTCCGAGCAGGTGATGCAGACCTCGCCGTCCCCGCACTCCGCCTCGTCGGTTGCAGCGAGCAACCCGGGATGTTCGAAGCAGACGTGGGTCAGCTCCCACAACACGTGATAGAGCAGCACCATCCGGCCATCGTGCACGGCCAGGCCCTTCTGCTCGTCGTCGTCGTCATCGACCCACAGGATGTGATCTGCGGCCCGCGCCGTCGGCGGCTCACCGGCGCCGATCCAGATGGTCATTGCGCCCCAGGCCTCGGCGCGGCGCATAACGGCGAGCGTCGAGGAGGAGTCGCCGCTGCTCACGGCGAGTACGACGTCGCCCGATCGCACCAGCGATCGAAGCACGACCGCCGGATCCGATGCGTCGACGCTCACCGCTGGCAACGCCCGTTTGCCGACCAGCACCGGGTGCACGAACTCGACCGCGACATGACGGGCGTGCTCGGGCCACTCGGGAGCGATGCACCACAGCGTGCCTCCTCCGGCGAACCGCCGGGCAAGCGACAGCGCAGCGATCGCGAGCGGGTCACCGATGTCGACATCGCGGCCGCCGCGGAGATCCTCTGCCATGGCCGTCATTGGTCGTACCTCCGTCAAGCCGCGCCGGGCGCGGTCGTCATCGCTCGGACAGTACGCCTTTCCACCCGTGCCAGCAAGGGCAGACATCGCGCCGGTCGATGCGCGGACAATGGCGCGATAGTGTTCGATCACCATGAGGGATCCGATCGAGGATGTGGCCGATGCGGTGCTCGTGTTGGCAAAGGATGGTCGGGTCGTCCGCGCGACGCCCGCTGCCGCCGAGATTCTCGGCGTCGCGCCGGGCGAGCTCCTCGGCCGCACCGTCAGCCTCGTCGAGAGCGCCAGCGGCAACCGCGAGGGCGGCTTCAGCGGGCGGGCGGTGCTCGACATCTTCGCCGATCTTTCGAGCCTCGCGTTGTTCAGCCAGGACACAACCGGCCACATCGTCAGTTGGAACCGAGGCGCAGAACGGATCTTCGGCTACTCCGAGGACGAAGTTGTCGGCCACGCGCTGAGAATGTTGGCGCCCAAGCACTTGCGTGCCGACCTGGAGTCGGTCCAAGAACGAGTCGCAGCGGGAGAACGCGTCGAACGAGAGTTCACCGAGATACGGCGCAAGGACGGCATGCCGATTCCGATCGCGCTCTCCGTGTCCGCTGTCACCGGAGCATCCGGCGCATTCATGGGTGCGGTCGGCGTTGCCCAAGAGCTCACCGAAACCCGCCTCGCACAGGCTGCGCTGGCCGAGGTGGAGCAGCGGTTCCGGGAGTGGGAGGCGCTCGCGCACGTCGGCCGCTGGCTGTGGGACGTCGGCAGCGACGCGGTGCAGTGGAGCGACGAGCTCCACCGCATGCACGGGGTCGACCCACGCGACTTCGACGGCACGCTCGACGCGCACCTCAGCGTGGTGCACCCTGACGACCGCGATCGCGTCCGCTCGTTGATGGAGGGTGCCGTGGCGACGAGTCAGCCGTACGAGGACGTGTACCGCGTGGTGGGCGCCGACGCAGTGACACGCTCGTTCGCAACGCGCGCCGAACCAGCCGTCGGCTCGTCAGGTGATGTCGTCGGCGTGCGCGGCGTCAGCCACGACGACACGCTCAGCGCCCTCCGACGATGAGCCTCACCCGCGCGACGAGATCGGTCGGCGCACCGGGCTCGTCGGTCCGCTCCCGCGCCCGTTCCACCATTGCCGCCATCTCCCGCAGCGAGTGGGCGGCGTGGGTGCGCACCGCCTTGACGAAGTCGTGGAACTCGTCGGATTCACGGATCGCGTGAACGGCATCGACCACCTCGTCAAGGCTTTCGCCCCCGGCCCGTGAGCCCATCACATACCCGGCGGCGAAGACCAGCAGCAGTCCCATGACTTCCCCTTTCTCTGTGTTGCTCCCGCTCCCCGTTACAGCCCATTAGCCCCATGAGACCGGCTCGGCTGCTCGAGTTCTGCTTCGAGCTGCAACTTTACGACGACATCCGGATAGATCCGCAACATCAACACCGTCGGCGATGCAATGCCGAAGTCGCGAATGTCGACCACCTGCTCGCCGCGCACCACCATCGTGTGATCCGACGACATGACCACCGCGACGGTTCCGTCGAGCGGCCTTTTGACCCCGTGGAAGGTCATTTCGCCGACGAGCCGGTAACGCCCGCTGGAGCCGAGGGCCGTGCACCCACGCAGCTCGAGGCTCACGCTGGGATGGCGGCGGGCATCGATCCGGCGCAACAACTCTGCGTCGTAGAGACTGTTCCCAGACTGCAGGCGTTCGACGTCCATCTGGAGATGCGCCGTCGGGAGAGGCTGTGGGCAGATCCGGCGACCGGCGACGGACGCTTCGATGACGCCGGCGACGCCGATCGCGCCGAAGGTGATCGGCCCGACCGACGAGCGGGCGTCGATCAACACGACCGACCGGTCCGGCACGACTCGGAACCGGATCACCTCGGGGCGCCGGGAATCGATGTCCGCCGGATCGCAGCCGATCTCGGCCCAGGCATCGGGCCCAGCCGCTGACAACGAGGACCGTCGGCTCCGATCGATCCGAGATGTCGACGAAACCGGTGACCACGGTGTTGCCGTCACCGCGTGCCAACCACCCTCGACCTCCGCGAGAACCGCGTCGACGGTGCCACTGGCCACGTAGCGGCGAAGCACTCGATCAAGTCCGTCGCGCTCCTGCTTGATCACGCCCATCCAGGAGCGCAGCACCTGCTCGCCCTCTTCGGTCAGGCAGTATGCACGGCGGCCCTGTCCGGCCCGCGGCGCCTCCGGCGACGAACCGACCAGTCCGTCGAGTTCGAGTTGGGCGAGCGCCCGGTACACGCTCGGCCGATCGACGTGACCCACCCGCAACTCGTCCACACCCTTGGCCAGGCTGTAGCCGTGCTGCGGTGCCTCGGCCAGGAGGAGCAGGATCGCGGGGAGCAGGAAGTGTCGCGGCGCTGCCAACTCGAACCGGGAACGTCGGCTCGGCTGCCAGCCGACTGTCGTAGCATTGTGCTCGGTCATTGCTGCCCCCGGACCACTTCAGCGAAGCGGTGGCGTTGCATGAATTGCGTCCTTCCTATATTCCCCGTGGCCGATTGTCAAGACAGCGTCCTCTATGCTGCGCCCGTGCATGAGGTGTCGATCTGCACCGCGATCGCCAAGATCGCACATCAGGCCGCGGCCGGACGGCCCGTCGAACGCGTCCGTGTCGATGTCGGTCACCTGCGCCAGGTGGTGCCGGACACGCTGTGCCACTGCTGGGAGATGGTGGTGTTCAACACGCCTCTCGACGGTGTGCCGCTCGAAGTCAGCGAGATCCCGGCGGTGATCGAATGCCGACAATGCGGGGCGCGCACGCAGCTCGACGAGCCGATCTTCCGCTGCGGATCGTGTGGGTCCACCGAAACGAGCGTGATGAGCGGCAACGAACTGTACGTGACGTCGCTCGACATCACGGCCGACGCCTCGGGTCCGTAGACCGCGCGGTGCGGTCGCCGTCGCACCCGATCATGAACCGATCGAAACCAGCCAGCTGCACCATTCGTCGAGTCCTTCGCCGGTCTTGGCCGACAGCTCGATCACCTCGACCCCCGGATTGACGTCGTGGAGATTGGCGTAGAACCGGCCGAGCTCCACGTCGAGGTACGGCAGCAGGTCGATCTTGTTGATCACGACGAGATCGGCCGACCGGAACATGACGGGGTACTTCAGCGGCTTGTCCTCACCCTCGGTCACGCTGAAGATCATGGCGCGCGCATCTTGGCCAACGTCGAACTCCGCCGGGCACACGAGGTTGCCGACGTTCTCCACGACCACGAGGTCGAGATCTGCGAGCGGCAGACGGGCCAGTGCCGACCGCACCATGGTCGCGTCGAGATGGCATTCACCGCCGAACCCGTTGGCGGTATTGACGAGCGACACCGGTGCGCCGAGGCCCGCCAGCCGTTCGGCGTCGAGCGAGGTCTCGATGTCACCCTCGATGATGCCGACCCGCGGTGACCCACCGAGGCGGATCAACGTTTCGCGCAGCAAGGTGGTCTTACCGGCACCCGGCGACGACATGAGGTTGACGACACGAACGCCGGCGCTGGCGAAATCGGCGCGATTGGCGTCGGCTGTGCGATCGTTCTCGCCGAGGATCCGTTCCAGGACATCGACCCGCAGCGCTCCCGTCTCATAACCCGAGTGGTCACCGACGAAGTTGCCCGACGCTTCGCCGGGGTCCAGATCGTGTCCGGCATGATCATCGTGTCCGGCATGATCATCGTGGCCGGCATGATCATCGTGGCCGGCATGATCGTCGACACCATGATCGTGGGTGTGCCCGGTTCCGCCGGCATGATAGTGAAACCGACCCATTGGCCCTCCCTTGAGGTTCTACTCGGCGCGAAACCTACACCGATCGCGTCGAGTGTCAAGCGCGAACGTGGCGCCGCGTGGGCGGTCACGGGAAGTGAGCGGCGCCACAATCGGCAAGGAACTCCCAGAACAACTCGCCCGCCGGCCCCAGCCGCTTCGAGGGGCGGCGGACCACGAACCACTCGCGGACGATCGGGAACCCGGCGACGTTGACCACGACCAGGCGCCCATCTTCGATCTCGGCGGCAACAGTGTGGGCGGAGATCAAGGCAATGCCGAGATCGGCGATCACGGCTTGTTTGATCGTCTCGTTGCTGGCGATCTCCATGCCGATGCGCGGTTCGATACCGGCGGTCGCGAAGAAGCGCTCGGCCAGCGACCGCGTCCCCGACCCGTGCTCGCGCACGAGGAACGTTTCGTCCCCCAGTCGGCGCTGGGTGATGCGCGCGCTGCCGGCGAGCGAGTGCCGCGGCGATGCGATGATTACGTGTGGGTGCTCGCCGATGGGAGCGATGACGAGATCGAGTTCAGCCGGGGGGCGCCCCATGATCGCGAGATCGAGTTCGAAATCGGTCAAGGAGCGAACCGTCTCGTCGCGGTTGCCGATGACGAGCCGGATGTCGACCTCTCGATGGGTGGCCCAGAAGGCCGCCAGCAACTGCGGCGCGAAGTACTTTGCCGTCGAGACGGCCCCGAAGACCAACGTACCCGAGCGCCCATCGCGCAAGGCATCGAGCAGGCGATCGCAGCTCGTCAGCTCGGCCTCGATCCGCGCCGTCGTGGCAAGCAGTTCACGGCCTGCATCGGTGGGGTGTAGGCCGCGATCGGTGCGCTGAACGAGCGCCATACCGACACCTCGCTCGAGCAGTCGCAGTTGCTGGGCGACGGCGGGAGGCGTGACGTGCAGTTGCTTCGCCGCCCCGGCGATGGTGCCCGCGTGAACAGTAGCGGCGAGTGAGCGCAACTGCTTCAAGGTCGTATCACCCACGGCTGCTCCTCTGTCTCTTGGCCTCGCCCGTGCAGCATAGATGGAAAAGAATTTGTTTCGATGATGCGCAGATCATTGATCTTTACTTCGCCCCGGTCGTGCGTCAAGATCGACCCATGCCCGTCGAACAGCTCATCCAACTGGACGCTCGTCTCGATTCGTGGTGTGAGGGAGATACGCGCCGCGACGAGATCGCGCGAACGGTGAAGGCCATGGCGTCGGCATGTTGCTCGATCGCGGCGATGCTCGCCGACGGCGAGCCCGCCGCCGACGCTCGCGCCCACGACGCGATCACCGCTGCGGCTGCGATCGCGCCGGTTGCCGAGCTCTGGACCGCATCGCTGGACTCGTCCGTCCGTACGGGCGGCGGTGGGTCGCTCGCGTTGGTGGTCAAGCCACTCGACGGCGCGCTCGGCCCGACGGGAATGCGCGGCACCATCTTCTCCATCCTGGGCGGTCCGGCTCCGTTCCTTGCAAGGGGACGGCGGCAGGTGGCAGCGGGCCTGGTCGTCTATGGGCCGGCAACGTCGCTAGCCCTGACCGTCGGCGCCGGGACGGATCAGTACCTGCTGAACGGCCGAACGGGTGAGGGCCGTTTCGTCCGCGCCCTCGGCCTGCCCACCTCCACTCGCGACTGTGCGATCGACGTGTCGAGATACCGCCGCTGGCCGGCATCCGTTCGGACCTACGTGGACGACCTGTTCGCCGGATCTGATGGTCCGAGGGGCGCGGACGCCGACCTTCGGTGGAGCGGCGTGCTCTCGGCGGACGCGCTGCGAATCCTCAACTGCGGTGGGGTGTTCGTGTCACCGCCCGAAGAGCGCGTCGGTGGCGCCGACGGCCGGCTGCGGCTGATCGACGAAGCGAACCCGCTCGCGTTCTTGGTCGAGCAGGCCGGTGGGATGGCCACCGACGGCACCGAACGGCTCCTCGACAAACGACCGTCCAGGCTCCAGCAACGCACACCGATGATCTTCGGCGACCCCTCGGCCGTGACGACGTTCGGCCACTACATGTCGAAGCAGCCGTACTCCGGCGAGCACTCCCCTCTCTTCGGCCGCCGCGGCCTCTTCCGGGCCTGATCGAGATGTCGACGCGCTTTCCCATCATCTCGGTGACCGGATCCTCCGGCGCCGGCACCACCACCGTGAAGCACACCTTCGAGCAGATATTCCGCCGGGAGGCGTTGCGTTCACTGTCGGTCGAGGGTGACGCCTTCCACCGCCACGACCGCGAGGGAATGCAGCTCGCGACCGCCGCACGCGAGCGCGACGGGGATCGCCACTTCAGTCACTTCGGGCCGGAAGCGAACCTGCTGCCCGAGCTCGAAGCCGCGTTTCGCAGCTACAGCGAGCGTGGCACGGTGCGGACGCGCCACTACGTCCACGACGAAGCCGAGGCACAGCGGTATCAGCGTCCGCCCGGCACGTTCACCGAGTGGCAAGACGTCGCCAACGAAACGGATCTGATGTTCTACGAAGGCCTGCACGGAGCGGTGGTGACCGATTCGGTCGACATTGCGCGGTGGGCCGACCTCAAGATCGGTGTCGTCCCGGTGATCAACCTCGAGTGGATCCAGAAGTTGAACCGCGACCGCGACACCCGTGGGTACTCCACCGAAGCAGTCACCGACACCATCCTGCGCCGGATGCCCGACTACGTGAACTACATGTGCCCACAGTTCACCCGCACCGACATCAACTTCCAGCGGGTGCCGACGGTGGACACGTCGAATCCGTTCATCGCGCGCTACATCCCGACACCCGAGGAATCGATCGTGGTGATCCGGTTCCGTGACCCGCGCGGCATCGACTTCCCGTACCTCGTCTCGATGATCCATGACAGCTTCATGTCGCGCGCGAACAGCCTTGTCATCCCCGGAGGCAAGTTGGACCTGGCGATGCAGCTGATGCTGACGCCGCTGATCCATCGCCTCGTCGAGCGGAAGCGGCATGCATGAGAACGAACAGGAGATATTCGTGAACGACAACACAGCGAAGGACCGGTACCGGGCAGGCGTGATGCCCTACGCCGAGATGGGCTACTGGCAACCCGACTACGAACCGACGGACACCGATGTGCTCGCCGTGTTCCGGATCACACCGCAAGCCGGGGTCGACCCGATCGAGGCGGCCGCCGCCGTCGCCGGCGAATCGTCGACGGCGACATGGACGGTCGTGTGGACGGATCGCTTGACGGCGTGCGAGAACTACCGCGCCAAGGCCTATCGCCTCGAGCCCGTGCCGCACCGCGACGACCAGTGGTTCGCGTGGGTCGCCTACGACCTCGACCTGTTCGAACCCGGCTCGATTTCCAACCTGACGGCATCGATCATCGGCAACGTGTTCGGATTCAAACCGCTCAAGGCGCTGCGGTTGGAGGACATGCGGATCCCCGTTGCGTATCTGAAGACATTTCCGGGCCCACCGACCGGCATCGTCGTCGAGCGTGAACGCTTGGACAAGTTCGGGCGACCGTTGCTCGGTGCGACCGTCAAGCCCAAGCTCGGGCTGTCCGCAAGGAACTACGGGAGGGTCGTCTACGAGGCGTTGCGCGGTGGTCTCGACTTCACCAAAGACGACGAGAACATCGGCTCGCAACCCTTCATGCACTGGCGCGACCGCTTCCTCTACTGCATGGAGGCGGTCAACCGAGCCGAGGCGGCGACGGGCGAGATCAAGGGCACGTACCTGAACGTGACCGCGGCGACGATGGAGCAGATGTACGAGCGCGCCGACTTCGCCAAGAAACTCGGTTCGGTGGTCGTGATGATCGATCTCGTCATCGGCTACACCGCGATCCAATCGATGTCCGCATGGGCCAGGGCCAACGACATGATCCTGCATCTGCACCGCGCCGGGCACAGCACCTATACGCGTCAGCGCGATCATGGGGTCAGCTTTCGCGTGATCGCGAAATGGATGCGGATGGCCGGTGTCGACCACCTCCACGCGGGCACGGTGGTCGGCAAGTTGGAGGGCGACCCGGCAACGGTGGCAGGTATCTACGACACCCTGCGCGACGAACACACCCATCGCCGGTTGGACCGCGGGTTGTTCTTCGATCAGCCGTGGGCCTCGCTGAACAAGGTGATGCCGGTTGCATCCGGGGGCATCCACGCCGGGCAGATGCATCAGCTGCTCCACCACCTCGGCGAAGATGTCGTGCTGCAATTCGGCGGTGGGACGATCGGCCATCCCGACGGCATCGCGGCCGGCGCCACAGCCAACCGTGTCGCGCTGGAGACGATGGTCATGGCCCGAAACGAGGGTCGCGACTTCTACCACGACGGCCCGGACATCCTGCGTCGGGCAGCTCGACAGTGCGCCCCGCTCGCTCGGGCGCTGGAGACATGGGGAGACGTGACCTTCGACTACACGCCGACCGACTCCCCCGATTACGTGCCGACCGCGACCTCGAGCTGAACAGGAGAAGATCGTGCGATTGACCCAAGGTGCCTTCTCATTCCTACCGGACCTGACCGACGTTCAGATCACCGCCCAGATGCTGTACTGCATCGACCATGGCTGGCCGATCAGCATCGAATACACCGACGATCCCCACCCGCGCAACACCTACTGGGAGATGTGGGGCCAACCAATGTTCGACCTCGTGTCCCCTGCACCGGTGATGGACGAACTGACCCGGTGCCGTGAGGCGCGAGTCGGGTCCTACATCCGTCTCGTCGCGTTCGAGTCCACCCGCGGCTGGGAAAGTGTGCGACTGTCGTTCATTGTCGGACGACCCGACGTCGAACCGGGGTTCCAAGTGGTCCGCGCTTCGGGTCCCGTCCGGTGAAGCCGTTGGCGCCAGGAGCCGAAACCGTCGACCTCGACGCGGAGCGTCGCGAGGCCGGGATCGACACCTTCCTCGCCGACCTCGACGCCAAGCTCGTCGGCCTCGCGCCTGTCAAGCAGCGCATCACCGAGATCGCGTCGTTGCTCTTGGTCGATCGGGTGCGCCATCGGCTCGGGTTGTCGGCCGACCCGCCCACGCTCCATATGAGCTTTACCGGCAACCCGGGGACCGGCAAGACCACGGTTGCGATGACGATGGCCGACATTCTCCACCGCCTCGGCTACCTGCGCACGCCGCGCGTGATCTGCGTGACGCGTGACGACCTCGTCGGCGAGTACATCGGCCACACCGCGCCGAAGACGAAGGAGGTCATCAAGCGAGCACTCGGTGGCGTGCTCTTCATCGACGAAGCCTATTACCTGCACCGCCCGGAGAACGAGCGCGACTATGGTCAGGAGGCGATCGAGATCCTGTTGCAGGTGATGGAGGAGCAACGCCAGGATCTTGTGGTGATCCTGGCCGGATACCCCGATCGGATGGAACGTTTCTTCGGCTCCAACCCCGGGTTCCGGTCGCGGATCGCCCATCACATCGACTTCCCCGATTACAGCGACGACGAACTCGTCGACATCGCGGTGTTGCTCCTCGACCAGCAGTCGTACCAGCTCTCGGCACAGGGCCGCGACGCGATGCGGGCCTACATCGGCCGCCGCCGATCGCAACCGCATTTCGCCAACGCTCGTTCGGTTCGCAACGCGCTCGATCGGGCCCGGCTCCGCCAAGCCCATCGACACTTGACCACAGGCGTCGTTGCAGTTGCGGACCTGATGGTCATCGAGGATGTGGATCTATTGGCGAGCCGGGTCTTTTCCGGATCGATCGCCATCCACTGACCCCGCCCGGTATTGGGTCTAGACCACAGAGCCATGGGCTTGTCGTCGAGTTGTCCGTGGCGTGGCGGTGTCCGAGGGGATCGCTGTCGGCCGCACGATTCCGATCCGGCCGAGAATGCCGCGCTCGATTGCCGACGTGTGCACCCCGAGGACGTGGCGGGCGGGCCATGGGCGGGTCACGAGGAATTCGTCGTCGAAGCGGGCGACCTCGTGCAGGACGCGCTCGATCGGATGGAAGAAGAAGAAGCGATACCCGTGACCGGCGAGGCGACCGTACGCGGTGAGTGACTGCGTTCCGATCAAGAGGACGAGGACGTCCGCACGGCCCTCGCTGAGGAACGGGTCTGCTCCCTCGAGCACCGCCGGCTCGAACCCGGCGACGTTGATCTTCAACACGTCGACCCGGTCGATGCCGAGATCACGGCATTCGTCACTGAGCGTCCGGACCGGCACGAGCGTCCCGTCCGCAGCGCCGACGACCGAATCAAGGCGGCTGAGATATGCCTTTGGTGCTGTGGTGAAGAGAGCTTCGCCCGATTCTGCCGACAACGCCGTCTGATGCAGCACCACGCGATCGGACACCCCGTTGAGCTCGACGTTGCGTCGGAGGCTGCGGATGTTGGCGATGCTGGGTTCGAAAGCGTGCACGGCGGCGCTCGGGAGACGGGCGGCGAAGACACTGAACTGGCCGATGCCGGCCCCTACATCGATGACGATCCAAGAAGTTTTCGACACCAGCCGGAGGAATTCGAACTCCGGATCGATGAGGTCGCCGAACACGACGAGCGCCGGCACGAGTTGGCTCGGATAGTCGTACGTCAGTGTGCCACCGGAACGCAGATGCACTGCGGCAGATGTCGGCCGCCGGACGCGCAGCGCGATGAGGCGTGCAGCACCTTGAATTGTCGCGCCGACACCGACGGTCCTGACGCCCCACACGAGTTTGTGCGCCCCTGCCCTGGCCTTCCCGAGGCGACGTTCGAGTCGGTCGCGGACGTCCATCAGCTCGCCGTGACGTCAGTGGGCGCTGACGGCGGCACCCGTCGTGTCATCGACATTGCCCGTCCAGACCGGGGTATTGGCAACGATGGAGGAGTAGCCCCAGTATCCGCTGCCGAGCCGGTTGCCGGTGAACGACACACCCGAAATCGCTCCGCCGCTGAACTGCCCGTCGGAGTAGACCGTGTATCCGCCTCCGAGGAGACGGTTCCCGGTGACGGCAACGTTGGCCGTCGGGCCGAAGTAATTGTCGATCATCACCGCCGACGTCTGGTCGTGGTTGCTGACGTCGACGGTGTTGTGCTGGATGACGATGTTCGACAGGTCGCCGTCGATCTGAATGCCGTCGTAGTGCGGGGAACCCGGAGCGCCCAGGTCGTGGATGTAGCTGTCCCGCACCGTCGAGTTACTGAACGGTGCGACGCCGTTCTCGACCCCGTAGATATTGGCGCGGACCACGGTCGCGGGGCCGTAGACCCCCATCGAGTTCGACGTGCCGGAGAGACCGCGCCCGTTGATCTCCGTGTCTTCGATTCGCACACCGGTGACACCGGCTTTGACGCGGACGAGGGCGAAGTCACTTCCCGTCACTCGGCTGTTGCGAAGGACCACGTCCGAAGCGTTGATCGTGACGGTGCCGCTGATATCGAGCCGATCGAGGACGGTACCGGCCGTGTTCACCGTGACCGAACCGGATGGCTGCAGGACCATACCCGCCGGCACACCCGTGGTCGCCGCCGATGGGAAGCCATTTGTCGCCGGTGGCGAACCCGGTGCGGTGGGGGGTGGCGACGGAGGCGCGACGCGAACGGCGGCCGCCCTGGCTACGGCAGCGGACCGAACGACAACCACACCCGGGAGGGCTTCTGGGCCACCCGCTGCGGCGGTAAAAGGTAAGGCCGGCTTCAGTGTCAACCCGATCAGTCCGACAACGGCTAATGCCGATACGAGCACGCCGAGCACGCGACGGCCGTGTGATCGCTGGTTGAAACTCCGTGGAATGTGTTGCTGCTTCATGCGGAACGACCCTCCGGTCATTTCCCTCTCGGTCAGCCGACCGTCCCGCCCGTTCACGGAACTCTAACCGACGGACGTGGCGACGAGACGCTGATGACCGAATTCCGGATCTGCCGCCCGGGAAGCGAAAACATCTGCCACGGCCCGGCCGGCGACGAATTCCGCCGACTGATTCTCGCCGAGTACCGCAGGAATGAAGCTCGGTCGCCGCTGATCGGCAATCAACACGTCGACGATGCGCTCACACGCACTCCCGTCCCACAGTTCGATAGGAGCCTTGTACCGTTTCGACGAAAGTGCCCTGCCGGCCGCAGCCACGATGACATCGTGATCGAACCCGACCAGAGTGTTCGTGCCCAGCGTGATCGTGATCGGCCGTTCGGTGTTCTCTCGGATCGTGAGACAGGGCACACCGAGAACGGTCGTCTCCTCCTGGACCCCGCCCGAGTCGGTGAGCACGATCGCTGCCCCGGCTTCCAGCGCGAGGAAGTCGAGATAGGTCTGTGGTTCAACGAGGCGGATTCTGGAGGCGTCGATCGAGACGGGCGAGCGCGCCAACATCGCCAGGGTGCGGGGATGCACCGGGAACACGAGTGGCACGGCTCGCGCGACCTCGTCGAGTGTCCTCATCATCGCTTCCATGCGGGCGTGATCGTCAACGAGCGCCGGGCGGTGCAGCGTGACCAGCCCATACCGTTGTGGCAGCGCGAGGTCCGCGTGGATGGTCCGCAGGCGCGCCATCTCGATGGCACCGAGGAGACTGTCGACCATCACATTGCCGACTCGATGAATCCGAACCGGTTCAACGCCTTCGGCCAACAGGTTCCGATCGGCATCGGCGCTCGGCGTGAACAGCCAGGTGGCGAGTCCGTCGACCACGATCCGATTGACCTCCTCTGGCATCGAACGATCGAACGAGCGGAGCCCGGCTTCGACATGCCCGACCGGGATGCCCGCCTTGGCTGCCACCAGCGTGCAGGCAACGGTCGAGTTGACATCGCCGACGACAAGGACCGCGTCGGCCGCGTTCGACGCCAACCACTCTTCGAACGCCACCATCACGGCAGCCGTTTGCACGGCGTGTGTACCGGATCCCACCCCGAGATTCGCGACCGGTTCGGGTATCCGCAACATCTCGAAGAAGCTGTCGGACATGACGGCGTCATAGTGCTGGCCGGTGTGGACGAGCGATGCCTCGATGCCGGCCGCCGCACAGGCGCGCAGGAGCGGGGCGACCTTCACGAAATTCGGTCGGGCTCCTGCCACGACCACGGGGCGTCGGATCATCTCGTCCTCCTCCACTCGCGCGCGGTCAGGCCGAGGAACTTCGTGTTGCCGACCAGATAGCGCTTCCACATTCGCCGCGGCTCCTGGCAGAGCCGGTACAACCACTCGCAACCGATCCGCTGCACCCAAACGGGCGCTCTTCGGACCTTTCCGGCAAGCACGTCGAAGGATCCACCGACACCCATCACGAAGGGGACGCCGAGGTCCCCGAGGTGCTGGTGGAGCCAGTATTCCTTGCGCGGACTCGGAATCGCGAGGAAGAGAAAATCCGGGGATGCCATCCGTATCGCGTCGATCACCTCGCCGTCGTCACTCCAGTAGCCGTTCCGCGCACCGCAGATCTGGATCCCCGGATGGCGTTTGCGGAGGCGCCGGATCATCTCGTCGAGCACTTCGTCGGTCGCACCGAGGAAGTAGAGCCGATGGCCGGTTGAGGCCGCCCGTTCGACGATCGCGGTGAAGAGATCGACACCGGCCACCCGTTCGGGCAACGGCCGGCCGAGAAGTCGGCTCGCCCAGACCACCGAGGCGCCGTCGGCGTTGACCAGATCGCAGCCGTCGATGATCTCCCTCAACTGCTCATCGGCGTCCATCTGCACGACCTTGGACGCGTTGAGGACGACGTGTTGCGAGGGCACACCCCGATCGGCGAGTTCGAACGCGCGATCAAGTGTCTGACCGGCGTCCAGTGCGTCGATGTGGACACCGAAGAGCTGCACCTGCGGGCCGGGGTAGTGATCGGTGATCGTCATGCTGTTGCTCCTTTGAGTGCTGACATCGAATCCCGCCCAGACCATGCCTCGAGGATCCATCCGAGGTGGTACGGCCGGCACGTGGTGTTGATCTCGAGCCCACCCAGATCGACGCTCGGGCGGCGACCCGATACCGCCAGCACGGAGTTCGCCGAGAGATTGCCGCGGCGAGCCACGGCGCCTCGGCGGCGGATGGATCTGTGAGCAAACCGTTCCCCAGCCTCGTAGAAGTCGAAGGCAAGTTCGTTCTTGCCGAGGCACCACTGAAATCCCTCGACAGCGGCGCGTGCGTACGCCTCGTCGCCCGTGACCTCCGCCAACGCGAAGAACGCCATCGGAGCCATCGCGTCCTGGTGGACGGAGTAGATCTCGTAGCGCTCGACGACGACACCACTGTCGGCGTGGAAGAGCCACGGCCAACCTCCATCGGGCTGGCGGAGGTCGATCAGTACGTCTGCGAGCCGCACCGCCCTCTTCTGCGCGCCGGATGCCAGATCGTGCCGCGCGAGTTCGCTGAAGGCGAGCAGGGAGTAGATCTCGGTCGCGAAGTTGGGGAGGCGGGATCGCCAGTGCCCACGTTCGTCATGACGCAACAGCGGCGTGGTTCGGGATCCGCGGTGGTACAGATTCGTCACGGCCCGATCGAGGACTGCTGTCGCGGGGAGGCCGCCGACCTGGGCCTCCACGGCTCCGAGGACCAGCCAGGCGATCTCCATTCCCTCGAGGCGGCCAAGCCCGGTGTCGGCCGATCGCCGATCGAGCGCCGCCAGGGTGGACCTCGCTGTCGGCGCGCCCATCCGAACGTCGGCCCAGAGGAGGAGCCCGAGATCGCCGACACCGAGGCCCTCGCGGTGAGCGTGGATCTGACGGTGAAGCTCGTTCGGGTCGATCGCGACGTCGCCTCCCGTCCGCGAACGGCGGAGCAGTCCGAGCAGGACCATGATCGAATACCGCACCGACTCACCGCGCAGCAGGGGCACGTCTCGTGGGCGGTCGAAACACATCAAGCCGCTCGCACGACGAAGGCTGGGAAGCGCGTCATTCGCGAACTGCGTCAGCGAAGCGACATCACCCACCCGCCCATCACCGAGACGGGGGGCGCCTGTCTCGAAAGCGTTCAACTTCGACTCCTCTCGGCGTACGCGGCCGGGTTCGGATGCGGGGCGATCAGGGTTGGCCTCGGGCTCCTCGCCGCTGCGTCACCGCCGAGCCCGAGTAGCGATGCGAGCACCCAGGCCCGTTCCGTCCAGCTGTGCCCGCCTGCGAAGGCCCTCCGCCGTTCCATGGCAATCGGGTCCCTGGCGCCGGCCACTGACCGTGCAACGGCCTCGGCGAAGGCCGATGGAGTGTCGGCCACCACGATCTGGTCGGTTGCCAGCCACCGGATGCCGGGAAGCCCGGTGGACACCACAGGGCGTCCGGCTGCCAGGTACTCCAAAGCCTTGAGCGGGAAACTCGAACGATTGAACTCGGTGTCGGCGTAAGGAACGAGTCCGACGTCGACATGTCCGAGATACGCCGGAATCTGGTCGAAAGGACGAGAACCCACCCACGCGACGTGTGGGCAGGCACACAGTGCCGCCATCCGTTCCGGCTCGAAGCCGGGCACACAGGGACCAACCATGAGCAGTGACATCCCGCTGGCGGCTACTCCTTCGAGCAGGGACAGATCCGTTCTCGCATTGAGGTGGCCGACGAAGCCTGCCACGGGTGCAGGGAGACGAACATCCGGGGCGACCGGCACCACATCAGTCAGAGCCATCGTCTCCGCATCGCAGCCGTTCGGGAAGAACCGGGCATCGAGTCCTTCGGCGCGGAACCGCTCCACGGCTCGTTCACTCACGGCGATCACGAGGTCCGACCGCGCCGCGATCCGTCGGTCCCCGGCCACGAGCCGGGCGCGGTTCATCCGCCACAGATCGGCGGCTGATGCCGGATCGTCGGTCCACCAGTAGACCTTCCGGGCGTCGGGGCACGCGTCGAAGACGTCGAGGAACGGCCACGCACTGATGATCGCCGCGGGGGTCGCTCCGAGCCGGCGAACGGCATGGACGATAGCCCTCCGCACGAGCAGCTCCGTCGAGCGCACCACTGGCGCCGACAGCGGTTTCGGCGCGACGACCGGCGTGAGCTGAGCGAGCGAGTCGCCGATCAGCCGCAGTCGCGGATGCTCGAGCATCGCAGCCAGTTCGGGGCGGCGGCGAGGCGTCAGATGTGACACCGGCGGGTCCACGTACAGCACCCGCGTATGAGCTGCGAGATGCTCTGCCAGATGCACGTCGTGCATCTTCTTCTCACCGCGGAAGTGATTGCCGCCGCAGATCACCACCAGGTCGTCACCACTCCAGCTCACAGGAACGAGCACCTCATCACACCGTGGTCACCGGTCGGGCGTGCCCGAGCGAAGCGGGCACCGCAGTCGCACTGCAACTCCTCGTTCAGCGGGGGCCCCCCGGTACAGACCC
>JANYKS010000017.1 GCA_025358125.1 Actinomycetes bacterium
GGAAATTCGACCTGGACGTTTCGGACCCGAGGTGCCCGCGCCCGCCGGCGCCGCACCGACCGAGCAGCTCGTCGCGTTCCTCGGGCGGCAACCATGAACGCGCCGACCATCGGAACTCGCGACGAGTGGTTGCTTGTTCGGGCGGCGCCCGCCGATCGAGGCTTTGCCTTCGGTCGCTTCGCATTCGCCGAGTAGGCGTCGTGCGTCGCGAAGGTTGCGGTCGGCGCCTCGGCGGGCCGGGTTCGGTGTACGCACCCGAGCAATCGCCGCACTCTGCCCCGAGCCCAACACCGCAGGTCAACCACATTTTGAAGACGCCGAGGCGGGCAGGCTCAGAACGGAACGATTGTTGTCACTTCATCGGTTCGAATTCGCGACGAAAGGACCCGATCGGGGAGACCTCTACCGCCGGCAACTCGGTTTCATCGATCGAGTACCAAAGCAACTCCACCGTCCGCTCGCGCGTCAGCCGGCCAGCGCGATATGCCGACACCACTCGACTCGCGTACAGCGGGGGCACGGACGGCGGAGTCATTTCGGGCTCCCAACGCTCCACCACTTCAAGGTAGTCACCACGCGTCGGTGGCTGCTTGTACAACCGGTCCCGCTCACCGGCACTGATCAAGCGGAGAGTGCCCAGATGGAGACAGACCACGGACCAACTCACCCGAAACCGAGCTGCAATCGCAACCGCCCCAAGGCGCCGATCGGCATACGACTTCCACAGCTCCGTGATCTCGCCGCGTGGAAGCAGCAGATGAGCGGCGAACGCATTCAACAGCTTTTCAGTTCTGCTGCCGCCGACATTTGGTTCCGCTGCGTAGGCATCGCCAACGAGGTGATGACCGAGTTCATGGGCCAGACTGAATCGTCGGCGACCGGCGTCCACACTGGCGACCACCGCGGCGCCCCAGCCTTCAACCTCGACGTACGCTCCATCCCCTTCCAACTCGAACGCGAAGGCAAGCAGGCCCACTCGTTCCACGAGTGCTTGGAGGTCCAACAGTGGACCCGATTGTTCGCCCATTGCCTTTCGGGCCTCGGCTGCAAGCTTCTCAGCGTCGGCAAAGGTGGTTGGCATCGAAAACGTGCGAGCCTCCCGCTGCGGCAAAATGCCTTCACGCACCAGGAACGCCACGTCCCTACTGACCCGTTCCACTCTGGCATCGAGACGAGCAGAGTGAGGACCGATTGCCGGGTCGGTGCGGCGGCTGACCACCGACGGCGACGACTCGACAACAAACCAATCCAGAGGCCTGTCGAGCACGGTCGCGAAGTTGACCAAGTCAGCGGCAGAGACTCGCCGAGCACCAGTTTCTATCTTCGCCACAACAGAACGATCCAGTCCCGTCCGATCGGCCAACTCGACTTGCGTGAGCCCTGCAAGTTCACGACCGAGTGCGATACGTCGTCCCAGTTCGGTGTGCGAAGCCACTGTCGTTACCACTGTTCTATTTTCGCACATTGAAGCCACAAATCCAACCACGCCAGTGATCGAGTCCGACAATCGCCTCGCTGGACCCGTTGACATCCCGGCGACGCGCCCGATGTCGAAGTGCCGGCCCCGCCGACGTCGGATTTGCCGAGAGCCGACCGAATCGGCTGGCTATGTTGAGGTGATGAGCCGAATCAGCCAGGTTTCGACGGACGCGCACTACGCATCGGCTCGCCGGTTGTTCGGTGCATATCAGCGGGCGGTGGAGGGTTTCGCCTCCGCCGCGGAGATCTGCGCTTGATTCGATGACATCTCATCGGAGCTGGTGCAGCTTCGTTCGTTCTACGACGCCCCAGGCTTCCTCTTGCTCGCTGTCGGCGACGATGGTCAGCCGGAAGGGTGCGTCGGCATGCGGGTGCCCGCCGAGGGAATCGGTGAAGTGCGCCGGCTGTTCGTCAATCCGGCCTCACGCGCATCAGGTCTCGGTCGAGCCTTGATCGTTGAACTGATCACCCGCACGCGATCGCAGGGGCTCGATCGTCTGGTGTTGAACACGTTGCCGACGATGGTTCAGGCGGCGGGCCTGTACCGGTCGCTTGGTTTCGTGCCGTGTGCGCCGTACGTCGAGGACCCGACTGAGGGAGTTCTCTTCTTCGAGCTTGCGCTGACCTCGGGGTCAGGCTGACACCGGGTCGGGCGCGCGTCGCGCCTGGCTGAGTCGTGCGCTGTAAGCGGCGGCGAGGAGTGCGCCAGCGGCGATGGTTGCGAGCGTGGCGAGGATGTGGAAGCCGAAGGCGCGGCGGATGAAGCCGGAGGCGAAGCCGGCCATGCCGCCACAGAAGCTCATCAGCAGATCGGCGACACCTTGTGTCGCGATCCGTTCGGTGACCGGGATGCTGTCGATGAGGAGACTGGAACCGCCGATGAGCCCGAAGTTCCATCCGATGCCGAGAATCCACAACGACGGGAACAGCAACTGTTCGACATCGCCAGAAAGAGCGGCCATGAGGGTGGCGACGACGAGCAGTCCGGCTCCGACGTAGATCGTCGCGAGCCGTCCACGCCGGTCGCTGTAGCGGCCGACGAGGGGGCTGAACGCGTACATGCCGGCGATGTGCAGCGACACGACGTACTGGCTGACACCTTCATGCCCGTGCAACTTGAGGTGCACCGGTGTCATCGCCATCACCGCGACCATGGTCACTTGGGAGATGACCATCGCGAACACGGCGAGTCGAGCCTGAGGGTGGCGGCTGATGGACTGGATGGTCGCACCGATCCGCAGCGGTGTCCGGACCGCTCCCGCAGGGGTCACGCCGCCTGCGGCGATGAGCGGGTCCGGTCGCAATCGGAGGGCGGTGTTGATCATCGCCGCGGTGAAGAACAGCGAGCTGAACAGCCACGGACCCGTGTACTTGTGGAGGCCGAACCAGTCCTGCCCGGCCCGTTCGGTGGGACCGATCAGGAGGGGGCCGAGCACGGCACCGAAGGTCGAGGCGAACACGATGCGGCTCATCGCCCGGCTGCGTTCGTCGGGTTCGGCGAGGTCGGTGGCGGCGTAGCGGGCAAGAAGGTTCGAGGCCTGTCCGTTGCCGTAGAGGAACAGTCCGAGCAGGAACACCGGGAGCAGCTCGGTCTGCGCGCCGAGCGCTGCGGTGAGGCCGCCGACGACGGCCATGCCGTAGCCGAGTTGTAGGCCGACGCGTCGGCCGCGTCGTTGCATGAGTCGCGACAGGACCTGGGCCATGAACGCAGTTCCCATGGTGACGGTCGCGGTCGCAGCGCCGGCCCATGGCGTGTTCTGACCGAGGATGCCTTGGATCACAAACGCACCGACGGTGACCGCCGATGCGAGCGCGGCGGCGCCCACGACTTGACCGGACGCGAGGACGCGCAGGGTGCGTCGTTGCAGCGCCGCCCGTTCGATCGGATCCAGGACCGTGCCGGTGGACGCCGCGGTCATTCGGCGGTCTCGCCGGCCGCTGCGTTGCCGTTGTCGCAGACACAGAACTCGTTGCCGTCCGGGTCGGCCATGAGGATCCAGGAGCTGCCGTGCTCGCTGCGCGGGCCGTCGCTGACCGGCTGGGCGCCGAGCGCGGCGAGGCGGTCGGCTTCAACGTGGATGTCTGGGGTTTCGATGTCGAGGTGCATCCGGTTCTTCGAGGCCTTCGGCTCGTCGACGCGTTGGAGGAGCAGCTTCGGGCCGGTCCCCTGACGCGGGTAGAGAGCGACATAGGCGCCGGCCGAGCCGACGTTGACGTAGCCGAGGGCTGCGGCCCAGAACTCGGCGAGGCGGTCCGGGTCGGCGCAATCGAGGACCAGCCCGAAGTGGGCGGTTGGTGTGTCGGTCATGATCGGGTGCTCCTCGGACGAGTCGGGGCGGCTCGCTGTCGCATGGTCGTCATTGTCGCAGCCACCGGAGTGCCTCGTCGGGTCCGGTGAGCGCGAGTCTGCGGTCGGGAACCGGGTTGTCGGTGAGTTGGGTGCTGTGACAGAGCATCGCGACGTGCTGTCGCTCGCGGTCGACAGGTGTCGTGAGGTCGAGCGACGGTGGTCAGTCGTCCGTCAGGGTGATTGCCGATCTCGACGCTCGCGATGCCGAGTTGACGGGCAGCGGCGTGGAGCTCTCGGATTCGGGCTTCGGCGAGTTCGGAGCGGTCGCGTTCTTCGAAGGTTTCGACTCGCCAGAACTGTTGAGGGAGACCGCTTGGCGAACGAGCGCCTTGAAGGCGGACTCGTCAACTTCTTCTCCTTCGTGGATATCGATCGCGCGGCGGACGTTTCCGTCGAGACTCGAGTTGAAGAGACGGGCCGGATCCTTCAGAGCCGCGCCCTTGGCGAAGGTCAGCTTCACGACCTTTTTGTAGGATTCGCCAGTGCAGATCATGCCGTCGTGCGACCAAGTCGGAGTGCCCCTCCACTTCCACTCCTCGACGACGTCCGGTTCTGCTTCCTTGACGAGCCGGCGCATTGTGCTGAGGGTTTCGCCGCGCCAGTCCCCGAGTTCGGCAATTCTTTTCGAGATGAGCTCCGATGCCGACTGGCCTTGGCTCGCGTCCGACATTTTCATGCTCCCACCCTAGAAGTTCCAGAACCATCTCGTGAAACACCCAATCGGGCACGCACCTGATCGCCGACCTCGCCGGCTACTACGCCGGCTGACCGCCACACCACTCGAGGTACACACCGCTGATCGCTCACGTGACGACCAGTTCCTCAATCCCGCGGGTGGATCACAGTCGATCTGGTCTCGGCGCGGACGGCGCGAGGGATCCTGTGCGGCTCGGGAGACGCTTTCAAACGGTAGAAGTCGCGTCGTCTCGGGGTAAAGAAGAATGACTTGGCGTACAAGTCTCTTGACACTTAGGTAAGTTACTGTTACTATGACGACATGGAAGCGAGTAGCTTCCCTTCACAGAAAGATGAACCACATCATGAGCGCAACCTTGTTCGTCCGTCACACCATCGCCGACTACGCCTCCTGGCGGGTCGCCTACGACAGCGCTGACCCGGTAAGGGTCCAGCACGGCTGCACCGGCCAGCAGGTCTTCCGTCTGCCGGCTGACTCCAACGACGTAATCGCCACCCACGAGTTTCCGTCGGTGAACCAGGCAGAGGCGTTCGCCGCCGACCCCGCACTTGCCGCCGCGATGCAGCGGGGCGGAGTCACCTCGGCACCACGAATCGAGATTTTCGAGCGTGCCTGACGCACGACGCCCACGCAGGGTTCGAAAGGCGGGGGCAACCCCACCTTCCGCTGCTGCGCTGGGCGTCGTGAAGGTCGACGCCGATTTCGCGCTCGAGTACCCCGACGGTGACCCGATCGCAGCCGAGGCGCTCGCCACGCTCGTGCGTACCGGGGAGGCAATGTACGCCGAGATCGAGCGAGCCATGCTGGCCTCGTTCGGCGAACCGCAGAGTGTGTTGAACAGCCTCGCTGTCATCGATGGCGCCGAGACGGCTCTTACACCGAGCCAGATCGGTGAACGGACCTTGACGTCATCTGGCACCATGACGGGCACGCTGGACGCACTCGAGTACAACGGCTGGGTCCAGCGGATTCCGAATCCCGACGACCGGCGCAGCGTGCTGATCGAGATCACCGACGAAGGCAAAGCGATCGCCGACCGGTTCTTGCCTGGCATTCGAAGGCTCGAAAAGGCATTGCTCGCCGAGCTCACGAGCACCGAACGCTCCACGCTGCTCAAGCTGCTGGCCAAGGCCCTCGGCTCGGCGGCGTCGGTCGCCGCGGCAGACCCGATCCCACTCGAAGGCCGGCGCAACCGGCTTCGCTAACCGCACCACTGCCGAGTTTGCGTACTCCGCGGAACGAGTTCCGTGTAAGCGGTGCCGAGCGCCCATCGAACACCCGCCCGGCCGACGCGCCAGCACGTCGACCGACTCATCGCAACCGGCCGACTGGCGCACACACGTAAGCCCGACTCCACCCATCGAAGGATCAGCGTCGCCAACATCGAAGCCCTTGTCAACGAGAGGTCACGGCGCCGCACCAACACCGACAAGGCCATCGCTGCGCTGCTCGAGGCGAGCTCGAATATTGAACGCAGCGCAGGACGCTCACGTTTCCTCATGTTCGTGGACACCAACGCGCGTTCGGGGCGAAGGGGGAGTCGTTCGACGAGCGGCAGATCGAAGCAGCGCCGGCGTTCCCGGCCACCATCGAAGTCGCCGGCGGAGCCTTGTCGCTCATAGAACCGTTGCGCTGCCTCGTTGGCGACGCAGCTGTCGACGAAAGCCTCCACACACCTATCGTCACGAGCCCACGACACGCTCGGTCATGCGGTGGGCGATGCCGCTGCGTCGCCGCTCAGCCTCGACGTACATGCTCCGCAACGCAACAGGTCACCAGTTGGCGACCGGGTCGACGACGATCTCGCGCGGTCATGGCCCCCGGCGCCCAGCGCGTTCAGCGAACGCGTCGAGCGCTGCGAGCACCGCGGCCGAGGCATATCGCCGGTTCCGCCGGCCACCGGTGATCTCTTGCAGCGCCCCGACTTCGACGAGCTCGGTGATCGCGGCTTGCGCTCCCATCGCCGAAACATCGAGCTCGCGCTTCACGAGCGCGTTGTCGAGCACCGGATGTTGGAGGACGACGTCGAGTGCTCGCCAGACGATCGCCTGGCGTCGGCTGGTGATCGAGTCGCTCCATGCGTCGCGGATGGCGCGCAGCTCGGCGACGAGCTGACGCCCGTTGACGACACTGTCGAGGCTGGCCTCCGCGAAGCGCTCCACGATCGGTTGGATGTCTCCGTCGCGGTAGGCGGTGAGGGCGTCGAAGTAGCTATCTGTGTCGGTCAGCAGGCCGGCCGACACCGGGACGGTGACTTGGCGGGTGAGGCGCTTGCCGCGCAGTAAGCAGTGCACGAGGGCGCGCCCGGTTCGGCCGTTGCCGTCCGGGAACGGGTGGATTGTCTCGAACTGGGCATGGGCGAGCGCCGCCTGTGGCAGCACCGCCAGGTCGTCTCGCCGCATGAACCGCACGAGGTCGTCGATAGCGGCCGCGACCCGCGTGTGGTGCGGCGGGACGAAACTCGCGGTATGGGGTCCATAGCTGCTCGATCCGATCCACACCTGCGCGGTGCGCCACTTTCCGGCGATCATCGGATCGTGGTCGTCGAGCAGGGCGGCGTGCATCGCGAGGATCGCAGTGGCATCGAGTCGGTCTGCGAGTGCGATCGCCGCGGTCATCGCGTTCGTGTTGGCGACGATCTCGGCGGCGTTGCGCTTGGACGTGTCGCCCAGCTCGGCGAGCGCGATCGATTGCGCCGAAGCGGTCAGGTTCTCGATACGAGACGAAGCGGCCGACTCCGAGCGCAACAGGATCGCGCCGAATGGAGCGATCTCGGATCCCATCTCGGCGTCGAAGCGTGCAAGCTCGGCATTGGCCTCGTCCGCCAGTGCCGCGGTCGCCGCCGGCAGCACGGGACTCAGCCCCGCGATCTCAGCAACGACGGCCGACCGGTACGGGCCAGAGAAGGTCGAACTCCAGCGACGAGGCACATCGATCGAACCGACCCACTCATGGTCCTCGTACTCGACCGGCGGCCAGATCGTCGAGGTGGCAGGATCGGAACGGGTGCCGCTTGAGGTCGCTACGGGCTCCGATCGAGCAGACCGTCGTCCCGTAGGAGCCCCTTCCGGGCGTCGTGACTCTTCCATGGCTGAACCCTACCCGCGCTTATTCAGAGTTTCTGTGAAACACTGAATAAGGACGGTGGGTCGCGCGTCGCGACGAGCGCGGTGTGGAGTGCCGGGGGTCGTCGCCCGGCGGGCCGGCGTCGTTGTGGCGCGAAAGTCGCGAAAACTCGCGAGAGAGCGCACAGGTGACACTGCCGATCTGCTCCATCCTGCGCATTGCGATTTCGACGTTCGCGCAACGAGCTCAGGCGAGTCAGGTCGATGCTCGCCACCCCTTCGGCGTCGCCCAGAACGTGATGAAGTCAGCGATTCCGGACGAAGAGAAATCCAAATGCCGACAGCAGCAAGCGTTGCTGGGTAGTGATCCGTGAGGTCCTCGTGCTACTCGTAGCCTGGGGAGGACGACTGTTGAGCCACGATCTCTCCGAGCGCATTGCGGTTCAGCTTCCCGGCTTCCGAGCGCGGAAGAAGCGGCACGATTTCGAACGACTTCGGAACTTTGTAGGCGGCGAGTCGTTCTCGGCAGAACGTGCGGAGTTCGTCGATCGACGGAGGTTGAGCGGCGCTGGCTGGCTGCACGATGGCATGCACCCGATGTCCCCACTCTGCATCGGGTACTGCGACCACCACCTGATCGACGACGCCTGGATGCTCGCTCAATGCAGCCTCGACCTCGGCCGGAAACACATTGGCGCCACCCGTGATGATCATGTCGGAACGGCGATCGGCGACGTAGAGGTATCCGGCCTCATCGACCGAGCCGAGATCACCGAGGGTGTAGAAGCCGTCCTGGGTCGGCTCCGGGGTGTCCGCTCCGATGTAGCGGAACATGACGCGGGGTTCCAACGGTCTCATGTGGATCTCACCGACGGTGCCTTGCGGGACGGGCGTTCCGTCACGATCGCGAATACTCAGTTCGACGTCGCGTGGACGCCCGGTCGACCCTCGATGTTCGGGCCATTCCGTGCCGGTCATCATGGCTGTGCCGACGCGTTCGCTGGATCCGTACACGAGGACGAAGGCCGTCGGCTCGACGAGTTCGAGCCAGCGATCCACGACCCACTCGGGCACCTTGGCTCCACCGTAGACAACCCGCTGGATGCTCCGGAATCGATCGGGTGTGAGGCCGTCCAGCCGGGCAATGCGTTGCAGCATCGTCGGCACCATCACCGTGAGCGTGACGTTGTGACGCTCGATGAGATCAACGGCCAACGCAGCGTCGAACTTCTCCATCACGATCGCCCGACCGCCTTCGAGCAACGTCGGCGCAGCGAAGCTGAACCCGTTGACGTGATACAGCGGCGACGCGACCAACACGGTGGCTCCCGCGTCGCCG
>JANYKS010000068.1 GCA_025358125.1 Actinomycetes bacterium
TTCGCTGGCGCAGCCTTCTTCGCTGGCGCAGCCTTCTTCGCTGGCGCAGCCTTCTTCGCTGGCGCAGCCTTCTTCGCTGGCGCAGCCTTCTTGGCCGGCGCAGCCTTCTTCGCTGGTGCAGCCTTCTTGGCCGGAGCCGCCTTCTTTGCGGGGGCTGCCTTCTTGGCCGGGGCTTTCTTTGTTGCTGCCAATTCTCTTCCTTTCTCGGTTCTTCCTGGACTACTTCTTCTTGGCTGGATTGAGCGCGGTTTTGAGCGTGGAGCTCGCCGTGAACTTCATCGTCTTTGATGCCTTGATCTTCACCTCGGCACCTGTCTGAGGATTGCGGCCGATTCGCGCGGCGCGCTTTCCGGTGCTGAACGAACCGAAGCCCGGCCATGCAACCTTGTCCTCCTTCTTCGCAGACGCAACCACCTGATCGAAGAAGGCGCCGATCGTGCGCTCGGCATCTGCCTTGCTCACGCCTGCCTTGCTCGCTACTGAATCAATCAATTCTGCTTTGGTCATTTTCCTTGGTTCTCCTCGGTTAACGGAGCGTTACGCGTTGCACATCGAACCGGGTTCGCGCGTGGAATACAAGCATTCATAAAGTTGCAGATGCAAGTAGATTGTAAACATCGGCGAGGAGCGCCCGCAACGCCGAAATCATGCAAGGCTCGGGGGTATGACGAAGTCACTTTCATCGGGCTGCGCCGGAGTCGACGGGTGTTCGAAAGGGTGGGTCGTTGCAACACGTTCTGGCGTCGAGGTGGTCGTGGCCATCGGCGATGTCTTCGGTCACGGCTTCGAGGTGGTCGGCATCGACATGCCGATCGGGATGCCAGCCGACCATGCGCGCAGCTCCGATCGGAGTGCCCGTAGGTTCCTCTCGCCGCGCGGCAGCACCATCTTCCCGACACCGGCGCGGGTCTGCCTCGGCGCCCGCGATTACGCCGAGGCGTGCGAGCTCTCGCTCGCTGTTTGCGGCAAGAAGATCTCCAAGCAGTCGTGGCACATCTTGCCCAAGATCAAAGAGGTCGACGACGCCATTACGCCACAGCACAGCGGACGCGTGATCGAGGTTCATCCTGAGTGTTCGTTCGCCGAGATGAACGCAGGCACTGCCCTTGCCTCGAAACACACACCTGCCGGCCTGGCCGCCAGGGCCTCTTTGATCGGGGCCGAGTTCGGCGAGGTGCCCTGCCGGGTCACAGGCGCCAGGCGTGACGACGTCCTCGACGCCTTCGCTGCCCTCTGGACCGCCGAACGTTTCGCACTCGGTCAACATCGCGTGCTGCCCGAAGACACAGAGGAGTTCGACGACAGGGGACTTCCGATGCGGATCGTCGTGTAACCAGACATTCATCTCGATATCCCCAACTCGCGCGTTTGCACGAGCTATTACTGGGCTATTGCAAAATCTATGGATTGCGAAGGGGTGACGGTGACCGATCTCGTGCCGGTTCAGTCTGTCTTGCTCACTGGCGAACATTCGTCTCGGCCCTCTGCTTCGGCGCAGCGAACTCGGCTGGTGATCGACACCTCTGTGCTCGTGGCCGATCCGGGGTGCATCGTCGGCTTCGGCGACGTGGATGTAGTCATTCCGCTCACGGTGATCGAAGAGCTCGACGGTCTGAAGAGTCGTCCTGACGATGTCGGCCGCGCAGCGCGCACGGCCCTGCGTACGATCGAGGATCTCCGCATCCGCCATGGCGGATCGCTGGCCAAGCCGGTGCCGATCGGCAGCGCCGATCACACGGGCACGTTGCAGATCGAGATCAACGGGATCCAAAAGCACCTATTGATCGAGCACGGTCTCGACCCCGACAAGCCCGACAACCGGATCATCGGCGCGGCCCTCGGCCAAGCCAGCCGGGCGCCGACGCGGATGGTGTCCAATGATGCAGCGTTGCGGATCAAAGCCGCCCATCTCGGTGTGGAGGCCCAGGAGCATCGTCCTACCGGCAGGTCGATGAGCACCCGCCCGGTCGGGTGGGTCACGCTGCCAGCCGAGCACGAACAGATCGATTGGCTCTATGCCAACGGATCGATCTCCGCCGCCGACGTCGAGGATTCGGTCGCAGGAACGGGCGCCGCGCCACTCCACGAGAACGGCTTTGCCATCCTTCGCTCCGGTTCCCAGTCGGCGCTCGTGCGCCGCCGCGACGGTGACTTCGAGCTGCTCAGCCATACCACCCCTGAGGCGTGGGGGCTGCGTCCCCGATCGAAGGAGCAGCGATTCGCGCTCGAACTGCTGCTCGACCCCGACATCAGTGTGGTCGCCCTCGACGGGCGGGCCGGCACTGGCAAGACATTGCTCGCGATTGCGGCAGGCCTCGAGCATGTCGTCGAGCGGCGCGCGTACGAGCGGCTCGCGATCTACCGCCCGCTCGTGCCGGTCGGGCGGGCCGATGTCGGGTTCTTACCGGGCGGCCTCGACGAGAAGCTCGATCCGTGGATGTCGGCAATCCACGACTCGATCGTCGCGCTCACTGATCATCGCAACAGCCGTGACGCGCGGACATTGATGGAGGAGCTCAACACCCGCGGCCAGTTGTCGCTGGAGTCGGTCACGTTTCTTCGCGGCCGGTCGCTGCATCGGCAGTTCGTGATCGTCGACGAGGCGCAGAACCTCGAGCCGACCACGCTCAAGACGATCCTGACCCGCATCGGCGACGGCACCAAGGTCGTGTTCACGGGCGACACGAGTCAGATCGATGCGCCGTACATGGGCGAGTCGAACAATGCCCTCGCGGTGCTGATCCAGGCATTCGCCGGACAGTCGTGCTTCGGTCACGTGACACTCTCGGCCTGCGAACGCAGCGAGGTCGCGAGCCTGGCAGCCGAGCTGCTGTAGCCAGCGCCACGTGGGCGGCCGAGCCGGTAGTCCAACCTTGCGCCACCCCTCGCGTATGGTGGAGCCATGAAGCCAGCGGCCACCGGAACCCGCCCCGTGACGGAGCTGCGATTCGGTGTCGTCGATGTCGAGACGTCCGGCCTGTCGACCAGGCGTCACCGCGTTCTACAGGTAGCCGTCGTCACCGCCGATTGCAACGGCACCGTGCTCGACTCTTGGTGCAGCCTCGTGCGCCCGCGGTTCCGGTGGATGTTCCGGCTCGGTCCGCGCCACATCCACGGGCTCAGCCGGGCTCAGCTCCGGGCCGCGCCGTGCGAACGCGACGTCATCTGCGAATTGGGTCGCCGTTTGGACGGCACCACGTTCACGGCGCACAACGCTCGCTTCGACATCGCCTTCCTGCGCCGCAGCGCGCGGCGGGCCCGCGTCGACCTCGCCCTCTCGCCGTACGTCTGCACGCTGCGGTTGTCGCGCAAGCTCGACCCGCAACGCGCGCTCTCTCACCGCCTCGCCGACGTCGGCGAGCGCTACGGCATTTCCAACGAACGGCCGCACGACGCGTTGCAGGACGCGCTCGCCACGGCAGCTGTGCTCGCGCATCTGCTACGTGCTCACGGCGTCACCAGCGCTGATCAACTCGACGGGTTGACGGCCGCGTAGCGCGCCAACACCTCGCGCGCTGTCTGCGCCGCGAGCATCGTCCAGCGCCCCGGCTCGAGCACATCGGTGCGTTCGCCGAGGCGCAACAACAGTCGGCTCAACCACTGCTCGCTCGTCACCGGCATGACGGCGATCGTCATCCCATCACGTTCGAGATCCGGTTTCGTCGAATCGACCGGATAGCGCTCGATCACCCACACCAGTTCCGTCGGGACCCGCAGCGTGACCCGATCGATGTCGGTGTCGTCCGCGAACCAGCGGTTCGTGTCCGGAACCTCCACGTCGCGCAACGGTTCGATCACGCCGGTCGGGCTGAAGTGCAGGATCCGGTCGAGCCGGAACGACCGCTCGCTGCCCGAGCGCTGATCGTCGGCGAGCACGTACCAGTGGCCGCGGTCGACGAAGACCGCGCGGGGTGTGATCTCGCGCTCGCTCGACTCATCGCGCGCAGGTGTCCAGTACGTGATCGACAACCGCTCGCCGGCCTCGGCCGCACGGGCCACCTCGTCGGCGATCACCGGCCGCTCGAGATCGACGACGACCCCGTCCTCTCCGAGCGTTGCCGCCAACTTGGCGAGCGCCCGCCCGAGCGGGCCCTCCGGCTCGGCCCCGGGGAGTGCCATCGCCGCCCGCCCGGCGGCGAGCAGTGCGAAGCCCTCGGGGGCAGTGAGGCGAAGTGGGCGGGTAAACACGCGCGGCACGCCGGTGTAGACCATTCCCTCGTCGATGTAGACGTCGATCAGTTCGTCAACGAACGGCGGCAGACCGCACATCGACGCGAGCTCGAGATCGGCAACGAGTTCAGCTTCGCTGAGCGCGAAGTGCTTGGCCATCTCGGAGATCGACACCTCGCCGCGCTGCATCAACCACGGCAGCATCACGAGCAGCCGCTTGAGCCGCTGATGGGCCGGACGTGGGCCGCGCCGCGCCATCAGCTGATCACCCCGACGATGCCTGTCAGCCACTCCACGATGTCGTCGCGTAGCTCCGCCGGAGCGACCACGACGGCGTGGTCGGTGAGCCCGAGCACCCATGAGCGGAACGCGTCCCGGTTGACACACGGCACCTCGACATCGATCGAGCCGTCGTCGAAGCGCTGAACGACCGCCGCCGCGCCGACCTCGCCGGCCACGAGCGCCGCCCTCGTCGGCGCGATACGCACGATCGCCCTGGTGATCTCGTTCTCCGGTTCGCCGAGCAGCTTCGGATCCGACGGGAAGACGAGGCGGATGTCGAAGCCGGGCGGCCGCTCGAACGACGAACCCACCCCGACCCGCACCGAACCAGCGATCCGGTCGACACGGAAGGTGCGGACGTCATCGTGGCCGTGATCGCGGCCGATCACGTACCAGTAGCCGTCTCGCAGGAGCAGGCCATATGGGTCGAGGGCGCGCTCAACGGAGCGGTACACGAACTCCACCGTTGCCTTCGCGGCGACGGCCTCGTGCAGTGGTGGGAGGGCAACGAACGTCGGCACCGTCGCGGCGACAGCCCGTGACGGCCGCTCGCCACCGATGCCGAGCTTCCACAGACCCTCCTGACCCCACGCTTCGTCGGATCGCACTGCGGCGACGGCGAGCTGCAGCGCCTGGCGTTCGTCGTCGCTGAGGTCGAGGTCGGCGAGTTCATACCGACGACGATCAATCCGGTACGCCGTCTGCCCGGCCTGATTGCCGCCGAGAACCTGCTGCTCGATCGGCACACCGACCTCGCGGAGAACCGACTTGTCGCGCTCGAACGCGCCCCGAAGTGCCGCCTCGTTCGTCGGGTATTGGCCGCGTAGCTCCGCGGCGATCTGCTGCAGTGTGAGTGGCTGCCTGGATTCGAGCAGCAACGCGAGCAGGTTGGTCAGTCGCTCGAGGGGTTCTGCCATGCCATCCGAGCGTAGACGCCAGACGCAATGCCGGCGACACTGCTCCGTGCAGCGTTGTCGGCGCGAGACGCGCGACGATGAACGGGTGGACAACGAGCACGTCAGGCTGGAGGATGCGTACGCAGTCGTGACGCCCGAGGACAACCGCAAGCTCTATGCACGCTGGGCCGCCACGTACGAGTCGGAGTTCGTCACCGACAATCTGTACGTGATCCCCCAACGCGTCGCTGAAATCTTCGTCGATGTCGCCGGTCACCTGGCCGAGCATGCAACGGCCGATGCCGATCGACTCGTCCTCGACGTCGGCTGCGGCACCGGACTGATCGGACAAGCGCTGACCCGCTCCGACGGGCAGTGGGTCATCGATGGCATCGACATCTCACCCCAGATGCTCGCCGAATCAGCTACCAAGCTGGGCAACGATGGCACGCCGATCTACCGCCGGCTGGTGGCGGCGGACCTCACCGGCGTCGTCGACATCGCGGACGGCGCATATGCGGGCATCCTCAGCTCCGGTACGTTCACCCACGGCCATCTCGGTCCCGACTCGCTGAGCGGGCTGATTCGCTTCGGCCGAGCGGGTGCCCATTTCGCGATCGGCATCAACGCCGTGCACTATGCCGAGCTCGGATTCGATGAACGCCTGCAGCGCGAGCTGGTGGCCGGCACCATCTGTGACTTCGAGCCGCGCGTGGTGGAGATGTATCTGCCCGGCAGTCCTCACTTCGGCGACACGGCCGTCGTCGCGGTGTTCCGTCGTTCACGCTGATCGTTCAGCTCGGTGCAACCTCGCGTTGCTCCCTGTACCAATCGATCAGCGTATTCGTCGAGCTGTCGTGCGATCCGGTTGGCTGCTCGGCGCTCGTCAACTCGGGTGTGATCCGATTCGCGAGTGCCTTGCCGAGTTCGACACCCCACTGATCAAAGCTGTTGACGTCCCAGATGCAGCCCTGCACGAACACCTTGTGCTCGTACAGCGCGATCAGTTCGCCGAGGATCCGCGGCGTCAGGCGCTTGGCCAAGATCGTGGTGCTCGGCCGGTTGCCGGAAAAGACCCGATGCGGGATCTGCTGGGGTGGAACTCCTTCCGCGGCAGCCTCCTCGGCGGTCTTGCCGAACGCCAGCGCCTCGGTCTGGGCGAACAGGTTCGCCATCAACAGATCATGGTGATTGCGGTACGGATGATTCGGGTCGGCAAAGCCGATCATGTCGACCGGCACCAGGCGGGTGCCCTGGTGCAGCAACTGGTAGAAGGCGTGCTGTCCATTCGTGCCCGGTTCGCCCCACACGATCGCTCCGGTGTCGGCCCCGACCGGCGCGCCGTCCCTGCGCACGCTCTTGCCGTTGCTCTCCATGTCGAGCTGTTGCAGGTAGGCGGGGAAACGGCTGAGCTCATGGGCGTACGGCATCACGCCCTGGCTCTGCGCGCCGAGGACATTGCTGTTCCAGACGCCGAGCAGGGCGAGGATCACCGGCAGGTTGCGGGCCAGCGGCGCAGCCTGGAAGTGCTGATCGAGGGCGTGGAATCCGGCGAGGAATTCGCGAAAGGCGTCTGGGCCGATCGCGATCATCAGCGACAGTCCGATCGCCGAGTCGACGGAGTACCGGCCCCCGACCCAATCCCAGAATCCGAACATGTTGTCGGTGTCGATGCCGAACCCCGCCACCTTCTCAGCGTTGGTGGAGACCGCGACGAAGTGCTTGGCGACCGCAGCCGGCTCGCGGCCGAGCCCCGCGAACAGCCACTCACGAGCCGTCGTGGCGTTCGTCAACGTCTCGATCGTCGTGAACGTCTTGGACGACACGATGAACATCGTCGTTGCCGGGTGAAGATCGGCAAGGTTCTGACTGATGTCGGCGCCGTCGACATTGGAGACGAACCGGCACTCGATCTCTGGGTGCTTGAAGGCATGCAGCGCTCGGTACGCCATCGCCGGTCCGAGGTCGCTGCCCCCGATGCCGATGTTGACGACCGTCCTGATCCGTTCGCCCGTGTGCCCCGTCCATTCACCGCTGCGGACTCGTTCGCAGAACACAGCCATCTGATCGAGTGTCGCGTGCACGTCGGGAACGACGTCGTGCGCCTGTCCGGAGTCATCGGTGACCATCACGACGCTGCCGCGCGGTGCTCGCAACGCTGTGTGCAGCACCGCTCGGTTCTCAGTCGTGTTGATCCGCTCGCCGGCGAACATCGCGTCGCGCCGAAATTCGACGTCGGCGGTCGTCGCGACAGCGAGCAGTCGCTGGATGGTTTCGCTCGTGATCCGCTGTTTGGAGAAGTCGACCAGCAGATCGGCGGCGGCGATCGTGAACGTCGCGGCGCGCCCCGGATCGGCGGCGAACAGTTCTCGCAAGTGCGGCAATGGTGTGTCCTTGGCGTGTGCCAGGAGCCCCACCCAGGCGGCCGAAACGGTGATGTCCACCGGCCGACGTTACCCTACGATGCCGATTCCGGACATCAGTCGCGCTCGAGGAGGGCTGCCGCTGACGGATCCAACACGAGAGCCGTGCCGGTGCGCCGGACACGCCCGATAGGAAGTTCAGCGCGATCCAGCAACCATCCGGCGAGCGGCTCGGCCTTGCCCGTCCCGACGGCGAGAACGATGCGCGCCCGCGCCGCGTTCACGACCAATGGTGTGAGCGTCATCCGCACCCGTCCGTTGAACTCACTGGTGATCGCAACCGGCGTCGTTGCATCGATCACGGGGTCGCCCGGGGGCCACGAGGCGGTATGGCCATCGTCGCCGACGCCGAGGTGGACGATGTCGAGCGGCGCCTCGCCGATCGACTCGGCATAGGTCGCAGCGGCCCGGCTCAGCGATGCGTCGGTCACCGGCATCAGGTGCACGTTGCGGCGTGGAATCGGCACGTGGCGCAGGAGATACCGGTCGAGCTGTTCGGCATTGCGATCGGGATCGCCGTCGGGGGCCACCCGCTCGTCGACCTGGAACAGATCCACGTGCTCCCACGCCAGACCCATCGCAACCAGCGCGTCGAACATCAGCGGGGGGGTGCTCCCTCCGCTCACCGCGACCCGGGCAACGCCGCGCAATCGGACCGCGGAGCGGATCCGCCGGGCGATCCACCGAGCTGCCAGCGATGCGGCCTGTTGGGGGTCGGCGGCGACGATGATCTGCATGACCGCTCAGCCGACGTACCTGTTGCAGCGCACCGCCCAACCATAGAGCACCGCCTGGGTGGCCGTACTGTGGGTGGCCATGGGTGACAACTTCGACATCGATCAAACCGACCGCCTCCTGACCACCACGAGAGCGGTGCGCAAGCGGCTCGATCTCACCCGTGCCGTGCCTCGCGAACTGATCATCGATTGCATCCGCATCGCCACTCAGGCACCGGCCGGGGGCAACGTGCAGCGTTGGCGATGGATCGTCGTCGACGATCCGAGGCTCAAACTCGGCATCGCGGAGCTGTATCGGAGGGCATACGAGCCGTACATGGCGGCCCAGCGCGAAGCGGTCGACTTGGCCGGTCGCGCCGACGGCATCGGCGCGATCATGGACAGCTCCGATCACCTGGCCGCCGTCATCCACGAGGTGCCGGCGCTCGTCATCCCGTGCAATCTCGGCGCACCCGCCGGCTCGCAGGGCATGGTGGCCGGCTTCTACGGCAGCATCCTGCCCGCTGTTTGGAGCTTCATGCTCGCGGCCCGCACGCGCGGGCTCGGCACCGCATGGACGACATTGCATCTCGAGTACGAGGCCGAGGCTCGAGACCTGCTCGGTATCCCGTCCACCGTGACGCAGGTGGCGCTCACACCCGTCGCGTACTACACGGGCGACACGTTCAAGCCGGGCGCCCGACGCGCGGGCGAGGAGATCACGTACTTCAACGGCTGGAAGTCGTGACGGCAGGCCCCGAGACGAGCATCGCGCCAGCGCTGCCGGCGAGTGGAGAGGCCGACCGGCGAAGTGGATTGTTGTGGGGCTGTGCCGCATATCTGTTCTGGGGTCTTGTCACGATCTACTGGAAGGCGCTCAGGCACTTCGATCCGTTCGAACTGATCGGGTACCGAATCTCCGCTTCGGCGATCCTGACGGGCGCATACGTCACCGCGACAGGTCGGATGCGGCCGCTGCTCGCACGGCTGCGCGATCCGGCCCTGTTGCGCAGAGTCACCTTCGCCTCCGTCATGCTCACCATCAACTGGACGACCTATGTCTGGGCCGTCGTCAACGGCCGGGTCATCGAGACTGCGCTCGGATACTTCATCACGCCGATCGGGCTGATGCTCGCCGGTGTCGCCGTTCTGCACGAGCACATGCACACGGTGCAACGCTGCGCTCTCGTCCTCGCCGTCGCGGCGGTCGTCGTGCTCACCATCGGCTACGGACGCGTGCCGTGGGTGTCGCTCGTCATCGCGGTCACGTGGGTGGCCTACACGTTCGCGAAGAAGCAATCGCCGCTGTCGGCGATCGACAGCCTGACGGCGGAGACGTTGATCGTGTTCGTGCCGGCACTTGTCATGGTGATCTGGGCGGCGAATCGGACCGGCAGCGCACCGAACACCGCGACCGCCGGGCAATGGGTGTTGATCGCCTTCACCGGTGTCGTCACCACGCTTCCGCTCGTGATGTTCGCAATCGCCGCCCAGCGCCTACCGCTGACGGTCATGGCGCTGGCCCAATACATCGTGCCGACGATCAACTTCCTGCTCGGCTGGCTCGCGTATCACGAGACCCTCAACGGCACGCGCGTCATCGGCTTCGTCCTCGTGTGGATCGGGCTCGCCGCAGTGACGGTTGACTCGTTGCGGCGGATGCGCCGCAACGTTTCGGCCACGAGCACATAACCTTTGCGCAATGCGATGGAGCCCAGCATGAAATGGACAGTGCACGGCGAGCGGATGATCTACGAGAGTCCATGGATCAGCCTCGCCCTCACCGACATCGAGATTCCCGGGGGCGAGCGCTTCGACCATCACGTCATCCGGATGCCGGCGCAAGCTGCCGGCACGGTGATCGATGATCCCGACCTGGGCGTGCTGTTGCTGTGGCGCCACCGCTTCACCACGGACACGTGGGGGTGGGAGATCCCCGCCGGCAGGGTCGACGATGGCGAGACACCGATCCAGGCCGCGGCGAGGGAGACCCTCGAGGAGACCGGCTGGAAAGCGGGACCGCTCCGCCCGATCGGTCGCTACTTCCCGCACAACGGGAGCAGCGACGCCGTGTTCAACCTGTTCGCCACCGACTCGGCCGAACACATCGGCGATCCGACCGACCCTTCAGAGTCCGAGCGCATCGAGTGGGTCATGTGGCCGACGCTGCGCAAGGAGATCGCTGCCGGGCGGATCGGCGACGGGCTGTCGCTGACCGCGCTCCTCTGGTTGGCGTTCGACAAGACCGGCGCCGGCACAGCGCCGTAGGCGGCGCCGCACGCGCGAATCAGCCGTTCCGCGGCGGGTGGCCGGGGCGCCGCAGGAGATCCCCGACGAGGAATCGGTGCAGCGCCCCGACCGCCGCCGAGTGTCGATCCCGATCGCCGGTAACCGTCGAAAACACCGCGAGACCCGACATCACCACGCTCAGTAGATCCTCGACGGCCGCCGGCTCGACACCGGCGGCGAATTCGTCGTTGGCAACGGCGTCGGCAACGAGTTGGGTGATGAAGACCGTCGACCGACTCCTGATCGGGGCCAGCAGGTCGACGAGTTCGGCGTGGCGTTGCACCTCGGTCGGCACCGTCACGACGAAACCGGCCAGCGAAGAATCGCTACGGTTGAGCTCGACTGCGGCGTCGAGGGCGCTGCTGAAGCGCTCGATCAGCGATCCCGGCTTCGAGAGCGCAACCTCGAACCGGTCGTAGACGATGTTCTGGACCTGATCGTAGACAGCTGCGAACAGCTCGGCCTTGGACGGGAAGTAGTGATAGATCGCGCCGGTGGTGATCCCGGCCTCCTCCGCGATGCTGCGGTTGGTGGTCGCGCCATAGCCGTCACGGGCGAAGATCCGCCTCGCCACTTCGAGGAGTGTGTTGCGCGTCTCCGTCGAATCAACCTGGCGCGGTCGTCCGAGCGCCTTGCTGACAGGTGTGCGCCGACTCACGTGCCGGCGACCCCGATTGCCATCCACGTGACGATCACTCCCCGCATCTAACTACGTCTGGCACGCATGGCGCGAGGCGGAGCGTCAGCGGCCGCGTACTCCTGGCCGGCGTCATCGCCTGACATGATCAGGCGGCGAGCGTGGTGAGCGCGACCAAGGCCCAGAAACGGCGAGGCCGACGCCGACGAGATCTTCCTGACGCTGACGATCGCCCATCACCAGGGTGGCATCCATATGGCCGACTACACCTCAAGCTGCCCGTCTATCGCACCGATAACCGTTGTAGTGTCCGCCGCCATGGCTCATAGTTCGAGCAGCGATCAACCGTTCGAGGAAGCTCTTGCGTCAGCGCGGCGTGGCGATGTCTCGGGACTGACGGTTGTCTTTCGGGAGTTCCAGCCGCGTCTGCTTCGCTACCTCCGCGCCAGAGAACCGAGCCTCGCCGATGACATTGCGAGCGAGACGTGGCTTGCCGTCGCCCAGCGAATCCGAGCCTTCGACGGTGACGGAGCAGCGTTCGCGGCGTGGCTCTTCACGATCGCGAAGCAGCGCCTCGCCGACAGCCGGCGCACCACGAGCCGTCGCCGGACCGACGCATGCGCTGACGTTCCGCAACCGGACACGGGAGCAACGACGGAGAACTTCGCGCTCGAACACCTCAGCGCGCAGGAGGCGGTGGACTTCGTCGTGCACAATCTCAACGACAATCAAGCTGAGGTCGTTCTCCTGCGCTGCCTCGGCGATCTCAGCCTTGCCCAAGTGGCGGAAATGATGGATCGAGACGTCAACTGGGTCCGCGTCACCCAACACCGCGCCCTCAAACGCTTGGCGCAGCGGATCAATCCGAATTTTGTTGTAACAAAATGAGCTCCTCGGACGATCTCTCTGACATGTTCGACCCGCACGATCTGGAAGAGACACTCGAGCCTGAGTTCTTGCGCCTGTTCGAGATCGCGCGAGCCGAACCAACCGCCAATGAGCTGTCCGCCGAACACGACATCGTGAACGCAATGGCGTTGGCAATTCAGTCCTCGAACGTCATCGAGCTCAGGAGAGCACCCATGCACAAGAGATTCAGTTCAGCAAAGCACACGACCAAGGCGGCCATCATCGCCGGCGTCGTCCTCTTCTCGACCAGTGCAGCTGCAGCCGCCGGCGTGCTGCCAGATGGGGCCCAATCGGCAGTCGCCCGCGCTGCAGACCATGCCGGGCTGAGCTTGCCGAATCCTGATGCGCGCACCAATCCGGTCCCCGCCGTGGACACGAAGACCTCAACGACAGAAGCGGTGGTCGAGGAAGACACCTCCACGACCACGAAGACGGCCGATCCGGCTGATGCGGCCGAGGTGGCGAAGGTGGCGGACCCGACGGCGGACGCCGCGGTCGGCCCGGATGCAACGGGTCCAGCCAAGGCCGGTCTGTGCCAGGCGTGGACATCGCACCAAAAGACCCACGCCAACGATTCCGCCAACGATTCCGCCAACGATTCGGTGGCAATGAAGAACCTCCAGACAGCGGCCGCCGCCGCTGGGCAGACAGTCGTCGCATTCTGCGCCGTCACCACTCCCAACACTCCCTCCAGCCACGACCCGTCCGGCAACGATCACGGCCCCTCGGCCACGCCGGGCAAGCCGGATAGCGCCGGCAAGTCGGCCGACCACCGCAAGGACGACAGGTCCGGCGCACCGGCCTCAAGCACGGTCAGCGGTTCGGCGGCCGCCACCCCGTCGCTCCCGCCCCAGGCCAACTCGCCCGTGACACTCCCGCCCCAGGCGAATTCGGCCGTGCCCCTGCCGTCTCAGGCCAATCCGGGAGTGACGCTTCCGACGCAGGCCAACGGCGGCGGTCACGGCGGCCACGGACACCCCTGACCGTCCCCGCAACCGCAATCGTCCCAGGACCTCACAACCAACCAGTCCAGGCATGTCGTCTGTCGTATGCTCCATCGCATGCGCCGTCGTCTTTTCATCGCGTCTACCGCTTGCTGTCTTCTCGCCGCTGCGTGCGGTTCGACCGGCCCAGGACTGACCGCATCGCGCTCAGACGATGCGACCGCAGCGGTCATCTCGCTTCCCGACCCCGGCGTAACGACACCGCCGCCGAGCAGCGTTGTGCCGAACCCCAACAACGCGGTCATCGACTTCGGTGACAACAAGCCTCCGCAGCCCTACGACGACTTCCTGCAGGCATCGCTCGCCGACATCCAGGACTATTGGCGGACCACATTTCCGGAGGTCTACGGCAAGCCGTTCACCGACCTCGCGGGCGGGATCTGGGCCAGCTATCCCAAGCGCACCCCCGCCGTCCCCAACGGCTGCAGCGGGCGTCCCGACGAAGAGTACGTCGCCCAGGGAAACGCGTTCTACTGCGGCAACGGCGACTACATGGCCTACGACGACTTCGATCTGATCCCCACCCTGACGAAAGCCTTCGGCGACAGTGCTGTCGGCGTCGTGTTCGCGCACGAGTTCGGTCACGCGATCCAGGCCAGGGTCGGCGTGTTGAAGGACAACCCGGTGGTCTACAAGGAGCAGCAGTCCGACTGCTTCGCGGGAGCGTGGACGGCACACGTCGCCCGCGGCGAGTCGCCGTATCTGAAGTTCGGTGACGGCGACATCAAGGCCGGCCTCTCCGCGATGGTGGCCGTGAAGGACGGAAAGCTTGGCGTTGACGTGTACTCGGGCAGAGCCCACGGCACGGCGTTCGACCGGGTCGGCGCGTTCGAGAACGGCTTCAAGGGCGGCGCGGCGGCGTGCAAGGAGATGGAAACCAATCCGCTGCCGCTGCTCAACCTCAAGTTCTCGGATCAAACCGAGCAGCAGAGCAACGGCAACCTGGCGTACAAGGACATCGGCCCCTACGTCGTCGACGACCTCACCAGGTTCTGGAGCGGCACGTTCACGGCCAACAAACTCGCGTTCAAGCCGCCGACCGTGTCGTCGTACCCGCACGCCGGCCCGTTCCCCAAGTGCGATGGAATCTCCGATTCGCAGTATCCGTTCCAGGCGCTGTACTGCACGTCGACGAACTCCGTGGTGTACGACGAGGATTACGCGCAAGCCCTGTACAACAAGTTCGGCGACTTCTCCGTCGGCTACATCCTCAGCAACGCCTGGAGCGACGGCGTTCAGACCCAACTCGGCAGCGGCCTCACTGGCGAACCGCGCTCCCTGATCAACGAATGCCTCACCGGCGCGTGGACTCAGGACATCATTCCTCCGCCCTCTGGCAGCCTCGGCCAGCAGGCGTACATCTCGCCCGGCGATCTCGACGAAGCCGTCGAGACCGCGTTGCTGACCGGTGACCAGTCGATCAGCGGCAACGTGATGGGCAGTGCGTTCGAAAAGATCGACAACTTCCGCGCCGGCGTGCTCGGCGGAATCCAGGAATGCAACAAACGAATCACCGGATGAGCCGAGAGAACGAGTCGCAAGACAGCACGGCAGGCGAGACGTTGGCCGCTCTGGATCTCGGCACGAACAGCTTCCACATGATCGTTGCCAGGCGAGTCGGCAGCGGTTTCGAGATCGTCACCCGCGAAAAGGAGATGGTCCGCCTCGGCCACGGCGGCGGCGAGATGAAGCACCTCGAGCCGGAGGCGATGGAGCGCGGCGTCGCGGCCCTGCGGAGGATGAAGAAGATCGCCGACATCCACGGGGCCCCCGTGCGCGCGGTGGCCACGAGTGCCGTCCGTGAAGCCGAGAATGCTGCCGAGTTCCTGCGTGCCGCGAAACGCGAGGCACGCGTCGACATCGATGTCGTCTCCGGTCTGGAGGAGGCCAGGCTGATCCACCTCGGCGTGCTGCAGGCCGTTCCCGTCTTCGATCGGCGGCTGTTGCTCGTCGACATCGGGGGCGGGTCGACCGAGGTACTGGTCGGCGAGCGCGGCGAAACCCTCGCGGTGCGCAGCTTCAAACTCGGCGCCGTCCGGCTGACGGACCGTTTCTTCCCTCACGGCAACGTCACGCCCGGCACGGTGATCGAGTGCCGCAACTACGTCCGATCAGCGCTGAGCCCGCTCGTTCGGGAGGTGTCAGAGCTCGGCTTCGACGTCGTCGTCGTCTCATCCGGCTCGGCCGAGACCGTCGCGAGGATGGTCCACGCAACGACGGGCAACCCCGAGCTGCGCACATACAACTGTTTCGAGTTCACGAACAATGAGCTCGATGCCGTCGTCGAATCGTTGATCACCAAACCAACTGCCGCCTCGCGACGCAATCTCCCCGGTCTCGACCCGGGCCGGGCCGACATCGCGGTGGCCGGAGCGCTCGTCTTGCAGGGTGTGGCATCGGTGTTCGGCATCACCCGGTTCACGCTCAGCGACTACGCGCTCCGTGAGGGTGTGCTGCTCGACATGATGCAACGCTCGTCGACCCAGGACGTCCATCCCCTGCTCGACGTCTCGCGGCACGCGATCAGCCAACTCGCCCAGCGTTGCGACGACGATCTCGTTCACTCCGCCACCGTGGCCCGGTTAGCCGCTGAACTCTTCGCCAAGACCCGCCACCTGCACGGGCTCAACGACTCGGCCGCCGATTACCTCGAGGCGGGGGCGCTGCTCGCCAACGTCGGCCTCGTCGTGTCGCACAGCAAGCATCACCTTCACTCGTACTACGTGATCCGCAACTCGGAACTGGTCGGTCTCTCGGACCGGGAGATCGAGATCATCGCCCAGATCGCCCGCTATCACCGGAAAAGCGCCCCGAAGACGAGCCATCCGGAATTCGCCCGGCTGGCCTCCAGCGATCAGCACATCGTGCGCGTCCTGGCCGGGTTGCTCCGTGTCACGATCGGGCTCGACCGTAGCCGCGACGCCCGGGTACGCAGCCTCGATGTGGCCGCCGCGACGGATCACGTCGCAATCGAGGTCGGCGCGAAGCGGGGGGTCGACATCAGCCTCGAGCTGTACGCTGCCCACGAGCGGTCGGGTCTGTTGGCCGAGATGCTCGGAACCCGGATCGAGCTGAAACCAGTGGTCGTCCGATAGCGCGCCGGCGACAACGCCTGCCGCGACTAGAGCACGATCTTGCGGATGAGCGTGGCCAACTCGATCGGGCGATCACCCTGGATGCTGTGGCCGGCGCCGACGATCACCTCGACTCGCAGGTCCGGTTGGCGGCGCACGGCCTCGGCGACGTCGTCGTCGTCGACGACCGGTGACAACGAGCCGCGGAACAGCGCGACAGGACACGTCAGCGCTCCGAAATGATCCCAGAGCGGTGAATACGCGACCTGTTGGCGACCATCGTCGACATCTTCATCGTGCGAGCGGGCATGGCTGCGCCGGTCGTAGTTCCACTCCCAGTGGCCCTGCGCGGTCTGATGCGCGTTGTGGAGGATTCCTCTGCGCAGTGACGACTTGCTGCGTGTCGGGTTGTGCTCGATCGTGCGGGCGAGCAGATCGTCGAAGCTGGCAAAGCTCTGCGGTCCGTTGACGAAGTCGATGACGGCTTTCGTTTTCTGTTGATTCACTCCTGGCGTGATGTCGACGAGCAACAGCCGTCGGACGAGCTCGGGGTGACCGTCGGCCAGCTCGAGGCTGGTCAGCCCGCCGAGTGACATACCGACCACCGCCTTGGCTTTCGGGGCGAGTTGGCGCACGACGACCGCCACGTCGTCGGCGAGGTTCGTCGGGGTGTAGGCGCCGTCGGCGCGCCAACCGGAATGCCCGTGGCCGGGCAGGTCGACGGCTACCAGCGACACGCCGAGCGCGAGTGCGACGGTGTCCCACGTATGCGCGTTCTGGGCGCCGCCGTGCACGAACACGAGTTCGGGCTCGGACGTGCCCCAAACGAGCACGCTCACGCCGCGATGGGCCGATCCCACGTCGGCGACCTCGATCTCGGCCCGCCGCACGACTGGCGCCGGCTGCGACGCGAGGTTGAACTCTGCGGCGTTCTCGTGGAACAGTCCGAACTCGTCGTACGCCACGTTGTTCATCGCGGGTGTGCCACGCTTTCGTTTACGGCGAACTGGTCGTGGGAGCCGAGGTCGTTGCCGGTTGCGCCGTGGCGGTGGTCGTCATAGTCGTCGGTGTTTGTTTGGCTGTGGTCGCGGTGACGGCGGGTTTGGCAGTGGTCGTCGGTGGCGTCGTGGTCGTGGTCGTCGGCTTGACGGTGGTGGTCGTCGTCGTGGTGGAGGTCGTCGTGGTCGCGGACGGGTCGCGGTAGTTGAAGATCGGAGTGCTCTCCTTGTTCGTATATTGCTCCGGCTCTTTGCCGTCCTCGCCCCACACGTACACCCGGTCGCGCAGGTGGATCAGCGACTGGAACGTGTTCGAGATCGTCTTGTGCATCCGGATACAGCCGTGAGAGGCAGGCTCCAGGGGCACATTGCCGGCTCCGTGCATCGCGATGCCGTAGTTGAAATAGACCGGGTTGAACATTCTGCCGAGTGCCCCGACCCGGTCGCCCTGGACCTCGCGCTGGAACGTGAACACACCACCCGGCGTCGTCGACACGCCGCAGACGGCCTTCTCCTGGGGCGGATCGAGCGGGTTGCCGTTGGAATCAGTATCGAGACGAACCGTGTCGCACCACGTTTGGCCGGTGCCGCTGGAGATGTGCATGACCAAGATCGGCGTGTCATCGGTGAACACCGCGGCCACCTGCTCGGGCAGATAGATCTCGACATGCGTGCCAGCGCCAGGACGACGCGGCTGGATGACGATCGGATCCTGCATCCGTTGCCACATGTCGTTGGTGACCTTGCCGGTGGCCTGCGCCCGGGGGGTCCTGAGAATTAACTTCTCGAACGCCCACACCGCCTGCTGAGTCTGCCCACCGAAGATGCCGTCGGCCACGCCGGGATCGAAGCCGAGTTCTTTGATTCGGGTCTGAAGCGCCTTCACGTCATCGCCGGACAATCCGCTGACCAGGGTGCGATTGAGCGCGGTCTTGACCGTCGGCACCAGCGTCGTCGCAGTCGAAATCCCGGGCAGGGTGCTCTCCGGCACGGTCAGACCGGTCACTCCGTAGCCGGAGTCGGTCGTCGCGGCAACGCTACTGGCGACGCCAGTGCCCGTCGTCGTCGTGTCGCCAGCCGTCGCTCCGCTTCCCTTGTCGCTACCAACGGCGCCTGCCACGACCACAACGCCGAGCACTCCGACAGCCGCAAGGGCCGGCAGCCACCGACCGACGGGACTCGGTCGTTTGTTGGCGGGAGGGCGGCGACGGGGCGTATTCATGTGACGGGGATGCGAGCAGCAAACGTGGTCACCACGCTACCCGCGCAAATCCCGGCGCCGCAGTCACCATGGCCGATTTGACGCTCCGATCCCGGCGCAGTCAGACGACTTTGGTGATGCTTTGCAGCTCGGCGCGGAGTTCGAACATCTCGCGCAGGATTTTGATGATGATGGCCGGGCTGCTGAGCGTGGATTGACCACGCGTGCGGGGGAAGTAGTCGACCCCGAACTGGGTAACGGTAAAGCCCAGCTTCTTGGCGCGAATGACCAGCTCAGCATCGATGAACGAGCCCTCGCTGTGGAGCTCGATGTGATCGAAGATGTGTCGCTTGCAGAGCTTGAAGGCAAAGTTGATGTCGCGCATCTTGACACCGAACATGACCCGGATCAGCAGGTTGTAGAAGAACGTGTAGATCGCCCGCGACGAGCCCTCTTCGGTGCGGTCGTGGCGATAAGCGCTGACGATGTCGCTCTCGTACAGCCGCATCAGACGGATCGCCTTGGACAGCTCGGCGAAGTCGAACGGCAGGTCGGCATCGGTGTACAGGACGAGATCGCCGGTGGCTGTCGCGAATCCGGTCTTGATCGAACCGCCGAGCTTGCGGTTCACGCGATGATGCACCACCCGGACCCTCGGGTTTGCGGCGGCGAACTGATCGGCGAGATCCGCCGTGTCGTCGGTCGAGGCATCATCCACGACGATCAGCTCGTAGTCGGCGATCTCGCCAGCCGCAAGGAGATCGTCGCATGCGGCCCCACCGGCATCCAGCGCTCGCTCGATGTAGTCCTTCTCGTTCCACATGGGGAAGAAGATCGAGAGCTTCGCAAACGCTGGCTGACCCATGCACCCACATGGTACCGGCTCGGTTGTGAGCGGAGCCAGCGCCCACGACACGGGTTCGGCGAAAGCACGGTTACGCTGCTCGGAGATGGAAGCGACGGAGTCCCAGAACGCAGCAGAACCCATCGCACCAGAACCGATCGTCGCCGAGCGCCCCGCCGACCCCATCGTCGCCGGCGGGTGGTCGCCACCGCTGTTGAAGCCGGGCCAATTCACGCCGAGGTGGAAGACGGTCTTCGTCGGCGGCTGGGTCGCGGTTGTGGCAGCTTTCGGGGCCGTCTGGTACGCCTGCAGGGTCGCCGGCATCGCGCCGTGGTGGCTCGGTCCCGAGACCGATCTCCGCCCGCTGTTGCTCCGCTTCTTGCCGTTCGCCGCTCCGGCGGTCGTCATCGTCGTCGCCACCCTCGGTTCTCGGTTCAGCGTGTACGTCGGCATCCTCGGCGCCGTTGCCACCGGGGCGATCGCGCTCGGCGATCTCGATCGCTACCCGGGCCTTGCGGCTGGCGAAGCCACGATCGCCGCGGCCGCGCTGCTGATCAGCGTTGCCGGCTTCGGCGGTCGGATGCGGCGCCCGTTGGCGAACGACCGGGCGCCGGTGATGCCGCTCGACCAGCTCAGGCCGCTGGCACGGCCCGCGCCTGCTCGACCTCGATGAAGATGCATTCGCCGGGGCACGCTTCTGCAGCGTGGATGACGGCCCGCACGTTTCGTTGCGAAACCCACGCCAGGCTGCCCGAACCGCCGGGGTCGTTCAACGTCAGACCGTCCTGGGCCACATAGGCGATTCCGTCTTCGAGTTGGACGAAGACATCGGGGCAGTGGTCGATGCAGAGCCCGTCTCCCGTGCACAAGTCTTGATCGATCCATACCCGCATGACCTCTGAAGGGTATCCAACGATCAGCCAACGCGCTCGACTCAGCTCCCACTACCCTCTCTCGGCGATGGATGCGCCCGTTGCCAAGCAGATTCCGTTCGAGTGGAAGCGCCCAACGGGGGTGATCACGGACCCCTGGGCCTGGCTCCGCGATCGGGACGACCCGGACACGGTTGCCTACCTCGAGGCCGAGAACGAATACGCGGACCGGTGGTTCGCTCCGAATTCGGCGTTGATCGACACCGTCTTCGAGGAGATCAAATCACGGATTCGGGAGACCGACCTCGCCGCACCGGTTCGTAAGGACGCCTGGTGGTACACGACCCGCACCGAGGAAGGCCTCAGCTACGCAATCCACTGCCGGGGCGAATCGCTGGAGACGGCGAGCGAACACGTACTGCTCGACGAGAACATCGAGGCAAGCGGTCACGAGTATTTCTCGCTCAACGCGTTCGAGGTCAGCCCCAGCAATCAACTGCTCGCCTGGTCGAGCGACACCGACGGCAGCGAGCGCTACACGATGCGTATCCGCAGCCTGGCGACAGGCGCCGACCTGCCTGACACAATCACCGACACCACATGGGGCGGCTGCGCGTGGTCGGCCGACAACCGGTTCGTGTTCTACGTCAAGCCGGACGACGCGATGCGGCCGTTCCAGGTCTGGCGCCACGAGTTGGGCACCGCCCAGGCCAACGATGGTCTCGTGTTCGAGGATCTCGATGAGCGCTTCTTCGTGTCGGTCGAGCTGACCCGAAGCGGTGCCTGGATCATCGTCGATTCGGCGAGCAAGTTGTCGTCGGAAGTCGCGCTGATTCCCGCCACCGATGCGCTGGCAGCGCCCTGCGTCGTGCGCGAACGAACACCCGATCTCGAGTACCACCTCGATCACTGGGGCGACCGGTTCGTCGTCGTCACCAACCTCGATGCCGAGGACTTCCGGGTGATGACGGCGCCGATCGATGATCCGAACGAATGGACCGAGTTCGTCGCCAACGAATCCGGTCGGCGGATCCTCACCGCCGAGCCGTTCGCTAACCACCTCGTGATCCACGAGTGGCATCTCGCTCAGCAACGGTTGCGGGTTCTCTGGTCGGACGGCGCCGAGCGGGTCATCGATCTCGGCTCGGAGCCGCACGAGGTCGAACTCGACGCCAACCCGGAGTGGGACACCGAGTCCATCCGCTACAGCTACCAGTCGTTCATCACTCCCGCCTCGGTCTACACCGAAGATGTGCGCACCGGCGCTCGCACGCTGCTCAAGCAGACTCCGGTGCCGGGCGTCGACCTCACTCGATACACCGCGAGCCGCGAATGGGCAACGTCCCCGGACGGCACGCGAGTGCCGGTCGATGTCGTCCGCCTGATCGACGCCACGCCCGATGGCACGGCGCCGTGCGCGGTCTACGGCTATGGCTCGTACGAACTGAGCATGGCGCCGTGGTTCTCCGTCGCCCGGCTGTCGCTGTTGGACCGCGGTTGGACGTGGGCGCTCGTGCATCCTCGCGGCGGTGGCGAACTCGGCCGCCGCTGGTACCTCGACGGCAGGCTGTCGGCCAAGAAGAACACTTTCGCCGACACCATCGCGTGCTGCGATCACCTCGTCGCCACGGGTTGGTCCGCGCCCGACCGGTTGTCGATACGCGGTGGCAGTGCCGGTGGCCTGCTCGTCGGGGCGTGCGTCAACATCCGTCCAGAACTGTTCGCGTCGGCTGTCGCCGAAGTGCCCTTCGTCGACGTCGTGACGACGATGAGCGATCCCACCCTGCCGCTGACCATCACCGAGTGGGAGGAGTGGGGCGACCCGCGCGAGGAGCCCGGCGCGAGCTACATGCTCTCCTACTCCCCCTACGACAACGCCGCAGCGCTGCGCTATCCGGCGCTGTACGTCACGGCCGGTCTCAACGACCCGCGAGTCAGCTATCACGAGCCGGCCAAATGGGTCGCCAAACTGCGCACACTGTGGTCGACCGATCGGCCGCTCGTCTTCAAATGCGAAATGGGCGCCGGCCACGGTGGCCCGAGTGGTCGCTATGAGCGCTGGCGCGACGAAGCACGGGTAATCACCTTCCTCGTCGTCACGACCTGAGCGCCGCAGACGCGTTCGCCGGCCCCAGGTTCGCTGGACCTCGTTCGGCGAGGGAAGCGCCAGCGACGAGCCGCCGCGGGCGGGAGCAGCCAAAGCGAAGCGGAGGCCAGTCCCGACCCACTAGAAGGCCACGACGGCCACGATCGCCGCGGCCAGTAGCACCGCGTTGCGGGCGACGTGGCGCCAACTCAACGGCTTCGCGCTCCACGAGCCGAAGCAGGCGCACGGTGGGCGCCGGCCCTGCGCCAGGCGCAGCACCAGTAGACCGCTGAACGCGAGCAGCATCGCGGCCGCGATCGCGGCGACGATCGGGCGGCCCACCTGGGCGCACAGCAGCGCGCCGATCACGATCTCGAGCCACGGCACGAACGGGATCAACACTGCCGGCGCGCCGAGTGCTCGGGCCTGGGTCGGCCATGCCGGGCCGGCCGCGATCTTGGCGCCACCGGCGACCAGGAAGGCGACACCGACGATGATCGACGCGATGATCGCGATCGTCACACGGTGAGCGTCAGACCCTCGGCCGCAGCGAACACCTCGACGCCCTTGCGCTCGCCGAGCAGCCGCGCGGCCTTGGTCTGACGATCGATGGCTTCATCGCAGCGAGTGGGATCGTGATGGAACAGCGCGAGTCGCTTCGCACCGACCTCCGCGGCGAGCCACACCGCGAACTCGACCGTGCAGTGGCCCCACGTGCTCTTCTCGGCGAACTCGCGCTTGGTGTACTGCGAATCGTGGATCAACAGATCGGCGCCCTGGGCGAGTTCGATCGCTGCGTCGGCGGCGCGCAGCGAGCCGTCGTATGGCATCTGATGATCGCTCATGTAGGTCACCGAGGTGCCGTGCCACGTCAACCGGTATCCGCATGTCGGACCCACGTGTGGTATCAGGCGGGCCATGACTGCGACGTCGCCGGGGATGCCGTGGGAGTCGGCGAGCACGAAATCGGTGTCGCTCACGTCATGGAAGTTGACCGCTCCGGGGAACTCCTCGAAGTTGATCGGGAACAGCGGTGGGCAGAAGGTCGAGCAGATCACGTCTGCGACCGTACGGCCGTCCTCCTGCGCCGGTCCGTACACCTCGAGCCGCGCGCCCGCGCACAGGATCGGCGCGAAGAACGCCAGCCCCTGGGTGTGATCCCAGTGAAGGTGAGTGAGCAGCGCGTGGCCGCGGAAGGTGCCGTCGAGCGGCTGGCTCATTCCGAAGTAGCGCAGACCCGTACCCATGTCGAACAGGATCGGATCATGGCCGGGTATCGCAACCGAGACACACGATGTGTTGCCGCCGTATCGTGCGATGCCTTCGCCATGGCAAGGCGTCGACCCGCGCACACCATGAAACGTGATCCCTATTCCGCTCGTTTGCTCCACATGACCCCCGGACCCGTAACAGTAAAGCATTCGTCGACACCTTGTAAACGCCCAACTGTTATGACGTCGGTCGCAGGAACTACGTTGCCAAGCGATGGCCGCCGTCGACCCTTCCATCGCCAGCGATGACACGTTGGTACCCACGCACGACCTCGCCCATACCCTGCCAGCCCAAACCCTGCCAGCCCAAACCCTGCCGGTTCGCACCCTCCCAGCCCAAACCCTCCCAGACGGTCTCGTCGTCGTCGTCAAACGCGAATGCGCGACGTGCGTGATGGTGGTGCCCGTACTCGCTCGCCTCGCGGCGACGGTCGGAGTCACCATTTTCACGCAGGACGATCCGACCTTCCCGGACGGTCTCGCCTCGGTCCACGACGCAGACCTCGGTGTGAGCTGGCACCATCAGATCGAGACAGTGCCGACGCTGATGAGGGTCATCGACGCCAAGGAGGTCGACCGCACCGTCGGCTGGAGTCGCGCCGCGTGGCAGGCGATCACCGGCATCGAAGACCTCGGCGACGATCTTGTCGTCATGCGCCCGGGATGCGGATCCCTGTCGGTCGATCCGGACCGCGAGGACGAACTGCGGGCGCGCTTCGGTGGCGGCGTCCTGCGCGCGAGGCGGGTCGAACTGGCCGACGCAGAAGACGAGATCGAGGCACTCTTCGATCGCGGCTGGTCCGACGGTTTGCCAGTCGTGCCGCCGACGGAGGCGAGGGTGTTGCGGATGCTCACCGGCACCACTCGGGCGCCGAGCGACATCGTCGCGGTCGTGCCACCGGATCTCGTCGAGGTCACGGTCGAGAAGGTAGCGATCAACGCGGTCATGGCCGGATGCAAGCCGGAGTACCTGCCATGGGTCATTGCCGCGCTCGAAGCTGCGTGCACCAGCGAGTTCAACATTCACGGGGTGCTCGCAACGACGATGCCGATGGGACCGGTGATCATCTGCAACGGTCCCGGCACCCGCGCGATCGGCATGAACAGCGGAATCAACGTGCTCGGCCAGGGCAACCGCGCCAACCTGACGATCGGCAGAGCAGTCCAACTGGTGATCCGCAACGTGGGTGGTGGACGCCCCGGCGAGGTCGATCGCGCCACGCACGGCAACCCCGGCAAGCTCAGCTTCTGCTTCGCCGAGGACGAAGCAACGTCACCGTGGACGTCATTGTCCACGTCGCTCGGGATCGCCCCCACGACGAACGCCGTCACCGTGTTCGCCGGAGAGGGTCCACGGTGCATCGTCGACCAGCTCGCGCGCGACCCGGATCGGCTCGCGAACACGTTCGCCGCGTGCCTGCGCACCATGCACAACCCGAAGTTGGTGCTCGCATTCGACGCGATCCTGATCGTCGGCCCTGAACACGCTCGAGTGTTCGCCGAGGCCGGTTGGGACCGCGACCGTGTTCTGTCCGAGATTCACAGCCGGCTGCAATTTCCGGGCAGCGAGCTCGTCCGCGGCGCCGGAGGCATCGCGGAAGGCGTGCCAGCCCATCTCAAAGATGCGACACTGCCGAAGTTCCGACCCGGCGGCCTGCTGCTCGTCCACGCGGGCGGAGGCGCCGGTCTGTTCTCTGCCATGATTGGCGGATGGGCCAACGGTGAAGTTGGCAGCAAGCCCGTCACCAGAGAGGTGGGTTCATGAGTACCGTCATCCTCGATCCGACAGGTGAGCGACGCCTCGCCGAGATGAGCCGGTGCGCGCGGCCGGCGACGCTGGCCGGTCTGACCGTTGGTCTGCTCGACATCTCCAAGGCTCGCGGCGACGTGTTCCTCGACCGGCTCGAGCAACACCTCGTCGAGATCGGTGCGAGCGTGAAGCGTTTCCGCAAGCCGACGTTCACCAAGCCGGCACCCGTCGATCTCCGCCACGAGATCGCAAGCCAGTGTCAGGTGGTCATCGAGGCACTCGCCGATTGAGGCAGTTGTACGTCGTGCAGTGTGCACGACATCGTCGATCTCGAACGGCGCGGTATCCCGAGTATGTTCGTCGCCTCCGGTGAGTTCGTCACGGCAGCGGAATCGCAGGCGGCCTCGCTCGGCTTTCCTACCGTTGCCCGGGTCTTCACCCCGCACCCGGTCCAAGACCGCACCGATGACGAGATGCGCGCCTACGCCGACGTTGCGTTCGACGAGATCGTTGCCGCCGTCACCGCGCCCTGATCATGGAAGTCGATACACGTCGGCTGCGCGCACCACGAGCCGATCGGCGACCAGCGTTGCCGCGACACGCGTCGCGCGCTCGTACTGACCGGGCCAGCCCATCGCCACCGACAGATCGCCTCCGTGCACGGGCGCGAGCCCGAGCGCCTTGATCAGCCGCCCCCTGCCCTGTCGATCGGAGCCTTCGAACCGGCTCTGCCGACCGCTCACCCCCGCTGAACCAATGGCCGGGTCGACGCGTTCGTCGCGGCCGCCATTCCACGCGCATCCAGGCCTGAGCGGGCACTCATCGCAACGCGGACCGAGCGGGCGGCACAAGACGGCGCCGAGATCCATCAGGCACTGGTTCCACGCCCAGGCCTCACCGTGGGGCAGCGCTGCGTCGGCGGCCGCCTGGACCTGCTTCGCCGTCAGCCGCTCACCGGCGAAGCGGGCGAAGACGCGGGCGATGTTCGTATCGACGACCGCGGCATCGGCCTCGAACGCGAACGCAAGCACCGCCCGCGCGGTGTAGGCGCCGACGCCGGCGAGCGCGAGCAGGCCGTCGAGCGAAGTCGGGAACCCGCCGAGTTCGGTGATCGATTGCGCGGCAGCATGGAGGTTGCGGGCGCGACGCGGATAGCCGAGCCCTTGCCACAATCGGAGGACATCGCCGAGTGGCGCAGCCGCGCATGCGGCCGGCGTCGGGAAGGCCTCGAGCAACGCGAGCCAGCGCGGGATCACCCGCTCGACCTGGGTCTGCTGGAGCATGACCTCGCTCACGAGCACTGCCCATGGGTCGCGGGTGCGCCGCCACGGCAGGTCGCGCAGCTGGGCAACGCCCCAGTTCAGGAGCTCGTCTTGGTACACCAGGTGAGGTAGGTCGTCTGTGGGAACCGAACCGGTTCCGGTTGCCCGGCGAACTCGTACGCGGCGGCCGTTGAGACCAACGATCGGGCACGCTCGGCCGTTTCACTCACGACCCCCACACGTCCTGACCGTCGTAGGGTCGAGCCCTGCTCGGCGCGAAGTCGCGCTTCCACACGAGGACCCGCCGGCGGAAGTAGCAGACCTCCTTGCCGTCCTGATTGAAGCCTTTCGTTTCGACGGTGACGACGCCACGATCGTTCTTCGACGACGACTCCTTGACAGCGAGCACGCGCGTCTCGGCATGGATCGTGTCGCCGTGGAAGGTCGGGAACTTGTGCTGCAGCGTTTCGACCTCGAGGTTCGCGATCGCGGCGCCGCTCACGTCGGGAACGCTTATGCCGAGCACGAGCGAGTAGACGAGGTTGCCGACGACCACATTGGCGCCCTGCACACTCTGGCTCGCAAACCAGTCGTTGGTGTGGAGCGGATGGTGATTCATCGTGATCATGCAGAACAGATGGTTGTCGTACTCGGTGATGGTCTTGCCGGGCCAGTGTTTGTAGACGTCGCCGACCGTGAAGTCCTCGAGGTACCGGCCGAAGGGCCGTTCGTAGGTGCTCATTGCAGCGACGCTAGCTGGAGCGGCGCGCACCCCCCATCGTCACCTCCCATCGTCGTCTCCATAGTCGTCGACGAGATCGAACAGCTCCGGCTGCTGGCGGGCGAGTTCCATCGACTCATCGCTCCTGGGTGGTGGGCGGCGGGCAAATCGCTCGTGGAAGGCGAGCGCGCTCTCGTTGTCGGCTTGTGAGTCACTGGCAACATCGCGTAGGCGTTTGAGTTCGTCGCGACGCTCGATCCGCCACGGACCGACTCGTAACGTGAGGTAGAGGAATCCGCCGAGCAACAGCGGGAAGAAGTACTGGGCGAGGCGATAGGAGGCGACGCCCAGGGTGGCGGTCACCTTGTCGAGCCCGAACCAGATCAGGGTCGGAACGTAGACACCCTCGACGATGCCGAGCCCACCGGGGGTGATCGGCACGACGGCGGCGATGTTGGCAAGACCGAACGCGACGATGAGGCCGTCGAATTCGAGCGACTGACCGTACGCGCGCAAGAACACCCACAGCGCGGCTGCATCGAGCAGCCAGTTGGCTGCGGCCCACCCGACGACTCGACCGAGCAGCGCTCGATCCGACACCAGCTCCTCGATCCGGGCGCCGATGTGACGCACCGCGTCACCGGTGCGATCTTCGTTCTGGCGCAGACGCCGAGCGATCCAGCGCAGCACGCGTTCGGCGCGGCCCTGACCCTCCATCAGTCCGAAGACGATCGCCGCCGCGAGACCCATGATCAGCACACCGGCAATCGCGGCGCTCACGTACGCCTTGTTCAATCCATTGAGCGGGATCGACACGATCAGGCCGATCCAGAAGATGATGTTGAGCACCACCGCCGAACCGAGTCCGGCGGTGCCGAGCGCGAAGCCGGCGTCCGGACCGGGGACACCCGACAGCGTCATCAACCGGTATCCCATTGCAGAGCTGGCTGCGCTCCCCCCCGGCATCACCCCGCCGAGCGCCTTGGTACTCATCTGGATCCGGAACAACCTCCACGACGAGACCAGCTTGCTCGACTCACCGAGCGCAACTTTGGTGAGCATGGAATATGCGTACAGCGCCGCAAGCTCGAGGCCGAGTCCGAGCACGAGCAGCAGTGGGCTCACCTTGCGAAGTTCGGTCGCCGCGTTGCGGAAACCAGGGATCAGCGGCAGGACGAAGAAGTAGATGACGGCCGCGAATGCGATCAGCTTGACGCCGGAGCGAAGGGACTTGCGCTTCTCCTTCTGGACAGCGGGCGCGATGGACACGCTGCCCGGCCCGACCGAAGTCGCCTCGCGTGCCTCTCCCATGTCGTCGATCACCCCTCTTTGTTAGCCGATGCGGAACCGTTTCACACTGCATATGCGTGCAACCGTTCTCAGATTGCGGCCCGACAAAGCGGGAATGCGTTGATCACCCGGTTCAGTTGGGCGAGCAATGGGCTGCGCACATCAGCCGGCACCTTTGCGAGGTGCACGACGACGAGATCGCGTTCTGGCACGACGATGATGTACTGCCCTTCGTAGCCATGGGCGGCGAGACTTCCCGGCTGATCGCGCCAGATCCACCAATGCGCACCGTATCCGAAATGGGGTGGTTCCGGATCGACAGCCACCTCGGTTCGGGCGTATTCGACCCAGCCCTCCGGCAGGATCCGCCGGCCCTCCCAGCACCCGTCGCGCAGGTACAGGTAGCCGAAGCGAGCAAAATCCCGCGCGGTCGCGTACACGTAGGACGATCCGACGAAAGTGCCCGATGGATCGAACTTCGCTTCGGCTGATGTCATACCGAGCGGCCCGAACAACCGCTCGCCGAGGAACGCCCGCATCGCCTCCTCCGTCGAACCGTGCTCCCGTTGGGCGACCACGTCGCCGGCGATCCGGGCAAGGATGTTCGTCGTGCCGGACGAGTAGTTCCACACGTCCCCCGGCCGATGCAGCCGCGTGCGGCTCGCGGCATAGTGGGCATGATCCTCACTGCCCGACCCGAACAGCATCTCCAGGCAGTGTGATGCAGCAGCGTCGACATAGTCCTCGACGAACTCGAGTCCCGATTTCATCGCCAACAGATCGCGGACGGTGATGACGCTCTTTTGCGAGCCGACGAATTCCGGCACCGCCGCCGGCGCGTCGACGTCGATCCGGCCGTCGCCGACGAGCACGCCGAACACGGCCTGGGTGATGCTCTTGGCCATGCTCCACGAGATCAGGGTTGTCTCCCCACTCGTGCCCGGGCCGTACTGCTCGGCTACGACACGGCCGCGGTGGACCACGAGCATTGCCAGCGACACACCACCGCCCTCTGGCAGGTCCCGGATGGCTCGCAGCGCATCGGTGAGCGACACGGCATCGACATCGGCCGCAAGCTCGCCCTCCGGCCAATCGGTGGTCGGCCAAGGCAGATCTGCTGGGTGACGGGCAAGGGCGATCATCTCCGGAACGTAGCGCAAGCGCACCTCGCGCCGGCGACGCGCCAGGAACGCGCCCGAAACGCGCCCGACCAGCGCCCGACCAGCGCCGGACCTGCCACGCCCGACCCGTGCCCGACCAGCGCCGGACCTGCCACCGCCTGATGTAACGGCGCGGCAGTGTGTCTGCCACGGCGTTACATCAAGCGCGGCTTCACGAAGCGCTTATAGCGTGCGGTCCGTCCGGTCGAGGTCCATCCACTTCGGGGTCGTGGCCGGCGCCGGTGCGGTCGCCAACGCGATCGCTTCGTCGGCGGTGGTTGCGCGCTGGGCGAGCGCTGCATGCTCGGGGCGGACGAAACCCTTCGATACGGCTGTCGCGAACATCTCGATCAGTGGCGCATAGAAACCCTCGACGTCGAACAACACTACTGGCTTGCGGATGAAGCCGAGCTGATTCCAGGTCAGCACTTCGAGCAACTCTTCGAAGGTTCCGAAACCTCCGGCGAGCGCGATGAACCCGTCGGCGAGTTCGGCCATCCTCGCCTTGCGACTGTGCATCGAATCAGCAACCTCCAGCTTGGTGAGGCCCAGGTGGCCGACCTCCGCGGCGACGAGGCTCTGCGGGATGACGCCGATCACGTGGCCGCCGCCGGCCAACACTGCGTCGGCGACGGCTCCCATCAAACCCAGGCGACCCCCTCCGTAGACGAGGCCGATGCCGCGAGTTGCCATCGCCGCGCCCAGGTCGGCCGCTGCCTGCAGGTAGGCGGGCGAGTTGCCGACGTTCGTGCCGCAATACACGCACAGGTTGATCTCGGGCATACGTCGAGTCTGGCACCCGACGCGGTGGATCACGGTGATTGAGATGTCGCCCGGTCGGGCATTCCGCACGACCGAGCGAATTCAGGTGCGCGACTGCTGCTCGGTAAACTTGGCGCCATGACCGCACCCGATCTGCAGGCCGCCCACGACGTCATCGAACTCGCTCAGGGAGTGGTCGGCAAGGCAATCGTCCACCTCGCTGCGATGGGCGGTCCCGATCAGAACCAAGTCGTCGCGTACGATCTTGCCCACGCCGCATCGGCAGTCGCCACCGCACGTGCGCTGCTCGACTACGGCGCCAAGGGCGAGCTCGAAGGCAAGATCACGTGCGCCTATGCGGCCGACATGGTGCATGACCTGATCAGCCGCCTCGCCGGCCGCGAAGCGCTGTGGGGGGTGGACGGTTCCCCGATGCAAGCGGCCACACCGTTCCTCACCACCTACCGCTCGCCCGAGTTCGTCGCATCGCTCGCCACATCGGCCGGCCCGCGCCATCTCGACAGCGACTACGAAATGGTCCAGGACGCGTTCCGTTCGTTTGCCGACAAGGTCATCGCGCCCAAGGCCGAGCACGTGCATCGCCATAACGGCGACGTGCCGGAGGAGATCATCAGTGGTCTCGCCGAGATGGGTGCATTCGGGCTCAGCGTGCCCGCCGAGTACGGCGGATTCAGCGAAGGCGGAAGCGGCGAGTACGTGGCCATGGTCGTTGCCACCGAGGAACTGTCGCGTGGTTCGTTGGGGATCGGCGGCTCGCTGATCACCCGACCCGAGATCCTCACTCGGGCCCTCGTGAAGGGCGGCACCGAAGCACAGAAGCAGGAGTGGCTGCCAAAGCTGGCAAGCGCAGAGGTGATGGCAGCCGTCGCCGTGACCGAGCCCGATTTCGGCAGCGACGTGGCCGGGATCAAGGTCACGGCTGTCGAAGCGGCCGGCCCCGATGGAAAGCCCGGCTACCTGATCAACGGCGTCAAGACATGGTGCACGTTCGCTGCTCGGGCCGACGTGTTGATGCTCCTCGCCCGAACCGATCCCGATCGCAGTAAGACCCACCGCGGCCTGAGCGTGTTCATCGTCCCCAAGCCACAGGGCGAGGCGCACGGCTTCGAGTTCACCCAGCCCGCTCGCCCCGACGGCACCGCAGGCCGGATGGAGGGCCGCCCGATCGACACCATCGGCTACCGCGGTATGCACAGCTACGAGATCGCGCTCGAGAACTGGTGGGTGCCGGCCGAGAACCTGATCGGCGAAGAGGCCGGAAAGGGCAAGGGCTTCTACTACCAGATGGAGGGCTTCGAGAACGGCCGCCTGCAGACCGCGGCGCGAGCGGTCGGAGTGATGCAGGCCGCGTACGAGGCGGCCCTCGCCTACGCCCAGAATCGCAACGTGTTCGGATCGAACATCGTGGAGTACCAACTCACGCGGGCCAAGCTCGGCAGGATGGCCGTGCTGATCCAGGCAGGTCGCCAATTCGCGTATCACGTCGCGACGCTGATGGCCAAGGGCGAGGGCACGATCGAGGCCAGCATGGTCAAGGCATATGTGTGCAAGGCCGCCGAGTGGGTCAGCCGAGAGGCAATGCAGATCCATGGTGGTTACGGCTACGCCGAGGAATACACCGTCAGCCGGCTGTTCGTGGATGCCCGCGTGCTCAGCATTTTCGAAGGTGCTGACGAGACGCTGTGCCTCAAAGTGATCGCCCGCCGGTTGATCGACGCGACCAAGGTTTGAGCGGGCCGCAGTCGAGGATCACCGACGCGATTGGCGCCCGGTTGGCGCTCCTGCCCCCGCCGGCGTCGGCTCGCAGGATACGAGCGGGATGAGGTCCCAGAGCGAGGTGATCCGTGCGAAATCGGCATCGGGGTGATCGTCGTAGGGGTCGAGCAGGATCGGGTGCAGGCCCGCCGCGCGCCCGCCGCCGATGTCCATCGTGACGGAGTCACCGACGTACGCGATGCGCGATCGCTCGATCCCGGAGAAGTACGACAACGCGAACTCGAAGATGCGCGGATCCGGTTTGGCGACGTCGACGAGATGGCTGTCGACGATGACCCGCATCGATGGGTGCCGGCCGTCGCCGAGCTGGCACACTCCCGAGCGCGCCAACACCTCCTCGATCTGTCCGCTCGCGTTCGAGACCACGCCCATCGGCACATCGAGGGTTGCGAGTTCGCCAAGCGCGGCGACGGACTCGGGAATCGGCCAGCGCCACACGAAGGCGTTGCGGGTGCGCTCCAACACGTTCGCGGCGTACTCGACATCGTGTTCCGGCACGCCGACCGACTCGACGTACGCGAGGTTGTACTCGTCCCAGAAATTCTCCCCTGCGCCGGACACCGATTTCACGGCCATGCCCCGGTAATGGGCCCGCACATGAGCCTCCAGCGTTGGGTCGCCGCCGTAGGGCGCGAGCAACGGACCGAGCACGGTGGGGTCGGGGAGCAGGAAGATGCCGCCGGCATCGAACAGGATCGCATCGAACTGAGTCACGAGACATGAACCTACCGACCGACGGCGATTGAGAGCAGCTCGGGCCTCGGAAGTATTCTTTCGGCCGTGCGCAGTCCACGTGATTTCTTCAAGCCACTCGCCGTCGGGGCCCCGGATCCGGTCCGCGAGATCCCCAACCGGCCGAGCCGCGTGATCCACTTCTTCCCGCCTCAGAACGCGAAGCTGGTGGCCAAACTCCCCGAGATCGTGCCGACGATCGACATCCTGCTCGGCAACCTCGAGGACGCGATTCCGATGGCCGACAAGCATGCGGCCAGAGCGGGATTGGTCGAGGTCGGTCGGACCATCGACATGGGCCAGACGCAATTGTGGACACGCGTCAACAGCCTCGACTCACCGTGGTGCCACGACGACATCAGCACGCTCGTGACCGAGATCGGCGACAAGCTCGACGTGATCATGATCCCCAAGGTCGAGGGCCCGGAGGACATCCACTATGTCGACCGCCTGCTCGCCCAACTCGAGGCAAAGGCCGGGCTCACCAAGCCGATCCTCGTCCACGCGATCCTCGAGACCGCCCGCGGCATGGTCAACATCGAAGAGATCTGTGGCGCATCACCGCGGATGCAGGGGCTGTCACTCGGGCCGGCCGACCTTGCCGCCAACCGGCGGATGAAGACGACCCGCGTCGGTGGCGGCCACCCCGACTACGTCGTGCGCAGCGACCCGGATCCGGAGCACCCGGATGCGCCACGGCCGACGTTCCAGCAGGACCTGTGGCACTACACGATCGCACGGATGGTCGATGCATGCGCCACATTCGGCCTGCTGCCGTTCTACGGCCCGTTCGGCGATATCAAGGACACCGTTGCCTGCGAGGATCAGTTCCGCAACGCCTACCTGCTCGGCTGCGTCGGCGCGTGGAGCCTGCACCCGGTGCAGATCGAGATCGCCAAGCGGGTGTTCAGCCCGCGCCCTGCCGATGTCGCCCAGGCCCAGCGCGTGATCGATGCGATGGGCGACGGCACCGGCGCGATCATGCTCGACGGCAAGATGGAGGACGACGCGTCGGTCAAGCAGTGCAAGGTCGTCGTCCAACTCGCCCGCGACCTCGCCGCCCGGGACCCTGAGCTCGCGGCTGCGTACGGATTCTGAGCCGAGCGAGACATGACCGAGCGACCGACATGACCGATATGACCGATCTGACCGATATGACCGCTTCTGCGTTGCGTCCCCGCCGCTCGGTGCTGTACATGCCGGCCGCCAACGAACGCGCGCTCGAGAAGGCCAAGACCCTGCCTGCCGACGCGATCATCTTCGACCTCGAAGACGCCGTCGCCCCGGATGCGAAGGAGGCTGCCCGCGCGAACGCAGTTGCCGCCGCGTCGTCCCCCGACTACGGGCGTCGCGAACTGACCATTCGCTGCAACGGCCTCGACACCCGATGGGGTGCTGAAGATCTCGCCGCCGCTGCGAATTCGGGCGCCTCCGCGGTGGTGATCCCGAAGGTGGCGTCGGTGTCGACACTCGACACGGTGTCGAGTTTGCTCGACGCGGCCGGGGCTCCGGCCAGGATGAAGATCTGGGCGATGATCGAAACGCCGACGGCCATCCTCGACGTTCGCGCGATCGTGGCTCATCCCCGCGTCGCAGTGCTCGTGATGGGCACCAACGACCTCGCCCGTGAACTGCGTGCCGCGCTGATACCTGGGCGCCACCCGCTGCTGGCCCATCTCGCAACTGCGTTGCTGGCGACCCGCGAGGCCGCCAAGGTGATCCTCGATGGCGTGTACAACGACGTCAAGGACCTCGACGGCTTCCGCAACGAGTGCGTGCAGGGCGCCGAGATGGGCTTCGACGGCAAGACCCTCATCCACCCTGGTCAGGTCGAGATCGCGAACGAGGTGTGGGCGCCGACTGTCGACGAAGTCGCCCATGCGCGACGGGTGATCGACGCATTCGAAAAGGGGCTCAGCGAGGGTCGGGGCGTGGTCACCGTCGACGGCCGGATGATCGAGAACCTGCACGTCGACAACGCCCGCCGGGCGATCGCCGTTGCCGACGCGATCGCGGCGCTCTCCTCGACTCGGTAGTCGAGGTCCGGTCGCCGGCCCTTGACCCATCCCTGCGCGAGCTTTGTGCGAGGGATTATCCGAACGTTCGCATTTGTCCTCGCGCAAACTCCCGAGGGCGCCCCGTGGGCGCCACACGAAGTGGTCTACAGCGTCGTTCGGAACAGGTCGAGCACCCGCAGCCATGCGGTCTTAGATGCCTCTTCGTCGTACACCTCTGGCCGGGTGTCGTTGAAGAATGCGTGGTCGACTTCGGGGTACACGAGCAACGTCGCGTCCTTGCCGAGCCCGCGCAATCGGGTCTGCAACGCCGCCGCGTCATCCGGCGTGAAGAACTGATCGTCGGCCGCGTAGTGACCCTCGACCTTGGCCGTCAGCGCCGACCAATCGGGCTGCGCGCTTGCCCACGGGATCAGCCCGTAGAACGGCGCGCATGCAGCCACCGCATCGGGGCGCTTCGTGGCGACAACCAGGGCCAGGCCGCCACCCATGCAGAACCCGACAACGCCGACCTTCGAGCGGCCGGTTCGCCGCTGCAGTTCGTCGATCGCTCCCGACATGTCCTTCGATGCTTGATCGATGTTGAGTGCCATCATCAGCTTGCCGGCGCCGTCGGGCTCGGTGGTCGTCTCGCCGTGATAGAGATCCGGCGCGAGCGCAAAGAATCCGGCAGCGGCGAACCGATCGACGATGTCTTTGATGTGATCGTTGAGGCCCCACCACTCCTGGATCACCACCACGCCGGGCCCGCCGTCACCGGCGAGGTACCCGGCGCACGTGCCACCGTTGCTCAAGAATTCGATCACGTCGGCCATGCTCGGACTGTAGTCGAACGGCGTCGAACGGCGTCGAACGGCGTCGAACGATCCTCGAACGATCCTCGCCAAAGTTTGTACTGGCACAAACCACGGTCTGTACACCCCACCGTGTATCGAATACGATGCCGGTCATGACTGCGCTCGATGCCCCTCCGTCGGATACCTACGTCAACGATCGGAGCCATGTCTTCCACAGTTGGTCGGCGCAGGGCTCGCTCAAGCCGATCGTGATCACGGGCGGCGAGGGCAGCTGGTTCTGGGACGAGACCGGCAAGCGCTACCTCGACTTCTCCAGCCAGTTGGTGAATCTCAACATCGGCCATCAGCACCCAAAACTCGTTGCCGCGATTCAGGATCAGGCCGCCAAGTTGTGCACGATCGCACCGTTCCACGCCAACGAGGCGCGCAGCGAGGCCGCCCGGTTGATCGCTGAACTCGCACCCGGCGATCTCGACATGGTCTTCTTCACCAACGGCGGCGCAGAGGCCACGGACAACGCGATCCGCATGGCGCGCATCTACACCGGCCGTCAGAAGGTGATGGCCACATACCGCAGTTACCACGGCGCGACCGGCGGTTCCATTGCCGTCACCGGCGATCCCCGCCGTTGGCCGAGCGAGGCGGGCGTGTCGGGCGTCGTCCACTTTTTTGGTCCGTACGCATACCGCAGCAGCTTCTTCGCGGGCAACGAGCAGGAGGAATCCGATCGCGCCCTCGCCCATCTGCGCGGAACCCTGATGGTCGAGGGTCCCCAGACCGTTGCCTGCATCATCCTCGAGACGGTGGTCGGCACGAACGGCATCCTCGTCCCGCCACCCGGCTACCTCCAAGGTGTCCGCGACATCTGCGACGAGTTCGGCATCGTCTACATCGCGGATGAGGTCATGGCCGGCTTCGGCCGTTGCGGCGAGTGGTTCGCGGTCGATCACTGGAACGTCGCTCCAGACCTGATCACGTTCGCGAAGGGCGTCAACAGCGGCTACCTGCCCCTCGGCGGCGTCATCATCAGCCGCAAGATCGCCGACACGTTCAAGGACAGGCAGTACCCTGGCGGCCTCACCTACAGCGGCCATGTTCTCGCGTGTGCGTCTGCCGTTGCGAGCATCAACATCTTCAAAGAGGAGGGCGTCATCGAGCACGCTCGAATGCTCGGCGCCGACGTGATCGGGCCGGCACTCACCAAGCTCCAGGAGAATCATCCCTCTGTCGGTGAGGTGCGTGGCCTCGGCGTGTTCTGGGCACTGGATCTCGTCACCAACCGTGAGACCCGTAAGCCGCTCGTGCCGTACAACGCAGCGGGCGCCGACGCGGCGGCGATGAACGAGCTCGCCGCGGCCTGCAAAGAGCGCGGCCTGTGGCCGTTCACCCACTTCAACCGGATGCACGTGGTGCCACCGATCAACACTCCCGTCGACGAAGTGCTGCAAGGCATCGCGATCATCGACGAGGTGCTCGACCTCGCCGATCGGCGCTACGAAGGCTGAGGCTCGCCCAGCTCACTCCGGTCATCCAGGTCATTCCGCTCACTCCGGTCACCATCGGTTTCGGGCGACGGCGCCCAGCCGGGACGGATGCCGGTCTCGAATTGTTGCAATTCGGCGAGCGCGCAGCGGTATGTTGCGTCCGCCTCGGCGACCTTTTCGCGCGTCGCCCCAGCGGAGCGTAAACGCCGGAGCGTGTCGACGGCGGATTGCTTGACGTCTCGTAACTGCTGGTGGCGGTGCTCTCGTTCGGCTGCCTGGTGGCTCTTCTGGCGCTCGGCCTGATCCGCCAACCGATGTGCCTCGAGGCTCGCTGCAAACAACGCGACTGCGCGAGTCTGCTCGTCGGCGCCAGCGGTGTTCGGGGCGGCGTTCGGGGCGGCGTTCGCGGCGGCGCCGGGGGTGAACCCTGGTCCGCGCGCTTTGCGTTGCTCGTTGTTTCGGTTTCGCTTGGGCATCGTCAGCTCACGATAACCGGCCGCGCTGGCGCGTCGTCAGGAAGACTCCGGCCAGGGCGACGACGAGACCGACGACGGCCAGCACTCCGAGCTTTTCGCCGAAGAGAATCCCGCCCTCGATCGTGCTCAGCGCGGGGGTCAGGAAGAACAGGCTGCTGACCCTTGCCGCTGCCTGACGTTGCAGGAGCATCAGCATGATCAGGACCGCCGCGATCGACAGCACGATCAACGCCCACGCCAACGAGAACCACAGTCGTGGGGTGGAATGGAACTTCCAGTGCTCGTTGAGCACGGCCGCCACGAACAACACCGCCGCCGATGTCGTGTACTGGACTGCTGTGCCACGCAGCAACGGCATCGATGCGCCGCGCGCCCGCTGGACGAGCGTGCCCCCGGCCATCCCGACGACGGAAACCGCCATCGCGACGAGCGCACCCGTCGTGACGGTGCCGGTGTGCGCGTTCAGCCGATCGATCACGACCGCGACGACACCGATCATGCCGAGGCCGACACCGACCCACTGTCCCGGGTGCAATCGCTCGCGCAGGATCCAGCGTGCCGCGATCGAGGTGATCACGGGGTGCAGGCCGGCGATCAGCGCGCTGAGACCCGTCGGCAGTCCGTGCGCGATCGCGACGAAGACTCCGCCGAGGTACAGCACGTGCATCCCGAAGCCGGCGATCGCCGCCCAGGTGATCTGCGGCTTCGTGATGGCCGGGGCACGGATAGCCGTAGCCACGATCCACAACACCACCGCCGCGCCCCCGAGGCGGACCGACAAGAACGTGAGCGGGCCTGCATCGCGTGTGCCGAACCTGGCGACGACGAAACCGGTGCTCCAAAACAGTACGAACAGCGCCGGCGCAAACCGCGCGAGTCCCGCGCCGCGAGAAGGGCGGGCCGCCGAAGCGACCCGCCCTCCCGACTCAACCGAAGGTTGCGAACGGCTCAGGAACCGCCCTCTTTCAACTCGACCGTGAGCGGCTTGAAGCTCGCGCCCGTCGTTTCGACTCCTTCGGCCTTGAGTTCCTTGAGTGCCGCGTCGACGATGTCGTTGGTGTAGGCAGACGCCCCCGGATCCTTGGTGATGATCTTCTGGCCGTCGGCGTTGGCTGTGCTCGATGCGATCTTGACCGTGCGATCCCAAGCCGCGGTGTCGATGTGGCCGATTCCGGCGGTTGCCGGCCAGATCAGCTTGTTGATTTCGTTCACCTGCCACAGCTGATGACTGTTGCCGAGCTTGGAACCCTTGGCGACGACGATGTCACGGCAGGTCTCGGGATCGTCGCGACAACCGACCCAGCCCTTGAGCGAAGCTTTGACGAACTTCACGGCTGTGTCCTTGTACGCGGCATCGCCGGCGAGACGCTTACCGTCGGCCCAGATCGCGTCCTGCAACATGCCGACGCCGGCTGCCTCGTAGGAGACGACATTGAAGTCGGCCGGCGTGTACAACGCTCCGGTCTTGGGGTTCTTGGTCTCCAACACCTGGGCGTACTCGTTGTACGTCATCGCTTCGGCTGCGTCGATGTCGCCCGAGATCAGACCCGACATGTCGAACTGCTGGGCGATCAATGTGACATCGGTACCGGCAGACAGCTTGGCGGCAGCCAGCGCGGCGAAGATCTCGTACTCGTTGCCGTAGCCCCAGTTTCCGATCTTCTTGCCCTTGAAGTCAGCGGGCTTGGTGATGTTCTTGTCCTTGAACGACACCTGGAGCGTGCCGGAGCGCTGGAACACCTGGGCGATATCGACGATGTTGGCGCCAGCCTCGCGAGAGGCGAGGGCCTTGGGTACCCACGCGATCGCGAAGTCCACCTGGCCGTCGGCCAGCTGGGTCTGGGGAACGATGTCGACGCCGCCTTCGACGATCTGGACGTCGAGACCGGCTTCTGCGTAGCAGCCCTGATCGACCGCTGCGAAGTAGCCGGCGAATTGGGCCTGCGTGAACCACTGCAGCTGCAGCTTGACCTTCGTCAGTTTGGCCGGTGCCTTGCTGGCGTCGCAGAACTTGGCGGACTTGACGCCGGTGGATGCGGTCGTTACCGGCGTTGCCGTGGAGCCCGGCGTTGCCGTGGAACCCGTCGTGCCCGGCGTGGCGGTGGTCCCGGCCACCGAGCCGGAGCTCGCGGTCGATCCCGCCGCTGCGGCCGTGGACGCGACTGCGTCGGACGACTTCTTGTCGCTGCCGCAAGCCGCGACGCCGAGTCCGGCGACGGCAAGCAGCGTGACCAGTTTGGTCATTCGCGTTGCTCTCATGTTTTCTCCCCTGTTGGTACTTGTTGATTGCTGGCTGGTGTCACCTGGAGCTGCGTTTGCGTTGCCACGGCACCGCGACGAACTCTAGGAGGTTTGCGACGGCGAAGAAGACCAAGCCGAGGACACATGCCGCGCCCACGTACGCCCATCCGAGCGCGAACTTGGAGTTCGACAGCGCGGCTGGAATCTTCTGGCCGAGGCCGTCTTGCGTGCCGCCGAAGTACTCCGACACGAACGCCGTCGTGACGGAGATCGGGGCGGAGACCTTGATCGCGGTGAACAGGAACGGCATCGCATTGGGAAGCCGCACCTTGCGCATGATCTGGCGCTCGTGGGCCGCATACGAGCGCATCAGTTCCACCTGTGTCGGGTCGCTCTGGCGCAGTCCACGGGCGACGTTGACGAACACCACGAAGAACACGATGATCAGCACCATCAGCCGCCGCGGCACCTGCGAACCGAGTCGGAACATGTTGTTCAGGATCGACACGATCACCACGATCGGAACCGCGCTGATCGCGGCTGACAGCGGCGTGATCAACTCCGACAAGAACCGGAACCTGTTCGCGATCATTGCGGTCGCGGTTCCGACGATGACGCCGAGGACGAGCCCGATGAGCGCGTTCTCCCCGGAAACGGCCGAAGCCGAACGGAGCAGATGAATCCGTTTGACGGCCTCTTTCCAGATCGACGACGGCGTGGGCAGGATGTATGGCTTGACGTCTCGCCAGTTCACGAAGAACTCCCAGAACGCGACGAGCACGACCCCGAAGATCACCGGAACGATGATGTTGGCTGCGTTGCGGCGCAAGAATCGCAGAGTCATCGGTTCTCGATCCCCCGCGCTCGGACGCCGACGTCGGCGCC
>JANYKS010000075.1 GCA_025358125.1 Actinomycetes bacterium
CTCCCGGCGGCTCGTCGCTAGCGCTTCCCTCGCCGTATTAGTGGGTCGGCACTAGCCTCCGCTCCGCTTCGGCCGCTGCCTCCCGGCGGCTCGTCGCTAGCGCTTCCCTCGCCGTATTAACTTAGGAGGTGATGTCGATGAACGAACAGCAGCGCAACTACGTGCTCCACACTGTGGAAGAGCGCGGCGTCCGTTTGGTGCGCTTGTGGTTCACCGACGTGCTCGGCAACTTGAAGAGCTTCGCGATCAGTCCGGCTGAGTTGGAGAACGCGCTCGAGGACGGGATGACATTCGACGGTTCGTCGATCGACGGGTTCAGCCGGGTCCAGGAGAGCGACGTGCTGGCGATCCCCGATCCGAACACATTCGAAGTGTTGCCGTGGGGTGATCAGAAGGCGGCCGAGGCACGGGTGTTCTGCGACATCCACAACCTCGATGGCACACCGTTCGAAGGCGACCCGCGCCAAGTGCTGCGTCGCAACCTCGAGGCCGCCCGCTCGCTCGGGCTCACGTTCTTCGTCGCCCCTGACATGGAGTTCTTCTACTTCGCCCAACCGGTGCGCGGTCATCCTCCGGAACCACTCGACGAAGCCGGCTTCTTCGACCTCACCGCGAGCGACGTCTCCGGTTCGCTGCGCAAGCAGACGATCCGTACTCTCGAGGCAATGGGCATCCCGGTCGAGTACAGCTTCCACGAAGACGCCCCGAGCCAGCACGAGATCGACCTCCGCCACAACGACGTGCTCAGCATGGCCGACTCAATCATGACCTTCCGGCTCGTTGTGAAGGAGGTGGCTGCCAGCCAGGGCGTGTACGCGTCGTTCATGCCCAAGCCGCTAGAAGGCGTGCAGGGCTCCGGGATGCACTGCCACCTCTCACTGTTCAACGGCGAGGACAACGCGTTCTATGCGGCGGACGACAACTACAACCTGTCGCCGATGGCGAAGCATTTCATGGCCGGCCTGCTGCGACACGCGGCCGAGATCACGGCAATCACGAATCAAACGGTCAACAGCTACAAGCGGCTGGTCCCCGGCTTCGAGGCGCCGGTCCACATCAGCTGGGCCCGTAACAACCGCAGCGGGCTGATCCGGGTGCCGATCCCGAAGAAGGGCAACCCCCTGGCCACCCGCATTGAATACAGGTCCCCAGACCCGGCCTGCAATCCGTACCTCGCGTTCTCAGTGATCCTGGCCGCCGGGATGCGCGGTATCCGCGAGCAATACGATCTGCCGATCGAGGCCGACGCGAACCTGTTCCAGATGGACGATGCTCAGCTCGTCAAGCTGGGGATCGATCAGATCCCGTCGTCGCTCGGCGATGCGCTGAAGGCGATGGAGGACTCCACGCTCGTCGCCGAAGCGCTCGGCGAGCACATCTTCGAATGGTTCCTGCGCAACAAGCGCAACGAGTGGCGTGCCTACAAGGCCCACGTCAGCACGTTCGAACACGATCGGTACCTGAGGTCGTTGTGAACACCCCGGCGGAGATGCTTGCGGTCTTTCCCGAGTCACCGCCGCCCGATCTGGCCCGCACCCTGGACCTCGGCGGCTACCGCTGGAAGGCTGTCTCCGGTGCCGACGACGTGGCCCGCAACGAACCGGCCGCCGGCTGGGCGGGCGCTGTCGTCGCCTGCGACACCGACCCGGACGGCGCGTGGGCGCTGTGCCGCGCGCTGCGCAAGCGGGACGTGCCCGTTGCGCCACTGCTCCTGCTCGTCGGGGGTGGCCAGATCGGCGAGCTCGCGCTGCGCGACGACCTGTACGACGACTTCTGCCTGACGCCGTTCCATCCGGTCGAGCTCGAGGCGAGGCTGCGCCATCAGCTGTGGCGAGGCGGCGCCCGCGTGAAGCCCGACGTCGTCGAGTACAGCGACCTGGCGCTCAACGTCGAGACCTATCAGGCATCGATCCAAGGTCGCCCGCTCGATCTCACATACATGGAGTATGAATTGCTCAAGTTCCTCGCCCAGAACCCCGGCAAGGTGTTCACCCGGGAGGTGCTGCTCAGTCGGGTGTGGGGCTATGAGTACTACGGCGGGGCCCGTACCGTCGACGTCCACATTCGCCGACTGCGGGCCAAGCTCGGCGAGGAGCACCAGAACCTGATCCAGACCGTACGAAGCGTCGGCTACCGCTTCGGCCAGAGCCGCTGGGGCTGACCGGTCTCCCGGCATACTGCTTTGATGAGCGACGAAACGACCGGCATCACTGTCTATTGGCGCCCGGGTTGCGGCTACTGCAGCGGCCTGTTCCGCCAACTGGATCATCTGCAGGTCGCCTATGACGCCGTCGACATCTGGTGCGACCCCGAAGCTGCGGCGTTCGTGCGGGCGACTGCCAGCGGCAACGAGACGGTGCCGACCGTGTCGATCGGTGCGGTCACGCTCGTCAATCCCACCGTGCACGAGGTGCTCGCCGCTCGGCAATGACTGGCCAGCTCAACCGTTCAGGTCAACCGTTCAGGTCAACCGTGTGGCGATGGCGGCGCGGATCGTGTCCGCGAAGACGAGGATGCCGGCGTCGTTCGGGTGAACGCCGTCGTTGGTCAGGATCGCTTCCTTGGTGTCGGTGCACTGCTGATACCACTCGCCGACGGTTGCGTTGCCCCGCCTCTTCAACGTGTTGCGCAGGACTGAGTTGAACTGCTCGCACCCCTTGAGCTGGTCGTGGCGGTAAGCGTTCATCCACACGAGCGGCGTCTTGTCCGCGATGAGCTTCAGCGCCTTGTCGATCAGGCTCTGATAGTCCGAGTCGTTGGCGTAGAGGCCGGCGTCGTTGGTGCCGAGCGCGATGACCCACATTCCCGGCGTGTCCGATGCGGCGATGAACTTGATCAATTCGATCCCCGGCGTGGGCTTCTTCGTGCCTGCCTCGATCCGCCGGCTCGGCTCGGCGTTGATGGTGATCGAGCTGAACCCGACTTGGGTGAGTACCCGCTGCAGCGCAGTTTGCGATCTGGCTGTGATGCTGTCACCGACCATCGCGATCGACGCGGGCAACTTCTTGGGGTCGGGATTGGGTTTGGAGTTCGAGTTCCCCGCCGGCGCGGCGTCGGCACCACCAGCGAGACGAGTCCGCGAAGTGCACGCGGCGAGCGTCGATGCCGAAGCGGCAAACAAGAACGTGCGGCGATTGATCAACACGGCACCCAGTCTGTAGCACCTGGCGTCCGGTTTGTCCGCGGATAGCAGTGACCAATGACCACAATTCGCCGACGCGACCATCGTCTCGTCGGGTGACTCGGCAAGAGAGACAGTTGCAGATGCAACAAGGCGGTGGTGATCAATCGGCCAACCGCTGGATCCTGGCGGCGATCCGGCGGTGCTCGCTCAGACGCTGATCGACATCCGAGCTGACTAACGCGCCGTTGCGCACGATGCCGCGACCGCGCACGATCGTGTCGCGAGCGGCAACCGGGCCACAACGCAGCCACGCCTCGATCGGGTCGGCAATGGCCCCGGCAAACGCTGGTCCGGTCAGCGACCAAATGGCCACGTCGCCGACTGCCCCGACACTCAGGGTGCCGATTTCACCGATCCGCCCGAGGCAGCCGGCCCCGCCGACCGTTGCGCATTCGAGCGCCATCCGAGCGTCGCCGGCGCCTGCTCCGTTGCGCAGTTTGGCGAGCAGCATCGCCTGCCTGGCCTCGAGCCACAGCGAGCCTGAATCCGCCGAGGACGAGCCGTCGACTCCCAGACCGACGTGCACGCCGGCGGCGCGAAGATCGACGACGGGGGCGATGCCGGACGCGAGGATCAGATTGCTGCTCGGACAGTGGGCCGCGCCGACGCCTGCTGCGCCGAGGCGATGGATCTCATCGTGATTGGGCATGACGCAGTGCGCGACCCATGTGCGGTTCGTGCACCAACCGGTCCGCTCGAGGTACTCCATCGGCCGGCACCCGAACGCGGTGAGGGAGAACTCGTCGTCTTCGGCATTCTCGGCGAAATGAGTGTGCAGGCGGACATCGAGTCGCTCGGCGAGTTCGGCCGAGCGAACCATCAATTGCTCGGTGACGCTGAACGGTGAACACGGGGCGAGCGCGATCCGCACCATCGCGCCGTGCGTCCGGTCGTGGAAGCGTTCGACGGCTACCTCGCTGTCGGCAAGGATTTCATCGTCGTCCTGGACGACGATGTCGGGCGGGAGCCCTCCGTTCTTCTCCGACAGCGACATCGATCCGCGTGTCGGATGGAAGCGCATCCCGAGATCCACAGCTGCCGCGATTTCGGCCGCGAGCAGGTCACCCGCGCCACGGGGATGCAGGTAGAGGTGATCGGTCGACGTAGTGCAGCCGCCGAGCGCGAGCTCGGCGAGTCCGACCCACGCGGATGTGAACACCGCCTCTTCGTCGATCGCAGCCCACAGCGGATACAGCACCTTCAGCCACCCGAATAGCGGCGCCCTGGTCATCGGCGGATAGGCCCTGGTGAGGTTCTGGAACAGATGGTGATGGGCGTTGATCAGGCCCGGCGTGACGAGGCAGTCGGTGGCGTCGATGGTCTCGGCGGCGTCGGGCGCCGGATCCATCGACGAACCGATCGCGCTCACCAGGCCGCCGGTGATCGCAACCCACCCACCGGCCAACTCGCGCCGCGCGTCGTCGACGGTGGCGAGCAGACGCGCGTTGCGGATGAGGAGTTCAGCGCTCAACGAAGCGAGTCCAGGATCTCGCCGACCTCATCGACGGTGGTCAGCGGATTGACGAAACAGAACCTCAGCACCGTCTCGCCGTTCCATGTCGTCGGCACGACGAAGGCCTCCCCAACGAGCAGCGCGTTGTCGCTCCAAGCCTGGTACTGCTGCGGCGTCCAGCCGATCCGGCGGAACACCAGCACGGAGAGGTCGGGCTCGACGAGGAGTTCGACGTGATCGGCGGCGCGGATCAGATCGGCGGCGCCTGCCGTGACCTGCAGCGTGATGTCGACCGCCTTCGCGTACTGATCCGTGCCGTAGGTTGCCAAGCTGAACCAGAACGGCAGGCCGCGTGCGCGACGGCTGAGATGATGCGCGTAGTCGCTGGGGTTCCACTCGTGGTCGGCTCCGTCGCGGTGGAGCACGTCGAGGTATTCGGCGTGCTGTGTGTGCGCGGCGCGCGCGATCGACGGGTTGCGGTACAGCAGCGCACAGCAGTCGAACGGGGCGAACAGCCACTTGTGCGGATCGACGATGAAGCTGTCGCAGCGCTCGATCCCGGCGAACTTCGGGCGAGCGGTTGGCGAGCACAGCGCAGCCCCTCCGTACGCTCCGTCGATGTGGTACCACACGCCCAAGTCGTTCGCGATCCGCCCGGCGCCTGCGAGGTCGTCGATCACGCCAGCGTTGGTCGTACCGCTCGTCGCTACGATCGCGAAGATACGGCTGCGGTCCTCTTCTGGCAGATCACCGATCAGGGCGTGGAGTGCGTCGCCGTCCATCCGGCCGCGTTCGTCGGCAACGACTTTGACGATGTCGGCGTCCATCGCCCTGGCGGCCGACGCGATCGAGGAATGTGAACCCGTTGACGCAACGATCAGGCCGCGGACCCGGTCATGGCGACCTTGCGCGAGGAGACGCCAGTGGTAGCGGGCGGCAATCAGCGCCGACAGGTTGCCGATGGTGCCACCGCTGACGAACACACCCCCAGCCTCGCCCGGCAAACCGGCGAGATCAGCGAGCCAGCGCAGAGCCTGGTTCTCGGCGAACACTGCGCCGGCGCCCTCCATCCAGGAACCGGCGTAGATACTGCTCGCGCCAACGACGAAATCGAACAGGACCGACGCCTCCGTCGGCGCCGCCGGCACGAACGAGAGGAACTTGCTGTGATCGACGCTGATGGTGGCTGGGGCGAGCACGTCCTGGAACAGCTGCAGCGCCTGGAGACCCCCGATGCCCTCCGGCGTGATCGTGTTGCCGGCCATCTCCTGCAGTTCCGCCTCGGTCCGGCCGCGGTCGAGTGGCGGTGGCGACAGACGCACACGTTCGACGGAGTAACGCACGATTGCGTCCGTGAGTGCCTCGATAGCAGCGTCGCGCTCGTGCACTAGACGTTCAGGTCGAGCAGCTCGCTGCCCTCGGACCGGGCCTCCGCGTCCTTGTAGAGCAACTGGCCCAGCCCAGCCGCGATAACGGCCATCGAGAGGCCCACGACCACCGGGAAGAGCAGCAGGACGGCGACGATCACAATGGCACCAGGCACGAGATCAGCCTAACGCAGCGCAGGGTTGATGGCGCGGGCACGACACGAGATGATCGTTCACCAGACCACATGCCTGCATATACGCGTAGCAGATCGTGGTGCCGACGAACCGGAAGCCACGGCGCTTGAGCTCCTTGCTCATCAGGTCGCTGAGGACCGTGCTCGGGGGGACCTCGGCCATCGTCGAGTGGTGGTTCTGAATCGGGCGTCCGCCGACGAAGCTCCAGACGAACTGGACCGGGTCGTCGAGCTGCAACCATGCCCGCGCATTGTCGATCGTGCTCTCGATCTTCATCCGGTTGCGGACGATCGTTGCATCGCCGACAAGGCGCGCCGCGTCGGCATCGGTGTACGCGGCAATCCGTTCGACATCGAACTGATCGAACGCGGCGAAATACCCGTCGCGTTTGAGCAGGATCGTGCGCCAGCTGAGCCCGGCCTGCGCGCCCTCGAGGGTGAGGAACTCGAACAACGTCGTCGCGTCGCGCTGGGGGACGCCCCACACCGTGTCGTGATAGTGGCTCATCGCCGTATCGCTGCCGGCTGCCCAGGCGCAGCGGCCCGGTTCGCTCATTGCGGCTTGTACGCCCACGCCTCGATCTCGACGCCAGCACCGGCGAACGGCAGGGCGGCGACGCCGACGGTGCTGCGGGCCGGCCGATGATCGCCGAAGCCGCCGGTGTAGGCCTCGTTGAACGTTGCGAAGGTGTCCATATCGGTGAGGAAGCACAGTGTCTTGGCAACGTCGCTGAGGTCAGCACCGACCGAGGCGAGCTGAGCGGTGAGGTTCACCAGCGCTTGAGTCGTCTGCGCGGAGACTCCACCCTCTACGAGAGCACCATCTTTGATACCGAGCTGACCCGACACGATGATCCAATCGCCGGCGCGGACAACAGGGCTGTATGGACCGAGAGGCTTCGACATGACCGCCATGGTAGACGGCGATGCGTGCGGTTGCGAATGGCACAGGCTCAACCCCGGTGGACGCAGGTAGCGTGCGCCTGTGAAGTCCTTCGACAGGCGAACCTTCCTCGTCGCTTCCGGCGCACTCGCCCTCGCGGCATGCGCCGACAGCGCGAGCAAAGCGACCAACTACAGCCTCTTGCCACGATTCGGGCAGGATCTGATGGTGCCCGGCAAGGTGCGCATGGCGTTCTCGCTCGCCAACGACAACTCACCACTGTCCGATGGGCCTGGTGTGCTGAAGGGCCGGATTCTCGACAGCGCCGGCACGGCCGTGATCCCCGCGATCTCCGCCAAGAAACGCCGCGTGTCCGAAGGCATCGTCTACTGGGATTTCCATGCCGAACTCGACAAAGTCGGCATCTACTACCTGCACGTCGATGGTGGCGACGCGAACGGCGGTGCGATCGGCATCAACGAGCCGTCGACGGTACTGGTGCCGTACCCGGGCCAGCAGTTACCGCCGTTCGACACGCCGACGACCGCCAACCCGGGCGCCGTCACCCCGATTTGTACCCGCCTCGCTGGCGGGCCGTGCCCGTTCCACGGCATCACCCTGACCGAGGCCCTCGCCAGTGCAAAGCCAGTCGTCTACCTGATCGGGACACCGGCGCACTGCCAATTCGGCACATGCGCCCCGGGACTCGAATTCCTGATCAACGCCGGCAAGCGGCTCGGCGACAAGGTGGCAATCGTGCACGCCGAGGTGTACACCGACGACACCGCGACCACGGCCGCTCCGGCGGTAGACGCCTATCACCTCGCGTTCGAGCCGGTGATGTTCTTCGCCGATCGCAACGGCAAGATCGCCGCGCGGCTCGATGGAGCGTGGGATCAATCAGAGTTGGACGAGACGATCGACGCGCTCGTCGCCGGGCCAGGCGGCTGACAACGCTCAGCCGCTGTTGATCAGCTGAAGCTCTGGCCGCAGCCGCAGCTGCGGGTGGCATTCGGGTTCGTGACGTTGAAGCCGGCCTGGTTCAGGCCGTCCTTGTAGTCGAGCGATGCGCCCTCGAGCAGTTGCGCCGACGCGGGATCGACCAACACCCGGACGCCATCACCGAACTCACCCTGCTCGTCGTCGGCGGCAATATCACCATCGAAGAACATCTCGTAGGAGAATCCGCTGCACCCGCCGGGGCGGACCGCAACCCGAAGAGCCAAGTCGGTGGCCCCCTCGGCTGCCAACAATTCTTTGACCTTGCTGGCTGCGCTGTCTGTCAACGTGATCATGTGATCCTCCTCGGAGAACGGCTGAACATATCAGAATTTCCCGAGACAAACGATATCGGATGTCGGGTTCCACGAGCGACAAACCTGGGCCGATCGGGTAAAATTCCTGATGAGCGTGAACGGCGCAGCGAAAAGGGCAGGGGTTCCGACACGCGACGACATCTTCGATCTGCTTCGAGCCGTCATCGATCCCGAGCTCGGGGCCGACGTCGTTTCACTCGGCATGATTCCCGACGTGGTCGTCTCGCCGGTCGATTCGACCGGTGGTGTCGATGTCACCGTCTGGGTCAAGCTCACCATCGGTGGCTGCCCTTTGCGGGGCCAGATCAAAAAAGACGTGGAATCCCGCGTCGCGCTTCACCCCGCCGTGCGCAACGTTCGCATCGAATGGGGCGAGATGACGAGCGACGAACGCAGCGAGGTCATGCTCAAGGCCCGCTGGTCGGCCCGCGAGAACGCACCCGACACCGAGGTGCCGCAGTCGTGCCGGATCCTCGCGATCGCCAGCGGCAAGGGCGGCGTCGGCAAGAGTTCGGTCACCGTCAACCTTGCGGCCGCGCTGGCCGCCCAGGGCTTCACAGTGGGCGTGCTCGACGCCGACATCTGGGGTTTCTCCGTCCCCCGCCTGCTCGGTATCTCCGACCGGCTCGAGGCCGTTGCGGTCGAGGGCTCCGACAAACCCAAGATCATCCCGAACACGCTCCGGGTCGGCAAGGGCCAACTGAAGGTGGTCAGCACCGGCTTCCTCGTCGACGAGGACACCGCCCTGATGTGGCGCGGGCTGATGCTCACCAAGGCCGTCGAGCAATTCCTTCGCGATGTCGCGTGGGGCGAGATGGATTACCTGCTGATCGACATGCCACCGGGAACCGGCGATGTGCAGATGGGTCTGGCCAGGATGCTGCCGCGAACGGATCTCATCATCGTCACCACGCCCGCGCTGGCTGCCCAGAAGGTGGCAGCGAGAGCTGCTGACATGGCTCGGCGCAGCTTCCTGCGCGTCGCCGGCGTGATCGAGAACATGAGCTCGTTCACCTGTGATCACGGCGAGACCTACCCCTTGTTCGGTGTCGGTGGTGGCCAAGCCCTCGCCGACGAGATCGGCGTGCCGCTGCTCGGCCAGGTGCCGCTGGAGCCCGCCGTCGGCCAAGGCGGCGATGCCGGCGTACCGGTCGTGATGTCGCCGACCGGCGGCGCAGCGGCAGCGGTGTTCAACTCGATCGCTCGCCGCATCCTCGACGACATCGCGCCCCCGGTCAACATGGCCGGCTGCTCGGCGCGGATGCTCGCGGCCGTCGCCGCAGCGTTCGACCAAGTCTGAGCCAGCCGATCTGCCCGTGCGATGTCGCGGCCGGGCTGGGTTCAGCCGGGCAGACGGCGGCCAGCAGCCCTGGGTCCACCTGTCATTCCGCCCGAATCGAAGACCGGCCGGCTCACTGGTCGAGTTCGCCGCGGACCTCGGTCGAGGTGGCATCCGTGGCATCCGTGGTATCCGTCATCCGCCCGCCGTACGTTGCCTTCACGACCCGTGTCTTGGCAAGACCACCGAGGCCTTTGCGTTTCATCAGCCACCTTCGAGCGAGAGCTCGCGTCGGCGGGAACAGCAGCAACAGCGCGAAGACGTCGCTGATGAAGCCGGGCGCGATCATCAACCCGCCGGCGGCGAGCACGCACACACCGTCGGCGATCTCCTTCGTCGGCACCTGACCTCTTTGGATCTGCTGGGTGAAGCGGTTCCACACCTTGATGCCCTCGTGCTTGATCAACCAGCTGCCGATCATCGCGATCACGATGATCAGCCCGATCGTGTTGAGCACGCCGATGACGTGGCTCGTCTGCACGATCACGTACAGCTCCACGATCGGGGCGACGATGAACAGCAGGAAAGGGATCATCAGCCGGCCCAGAACACGGTCTTCAGCTCGCTGTAGTGATTCAGGGCCTCCATCGAGAGTTCCCGACCGAGGCCACTCTGCTTGAATCCGCCGAACGGGGTGCTGAAGCGAACCGATGAGTTGCTGTTGATCGACAACGTCCCGGTGTCGACGCCACGGGCCATCCGCATCGCCCGGTTGGCGTCGCGAGTCCATACCGACCCGGACAACCCGTAGATGCTGTCGTTGGCGATCGCGATCGCATCCTCTTCTGTGTCGAACGGGATGACGGCGGCGACGGGCCCGAAGATCTCGTCGCGGGCAAGGCGCGAGTCCGCTGCCGGGGCAACGATGTGACACGGCATCCACCAGCCGGGGCCGGCCGGCTTCTCGCCGGTCCACAGCATTTCGGCGCCATCGAGGAAACCCTCGACCTTGGCCCTGTGGGCGGCGGTGACGAGCGGGCCCATCGCGGTGTCGGTGGACAGTGGGTCGCCGACCGTGAAGCCCCTCGACGCCTCGATGAACAGCTCGACGAAGCGGTCGTACGCCTCGCGTTGTACGAGCACCCGGCTACGCGAGCAGCAGTCCTGACCGGAGTTGTCGAATACGGCGCCCGGCGCCGACGCGGCCGCTGCCTCGAGGTCGGCGTCGGCGAACACGATGTTGGCACTCTTCCCGCCGAGTTCGAGCGTGACCCGCTTGACCTGATCTGCGCATCCGGCCATGATCCGCTTGCCGACGGCGGTCGAGCCGGTGAAACCGACCTTGCGCACGACCGGGTTCTCGACGAAACGCCAGCCGACCTCTGGCCCGGTGCGGACGACGACGTTGAGCACTCCCTCCGCAAGCCCCGCTTCGAGTGCGAGCTGGCCGAGGCGGATCGTGCTCAGTGGCGTCAGTTCGGACGGCTTGATGACCACGGTGTTACCGCACGCCAGTGCCGGGCCGATCTTCCATGCCGCAGTCAGGATCGGGAAGTTCCACGGCGTGATGACACCGACGACACCGAGCGGCTCGTGGAACGTCATCGTCACCCCACCTGCCACCGGGATCGTCGAGCCGGTGTGCTTGTCGACCGCGCCTGCGTAGTAGTGCAAGACGTCGGCAGCGGTGTTGGCGCACCAGCGGCTGTTACCGATCGGCATGCCCATGTTCGCAGTGTCGAGTTGAGCGAGTTCCTCCGCGTGTGCTGCGACGGTGTCGGCGAAGCGGCGGATCAACTTCACCCGGTCGAGCGGTGCCATCGAACGCCACCCGGGAAGGGCCGCCGCTGCGCGCCCGATCGCCGCATCGGCATCGTCGCGAGTTGCCAGCGGCTGATCGACGATCAGTGCCTCCGTGGCCGGGTTGAGCAGGGCAAGCGTGTCAGACATGATGCGCTCAGGCTATCTGTCGTCGGCGAGTCGACCCGACGTAGTGTGGTCGCCATGCTCGTGTGGATGGATCTGGAAATGACAGGGCTCGACGCCACCCGCGACGTGATCGTGGAGATCGCCACGATCGTCACCGACGACGAACTGACGATCGTTGCCGAAGGGCCCGATCTCGTCATCCATCACAGCGACGAAGCACTCGCCGTGATGGATCTGTTCGTGGTCGAGATGCACACCCGCAGCGGGTTGATCGACGCGATCAGGGCCAGCACGATCACGCTCGAGACCGCCGGCGCAGCCACGCTTGCATTCATCAAACAACACGTTCCGGTGCAGTCGACGGTGCCGCTGTGCGGCAACTCGATCGGGATGGACCGCCGCTTCCTGACCGCGTACATGCCCGAGATCGAGAACTGGCTGCACTATCGCAGCATCGACGTGTCCAGCGTCAAAGAGCTCGTGCGGCGGTGGTACCCGCAAGTGAAGAACGACCTGCCGCACAAGGTCGGCAGCCACCGCGCCCTCGACGACATCCGGGCCAGCATCAACGAATTGCAGTTCTACCGCGAGCGGGCGTTCCTCCCGGCGACCCAACCAGCCCCTGCGGCCCGACCGGACACTGCGACCCAACCGGCTACTGCGACCCAACCGGCCACTGCGTGACGAATGCCCGCTCGCCGGGCGTTGCCCAGACTCGTCAAGCGCCGACGTGCGCCGGTACGGTGCAGCGATGAGCGACCAGGCAGCACGGCCCCGCAGACAAGAGCAGGAGCCCGCCGGCGAGGACGTCGTCGAGGTCGCGCCCGGCGTGCTTCGCAGCCAACTGCCGATCTCGATGCCCGGTCTCGGGCATGTGAACTGCTATCTGCTCGAGGATGATCGCGGCGTCGCAGTGGTCGATCCCGGCCTGCCGACGAAGGCGTCGTACGGTGCACTCGTTGCTCGCCTCAAGTCGGCCGGGTATCCGCTGTCGCGGGTGCATACGGTCATCGTCACGCACAGCCATCCCGATCATTTCGGAGGCGCCGGTTGGCTCCATGCCCAGACGGGTGCCGACATCGTCACCCACCGCAGCTTCCGACTGATGTGGGATCCGACGGAACCACCCGACATCGATGTCGAGGACGTGCCGGCGCTGACGGCCGAACTGGATGAACTGGACGAGCCGCTCGAACACGTCCGCCGATTCCCGTGGGAGAACACCCCGTGGGGCGGACCGGGCGTAGAGGTCCCGTTCAAACGACGGCTGTGGTTCCGCGCCGCGCGCGCCTTGCCGCACATGCGCAAGATGCCGGTGCCGACGGTTCGCCTCGACGAGGCCGACACGATCTCGCTCGCCGGCCGCGACTGGATCGCGGTTCACACTCCCGGCCACACCGACGACCATCTGTGCCTGTTCGACCCGGTCGAGGGTTGCATGCTGTGCGGCGATCACGTCCTGCCGACCATCACGCCCCACATCGGGGGGATGGGCACGAGCCGCGATCCGCTGGGCGCGTTCTTCGCATCGCTCGACAAGGTGGCCGCGTATGGGCCGCAGGTGAAGGTGGCCCTGCCGGCCCACGGCCATCCCTTCGCCGATCTAGCGGGTCGAGCCGAGGACATCAAGGTGCACCACCAGGGTCGTCTCGACAAGCTGCGGACGACGTCTGCCGAGTTGGATCGCCCGGCGACGGTGATGGAGATGTCGACCCATCTGTTCTCGCCGAGGGCGCAGGGCGGAATGGCCGACAGCGAGACGTTCGCCCACCTCGAGCACATGCGACTCGGCGGCGAGATGCAGCGGCGGAGCACCGACGGCGCGTTCGAGTATGTCCTCACCGACTAGCTCGCCCGCCGGCGCCCCTCCCAGCCGGTTCGCGCCGCGCTGACCACTGCGGCAACTTTGCCGTCGGAGGTCGCGACCCACAGATCGAAGCCGGCCGCTGTGTCGGCCACCGTCACCTTGACGTCGTCGCCGGGATCGATCGCGTCGTGGTGTTCGAGCGTGATGGTGAGCGGGACGCCCACGTTGCCGAGACGGGCGAGTTGCTCTTCGACGATGGCCCAGTAGACCGAGTTGTTGACGTGACCGAGCACGTCGAAGTCGACGAACCGCAGTGGCCAACTGATAGCAACCGCGGCGTCCGCTGGCGGGCGCAGCGGCAGGTGCAGGCGGGCGCTGATCGTGCGCCCACCGGCCGCCGCACCGAACTGTTCGGCGAACCCGGCCGCCACCGCGATCGGCTTCATCGTCTTCATATCGATGTGGACCCACAGCGTCGCCGCCTCCACCCGGCCACGCGCTGGATCAGCGGCTGCCACGGTGTAGCGACGCTCGGCCCAGCGCGAGCCGAGACCGCTGCACCACGTGGCCAGCGACACCATGTCGAGATACTCGGGAAAGTGCTCGACGCGGATGACGGTGCGGCGCGCCACCCAGGCCGTCGGGTTCGGGCTACCCGCAGCTCTGGAGTCGTCGTTGGCGATGTCTTGCAGGTATCGAGTGCATGCGTCGAGGCGCAACCGCCCACCGGCCGTCGCATCAGCGAGACGAACTCGACGACGAGCTTCGTACACCCGGCCGACGTCGGGTCGGCCAACGAGCGGGTACGGCTCGGCGAGCATCATTGCAACGACCCTAGCCACCCTGTGAAATTAAATCGGTTGCGTTGTTGCCCAAACTGTGGTTTCCTTGTTCTCGGTTCGGCACCCTGCCGCCCTCACCAAGGACCCTTCATGGATAGCTCGATGCACGCACACAACACGGCCGGCGTAACCGCCGCTGGTGCGCGCTCCAGCGTTCAGCGGGTTCTTGGTTACGGCTGGCCGACGGTGCCCTCACCATTCGCGAACTCCGATTTCGCAATGGCAATCACCGACAAGCGCCAGCCCCGACGGCTCGCAAAGCGATCGACGTAGACAAACGTCGAGCACACGCTCCGAGGCCGCCGGGATCACTCCCCGGCGGCCTTTTTGTTTGTGCCACCGACTCCAACACGGCCGCACACCGGCCACACAGCACCACGACATGACACGAGAGGACCCCGAGATGTACGCCGTCAACTTCGAACTCGACAACTATCTGCTCGCCGACATCGGCAAGAACCCGGCTGCTCTCGATTGGGCCAAGGCCCGCTGCCGGGACGGCAACGGCACCCTGACCCACCTCTTCTTCTCCGATGGTCCGATCGACACGGCCCGCGCCAAGGCCATCTGCGGGAAGTGCCCGCTTGCGGTGGCCTGCCTCGAAGGTGCGCTCGAGCGCGCCGAACCATGGGGCGTGTGGGGTGGCGAACTGATCGAAACCGGACGGATCGTCAACAACAAGCGTCCCCGCGGGCGCCCACCCAAGCATCCCCGTCCGCTCGTCGTCATCAACGAGGACGCGATTGCGGTCCCGGTGCGGGTGGCCTGACGGCTGCCCGCACCGCGAAAGCGGTCCAACATCCCGGTCCGGGGCGACGCCAACGGCTGGGCCCGAGATGCGCCTGCGATACTCCCCGTCGCAAGTGCACTCGGTGCCCGGTGTGAGAGCGACCCCCGGTCCGTACCCGAGCGGGGTGGACTGGTTGCCGAGCCGGCAGCCGCTCCACCCCGTTTCCGGTTGGCGGCCGACTCGGCCCGGACGCCGCCACCGCTCCGCCGTCACCGCGCTGTCTCGGCGGCAACCATGCACGGCGGCAACCATGCAGCGGGATCGGTATCCTGCACCGGTGGCCGTGAACACCCGTATCCTTTTCGCCTCGCTGGCAGCGGCCGTCGTCGTCAGCGTTGCGGGCGGCTACGCGCTCAGCACGTCGAACGATTCGGTCGCCCGAGCGCCGGCCACCGACGACGTCACCATCAGCTCGGCCGGCACCTACCTCGAGCCGGCAGGTATCCCCACCAACGACTCGGTGCAGGGCAAGAAGCTGCCGACCGTCATGCTCGCCGACGAGAGCGCCAACTCGATCTCCACCGCCGATCTGCTCGGTCGGCCGCTGGTGATCAACGTCTGGTCGACCACGTGCGAGCCGTGCAAGCGCGAGCTGCCGGCCTTCGCCAAGATCCATCACGAGCTCGGTGATTCCGTCCGTTTCGTCGGTGTCAACGAGGGAGACCCGGTGGCCAAAGCACGCGACTTCGCGAAGAAGTACGGCGTCGACTACGAAGCACTCAGCGACCCCAACGGAGAATTTCTCGTCTCGCTGGGAATCTCGGGCCTGCCCTACACCCTGTTCATCGCATCGGACGGCACGATCGTTGCCCAAAAGGGCGTCGAGCTCACGGCCGATGTCATCCGCAGCACGATCACCGACAAACTGTTGAACCGATGATCGCGCTCGAGGGTCGGTTCGCGTACAGCTTCCTCGCCGGTATCTTCGCGGCAGTGAATCCGTGTGGGTTCGTGCTGCTGCCGACGTACCTGATGTATTTCCTCGGCCTCGAAGGCTCGCGGCCCGGTACGCAACGGGCGAGCATCCAGCGTGCCCTGACGGTCAGCGCGGCGACGTCGGCCGGCTTCATCTCGGTCTTCGTCATCGTCGGCACGATCTCGCGCGGGTTCACTACCGTGATCGAGGACAACGCCAAGTACGCAGCGCTCGTGATCGGCATCGGGCTGGTGATCCTCGGCTGCTTCATGCTCGCCGGGTGGAAGCCGCCGTTCGCCACGCCGCATTTCGGCGCCGGCAAGCAGCGGTCACAGACGATCCGCTCGATGTTCGGCTTCGGCGTCGCGTACGCGGTGGCCTCGATCGGTTGCACCATCGGCATCTTGGTCTCGGCGATCTTCAGCACTTTCTCGTCGACGGGTTACGCCAGTGGCGTGATCAGCCTGGCCCTGTACGGCGCTGGCATGGCGCTGCTGTCACCGCGCTCACCGTGACACTTGCGTTCGCGAGTGGCGGGCTGCTGCAGGTGCTGCGCAACGGCTTGAAGTACATGGACCGCGTCGCAGCGGGGTTCATCATCGTGACCGGGATGTACCTCACGTGGTATTGGTACAGCAACATCAGCGATCGCGGCACCGCGAGCACCAAGGTCGACAGCTGGCATGACTGGCTGTACAACAGGTTGTACGAGCTCGGCGTCTGGAAGTTGGCCATCATCTTGTGCGCAGCCGTCGGCGCGGGGGTCGTGTACGTGTTGTTCGGCCGGCCCCGCGAACCCCAGGTCGACTCCTGATGCTGGCCGAACTCCTGGCCCACCCCGGTGTGCGCGAGGAGTGTGTGCTGCGGTCGCGTTTCGGGTTCATGGCGTTCCACGGCGGGTCGCTGGAGGAAATGACCGACGTGATCGCGGCTGGAGCCGCCGAGCGCAGCGGCGCGAGCTACTACGGCGTGGTGCAGCCCGACGATCTGCAGTGGCACATCCCGTCGCACATGCTCAGTCCGAAGGAATCCGTTGCGATGGCGTCGTTCATCGATCACGTCGACATCGTCATCACCGTCCACGGCTACGGGCGTCAGAGCTTGTTCACGTCGTTGCTCCTCGGCGGCACGAACCGCGAATTGGCCGACCACCTCGGCCCGCATCTGCAACGCCACCTCCCTGCCTACGACATTCGCACCGATCTCGAGTCCATCCCGGCCGATCTGCGCGGCCAGCACCCGGACAATCCGGTCAACTTGCCGCGCTGCCAGGGGGTTCAGATCGAGTTGCCACCACGAGTGCGTGGCTCGAGCCCACTGTGGTGGGATTGGGAGGGCCCCGGCCTCACACCACACACCCAAGCATTGATCACCGGCCTCGCCGAAGCGGCACTCGCCTGGCGTCTCTGAGCCGGGTTTAGGGGGCCAGCCGCTCTATCACCCAGCCGTCGTCAACCTCGCGGTAGCGGAAGCGGTCGTGGAGCCGGCTGGGGCGTCCCTGCCACACCTCTGCCTCGGTCGGCTCGATCCGCCAGCCACCCCAATTCGGCGGCCGGGGAATACTGTCGATCCCCGCGAAACGCGCCTCGAACCCGGCGACGCGTTCGTCGAGCTCGTCCCTGTCCGCGAGAACCTGCGATTGCGGCGAGGCCCACGCCCCGATCTGCGACGACCGAGGTCGCGTCGCGAAGTACGCGTCCGACTCCTCGTCCGAGATGAGAGAAGCGGTGCCGCGGATTCTCATCTGGCGATGCAACTGCAGCCATGTGAACAGCGCCGACAGGCGCGGCGACCTCGCCAACTGGATGCCCTTCACCGATTCGTGATTCGTGTAGAACACCAAGCCCCGCTCACTGACGCCGCGGGCGAGAAGGTAACGACTGTCGGGCATGCCGTCGGCATCGACGGTGCTCACCACCATCGCATTCGGCTCGACGCACCCGGCCTCCTCCGCCTGGGCATACCAGTGTTGCCACTGGGTGATCGGGTCGGCCATCAGGTCGCTCCGATCGAGGCCAGCAGTCTCGTACTGGACTCGCCGATCGCGGATCGAGTCCGCCTGCCGCTCGGCGTCGGTCATCTCGGGGCGATCGAGGTTGCGCCGCGCATGTAGGGAACGAGTACATCGGGAATCGTCACGCTCGCGTCGGGCTGGCGGAAGTTCTCGATGATCGCAGCCCACACCCGTGGGACGGCGAGCGCCGAGCCGTTGAGGGTGTGCGCGATCTCTGTGCCCGACTTGCCCCGGCGTCGGAAACGGATGTCGGCCCGGCGGGCTTGATAGTCGCTGAACCAGCTGACCGAGCTGACCTCCAGCCAGCAGTCGGTACCGGGAGCGAAGACTTCGATGTCGAACGAGCGATGATGGCTCTGGCCGAGGTCGCCGGTGCAGATTTCGATGATCCGATACGGCAGACCCAGCGATGCAATGGTGCGCTCCGCGCGGGCGGTCATCTCGGCGAGCAGCGCGGGTGCCTGTTCGGGCAGCGCGACGGCGAGGATCTCGACCTTGTCGAATTCGTGTGTGCGCAGCATGCCGCGAGTGTCGCGACCGGCCGAGCCGGCCTCACGCCGGAAGCACGATGTGTGGGCCATCAGCAACGCCGGCAGGGCCGCCTCGTCGAGGATCTCACCGGCATACAACGAGGTGAGTGGCACCTCCGCCGTCGGGATCAACCACAGATCGTCGCGTTCGATCGCAAACGCGTCGTCCGCGAACTTGGGCAGCTGACCGGTTGCGGTGAGCGTCGCCGTGGTCACGAGCGTCGGCGGGCGGATCTCCTCGAACGCGTCGGCGTTGTTGTCGAGCGCCAACTGACACAGCGCCCTTGCCAGTGTCGCCCCGAGCCCGCGCTGCATCGTGAACATCGAGCCGCTGATCTTCGCCGCCCGTTCGTTGTCGAGGATGCCCAACGCCGTTGCAGTCTCCCAATGCGGCACCCGCTGGTGATCGGCGAACGCGTCGGGCATGTTCACCGGGCCTTTGACGAGGGGATTGTCGCCCTCGCCGGTGCCGTCGGGGACGTCGGGGTGGGCCAGGTTGGGGATCCGCAGTAGCACCTGGCGCAGGGCTTCGGACACCTCGTCATGTTCGGCGGTCAGGCCACGTTCGGTCTCGCCGAACTCGCGGCTCGTTGCCATGGCCGCTTGGGCCGCGGCGGTGTCACCGGCAGTGCGCAGCCGCCCGACCGTCTTGCTGAACTCATTCACCTTGCGACGGGCTCCATCGCGCTCTGCGATGATTTCGCGGAGCCGTCCGTCGAGGCTGGAGGCGTGATCGAGCTGTTCGAGAATGGTTGGATCGGCGCGCCGGGTGAGCGCGGCGCGAACACCTTCGAAGTCGGTACGGATCAGTCGGACATCGAGCACAGACGGTCAGGCTACTCGCACGCCCCGCGAGTGCCCGATACGATTGCGGCGATTTCGGCACGTGTGCAGGGTGCCGTAGCGTGGCTCCGTGGTGGCATCGGTGTTCGTCGAGGAGCTCGTTGTTCGTTACGGCGATCTCGTCGCCGTCGATCACGTCTCGTTCTCGGCCGCAGCGGGCGAAGTCACAGCGGTACTCGGTCCGAACGGCGCCGGTAAGACGACCACGTTGGAGGTGTGCGAGGGATACCGACGGGCCACCAGCGGCACCGCAACCGTTTTGGGACTGATCCCACACCGGCGCCAGGCCGAACTCAGCCGGCGGATGGGTGTGATGCTCCAAGAGGGTGGATTCTCGCCGGCGGCGCGGGTCGGCGACGTGACGCGGCTGTTCTGCGAGCTGCACGACAAGCGCGTCGATGCGGCGGAACTGCTCCAGACCGTTGGGCTCGGCGAGCGTTTACGATCGAGCTATCGCCGCCTCTCCGGCGGCGAGAAACAGCGCCTGTCGCTCGCGCTCGCGCTCGCCGCCCGACCCGACGTCGCCTTCCTCGACGAACCGACGTCGGGCGTCGACATCACCGGCCGCCAGCTGATCCGCTCCATCGTCCGCGACCTCGCACACAACGGTTGCGCGGTCGTGCTGGCAACGCACGAACTCGACGAGGCCGAGAAAGTAGCCGATCGCGTCGTGATCTTCGATCGCGGTCGGGTGGTGGCGGACGGCACGCTCGACGAACTGCGCAGCGGCCATGACGAGATCCGCTTCCGTAGTTCAGCGACACTCGACGTCCATGCAGTGTCGGCGGCAATCCAGTTGGCGGTGCGCTCGGTCGGCGACGGCGAGTTCGTCGTCGACGGAGGCGCCGTCCATGTCGCAACGCTCACCGCGTGGCTGGCAGAACATGGCGAACCGATCGCCGACCTCAGCGCCGGCCGGCAACGGCTCGAAGACGTGTTCCTGCGCCTCACCGGCGGGCAGTCGTGAGCGCTTTGAAGGCGCAGGTTCGCTATGAGGTCTCGTCGACGATGCGCAACGGAGAACAGCTGCTGCTGACCCTCATCATCCCGGTGATGCTGCTCGTCTTTTTCAGCCTCGTCGATGTCCTCCCGACCAACACCAAGGACCCGATCGATTTCCTCGCGCCCGGAATCCTCGGCCTCGCCGTGATGTCCACCGCGATGGTGAGCCTCGGCATCGGCACCGGGTTCGAGCGGACCTACAACGTGCTCAAGCGGCTCGGCGCGACACCGCTCGGGCGAGCCCGATTGATCGCGGCCAAGATCGTCGCCGTCGTCGCAGTCGAACTCGTGCAGTTCGCGGTGTTGATTCCCGTGGCCTACACGCTCGGGTGGCGGCCGACCAGCCCGAATTGGCTGGCAGCCTCGGGTGCGGTGATCGTTGCCACGTTGGCATTCGCCGGGATCGGGCTGAGCCTCGCCGGCCGTCTCCGGGGCGAGATCAACCTCGCCGCCCAGAACGGCCTGTACCTCGTACTGCTACTCCTCGGAGGAATGGTGATCCCGTTCGCGAAGTTGCCTGGGCCGATCTCGGCAATCGCCAAATCGCTGCCGTCCGGCGCCCTGGCCGATGTCTTGCGCGAGGCCCTCGCCAACGACGGTGTTCGCCCGGCGACGTCATGGTTGATCCTGGCCGGTTGGGCCATCGCCGCCCCAGTAGCAGCGGTGCGTCTGTTCCGCTGGGAGTGATCGCCAGTCGTGTCAACGATTCCTGAGTACGCCCATCTCGATGGTTCGCGACGGTCGAGGCAGCGGTGCTTACTTGGAGCGTTCGGGTTCTGGCACGGCGGGCAGCCGCTCGAACTCTTCGGTCACCTGTTCGTAGGTGAGCGTGGCCTCCACCACGACGGGTGCGCGGCGGCGATAGCTCTGGTCCTCGTCGAAGCCGGCGCTGAACCGCTTGAAGAACATGAAGATGATGATCGCCCAGATGAACATCGTGCCGCCGACCTTCATGATCGCACCAGCAAACTGCTGATCGTTGATGACGTTGATTCCCCATACTCGCACCGGGATGTCGTAGCGCTTGTAGACGGCGCCGTCCGCGAACGTCAGCCATCCGGCCGGCACCGTCGGGATGACGCTCTGGACGAACAGGTAGACCATCTTGGCGGCGTAACCCATGTGCAGTTCCTTGAACGGACCGATCACCGACATCCACATCAGCAGCGCGGTCGTCACGAGCATGAAGTGCAGCGAATAGTGCAGCACTGCGTTGTCGCCGGACGCATTCACCACGCCGGGGACGTGGGTGACCATCACCACCAAGTTGAACAACACACCTGCAACGACCGGCTTGGTCATGAACCGCACGACGTTGTAGGCGCGGCCCTTGCCGACGATCAGGCGCAGCAACCACTCGGGCATCGCGAGCAGGGCGAGCGGTGGCAGGAAGTAGGCCAGCATCATGTGCTGCAGCATGTGCGCGGAGTAGAGGTAGGTCTCGCCGATGTCGTGGATCGGCCAGTCGCTGGCCCCCCACAGCATCACGACGGTGAGCGCGAAGTAAACCGTCTGGCGGCGGCTGACGATGACCTCGCCGGGGCCGACGGCACGGGGCCCGATGACGCGCACCGAATAGAACCAGAACGCGATGACCGAAACGACGAGAAGCCACACTTCAGGATGGGTGCGGAACGCCCACGGATCGGCGGTGATGTCAATTCTGGCCAACACGATGTGCCGACCTCCTAACAGGCCTCAACCTGGAGAGAAGAAATGGAACGTGGTCAGCGCCGCAGAGTAGACGAAGATCGCGAGGAACAAACCCGAGTAGAACAACGCGGTGAAGATCTTGTTGTCGAACTTGAGATGCATGAAGTAGCTGACCACCATTGCGAACTTGATCGCCATGATCGTCAGCAGCGTCGTCATGAAGATCCACCCAGGCAGATGCATGTACGTCAGCGACACTTCGGCTGCGGTGAAGGCGGCGAGGATCGCGGCAATGACGACGTAACCCTTGTCGGTCATTCCGTGCTCGTGCTCGGCATGGTCAGCGTCGCGGGCAACGGCATCGTGAGAGCCGCCGGTTTCCGTGACGACGACGTGTTCGGTGCTCATGACCATGACCTCAAGACGGAATCAGGTAGACGAGGGTGAAGATGACGATCCAGACGATGTCGACGAAGTGCCAGTACAGGCCGATCATCTCGACGACCTCGGCCTTGTTGCCGGGCACCTTGCTGCGGTTGATGATGCCGACGAGCGCCATCAGCATGATGATGCCGACGGTGACGTGTACTCCGTGGAAACCGGTGAGGGTGTAGAAACTCGATCCGAACAGGTTCGTCGTGAAGCCGAGGCCTTCGTGGTAGAACTCGGTGAACTCGAACACCTGTGCACCGACGAACGTGGCGCCGAGCAACGCGGTGACGGTGAGCCACGTGCTGGTGTTGCGATCGTCGCCGCGCTGGGCCGCCGACACGGCGAGCACCATCGTCAACGAGCTCATCAGCAGCACGAACGAGCTGACCGACGTGAGCGGGAGGTTGTACAGCTGCGACGGCGAGGGCGAACCGGCGTGACGGCCGCGGTACAGCATGTAGGTGGAGATCAGTCCACCGAACAGCAGGCACTCGCTACCGAGGAACATCCACATCGCAAGTTTGTTGTTGGAGAGCCCGGTGCTCGTGGCGTGGGCGCCTGAGTCGGCGTGACCTGAGTCGCCGTGACCGGTGTCGGCATGGTCGCCGTGGCCGTGTGCATCGGCCGCGGCGGGGGTGACCGCGTCGTCGAGCGGGATCAGGTCGGTGGATTCTGGGATTGCGATGTCAGCCAATTGTCGCCAACTCCTTCGTGGATTCATCGTCGGACGGCGGCTCGTAGTCCGACTCGTCGGCGACCGATGGCTCGAGTGACCAGCCGAAGATCGCGAACATCACGATCGCTGCTCCGAAGACGGCGAGCAGCCGATTGAAGATGACGCCGTAGGCGATGATCGGCAGGCCGAGCGCGAGAACGACGGGCCAATACGACGGCGATGGCATGTGGAACTGCTTGTCAGCCTTGTCGTGCAGTTCATGCATGATCTCTTCGTAGTTGGACACCTGGGTGATCTCGCCGGTCTCTTCGTCCTCCTCGTACTTGCGGTGGAAGAAATCGTCGAGCGCGTGGACGTGCGGGATGGTGTCGAAGTTGTGTTCCTGCGGTGGGCTGGTTGTCATCCATTCGAGGCTGCGCGCATCCCACGGGTCGCCCGGTGCGGCGGCGCCCTTGCGGGTGGTCCGGAACACGTTGAGGATGAACATGAAGATGCCGAGCGCGAGGATGAACGAGCCGATGGTGGCCACCAGGTTCCAGAACGCCCCGTTGAAGAATCCGTCGCCGGCGCGGGCGTTGGTCCAGATCTGCATCCGTCGCGGCTGGCCCTGCAGGCCGAGGATGTGCATCGGCCCGAATGTCATGTTCATGCCGAGCACCATCAGCCAGAAGTTCCACTTGCCGAGGCGTTCGCTGAGCATCTTGCCGAAGACCTTCGGCCACCAGTAGTAGAAGCCGGCGAACAGGCCGAAGACGGCGCCGCCGAACAGCACGTAGTGCAAGTGGGCGACGACGAAATAGGTGTCGGTCTGCTGGGTGTCCGACGGCGAGACCGAGTGAAGGACACCCGACAGTCCGCCGATGGTGAACTCGAGGATCAGCCCGATCGCGAACATCATCGCGGTGGTGAACCGCAGCTTGCCGCCCCACAACGTCATCGTCCAGTTGACGATCTTGACGCCCGTCGGCAACGCGATGGCCATCGTGGCGACCGAGAAGACGGCGACGCTGACGGGACCGAGGCCGCTGGCGAACATGTGGTGGGCCCACACGCCCCAGCCGAGGAAGCCGATCGCAGCACCGGCGAAGACCACGAACTTATAGCCGAACAGCGGCTTTCGGGAGAACACCGGCAGCACCTCGCTGACGATTCCGAAGGAGGGCAGGACGAGGATGTACACCTCCGGGTGCCCGAAGATCCAGAACAGATGTTGCCAGAGCAGTGGATCGGCACCCTTGTCGACGCTGAAGAACGCTGCACCGAAGTCGCGTTGGAAGATGAGCAGGAACAACGCGACGGTGATGACAGGGATCGCGAACAGCAGCAAGAACTGCACCACGAGCACCATCCACGTGAAGATCGGCATCTTCATCAGGCTCATCCCCGGTGCTCGCATGTTGAGCACGGTCACGATCAGGTTGATCGCACCGGACAGCGAGGCAATACCGGTGATCAGCAGGCCGAGCGCCCAGAAATCGACGCCGTGGCTCGGCGAGAACGCAACGCTGGTATTCGGCGCGTACGCGAACCAGCCCGTGTCGGAGGCGCCGCCGAGGAACCACGCCGTGTTGAGGAAGACGCCGCCGAACAAGAAACACCAGAAACCGAACGCGTTGAGCCGCGGGAACGCGACGTCACGGGCGCCGATCTGCAGCGGGACCAGGTAGTTGGAGAAGGCGGCTGCCGTCGGCATCACGAACAGGAAGATCATCGTCGTCGCGTGCATCGTGAACATCTGGTTGTAGGCGTTGGCGCTGAGGATCTTCCCGTTCGGCATCGCGAGCTGGAGCCGGATCATCAGCGCCTCGACACCGCCGACGATGAAGAACGAGAAAGCAACGACGCCGTACATGATGCCGATTTTTTTGTGGTCGACGGTGAAGACCCAACTGCGCCAACCGGTGGACGAAACCGGTCGGCGGAACACACCGAGCGCGCTGCTCGGCGTCACGAGAGCCGGGGTGGAGGGACCACCACGGGCGAGGGCGGGGGTCACTGGTCGTTCGACGATAGCCATCTACGTTCTCCTACTTCCGCTCGGCAAGGTAGGCAATGATCTGGTCAATCTGATTTTCCGACAATCCGAGATTGGGCATACCGCGGGTCTTGCCGTTGGTCGGTCCCAACTTGGTTGCGTCGGTGTACATCGGTTTCTTGCCTGGTGGATTTCGCAGCCATTCCCTGAGCTGTACTGCGTCGAGACAATTGGCCTCGACGCCCTTGAGATACAACGCGGTGAAGTCAGCCGACTTGGCGTCGACCAGCTTGGCCCGGCAGTCCGGTGTGAGTAGATCGAACGAAGCGCCGGCGAAGGTGGTCCGCGTCATCAGATTGGTGAGGTTCGGCGTAGCGCCCGAGTAGACCCACAGGTCTGGTCGGGCGATCACCGGCTTGCCGTCCGAACCGGCAATACCGTTGACCTGATGGCACCGGCTGCAGTTGGCGAGGAACACCGCCTCGCCGTCGGCGGCAGGCGTTCCCGCCGGAGGCGGGGTGTATGCGGCGAGCTGATTCGTGACCCACGCGCTGAAACCCGGCGCGTCGAGCGCTACCGCTTCCATCCGCATGTAGGCGTGCGACAGCCCGCAGAATTCGGTGCACTGGCCGAGATACATACCCGGCTGATCGGCCTGCATCCGCAGCGTGTGCACCCGACCCGGGACGGCATCGCGCTTACCGTTCAGCTTGGGGATCCAGAACGAGTGGATTACGTCGCGACTGGTGATCCGCAACAGCACGTGCTGTCCGGCGGGAATCACCATTTGGTTGGCGGTGACGATGGGTTGCGTGATGCCCCCCGGCAGACAACCTGGTTGTACCGGGTAGTCGTATTCCCACCACCACTGTTGGCCGGTGACGTTGACGACGCACTGGGTGTCGCTCGTCTTGGCGAGATCGAACAGCGTCTTCACCGTCGGGATACCGATGCCGATCAGGATCAGCGCCGGAATGATGGTGAGCGCAATCTCGAGCGCCGGCTTGCCATGCGTCTGCTTCGGGATGACCTGGCCGCGATCGCGGAACTTGATCACGCACAAGAACACGACACCGATGACGATCACGAGCACGACGCCGGCGATCATGAACGGCGGGCGCTGCAGATTGTTGATCTCGCGAGCGTTCTCGCCGGCCGGCTGGAACGTGTCCTGCGGCGCGTCCTTGGCACAGCCGGCGAGCAACGTCAGCGCACCAACGGCCGCCGCCGACAGTGCAGAGCGGCGATAGCGCGTACGGAGGTTTGTCATCCAGTCTCCCGACCGATCGTTCACGAAGCCAACGGTAGTCAGCGGACGAGGACCGCGACCATTCGTCGCCGGGACATCCTTGGCCAGATGTGTCACGGAACCTCGATCTTGAGTTTGCTGTCGATGCCCGGCACCTCGAAGAAGTACTGCTGATCAGCGCTCGTCGGCCGAGGCGGCTTGATCACGATGAACTGCTTGCCGCCTTCGCCGACGGCCTGGGTGCACAAAATGAGCGGCACCTTGCGCTCTTTGTCGGTGCCGGGGTCGACGACTTCGTGGCCGAGGTCGGCGACGAGGCGGTGCTTACCGCTGTCGAGGTTCTTGAACTCGAAGAACGAGTCGGTCGAGCGAGGAAGCGTCAGAGTGTCCTGCCTACCGTTGATGCCGATCACCTCGGCGTACAGCTTGTCGCCCTGGAGCACGATGAGGCCGGCGAGGTTGGCCTTCCCGGCAATGGCCCGTGACGAGTGAGAATCCGCTTCGCTCTCGTTTCCGGTGCAGTTGTCGACACTGTCGGTTCGTTGCGCGAGTTCGTGCTTGGCGATGTGACGACCACCGGCGACCGCACTGGCAACGCCGGCACCGATGAGGCCGACCGCACCGATGGCACACAGCGTCGCGACCAGCGACCGACCGACCTGACGCTTTGCGGCAATCAGGGCACCGAACAGCAGCACCGTTGCCGCGATCCCACCAAAGACGATGGCCCCTGCGGCCGATGGGAGGTGGAGCATGATCCGTGAGAACGAAAAGATCATCATCCCGAGACCGATCGCACCGAGCACCGGAAGCTCCATCGGGTGCAGGATGCGTTTGCGGATGCCCGCGTTGTAGGCGGCGTCGCTCGAGGCTCGCTCGCTCCACGACTGAACCATCCACTCGACGGTTGCGATCATCAACACGATCACAGCGATCCAGGTGATTGTCTTGCCGACGATGAGGCCGACCGGGACGAGCGCCGAGCCGAGACCGGCCACCATCGGCCACATGCTGCGACCTGGCGCCGGGTGTGCTGCGGAGCAGGCGACGATGCCGGGGGTGTCCATCGAGGACACGTTGCTATCCCTGACCCAGAAGTTGATGCCCATCAAGAAGACGAGAACGATCGTGGCCGAGACGAGCCCGAGCGTTCCGATCGCGCCGCTGTCCTGAGTCGCGCTGTAGATGAGTGTGCCGGCGAGCGCCAGCGCGCTGGCGCCGATGAAGAGTTTCGATCCAGTGGTGAACACCTTGTTGCTACCTGCTCACTTTGTGACGTAGACAACGAACCACAGCATCGTGAATGCGGCGGCTGCGAAGTACCAATAGATGGCGTGGGCGGTGACGATCTCGCGCTCGCTGGTGCGCCCGCCGAGATAGCGGAAGGCGGTGACGAACGAGAACACGATGCCGATGATCAAGAACGCGATGAACGTGCCCGTCGCGGCATAGAACATGATCCCGTACGCGCTGCCGTCCGCGGATCGGATGGGAAGTGCCATATGGACATACACCGCAACCTGGGCATTGATCACAGCGATGCCGAGCAGGCCGGTGAGGCCGAGGGCAATCGCGACATGGCGTTTGTCATCGCGCCGGGCCGCGTACACGGCCCACTGGGCGAAGACGCCGATACCGATGAAGCTGAGCAGCATGATGTTGCTGGGGACCTCCGGGATGCTGATCTTCTTCGGCACCCAGGTTCCGTCGGTGACGCTCAGCGCACGGTGGCGCATCCGAAGCCAGAGGCCCATCATTCCGCCGATGAGGGTGAAGCCGGCGGAACATGCGACGGCTGTGCCGACGAACAGCTGGCGGCGGGCCGGCGGGGTCGGCGCTTGGGGTAGGGCAAGCATCAGGCGTTTTCCCTCTTTGATTTGAGTTCGGGGCTTGATGTGAGATCGGGGCTTGATTTGAGATCGAGCAGTGGTTCAGCCGACATCACGGTATGCAACTCGGCGAAGTTGTCATCGGGAGCGGGCGAGGACATCGCCCACTCCAGCGTGTGCGCATCCCACGGGTCGTCGCCGGCGAGTTCGCCCTTGCGGAAGCCCTGCAGCGCGAGGCCGATGAAGGCCGCCACGGTGAGCACCATCAGACCGTGGCCGACGGTCGCGAGCGTGTTCCACAGGCCCTGCGGGCCGCTGTAGGCGAACGTGACGCTGTTGGCCGGCTGATCGGCGAAGCCGGCGATGTAGTACGGCAGCGACGCCAGCGCGGTCGCGAGCGCGCCGAGCAGCGCGAGCGGCAGCAGCTTTTTGTCGGCGAGCTTTCGGCCCCACAACTTCGGGCCCCAGTACGTGACCGCACCGAGCGTCGTCAGGATTGCTCCGTAGCAAACGTAGACGTAGGCACCCTCCTCGAACACCGTGCCCTGCAGGCCGAGGTCGAGCACACCGTAGAGCAGCCCGCCGAGCATCCCCATCAGGATCATGCCGAGCCCGAACACGCCGAACACGAGCGGCGCCGTGATCTTCGGGCGGCCACCCTTGAAAGCGAGCGGGCCGATGAGCAACACCAGCACGGCACCGATCACAGGGAGCGCATTGAAAAAGCCGTAGTCGAGAAGATCGCCGAACTTCTTGCCGAAATGGCCGAGGTACAGCTTCGAACCGACCCATGGCAGCACGTGCTGGACCTGGGTGACGCCGGTGATGCCGGCGACTCCGACCAGACCGAGCGCACCGAGCACGAAACCACGCATCGGCATCCGGCGGCGGGCGGCGAGGGGGAACATCTCGGCCGCGAAACCGATTGCCGGGAGGGCGTAGAGATAGGTCTGGGGTTGGGTGACGGAGAAACCGATGTAGTCGAGGATCCCCTGGTTGCCACCAAACGGAACCCTGTTGTAGCGGTAGCTGACGTAGAGATAGATAACGGTTCCGATCGCCACCGGCAGCATCAGGATCAGGCCGAGCGCGGTGACGAGGACCGACCACGAAAACAGCGGCACGCGGCGCATGTTCATGCCGGGCGCACGGGTCGTGAGCACCGTCGTCGCGAGCGAGATCGCGATCATCGTGAGCCCGCCGAGCATCACGCCGAAGGCGGCGATGAACAACGCGACGAACTTGCTCGTCCCGCCACCGGGCCCGCCGTTGGCGATGATCGACAAAATCACCAGGTCCATCCCGAAGAACCAGGCCCAAAAACCGGCAGCGGCGAGGCGGGCAAACGCGAGCGAGCGGGCACCGAGCTGCAGCGGCACCACCGCGACGGCCAGACCGAGCATGACCGGCAGCACCGCGAAGAGGGCGAGTCCGACCCGGTAGATCGAGAACAACTGGGTGATGCTGTTGGCGTTGAGTGAGATCGTTGCCGCGTCGATCCGCTCGAACCCGAGCAGGCCGCCGACGACGGCAATCCCCAACATCGCGATCATCCCGGTGCCGATCAGCATCCGGCCGAGCCGCTTGTGATCGGTCGTGGTGATCCACTCGGCCACCGAAGAGAGGGCGTGCCCCGCACCAGATGTGGTGGGGGCCGTCTGCGGTGGGGTGTCAATCGTTGTCATGGGCAACAGCTCATTTCGAAACAGCGCGTAGCGGTGCGCGTAGAACCGCCGAAGCGGCTGAAAATCGGGTCCGTTCTTCCTCCGACATTACCCATAGCCATCACTGCGAGCCGAAATCTCCGCATCAACCCACGAAAAGAGTTTGTCATCCGACGATGCCAGAATCGGCCATTCGCTCAGAACCCGTGACGGATGAAGACGTCGAGAGTGAGCACGCCGAAGAGCAGCGTGACGTAACTGATGCTGTACCCGAAAAGTCGCATCGCCCGGTTTGGATCAGGGTTGCGACTGAGCGCCAGTGTGGCGAAAATGAAAAGCGCACCGAGGATGGATGCTCCGACGCCGTAGACCCAGCCGAGAGAAGCGATGGGGATGAGCACGATCGTGCAGACCACCATCACGACGGTGTAGCCCAGCATCTGGCGCAGCACTTGCGTCAACGGCGCCACCACCGGCAGCATCGGCACGTTGGCGGCGCGGTAGTCGTCGATGTGGCGGATCGCCAGCGCCCAGAAGTGCGGAGGGGTCCACGCGAACATCACGGCGAACAACAAGATCGGCGCCCACGTGACGTTGTTCTGGACGGCGGCCCAACCGACGAGCACCGGAACGGCGCCGGCAGCACCGCCGATGACGATGTTCTGGCGGCTTGTGCGCTTCAGCCAGAGGGTGTAGACGAAGACGTAGAACAATGCCGCTGACAGGGCGAGGCAGGCGGAGAGGAAGTTGGCTCCGCTCCAAAGCACCGCGAACGCCGCGACCTGCAGCGCGACCGCGAACATCAGCGCCCGGGGGGGCTCGATCAGCCCGGTGACGAGTGGTCGGGACTGGGTGCGCACCATCAGCTTGTCGATGTCGCGATCGACGTACATGTTGATCGCGTTTGCGCCTCCGGCGGCCAGGGTGCCGCCCAGCAGGGTGATCAGCACGAGCCTCGTTGCCGGCCAGCCGCCCTCGGCCAGGATCATCGTCGGAACGGTGGTGATCAGCAGCAACTCGATGATGCGGGGCTTGGTCAGCGCGATGTAACCACCGAGGACCGTCGTCGGCGAACGTCGTGTGCCGTGGCCGAGGCCGGAGGGCGCGAGCCGCGACGGTACGAGAGGGCGGGAGCCGACGGACATCGCCGACCATCGTAGGTCGCTTGCCCGTCGCTTACCAATGTCCACCTGCGCTGAATGTCTGAATCCGGGGAGTTGGCGCGAGAATGGAGGCAATGCCGAGCGCTCCAGCCCCAACCGTCGTCGATCGACCGGATCAGGACGAAACGGTTGCGCCGGACCTGCCCTGGATCGTGTTGGTCTGGAATGACCCGATCAACCTGATGAGCTACGTCACGTTCGTGCTCCAGAAACTGTTCGGATACAGCCTCGAGAAGGCGACGAGCCTGATGCTCGATGTGCACCAGAAGGGTCGTGCGGTCGTGTCCAACGGCACACGCGAGAAGGCCGAACTCGACGTCTTTCGGCTCCACGAACACGGACTGTGGGCCACGATGCAGCGAGACGACGCGTAGATCATGGCCAGAAAGGTCAAACCACCGATCGAGCGGGTCGGCGCGGATTTTCGGATCAACCTCGAATTCGAGGAGCGAGATCTCATCCATCGCCTGATGGGCGAGTTCCGTACCCTCCTCCAGCACCCCGGCGACGATGCCCGCCTCGTTCGGCTGTTCCCGACCGCTTATCACCAAGCCGGCGATCGCGAGATGGATGAGGAGTATCAGCGGCTGATGCGTGAGGAACTCGTCGCGTCGCGGCTCAAGGGTCTCGAGCTGATCGAGGACTTCCTGGCGACGCCGGACGGTGGCACTCCTCGGTTGTCGGAGGGCCAGATGGCTGCCTTCCTGCAGGCGCTCAACGGGGTCAGGTTGGTACTCGGCACGATGCTCGACGTCAGCGAGGACCATGACATCGGCGAGATCGGCGACGATCACCCGCTCGCCGGGGAGTATCAGCTCTACGACTTCCTCAGCTGGCTGCTCGACTGGACCGTCCGGGCTCTGCAGAGCTGACCGTTGCAGGACTACGGCTGTGCAGCCGGGAACATCACGCAACCGACCGTCCCCGGGCCCGTTTCGATGCCGACGCTCGGGCCGACGCGGAACTGCACGACCTCGAGCACGTTGGCCGCTGTGCCGACGGCGTCGGCCAGGGCCTGGCCAATTGGCGCGAGGTCGCGATGCGCGGTACCGACGGCTACCTTCAGGCCGTCTCCCCACGCAACGGCGTAGCGAGCCATCGCGTCGACTGCCTCGGCCACGGTGCCGACCGTCTCGATGGTCTTGCGCTCTTCGTCGTCGCGTGTCGACAGCACGCAGACCTCCGGTCGGGCCTCGCCCGTCTTCATCAGCCGGCGGCCGCTGACGATGAAGATGTTGCCGATGCGCGGCGCCAGCGATTCGGCGACGGCGGCCGCTTCGTCCAACGAGGCGCCTGCTGCTAGCGCCTCGGCCGCGGCCCAGACACAACAACTCACGCCGAAGCGCGCCGTCCCGGAGTCGACGAGGCGTACGGGCACCGGCGCCGTGTGCGCGGCGAGACGGGCTGCATTGAGGGTGCCGCTCACGGCAGACGAGGTGTGCACCGACAGGATCGTGGTGCAGCCGCTTGCGATCAGGTCGTCGTAGGCGGCGGCGAACTGACCTGGGCTCGGCTGGCTGAACGTGACGTTCGGACGGTGACCGGACGAGAACAAGTCGTAGAACGTGTCGGCGTCGAGGTCGACGCCCTCGAGGTACTCGTGATCATCGACAACCACCGTGAGCGGGACGATCTCGATGCCGTACCGCTCGGCAAGTTCGGGGGGCAACTGCGAATTGCTGTCGGTGCAGATTCCGATCATCGTGCGCGCCCCGCGGCGACACGGGCAGCATCACGGGCAGCCGCACGGGCAGCATCACGGGCAGCCGCTTTCAGCAGGCAAGCAATGGGCATATGGAAACGGTAGGCGAGTTCTCGCAGCGCGTCTCTAGGTCAGGCCATGTTGTGTCGATTCTGTAATCCATTGGCGCGAACGAGAGGTTTCGCTGATAATCTGCGGGCGCTCTCAACCGGAGACGAGACGTACCTAGCCCCCATCGTCTAGTGGCCTAGGACACCACCCTTTCAAGGTGGCGGCACGGGTTCGAATCCCGTTGGGGGTGCTGGCCAGTTTTCTGGTCCCGTGGTGAAGTGGAGTTCACGCCGGCCTGTCAAGCCGGAGGTCGCGGGTTCGAACCCCGTCGGGACCGCTGTCAGCGAGGCAACTCGCTGGCAACTGGTCGGTTTTCAACCGAACAAGCCAACGCAAGTCGAGGTCCTGTAGCTCAGTCGGCAGAGCATACGCCTGAAAAGCGTAGGGTCACCGGATCGACGCCGGTCAGGACCACCACGAAAGCCGCAGCTCAGAGGGTATTTTACTCCCTCCGCGCTGCGGCTTTCTCCGTTCCCAGCCGGCGGCTCAGGCACGTCGGGCGCGTTGTGAGCGGGCGCGGGCGCGCAGATCGCGCCCTCCGTCGGGGTTCAGACGCCGCTTGGGCGCGTTGTGAGCGGGCGCGGGCGCGCAAATCGCGCCCACCCTGGGACGCGGACGACTCACCACCGGGGATACCGCCGGTTCACCGGATCCGGTGGGCCTCGATGTCGATGGGGCGGTGGCCGGCGCGCAGGCCCCGGGCTTCGAAGGTCGTGACCGGACGCCCGGGTGGCCGGGCCACGATGCCGCCCGACAAGCGCGGCTCGGCTCCGATCGCGGCGAGCGCTTCCTCGGCGTAGGCGGCGTCATCGGTGGCGATTCGCAATCTGGCGCCGATGGTCAAGGCGTCGGTGATCAGGCCGAGCCGCTGTGCTGTGACCAACCGTTTGTGCGCATGGCGGGGCTTTGGCCACGGGTCGGGGAACCATACGCGGATCTCGGCGGTCGACGCCGGTCCGAGGTGCGCGAGGAGATCGAGCGCATCGCCGACCCACAGCGCGACGTTGGTGATCCCGCCGTCGTCGAGCAGCGATGCCAGGTTGGCGATGGTGGCCGCGTTCGGTTCGCAGGCGATGACCAACGAGTCTGTGTCACCGCCGGCCATGGCGGCCGTCGCCTCGCCCTTGCCGCAGCCGATCTCGATGATGAGTGGCCGGCTCGCATCGAATGGAGGAGCGAACAGATAGCGGGGCACGAGCTCGTCGAGTGCCCGCTGTCGGGTCGGCGAGATCCGGCCCTTGCGGCCACCGAACGTGTAGCTGCCGCCGACCGGGCGGTGCGCCGCGTCGGTCGGGGCGGGCGCATTCGAAGAGGCGATTGACGCATTGACATGGACGATTGGCGCATTCACCTGGATGAAGGGTAGCGGCGCGGCAAGGGGTGTTCGAGACGGCGCGGCAGGGGGTGTCCGATACTGTGCGCTCCGGCAGCGACCGAACACTGGGTTTCGCCGGCTGGGCTCGGCTGATCGTTTCGACCGGCTTGCGTCGAACCCGGCCGGATGACGCCGCACCGAGCAGCGGTTGTACCATCGGCCTCATGGCCTCAGTGAACCCGTGGGAACAACTGTCGAAGGGCATCGACCTGCCGTTCAACCCGGGGCTCGTCGTGCCGGAGTTGCACGAGGTGCTGATCAGCGTGCCGACCCCAGCGGCTGTCGGCGACGTCGCCAAGGCGGCGCGGGCCGCGATCGTCGAACGGCTCGCGTTCGACGTGACCCCCGGCATGACGGTTGCGGTCGGCGCCGGCAGCCGCGGCCTCAGCGACCGTGTCGACGTGATGCGCGGCACCATCGAGGGCCTCCGTGATCTGGGCGCAGAGCCATTCGTGGTGCCCGCGATGGGCAGTCACGGCGGCGCAACTGCAGAGGGCCAACGCAAGATGGTCGAAGAACTCGGTATGACGGCGGACGCGATCGGCGCGGAGATCCGGGCGACGATGGAGACCGTCGAGGTCGCCCGCACACCCGACGGCATGCCGCTCTACCTCGACCGGCACGCAGCGAGCGCCGACCGGATACTGCCCGTCAACCGCGTCAAGCCGCATACCTGCTTCCACGGCCCGATCGAGAGCGGCTGCACGAAGATGGCGGTCGTCGGCTTCGGCAAGCAGCCCGGCGCCGCCCAGATCCACTCGTGTGGTCCGGTCGAGATGCGCGACCGGCTGCTGCGCGGCATCGACGCCCTGCGCGGCACCGGGCGCCTGCTCGGCGGTGTTGCCACCGTCGAGTCGACCACCGGCGAGGTCGTCCGGGTCGAGGCATTCACCGCCGACGACGTCGGAGGCCGGGCCGAGCGCGAGCTGCTCGACTACGCGCGTCAGCTCGTACCCGCGCTGCCGTTCCCGACGATCGACGTGCTGATCATCGAGCAGGGTGGCAAGGACATCAGCGGCACGACGATGGACCCGAACGTGACCGGACGGTTCTGGATCCACGGTCTCGACGATCCGGCATCGCCGCGCGTGTCCAACATCGTGCTGCTCGACATCACCGACGTCAGTGGTGGCAACGTGCTCGGCATCGGCCTCGCCGACTTCATCCCAGCGTCGTTGGCGAACACGATCGACTGGCACAAGACCTACGTCAACTGCTTACCCGCCGGCCCGAGCGGTGTGCGCCGGAGCCGGATGCCGATGGTGCTCCCCGATGAGCAAGCGTGCATCAAGGCCGCGCTGAGCATGTGCGGCCGCGGAGTCGATGAGCCGAAGAAAGTCGTGCGCATCCGCAGCACGCTGCACATGACCAACTGTTGGGTCAGCGAAGCGGTACTCGCCGATTTGCCGCCCGGTGTCACCATCGTGGGTGCATGACGCAGCCTCGCGACCACCAGCCTGGCGACCACCAGCCTGGCGACCGCATCGCGCCCGACTACATCGCGCCCGACTACATCGCGCCCGATCCCTTGGTCGCCGCGCTGGCCGAGAGCCTCGGTGTCGCCAACGTGCTCACCGATGCCGACCAGCGAGCCGGCTACGAGACGGACTGGACCGGCCGCTTCCACGGCGAGTCGCGATGTGTCATTCGTCCGGCCTCGACCGCCGACGTCGCAGCCGTCATCCGTCTCTGTGCCGACCACGGTGCGACGGTGGTGCCCCAGGGCGGCAACACCGGGTTGGTCGGTGGCAGCGTGCCCCGCGGTGGCGAGGTCGTGCTGTCCACTCGACGCCTGACCAGACTCGACGCCGTCGACATCGCGGCGGGTCAGGTGACGGTCGGGGCCGGCGTCACCATCGCCGCGGTTCGCGAGCATGTTCGCTGCGTCGGCTACGACGTTGCCGTCGATTTCGGTGCTCGCGATTCGGCGACCATCGGCGGAGCTATGGCAACGAACGCGGGAGGCTCGCGCGTTCTCCGATTCGGCACGATGCGCTCGCAGGTGGCGGGTTGTGAGGCGGTGCTCGCCGACGGCGCCGTCATCGGTTCACTCGCCGGCCTGGCGAAAGAGACCATCGGGCCGCACCTTCCCTCGTTGCTCAGCGGCAGCGAAGGCACACTCGCGATCATCACCATGATTCGGCTTCGGCTCGTGCCGTGGTACCGAGAGACCGCAACGGCCCTGGTGGCGCTGCCATCCCTCGTGGCCGCGGTGGAACTCCTACCGACATTGCGCAATGCGCTGCCGCATCTCGACTCGGTCGAATTGTTGATGCCATCGGCGATGGAACTGGTATGCGAGCACCTGCAGCGGACATGCCCCGTCGACGACCGAGCCGGCGCGTACCTCCTCATCGAATGCGCCGACCACGCCGACCCGCTCGATGATCTGGCTGGCGTTCTCGCCGCTGCCGCACCGGACAGTTCGACCGCCATCGCGTCGAACCCGTCGATGCGCGCCCAGCTCGTCGCGCTCCGCGACAACGTGACCGTCGCGATCAACCACACCGGCACACCGCTGAAACTCGACATCGCGCTGCCGTTGGCCGTGCTTGCTGCGACCACGGCAGAGATCGAGCGGATCATCGCCGAGCTCGCGCCCGGTGCACGGCTGATCAACTTCGGTCACCTTGCCGAGGGCAACCTCCACCTCAACACGCTCGGCGCCGGCGAAGCGTCTGGGGCAATCACCGAGGCGGTGTTGCAGCGCGTCATCGATGCGGGCGGCGTGATCAGCGCCGAACACGGTATCGGCGTCGCGAAGACGCATTGGCTCGTCGCCCAACGCGGCGCGCCGGAGGTGGCAGCGCTCACGGCCATCAAGCACAGTCTCGATCCGAACGGTCTGCTCAATCCCGGCGTGTTGCTGCCGTAGGCCTTGCTTACAGCTTGGGCAGCACTGCGGCCACCATCACCGAGAAGTGCAGCCCTGCACCGATGACGGTGCACACATGGAACACCTCGTGGAAGCCGAAGATGCGCGGCCACGGATCGGGACGCTTCATCGCGTAGACGACGGCGCCGGCGGTATAGGCCAATCCGCCGCCGAGCACGAGCAGGAAAGCGGCGAGACCGAGGCCGCTGTACAGCTGTGCGAACGACGGAGCCGCGGCCCAACCAACGATGACGTACACCGCCGCGAACGCCCAACGCGGGAGACGCCACGGCACCCACTGCAGCGCAACGCCGACAGCGGCCCCGATCCAAACCGTGATGAGCACGCTCGAGCGGTGCCACCCGCTGAGGGCCACCACCGCGAGCGGGGTATACGCACCGGCGATCGCGAGAAAGATCGTGCAATGATCCAATTTGGACATCAGTGCCCGCGCGCCCGACTGCCAGCGCAGGCGATGATATGCCGCCGACACCCCGAACATCGCGGCCGTGCCGGCGGTGTAGATGATCATCAGCGTCGGACCCCGGCGTGTACCGACGGCCGCGCCGATCAGCACGCCGCCGAGTGCGAGCACCGCGATGAAGGCAACGACGTGGGACCAACCGCGCAGCAGCGGCTTGAGCAGCAGTGGCGTCGTAACGGGGCCCGCCATCGGTGCGCCAGCCTCGACGACATCGGTCGTTGATCTCTGGCCGGCGCTCATCGCCCAACGGTATCGGTCCCCGCCCGATCGGGGGCCGCAGGCCGCTGATTGCTCAAGGTGAGGTCTCCCGGAGCCGATGAATACGAGGTCCGAGGAGGCGAGAAGGCTGTGGAATACAGACATGCACAACAGACACGCCGACCGGCACGACGACCGGCAGAGGCGCCCCGATGAGCAACCACGAGCCACAACCTAAACCGACGCTCGGTGACGCGAACGACGAGTTACGGCAGACACCGCAGACCCGTCTCGCGTTCGAGCGTGATCGCCTTCAGGCTGTCTTCGATGCCGTCAGCACGGCGCTCCTCGTCGTCGACGAAGACGGCATTGTCAACTCGGCGAACCCGGAAGCGGTACGGCTCTTGGGGCCACTCTCGCAGCTACTCGACGCACCGCTCCTCACGTTGCTGATCGCTGGAGCTACGGTGCACACGACTCGTTCGCTGGTCGACGACGACTGGCTGTCGACCGTGATGATGCAGCGGCGGTGGCAGGTCGACAACATCCGACTGTGGCCGAAGGGAATGCCCGACTTCGCTGCCGACTGTGTCATCGTCCCGTTCCACGGTCGAGGTCCGGCAGGCGAACCGGAAGGCGTACGCGGCAAGAGTGCGGTGGTGATCATCAACGACAACACCAGTCGCGATGCCGCCCATTCGCAACTTGAGTGGCAGGCCACCCACGACGTGCTGACCGGTCTCGCCAACCGCTCCCTCGTCACCGACCGCCTGCAGCACGCACTGGTGCTGGCCCAGCGTTCGGGCTCGTGGCCGACCGTGCTCTTCCTCGATCTGGACCGGTTCAAGTCGGTCAACGACCAGCTCGGTCACAGCACCGGCGACCGCTTACTAATCGACGCCGCGCGCCGGATCGAGCACTCGCTGCGCTCGGTCGATACGGTCGCGCGCCTCGGTGGCGACGAGTTCGTCGTCCTCTGTGAGGCTCTGGAACGACCCGACATCGCCGAGCAGGTTGCCGCGCGGATCCTGCAAGCGTTGGAGGAACCGTTCGACTTCAGCGGTGAGGAGGTCTACGTCTCGGCCTCGATCGGGATCTGCCGCGCCGACCAGCACAGTGAGAACGCTGAAGCCGTGATCCGTAATGCGGACCTCGCGATGTACCGGGCGAAGGAGAACGGGCGCAACCGGATCGAGACATTCGACGCCGCGATGCGGACCGAGACGCACCGCAGGGTCGACATGGAGCGGGCGCTGCGTGAAGCGCTCGACAACGACGAACTCACCGTCGTCTATCAGCCGATCTTCAACACCGAACGCGGCGCCCTCGTGGCTTTCGAGGCGCTCGTCCGCTGGGATCATCCAGAGCTTGGCAAAGTATCTCCTACGGAGTTCATCCCGCTCGCCGAAGAGACCGGACTGATCTCGGGCGTCGGCGAACGGGTTCTCGACATCGCCTGTCGCGACGCTGCTTCATGGCGCGACGCCGCCCACTTCACGATCGGTCTGCACGTCAACGTCTCCGGCCGCCAACTCGGCGCATCGAATTTCGTCAGCTACTTGGCGAGGGTGCTCCGCCATCATCACATGGAGCCGGAGAGCCTCACCCTGGAACTCACGGAATCGGTACTGCTCGACAACCCCGAGCGCGCCGCCGTCCGGCTGATGGCATTGCGTGAGATCGGCGTGCGAGTCGCGATCGACGACTTCGGCATCGGATATTCATCGCTCGCCTATCTGCGCCGATTCCCACTCGACGTGCTCAAGGTCGATCGCCAGTTCGTTGCCGGCATCGCCAACTCCCCCCCGGGGCAACACATCCTGCAGGCGATCGTCGATCTCGCGGCCGGGCTCGACTACGTCGTCATTGCGGAGGGCGTCGAGCAGCCAGAGGAGTTGGTGCTGCTGCGCCAGCTCGGCTTCCAGTTCGCCCAGGGTTATCTCCTCGCGGCCCCGATGCCCCCGGCAGAGGCACTACTGCTCGCCGCTGCTTCGTCGGTGCCGGAACCGGCCGCGGCAGAGCAACACTGATACCCGCCGCCACAGGTCAGCTGCCGAATTCGAACCCGAGATCGGGTGCCGTCAGCATCGGTACGAACGCAACGCCAGCCGCTTGCGCCATCGCTGCACATGTTCCGCCGCGGTCGACGATGGCGGTGATCAGAACCGGGATCGCACCGAAGTCGCGTACGACCGCGACCGCCTCCATGATCGATGTGCCGCGAGTGACCGTGTCCTCGGTGATCACGACGCGATCGCCCGGCTTGATCGCACCGGCGAGCCGGCCCATGATGCCGTGGTCCTTGGCCTCCTTGCGAACGCTGAAGCTGCGCAAGCGCACACCACGAGTCGCCCCGACGGCCGCAATCCCAAAGGCCACCGGGTCGGCCCCCATGGTCAGGCCGCCGATCGCGTCGGCGTCGGCGGGGATCAGGCTCAGCGCGACATCGGCCATCAGCACGACACCGTCGGGCCGGCAGGCCGTCTGCTTGGTGTCGAGGAACCATGTAGTCGTGGCCCCCGACTTGAGCGTGAACTCGCCGGTCCTGACCGAATAGCGCAACACGTGGTCGCGCAGTGCGGCCCTCGCGACGTCGAGGGGGGCTGGCTCGATGGGCATGTGACGACCGTAGCGTGCCGCCGGACGGCTCTGGACGGACCGCTCCGGACGGTCGGCCGCGGTCGGGCCTACCGCTCGCGCCTGTCGCGCATCAGCACCTCTTGGGCGACCGTGGCGACGTGCGTCCCCTCGGCCGCGAAGACGTGACCGATCGCAAGGCCGCGCCCACCGACGAAGCTGTGGCAGGTGAAGTCGTGGAGATGCCACTGATCAACCCGCAGCGGCCGGTGGAACCAGATCGTGTGATCGAGGCTGGCGGAGAACATCACCTCGTCGAGGTCCTGGCGCGACTCCTGACCGAGCGGGTGGGCGCGCACGACGGCATCGGTCGGCAGGTCGTCGGACAGGAAGGCGAGCATGCACCGATGTAGCAGTGGATCATCGCCGAGCGGCCCGGCGGCGCGCAGCCAGGCGGCCGCCCTGCCGGCGCCGGTGCGGCCATCTGGCGGCAGATACTGCGACGGCACCCAGCGCCGGTCGAACAACTTCGACCACGAGTCGTTGAGCAGGTCGTCGGGCGACGGTACATCGAGCGGCATCGTCACTGTCTCGACGTCGACGGAGCGTTCGGCGCGGTGGAATGACGCCTCGAGGTTCAAGATTGCGCCGATCACCTGCCGGGCGACGACTCGACGGGTGCAAAAACTTCGGCCATCGCGAATCCGGTCGACCTCATAGCGCACCGATTCTTCAGCATCGCCGCGACGGATGAAGTACGCCCGCAATGAATGGATGTGCAGTTCCGGATCGACGGTAGCCGCCGCCGCGCACAGCGCCTGGGCGACGATCTGGCCACCGTAGAGTCCGCCCCACGGATACTGCGGCCCGTTACCGACGAGTGTGTCAGGACCATGTGGAGCGAGGGAGAAGAGTTCGCGCGCGTCCATGAGACCTTACCGTACGCGCCGAAATCCCTGAATCCTTTCCCTTGGTTCTCGCCAAATAAGAAACTAGGATGACTGCATGGCGAAACGTGGACCAAAGCGACCTATGACCTCTGAACACAAAGCAGCACTCGCTGCTGGCCGGTCAGAGGGCAAAGTCATACGCGACTATCTTGAAGCGCTGCGCACCAACAAGCCCAAGCGTGGTCGCAAGCGGACTCCCGAATCGATTGCGAGGCGACTCGCCACGATCGCAGCCGAGCTGGTGAATGCCGGACCGGTGCAGGAGCTGCGGCTCGTTCAGGAACGGATCGATCTTCAAGCGGAATTGTCCAACGCGGGACAGGCCGTCGACATCTCGGCGCTCGAGGCTGAATTCGTGAAGGTGGCCAAGGGTTACAGCCTGCGCAATGGCTTCACCTACACCGCCTGGCGCACGATCGGTGTCGATGCCAATGTATTGAAGAAGGCCGAAATCGGCCGCACCGACGCCTGATCAGCGCCGCCATCTAGATGATCTCGTCGAGGGCTTCGAAGACCCTTGCTACATGGCGCAGGCTACGCTGCACGTCGAATGCGTCGTCGAGCACGGCAGGATCGATGGCGACTCGTTCGTCCTCGTCGAGGAGATCTCGAAAACTGCGTCCCGCATCCCAGGCGAGCATCGCGTTGTCCTGGACGATGCGATACGCCTCATCCCTGCTGAGCCCCGACTGCACCAGGCTCAACAATACCGGCTGACTGAATACCACGCCGTGGCTCGATTCGAGGTTGGCCATCATCCTCTCAGGGAAGACCTGCAGCCCCGTGAGCAGGCGGCGCATTCTGTTGATCACATAGTGGGCGAGGACGGCCGAATCCGGGAGAACGATCCGTTCGACCGAACTGTGCGATATGTCGCGTTCGTGCCAGAGCGCAATATCCTGAAGTCCAGCCTGAAGATTGGCGCGCAACACACGAGACAGGCCGCTGATGGTTTCGGCAGAGATCGGGTTACGTTTGTGCGGCATTGCCGACGAACCCTTCTGGCCGACCTTGAAACCTTCTTCGACCTCGCGTACTTCGGTGCGCTGCAGATGGCGAAGCTCGACGGCGATTAACTCCATCGTCGAACCAACCGAGGCGCATGCATACAAGAACTCGGCGTGCCGGTCGCGAGCGATTACCTGTGTCGCCGGCACCGGAGTGAGGCCGAGTTTGTCACCCACGAATCGTTCGACCGCTGGATCGATGTTCGAGTATGTACCGACGGCGCCGCTGAGTTTGCAGACGGCAATGGTCGCGAGCGCCGAGCGCAGCCGATCTCGATCGCGCCCGATCTGCAGCGCCCACAGTGCAACCTTCATCCCGAACGTCGTCGGCTCGGCATGCACCCCGTGGGTCCGCCCGATCATGACGGTACGACGATGGCGCAGGGCGAGTTCCTTGACGACCGCCAGCAGCTGCGTCGACGCCTCGATCAACAGCTCGCACGCATCGCGCAACATCCAGCACCACGCCGTGTCGACGATATCGCTGCTCGTGAGTCCGTAGTGGATCCACGAACCAGCAGGAGCACCGATTGCCCCCTGGACGACATCGACGAACGCTGCAACGTCGTGATCCGTGACGCGTTCGCGGTCGAGCACGGCCTGCACGAATGCGTCGTCTATCAGCGGGGCCCGCTCGCGGCAGTGTGCTGCCGTCTCGGGTGGTAGCAGACCGAGTGCGGCGTGAGCGTCGGTGGCCAGCAGTTCGATCTCGAGCCATCGCTTGAACCGCTCGACGTCGCTGAAAACGCCCGACATCTCCGGGAGGGAATAGCGAGGGATCATCGGGTCACGACCACAGCAAATAGTCGTCGCGCTCGGCGCCGACACCGACGATGCGGATCGGCACACCGACCTCCATCTCGATCAGGCGCACGAAATCCTGCGCCTCCATCGGCAGATCGTTGGGTTCGCGGATGTCGGCGAGCGACCGATTCCAGCCGGGGAACTCGGCATAGATGGGCTCGACGTCGGCGAGGAGCTCCATCCGGTCCGGATAGTTGGCGAGCACCGAATCGCCGAGCCGGTATCCGGTGCAGACCTTGACGGACTCGAACGTGTCGAACACGTCGAGTTTGGTGAGCGCGAGTTCGGTCAGCGAGTTCAGCCGGACCGCTTGGCGCAACATCACGCAGTCGATCCATCCAGGCCGACGCCGGCGCCCGGTGACGGTGCCGAACTCACGCCCGATATCGACGAGCTTGTCGCCGAGATCGCCCCCGGGATCGCCGACGAGTTCGGTCGGGAACGGGCCGGCGCCAACCCGTGTGGTGTACGCCTTGGTGATGCCGACGATGCGATCGATGTCGCGCGGGCCGAGGCCCGTTCCGACACAGGCCCCGCCGGCCGTCGGGTTCGACGACGTGACGTACGGATAGGTGCCGTGATCGAGATCGAGGAACGTGGCTTGCGCCCCTTCGAGCAACAGTTGATGGCCGGCTGCCAGGGCCTCGTGGAGTTCGCTGACGGTGTCGCGCACGTACGGGGCAAGGCGGGCAGCGAACACCACGAACTGCGCAACGATTGCATCGACATCGATCGACGCACCGCCGGACGCAACGAGCAGGGCATTCTCGACCGCAGCACGCTCCTTCAGCGCCGCAGCGAACGAGGTCGGATCCAACACGTCCCCGGCGCGGAGTCCGACCCTGCGGGCCTTGTCGGCGTAGGCGGGTCCGATGCCCTTCAGCGTCGTGCCGATCTTGGCTTCGCCGCGCCCGGCCTCGGCGAGCGCATCCCACGCCTGATGCCACGGGAAGATGAGATGGGCATGACTGCTGACCATGAGTCGCTCGCACGAGATGCCGCGGCGCTCGAGGGCGTCCATTTCGGTGAACAGGGTGGGCATGTCGACGACGACCCCGTTGGCGATCACCGGCACGACGTGGTCATAGAGGATTCCACTCGGGATCAACTGCAGTGCGTAACGCTCGTCGCCGACGACCACCGTGTGCCCTGCGTTGTGACCACCCTGATAGCGGACGACGTAGCCATGGTCCTTGGACAGTAGGTCGATGACCTTGGCTTTACCTTCGTCGCCCCACTGGGCTCCAACAACAACGGTGACTGGCATGCACGCTCCAAGAGGACTGGTCCAACAAGATAGGGGAACGTGGCGTAAGCCTAGTGGTCGATCCGGCGCGCACGGGTACCGTTTCGGACATGGCTGTGATGCGGCGGATGACATGGAAGACGATGAACGACGACGACCGTGAGGCACTCTGCCACCGCGGGCTCGACGACATCTTCGACTCGAACCTGCGCACGTCGGTCGGCCGGATCATCGACGACGTGAGGGTCAACGGCGACGAGGCCGTCTGCCGTGCGCTGCGCGACTTCGATCACATCGACATCGACCCGGACGGTTTGCGGGTCAGTGACGACGATCTCGAACGGGCCGAGGTCCGCGCCGACGTCGATGCCGCGATCGACGTCGCGATCACGAATCTGCGCACCTTCAACGACGCGCTTCGTGAGCGGGCGGCCGATTGGTGGATCGAGAGCGCGCCGGGCATGTTCGTCGGCGAGAAGATCACGCCCATCGCCAGCGCCGGCCTGTTCGTGCCGAGCGGCAAGGCCAGCTATCCATCGGTGGCGTATCAGCTCGGCGTTCCAGCGGTCGTCGCCGGCGTGGCCGAGCTTGCACTCGTCGTGCCGCCCGTTCCGGGTGGTAGCGGCGATGTCGACCCGGCGGTTCTGGTGGTGTGCCGCAAGCTCGGAATCACCAACGTCTTTCGGGTCAACGGCCCGGCAGGCATTGCGGCGCTGGGCTTCGGAACGGCGACTATCCCGAAGGTGCGCAAGGTCGTCGGTCCGGGATCACCCGCCGTCACATGCGCGCAGGTGGAGATGCAGCGCCACGGAGTGGCAACGATGATGCTGCTCGGCCCGACCGAGAGCGTCGTGATCGCCGACGAGCACGCCGACCCCATCCGCCTCGCAGCCGACCTGTTGATCGAGGCCGAGCACGGCGCCGACTCGGCCGTCGTGCTCGTCACCACGTCACACGCACTTGCCGACGCGACCGACGCCGAGCTCGACCGCCAGATCGCGATGTTGCCGAGTGTGCGTGCCGCAGCGGCCCGGGCCGCGCTTGGCAACAATGGCGGCTGCGTGTTCGTCGGTTCATTGTTCGAGGCGGCGGCAGTCGTCAACCGCTATGCACCAGAACATCTTCAACTCGCCGTCGACGAATCCAACCGCCAGCCAACACTCGATCTGTTGACCGAGGCCGGTGAGATCCTGCTCGGCCAGAACACCCCGTTCAGCGCTGCGAACTATCTCATCGGGTGCCCGGCCTCGCTGCCGACGAGCGGATTCGCCCACGTCTCGTCGGGCATCACGGTCGAGGCGTTCCTCAAGCGCACCGCCGTCGCCGAGGCCGACGCAGCGGCGCTCGCGCGGATGTCACCGGCGATCATCGCCCTCGCCGACCATGAGGGTTTCGCTGCCCATGCCGCAGCGTTGCGCATTCGCGGCGTCTGACACCCGCGCCGCCTACGATCGGCAATCATGAACACGCTGCTGCTGATCGAAGACGACGAACGCATCAGCCAACCGTTGGTACGGATGCTCCAAGCGGAGGGATTCGCCGTGCGCCACGTCGACACCGGCGCTGCGGCGCTCGCTTCCGTACTGGCCAGCCCCCCCGACCTGATCCTGCTCGACCTCAGCCTGCCGGACATCGACGGGCTCGATGTGTGCCGACGCTTGCGCGTGGGGCATCCCGGTGTGCCGATCGTGATGCTCACTGCGCGCAACGAGGAAGTCGATGTGGTCGTCGGCCTCGAAGCCGGAGCCGACGACTACATCACCAAGCCGTTCCGAGTTGGCGAACTGACGGCCCGGATCCGCACCCGCCTACGGGCGAGCAAGGTGAGTGCGGGAGGCAACCCCGACAGCGACGTGTTCGGGGCGTTGCGCCTCGATCGACCAGCGCGCCGGGCCTGGCTGGGCGATGATGAACTTTCACTCGCGCCCAAGGAGTTCGATCTGTTGGTCCTGCTTGCCACCCACCAGGGTGAGACGATGCGCCGAGAGCAGATCATGAGCGAGGTGTGGGACGAGAATTGGTGGGGCTCCACTCGCACGCTCGATACCCACGTCGCGTCGCTGCGGCGCAAGCTCGGCGACACGACGGACACGCCGGAGCGCATCGTCACTGTGCGCGGCATCGGCTTCCGATACGAAGCTGGTTGACCCACCGTGCGCCGGCGGCTGGTCCGCAACACAGTGCTCGTTGCGGTGATGGTGCTGATGGTGTTGGCGACACCCGTTGTGCTGTTGCTCAAGCAGGCGACCGAGGACGAGCTCACCAGTCGGCTCTCGGGGACCGCCGCCGCGATCAGCGGCAGCCTCGCCGGCAAGCTGTCCTCCGACGCGCAGATCACCAGCGCCGACCTGATCGGATTGCTGCCCGACGGCGACCGAGTCGAGATCCACGACAACGTCGGGCAGCTGATCGCCTCGTACGGGCCCGTGATCCAGGACGGCTTCCACGGCGAGGCCACCGCCGGGCGGGGCAAGCGAGTCGAGGTCAGCACGAACGGCGGCGATCTGCGCCGTCGGCTCACCCGCCAATTCCTGTTGCTCGGCGTGCTCGCCGCCGGCGGAGTGCTGCTGGCCGCCGTGCTCGCTGCAATCTTCGGCGCCCGCGTCGCCAGGCCGCTCGAACAACTCGCCTCGTCGGCGAGTCGACTCGGAGCTGGTGATTTCAGCGCGGCCCTGCCTCCTCCTTCGGGCATCCGCGAAATCGACGACATCCGTTCGACCCTGATCGCGAGCGCCCAGCGGCTCGACAAGACACTGAGTGCCGAGCGCAGTTTCACCGGCGACGCCACCCATCAACTCCGGACCGGTCTGACCGGGATCGCGCTGCAGCTCCAACTGCTGGCAACACACGATGGCGAGGCCGTGCGCGCCGATGCCGCCATGGCCCTGTCGCAAACAGACCGACTCACCGCAACGCTCGACGAGTTGCTCGACCTCGCCCGTGGCGGGCGGGGCAGCCAACGGATGTCCGTGCACCTCCACGAGATCGCGCTCGAACACCGCGGCGACTGGCTCCATCGCTATCAACTGCAACGCCGCGGCTTGCTCTGTCACGGCATCGGCATCGCCGTGCTGGCCACCCCCGGCTTCGTCGGGCAGATCATCGACATCCTGCTCGACAACGCGTTGACCCACGGGCGGGGCAATGTGCGGATCGATGTGTCCGGGCGCCAACTCCAGATCAGCGACGCCGGCATCATCGACGAACGCGCCGCCGACATACTGTTCAGCGGCTCGGATGACCCGGCAGCACCGCACGGCCGGGGACTCTCGCTCGCTCGCCGATTGGCCCAGGCCGACGGCGGACGGCTCGAACTGATCTCGCGAGCACCGACCACGATCGTCTTGACGTTGCCGACGGCGCACCCCGAATAGCCTGTCAGCGCCAACCGCCCGAGCGGCCGATCACGCCGCAGTTCACGCGGCGTTGCGCCGCAGTTGAACTGACAACGCGTTGCGCGGCAGATATTCTGTGAAGATGAGGCGACGAATATCCCGGATCTGCGCTGGCTTGGTCTGCATCGTGTCGATCCCGGCGATTACGACATTGACGACGATTGCAAACCCGGCGTTGGCAGCCGCCGCAACCCCCTCGGCTTTCACGGCCTTGCCGACATCGGCCCGTATCGCCGACACCCGTAACACGGGCACGGTCGGCGCAGGCGTGTCCGTCTCGGTCGCGGTCACCGGCGCAGCACCTTTGCCCGCCACCGGCAGTATCGTCGCCGCCGTCCTCAACGTCACCGTCGTCGGCCCGGCCAGCCAGGGATTCTGGACCGTGTTCCCCAACGGCGCATCGCGGCCGACCGCCTCCACCATCAACGTCGATGCAGCGTCGTCCGCCGCCGGTGCCGATCTTGCGTTGGCGAACATGGTCACCGTGCCGGTCGGTGCGAATGGTCTCGTCGACATCTACTCCCAGACCGGCGGCAACGTCATCGTCGACATGCTCGGCTACTACACGCCTGTCGGCGCCGCAACAGCCGGGCGGTTCGTGCCGCTCGCTTCGCCGACCCGGATGATCGACACACGCGACAGCAATTCCCCACTCATCGCCGATGAAACCCGCAACTTCACCGCCCCCGGTGCCGGCGGTGCATCAGCAGTCGCTCTCAACGTCACCGCGATCGGTGATGCCCCCGGCTACTGGCAGGTATTCCCGACGGGCGGCGCCAGTCCGGTTTCGTCGAACCTCAACTCGATGTACGCCGGCCATACCTCGGCCAATCAGGTCGTCGTCCCGGTCAACGCCTCCGGTCAGTTCTCGGTGTACTCGCTGACCGGCGGCCAGTTGATCATCGACGTCGTCGGGACGTTCACCGGCGCGGCCGCAGCGTCTTCGACCGATGGGCTGTTCGTGCCGCTGGTGACGCCGACCCGTTTTCTCGACACCCGCTCGGCCGCGCTCAATCGCCTCGGTGGCACGCAGCGACTGCTTCCCGGCTGGAGCGTCGAAGTGCCGGTCTCGGCCAACCCCGCGATCAACCGCAGCGACGTCTCGGCCGTCGCGTTGAACCTCACCGTCACCGACACCTTCGGCGCCGGGTACGTCAGCGTCACCCCGGCCGGCGCCAACAACCCCGCCGTGAAGTCACGCACGACATCGAACATCAACGTCGCCCGGCCGGCTCAGACCGTGGCCAACCACGTCATCGTGCCTGTTTCTGGCCGTGGTTTCGACGTCTTCGCCCAAAGCCCGACGCACGCCGTCGCCGACGTCAGCGGTTACTACCTCGGCACGGCTGTCGCGTCGCCGTTCGGCCCGCCGGCCAATGTCGACCCGACGCCTTCGTTCTGCCTCGGCTTCTCGAGCGAGGCCGTGCTCACGTCCGCGTCGGGCAGCGTCGGCAGCCACGTCGCACTCGTTCAACAGCGGCTGCTCGATCTCGGGTTCTGGAACGGTGGCGCCGACGGTTCCTTCGGTTGGAGCACCCAGCAGGCCGTGATGGCGTATCAGTTCTGGAACGGCTTGGCGCCGAGCGGCAGGGTCGATGCGGCGACCGCTAGCAAGCTCAGCTACCCGAACTGCCGACCGACACCAGGCACAAACTCCGGAGACCTATTCGAGGTCGACCAGGGTCGCCAGCTCGGCTTCTTCATCCGTGGCGGCAAGCTGTTGTGGGTTCTCCACCTGTCAAGCGGTGGCGGCTACTTTTACGAGACCGACAACAAGATCAACGGCGCGAAGATCAGCGGTACTGCGATCACGACCAACGGCACGTTCCACATCTACCGAGTGGTTGATCAGCCGGTGTACCAGGGCACCCTCGGCACCCTGTACCGGCCACGCTTCGTCGTCGGCGGCATCGCCGTGCACGGCGCGCCGAACGTACCCAACTACCCTGCTTCACACGGATGCATCCGAGTCAGCAACCCGGCGATGGACATGATCTGGGACCAGAACCTGCTGCCGATGGGCAGCACGGTCTGGATCCACGACTGAAGCAAAGCTCGCCGGGTTCGCCGGTCAGGCGCGCACGACGGTGATCTGGCCGTCGACGACGTCGACCCGCAGCGTGTCGCCCTCGCCGATACCGCCCTCGAGGATGAGGGTCGCGGCACGGTCATTCAGTTCGCGCTGGATGACACGTTTGAGGGGCCGGGCCCCGAACGCGGGATCGAAGCCTTCGTGGGCGAGCAGCGCCATCGCCGACTCGGTCACGTCGAGTGCGATCCGTCGGGCTGCAAGGCGATCGCGCAACGACGCGAGTTGGATCGTCACGATCTTGGTGATGTCGGCCTCGGTCAGCGAGCGGAAGCGGATGATGTCGTCGACGCGGTTGATGAACTCCGGCTTGAAGAAACTGCCGGGGTCGCCCTGCAGGTTGCTCGTCATGATCAGTACCACGTTGGTGAAGTTGACGGTGCGCCCCTGGCCATCGGTCAAGCGACCGTCGTCGAGCACCTGGAGCAAGACATTGAAGACGTCGGGGTGGGCCTTTTCGATCTCGTCGAGCAACACCACGCTGTAGGGACGGCGACGGACGGCCTCGGTGAGCTGTCCGCCTTCGTCGTAGCCGACATAGCCCGGAGGTGCTCCGATCAGGCGGCTGACGGAGAACTTCTCCATGTACTCACCCATGTCGATCCGCACCATCGCCTTGTCGTCGTCGAAGAGGTAGTGCGCGACGGCACGGGCGAGTTCGGTCTTGCCGACGCCTGTCGGGCCGAGGAACATGAAAGACCCGATCGGGCGATTCGGGTCGCTGAGCCCTGCCCGACTGCGCCGGATCGCGTTTGCCACCGCGGTGACGGCATCGTCTTGGCCGATGACGCGCTGGTGGAGCAACTCTTCGAGATGGACGAGCTTGGCCATCTCGCCCTCCAGCAGGCGCGTCACCGGCACCCCGGTCCACTTGCTCACGACCTCGGCGATGTCTTCCGCATCGACCTCCTCTTTCAGCATCCGGTTGCCGCTCTGCAGCGAATCGAGGTGCTGGGTGGCGTCGCCGATCCGCCGTTCGAGTTCGGGGATCCGGCCGTAGCGAATCTCCGCTGCGACGTTGAGATCTACTTCGCGCTCGAGCTGAGTACGCAACTGCTCGAGTTCTTCTTTGAGCGTGCGGATCGCGGTGATCGCCTGCTTCTCGGCCTCCCAATGGCCCATCATCTCGGCGCTCTGCACGTTCAGCGTGGCGAGTTCGTCCTCGAGCGCGGCGAGCCGCTCCTTGGACGGCGCGTCGGTCTCCTTGCTGAGCGCGACCTGTTCGATCTCGAGCTGGAGGATGCGCCGCTGGACGACGTCGATCTCGGTCGGCATCGAATCGATCTCGATCCGCAGCTTGCTTGCGGCTTCATCGACAAGGTCGATCGCCTTGTCCGGTAGGAACCGGTTCGTCAGGTAGCGGCTGCTCAACACTGCTGCGCTGACGAGCGCGTTGTCCTGGATCCGCACGCCATGGTGGACCTCGTAGCGCTCCTTCAGTCCACGCAGGATCGCAACGGTGTCCTCGACACTCGGCTCGCCGACGAACACCTGCTGGAACCGGCGCTCCAGCGCCGCGTCCTTCTCGACCCGCTTGCGGTACTCGTCGAGCGTGGTGGCGCCGATCATGTGCAACTCACCGCGCGCGAGCATCGGCTTGATCATGTTGCCAGCGTCCATCGCACCCTCTGCTGCGCCCGCGCCGACGATGGTGTGGATCTCATCGATGAAGGTGATGACCTCACCCGCTGAATCCGTGATCTCCTTGAGGACTGCCTTGAGCCGTTCCTCGAACTCGCCGCGATACTTCGCGCCGGCGAGCATCGAGGCGATGTCGAGGCTGATCAGGCGCTTGTTCTTCAATCCCTCCGGGACGTCGCCGTCGGCGATCCGCCTGGCCAGGCCCTCGACGATGGCCGTCTTGCCGACGCCCGGCTCGCCGATCAGGACCGGATTGTTCTTCGTCCGCCGGCTGAGCACCTGAATGACGCGGCGAATCTCCTCATCGCGCCCGACGACAGGATCGATCTTGCCCTCACGGGCGCGCGCGGTGAGGTCCTGGCCGTACTTCTCGAGCGCCTGGAACTGCTCCTCGGGATTCTGGCTGTTGACCCGGTGGCTGCCGCGTACCTGCTGCAGCGCCTGGAGCATTTCCTCGCTGCCGACGCCGAGCCGCTGATTCATCGCGAGCAGGAGGTGCTCGACCGACAGGTAATCGTCCTTGAGGTCCTTGCGATACGTCTCGGCGTTGTCGGTGAGGTTGTTGAGCTCGCGGCTCATCCGCGGCTCGGCCCCGCCGTACGCCTTGGGCAGCTTGGCGACTGCTTCATCAGCCTTGTTGCGGATCATCAGCGGGGCGATCCCGAGCGCTTGGAGCAGCCCCGGTACGACGGTGCCGTCCTGGCCGAGTAGCCCGACGAGCACATGGTCAGGCGTGATTTCGGGATTGTTGTTGGTCTTCGCCTGCTCGATCGCAGCGGCAAAGGCTTCCTGGGTCTTGTGAGTCCATTTCTTGGGGTCGAACGCCATCTGCTCAGCCTACAACGTGTTAATAAACTTGATACGAGACGTATCAGGTTTTTCGGACATGGTCGCTCGCGTCGGTCGTTGGAATGATCTGATCACCACTGGCCGCGCACCGCTTTGCCACACTGATGGGATGGGAAGAAACAGCCAGCAACGCCGGGCCGACAAGAAGCGCCGGGCCGCGCGCCAACAGCGCTTGAACGGTGCGCCCAGCCAGCCGCGATCGACCGACCCATTCCGCCACGATTCAGCCGGGCACGATTCAGCCGGGCACGATTCAGGACCGGCTCGGCTCACCGACGCGACGATCGAAGGGATGGTGGTCAACGCGGCCCGCGTCGCGTTCGGCGCCGGAGAGCACAAGGCCGCGTTCGCTCAGGCGGTGTCCACGCTCGCCGCGTTGGAGGTCGATCCGGTCACGTCCAAACGGCCGGGCACGATCGTGGGCATGCTGCTGCACCGCTGTGTCACGTCCCTGTACGAGAACGGCTGGCAGCCGGCCGACATCGCTCATGCGGTGAAACGTCAATGGACCGTGCGGGCCAGCCGGTTGGTGGTTGCGGTCATCGCGACTGAGGCCCGTGGCACCGACGCCGTCCATCGGGCGCCACAGCCCTGGTTGGCCCAACTGGACGATCTCGGGGTCTACGACCCGACCCGCGCCAGCATCGTTGGCGGCTATGACAACTCCATCGCCGGCTGGTCACGGGCAGAGCGGTTGCACCCCGACGAGACGCTCGCCATCAGTGTGCAGGTACTCGCCCAGATGATGATGGCGGGCCGCCAGGCGGTACTGATCGAACCCCCATCGGCGTGGCCGGCAAGCAACCGGGGCGCGTTGGCGAGACCGCCGCGGTCCAGCGGCGACATCGACGCCAAGGCGCTCAAGCTGATCCGGGCACTGCTTGCCAAAGCCGAAGCCACCACGTTCGAGGCCGAGGCCGAGACGTTCACGGCCAAGGCACAAGAGATGATGACCCGCTACTCCATCGATGCCGCCGTGTTGGCCTCGGCCGGGAGGAGCAACGGCATCGGCAACGCCGGGATCGAGTCGAGGCGGGTGCACATCGACAGCCCCTACGCCGACGAGAAGGCTGCGTTCCTGTCCGTCATCGCCGACGTCAACGGCGCCCGCAGCATCTGGTCACCACACGTTGGTTTCGCCACCGTGATGGGCTTCCCGGTCGATCTGCATCTGACCGACCTACTGTTCACGTCACTCCTGCTCCAGGCGACCAGGGCATCGGCCGAGGCGACGGCCACCGACCGACAGCTGCGAACGCCAACGTTTCGGCGGGCGTTCCTGATTGCGTTCGCGGACCGAATCGGCGAGCGGCTCGAGGCAACGAAACGGCACGCTTCGGCAGAGGCCCAGCAGCAGTACGGCACGGCATTGGTGCCGATCCTCGCCGACCGCGACGCGGCGGTCTCCGAGGCCTACACCCGCACCTTCCCCGACTCCACGCTCATGCCGACCCGCCGGCTCGACGCCAACGGATGGCACGCCGGGCGGGCTGCCGCCGATCGGGCCCAGATCGGTGCCGGGGAAGCCATCGCCCAGGCGTGATCCCGCTGGTTGCCACGCCCGGATCATCGTTTTGCGCCCCGGAACCGGATGCCCGTTCACCGCTTTGTCATAGGGCAGGGATACCTTGACCAGCATGGTCCGTCGCGATTCCGTGTCACTGCGCGAACTGCATCCGGCGCTGCAACTCCGCTGGCAAGACGGCGAGCTGTACCTGTGGGCCATCGATCCGACGAGTGCGACGGTGGCCACCATCGTCGATCTGATGCGGTTGGTCGATCGCCGCCTCGGTCGCCACATCTCGGCCGGATCTGCGCCGATGCGGATCCCGATCACATTGCCTGGCGGTTCCGGCGCGACACCGACACCGGTGCTGCGGATCCAGCTCGGCGCCATGAGTGAAGTGGCAGCGGACCGCTCCTCGGCCAGCATGCAATGGTTCGATGCGGTCGGCGGCCTGACCGACGCCACGTTGCGCGCCGAGCGGGTGCGAGCGGTGCTCGAGATCAACGGGCCGGTACACATCGCGCGGTGGGTCCCGATTGTCGATCACCGTCTTGGTCAGGCAATTGCGGCGCTGCACGAGCAAATGCCGGCCGCGTGCGGCGTCACGGACATTGTGGCGTTCTTCGTGGCTGCCGTGGATGCCCAGGCCCGGCGCAGATTGAGCGAGCAGGGTTGGAGACCAACGCCCCCCGTCAACGCTCGCGGCACCGAGTACCGCTCCGCCCACGCGACGTTCCGGGCGCTCACCTCCGCTTCTGGCAGCGTGCTGTACAGGAGCGACGACATTCCCACGCTCGGCGAGCTCGGACGAACCTTGGAGCGAGAGTTCGACCGCTCAAACGGCGTGCCGGTCGTTGCTCCCCAGCTCCGCCTCCATCTGCCCGATGGGCTCGACGCGTCGTGGCGGCTCACGCTCGAACTCGTCGACGTCGATCAGCCCGATCGGTGGTGCACCGCCGCCGACGTCTTCGCCGCCACCGCGCTCGCCGTCGACATCGCCCGTCAGCCGGCGCACCTCGATCGGCTCAGGGCGCGTCTCGTCGACGCCGCTCGGCTGATCGCCAACGAACTCGGCCAGCACATCAGTCCGTTCGCTGTGCTCATCGACATGCCGGCAGCCGATGTGGAACTCGATCTCGACGAGGTCGAACTCTTTCTCGCAACCTGCCCCGCTGCACTCGACGCGCTCGATGTCCGCCTGCTCGGGCCCGAGCAGCTGGTCCGCGCCACGGCCGGGGTACGCGCTGCCGCCAGGCCCAAGGCCGATGGCGCGGCCAGCGGCAGGTTCTCGGCCGGTGCGCTGGTGCAGTGGAACGCGACGATCGACGATTCCCCGATCGACGACGCACAGCTGGAGCGAGCGTCAGCGACTGGACAGTCGCTGATCCATGTCAACGGGCGATGGGTTCGCCTCGATACGACCCAGGTCCGCACCACGCTCAGCCGGTTGCACAAGCACCGCGAGGAACACGCCGAGCTCGATGTCGGCGGACTGATGAAGCTCGCCGCGGAGGCTGCCGGCGCCGCGGGCGCGGCCGGTGCGATCGAGGTGGATGGCGACGGCTGGATCGCGGACCTGCTGGCCGGGCTCCCCGACGAGCAGCTGATCGAGCTCCACGAACCACCGCAGTTCGTCGGCGAGTTGCGGCACTACCAGCGCCGCGGCCTGAGCTGGATGGGCTTCCTCGGCCGGCTCGGCCTCGGTGGTTGTCTCGCCGATGACATGGGGCTCGGCAAGACCGCGACGACGCTCGCCCATCTCGCCACCCGGCCGGGCCCCCATCTCGTGGTGTGCCCGCTCAGCGTCGTACACAACTGGTACGCGGAAGCGGCGCGCTTCACCCCACACATGCAGGTTGCGATCCATCATGGCAACGAGCGAGCCCGCGGCGATGATGCCGTCGGGCAACTGATTCCGGCCGACATCGTCGTCACCACCTATGGCCTGCTCACACGTGACATCGACACGCTTGCCAGTGTGCGCTGGGAAACGCTCGTGCTCGACGAAGCCCAGGCCGTCAAGAATCACCTCACCCGCGCGGCTCGCGCCGTTCGCCAGCTGCAGGCAAAACAAAGGCTGGCGCTGACAGGGACGCCGGTCGAGAACCATCTCGGTGAACTGTGGTCGATCCTCGACGCGGTCAACCCGGGCCTGCTTGGCAGTGCGACGTCGTTCTCCGACCGCTACTCCAAGCCGATCCAACGCACCGGCGACGCGGGTGCGATCGCCGCTCTGCGCACGCTCACCCAGCCGTTCATCCTCCGCCGTACGAAGGCCGACAAGACATTGCTCCCGGAATTGCCGGACAAGATCGAGCAGATCGCATGGGCAACCCTCACCCGCGAGCAGGCCGCGATGTATCAGGCCGTCGTCGATCAACTACTGGCCGATGCGCAGGCCCAGACCGGCATCAAGCGGCGCGGTCTGGTGCTCGCCGCACTCACCCGCCTCAAGCAGATCTGCAACCACCCGGCCCACGCTGCCGGCGACGGTTCGCGCATCGCGGGTCGCTCCGGCAAGCTGACCCGGTTCGACGAGTTGGTCGACGATCTCCTCGCCGCCGACGAACGGGCCCTGATCTTCACCCAGTTCCGCGAGATGGGCCTGCTCCTCCAGCGCCATCTCGCCGAGTTGCTGCACATCGACGTGCCGTTTCTGCACGGGGGCGTCTCGCGGCTCGGGCGCGACGCGATGGTGCGCAAATTCCAAGCCGGCGAGGCTGCCCCGCTGCTGCTCGTCTCGCTCAAAGCCGGCGGCACCGGGCTCAACCTCACTGCCGCCTCACAAGTCATCCACTACGACCGCTGGTGGAACCCGGCGGTGGAAGATCAGGCAACCGACCGCGCATGGCGACTGGGGCAGGGCCACACCGTGCTCGTCCACAAGTTGGTGTGTGAGGGCACGCTCGAGGAACGGATCAGCCAACTCATCGACGACAAACGCAAGCTTGCCGACTCGGTCCTCGGCACTGGCGAACAATGGCTCACCGAACTGTCGACCGACGATCTTCGCGCGCTCGTCTCCCTCTCGCCCGAGAGTCCCCGATGAGCGCGCTCGGGCCGGACCGTGAAGGCCGTCTGATCTCTACCCGTCTCGACGTGCTGGTCGCAGGCATGTGCGATCCGCAACGCTTCCGACGCGGGCGCGACTATGCCAGGCAGGGAACCGTGCACGACCTCGACGTTCAGGCCGGGTACCTCACCGCCAGCGTGCAGGGCAGCGTGGCCGCTGCGTATCGCGTCACCGTGCGCACAGCGGCCGGCGAGGTGGGCGAACATCTCTCGGTACTCGTGCCGACACGCGGCGACATCACATTCGACTGCAGCTGCCCCGACTGGGATTCGCCCTGCAAACACGCCGTTGCCGTCATGATCCAGTTCTCGGAACGGGTCGCTCACAGCCCGGTGCTGCTTGCCACCTGGCGCGGCGTCACTCCCGACCCAACGACCGCCCAGCGGGCCACGATCGGCTCGCGCACCGCAGGGTCATCCACCCGCGCGGAGGCCGCACCACGCGAGGCGGGTCTCACAGCCGCCGATCGAGCAGCGCTCGGCGAGTTCCTCGGCGTGCATGTCGAATTCGAGCAGCCGACACTCACCATGCTTGCGCCGCCGCAGGGAGCATGGGATGAACCGTGGTCGTCGATGCTCGTCGACGCGCTCACCGTTCTCGCCCAGACACCTCGCCGAAGATAGGCCGCGCGCCGTCGACCAGCACTCTAAGCTCCATGTGTGCGGATGACCAGAACAATCGGTGCGGCGGTAGCCGCGATGACGCTGCTGACTGCGGCCCCTTACGTTCTGGGCGACTCGGCGACATCGGCGTCACGGTCGGCTCCTGTGCCTGGCGTCGTGCGGTCGGCGGCATCGATTTTTCCCGCCGATATTTTACGCTCCGCCAACGGCGATGGTCCCGCGACGCGAGGCACCGTCGTGCAGATCGGACCCGTGCCGGCGCCCCCGCCCGCGCTGAAGCCGGGCGACTCATTGGAGATACCGCCGGATTCGGGAACCGGGCGCCGGGTCGTCTATTCGAAGGGCATCCAGCGGGTGTGGATGATCGAAGAGGACGGAACGCTCTACAACACCCACCGCGTCTCCGGCCGGCCCAATCAGCCGACGCTCGGAACGACGAAGGTCTTTTCGCGAAGCCCGACGACGTGTTCTCGCCTCCATACGAACATCTGCATGCGGTTCATGGTCCGTTTCGCCAGGAACCTGCGAGACGACGACAACATCGGTTTCCACGAAATACCGCGACGTGACGGTATCCCGATGCAGAGCGAGGACGAACTCGGCCTGGCGCTCTCCGGTGGCTGCGTTCGCCAGTCCACCGCCGACGCAATCCTCATGTGGGACTGGGCTCAGCTCGGAACCGTCGTGGTCGTGGTCTCCTGACAGGCGGGTCGATCCGATGCCGGGCCTGCTGTCACCGTCGGCGCCGCGCCACAAGGCGGAGCCGATCACCAGCCATTTGCGACGACGACGTCAGCTGAGTGGTTTCGGGCCCTGGCCGAAGACCGTCACCGATTGGTGCAGCGGCACGAGATCGCGGCGGGGCGCTCTGCGTGCGGCTTCGGCCACCGCTTTGGTGGCGATCTCGCGCAACTCGGCGTTCTCGGCGCTGAGCCGCTCGATCTCGGACTCGAGCGCCATCACCCTGCGAATGCCTTCCAGGTTCATGCCTTCGCCGGCGAGCTCTTGGATCCGGCGCAGGCGTTCGATGTCTATATCGCTGTAGCGGCGATTGCCGCCCTGTGAGCGCGCCGGCTGGACGAGGCCGCGGCGCTCGTAGATGCGCAGGGTCTGGGGGTGCATCCCGGCGAGTTCGGCCGCGACCGAGATCACGTAAACGGCGTGCGATCTGCTCCGCATCATGGCTCCAGGTGGGCTCTCGGCGACTCCGGAGTCGCGGCTGCGAAGCCCTCGATCGCGCGGCGTTGCTCGTCGCTGAGCGACGTCGGTACCTGAACGTCGACGGTGACGATCAGGTCGCCCGTGTGCTTGCTCGTTGTGATGCCCTTGCCCTTGACTCGATGGCGCGTGCTGGACTGGGTGCCGGCCTTGAGCCGTAGTTTGACGGGTCCGCCGGTCAGTGTCGGTACATCGATGTCGCCGCCGAGGGACGCCTCGGCGAACGTAATCGGGACGCGGAGCGTGAGATTGTCGGCGTCGCGAGCGAACAGGCGGTGCGGCGTGACGTGACAGTCGACGAACAGGTCGCCGGCTGGGCCGCCGTGGCGTCCAGGGCCGCCTCGACCCTTCAACCGGATCCGCTGACCATCCGCGACGCCCGCCGGCAGACGGACCTTGACCTCTCGCGCCCGCTTCTCCACGCCGCTACCCCGACATGTCGGACATGCCGTCTCGACGACGACACCGCGACCCTGGCAGTTGCGACATGGTGAGCTGAACGAAAAGAAGCCCTGATTGTCGTCGACGACGCCGCGGCCGCCGCACTGCGAACACGTCTTCAGGGTCGTGCCCGGCTTGGCGCCCGAGCCGTTGCACGTGCTGCATTGCGCGTCGCTGGTGAGATAGAGGGTGGTCGTGATGCCCTGGATCGCGTCGACGAATTCGAGCGTCAGGCTGGCTACGAGGTCCTCGCCGCGCTGCGGACCACCGGCAGCCGACGCACCCCGCCCGCGGCCGCCACGGTTGAACATGCCCCCGAGGAGATCGCCGAGGCCGTCGGTTCCGACGTTGAAGCTGTATCCGCCGGAACCGTCACCGGGTCCACCTCCACCGAAGCCACCGATCGGTCCCAGCCGGCGAACCTCGTCGTACTCCTTGCGCTTGGCCTCGTCGCCGACGACGTCGTAGGCAGACGACACTTCTTTGAACCGGTTCTCGGCGGCCGTGTTGTCAGGGTTGGCGTCTGGGTGATTTTCGCGCGCAAGCTTGCGGTAGGCCTTGGTGATGTCCTTCGGACTCGCCGTGTCGCTGACGCCGAGCACTTTGTAGAAATCCTTCTCGTACCACTCCCGTTGAGCAGCCATGTCGTGTGCGCCTTTGGGTCGAGGGTGCCGAAGCGGGCATGTCAAATGATACGGCCGAACGGGGTACGTGTCCAATGCAACGCATCATAAATATTGAGTCATTGTCACTCAGCTTTTAGGTTGAGGTCGGTAGTCCGGGTCGCACTGAAGAGAGGCCGGCACGATTCCAGGACTCCCAGCCCAAGAGGTCTCCGGCCGATCCGCACCGGCTCGGGCGTCCGCCCGTCTGCCGTCTGCCGTCTGCCGTCTGCCGTCTGCCAGCGTGATCGCAGCCCTGGCGCGGGAAGAGACGGGCAGTCGGGCCGAACGAGCGCCCGGGCCGAGGTCTGCCCGCGTGATCGCAGCCCTGGCGCGGGAAGAGACGGGCAGTCGCGCCGAACGCCGATTGACAACCGGATGATCCCGCCGATGGTGGCCTGGGGCAGCGAGCGCGTGCCACCCCGGAGCGGGACCATCCCGAGCGGTCCATTCACTGTGCGCGCCGGTGGACTGCTGATCGGTCTTCGCCGCCTCGCCAGGGCCGGACCGAGACTTCTGTGAGCAAACTGGTGGCGGCGAGCGACCCCGGGCACCCTCAGCCATTTGCGCGAGGACAAATGCGATGGCCTCACATTTTCGCTCACGCAAACCTGGTGGGGGCGCTCCGGGAGAATCGCTGGAGCAGGATTGGGCGAGGAGCCCGGTGTCAGCCGTGAGGAGCCCGGTGTCAGCCGTGAGGAGTGCGGTGTCAGCCGCGGACCTTGACCATCGCTGCCCGGAGGACCTTGCCCTGCCATCGGTAGCCGGTACGGAGCACGTCGATGACGACCGGACCGGCAGCGCTCGTCTCGTCGGCCGGCTCGTGCAAGACGGCCTCGGCGAGCGCGGGGTCGAACGGCTGCTCAGCCAGGTCGAGTGCTTCCAAGCCTTGCTTTTGGAGCACACCCATCAGCTGCGACCAGATCGGCTCGATCCCGAGGACGCCGTGTGCGAACGCCGCCTCGCACGCGTCGAGCACCGGCAGCAGGGACTCGACCAACCTGCCGGCGGCGCGGTCGGCCTCATCCCCGTGCTGAGCGGCGATGCGCTTGCGATAGTTCTCGAAATCGGCCTGCAGACGCAGCGCCGTGTCCTTGAACGAGTCCCGGTCGCGCGTGATCTGATCGAGTTCGGACTCGGCCTCCGGTGCGCTCAGAACATCATCGGGGGCGAGTGCGTCCGAGCCGTCGAAATCGCTGAGAAATTCCTCGAACTCGGTCGCGTTGTCGTCCATCGCGCCCTCGCTCGGCTCGTTGTCGGCTGTCATGACGAGATCACTTCTCGTCGTCGACGATTTCGGCGTCGACGATTTCCTCGTCGCTGACCTTTGCGTCCTGACCGCTTGCCGATGACCCGGACGCGTTGGTGTCGCGGGCGGCGGCCTCGTACAGCTTCTGGCCGAAGGCCTGCAGCGCGTTCGACAGCGAGGTGGTTGCTTGCTTGATCGCTTCGTTGTCGTTCCCGCCGAGCGCGGTCTTGAGCTCGGCCAGCGGCGCCTCCACCGATGCCTTGTCATCAGCGCTCACCGTCGCGGCCTGA
>JANYKS010000077.1 GCA_025358125.1 Actinomycetes bacterium
CTTGGTTGCATCGCGACACGGATTGACTGAGCACCACTGATATCGGACTGCTTGACCGAACGCGACCGAGAGCAACGCATGTACTTTCTCGGCTCGATGCACCGTCTCGCCCACTTTCATGAGGCTGGCGTACATCGCATCGAGCACGTGGGGCGTGACGGCACGCACCGGGCGCTTGAGGAACGCCGCCGGCATCACGCCGATCGAACGTCGATACGTTTCCATGGTCGTCGGTGACAGCTTGGCCTGTGCCGTGTCGAAGTACGTGGTGAGCATCTCGGACACGGTTGCGTCACTCGGGTCAGGGTTTCCGCCCATCTCCATGAGTAGCTGTGCCTCCAGCAAGCGAGCGGCCTTCAGCGTGCCAACAGCCTTGGAAGTGCGCTTGATGCCCTGGTAGCGGACCACTGCGCGGAACTTGCCTGAAGGCAACTTCTCTGTGCTCACCGGGTCATTGTCCCACAGCGTCCCACATCTTGTCAACTGTCGGAGACCAATATAGCCTCTGACATGGTGGGCGCAGAGGGATTCGAACCCCCGACATCTTCCTTGTAAGGGAAGCGCTCTAACCAACTGAGCTATGCGCCCGCGGACGGAGAGCCGAGCCTACTGCCCGACCTTGGTGAGCGAGCCGACATCCGCCAAATCGCACGCAGCGCCTACTACGGTCGTGGATGATGGCGTTACGCACCGGCGGCACCGGCGGGGATGAGATTCTCCGCCGTTACCTCGAAGAAATCGGCGCGCACGCCCTGCTCACGGCGGACGACGAGCGCGAACTCGCTTCCAAGATAGCGATCGGTACAGCAGCGCAGAGCCAGCTCGCCGAACCGTCACAGCGTAGTACGCACGAACGGCGTCGACTCGAAGAAGCGTCCGATGTCGCTGCCGACGCAAGGCTGACCTTCATCCAGAGCAACCTTCGTCTCGCCGTCAGTGTCGCAAAGCGTTTCGAGGGTCGCGGACTCTCACTCCTCGATCTGATCCAAGAGGGCAACATCGGTTTGATGAAGGCCGTCGAGAAGTTCGATCACACGAAAGGCTTCAAGTTCAGCACATACGCCACATGGTGGATCCGCCAATCGATCGGGCGAGCGGTCAATGACTCGTCGCGGACGATCCGCGTGCCTTCGCACGTGCGCGAACAGTACGGCCTGATCGACCAGAGCACGGCCAAGCTGTGGGAAGCATTCGACCGCCGCCCGACGAGTGAAGAAGTGGCAGTCGACACCGGGATCGGTGCGGATCGGATCACGCTCGTTCGTCAACATCGTCGCTCGATGATGTCGCTGTCGGCGCCGGTCGGCGACGAGGGCGCCACCGTCGTCGGCGACTTCGTGGAGGACCCCGACGCAATCGCTCCCGACGATGCCGCCACTGCTGCGCTCGAAAGGCGGGCACTCCAGGCATTGTTGAGCCGGCTCGGCGAGCGCGAGCGCGGGGTGCTGATGGCCCGATTCGGGATCGGCGATGTGCCCCGAACGCTTTCCGAAGTCGGCGAGTCGTTGCATCTGACCAGGGAACGGGTACGTCAGATCGAGGCGCAAGCTCTCAGCAAACTGCGCCATCCGAGCGTGACGCGATTGTGGAGCCAGGGCCAGCGCAGCAACGCCAGCATCCCTCAGGCATGACCCGCGCCCGGGCTACACGAAGCTTCGCCGAGCGGAAACCGCCTGACCGACCAGGTCCGGCGTGGCCCCGGCAACAGGTGTTCGTTTCTGCGACGGGTCTCTGACCACGAGGTCACGGTCGAATGCGTCGACCACGCCGGCGCCGGCCTCGCGGCAGATCAACACTCCCGCCGCGTAGTCCCAGACTCCGTGGGCATCGACATTGCAGTCGATGAACCCGTCGAGCGATCCTTCAGCGACGAGACACAGGTCCAGCGCTGCCGCGCCCAGCGCACGGAACTGCCGCCAACCGAGGTGATGGGGCGCAAGCCCACTGATACCGACAAGTGCATCACTCAGCGACGAGCAGCCGGAGCCAGACAGGCGTAGGCCGTCGCGCCAGGCGCCGCCACCCCTTTCGGCCGTGTATGTGACATGGCTCGCCTGGTTGCGGACCAGAGCAACGGCGAGCCCCTCATCGTCGACGAGACACAGCGACGTCGCGAACCACGGAACCCCGTGGCTGGCGTTCGTCGACCCGTCGAGCGGATCGACGATGACAAGCGGGGCCGCGCCGCGAATCGTGAGCCCGCTCTCCTCGGACAGCACGCTCAGATCAGCAGCGGCAAGGGCAGCGAGCACGACCCGGTCGGCAACGAGATCGACAGCGTACTGGCCGGCCCGCTGACCGGATGGGCCCCAGTCCTGCGTGAGTTCGAGCGCTGCGCCGACCGAGTCTGCGATCGACGCAAACAGGGTCACCACGTCGTGATACATCGCATGCAGGATAGTCTCGGATCAACATTCGCAAGTCGCCCCGCAATGCAGAAAGGCTCACGTTGGCAGTCATCGATGTCGCCGGTTTCATCGCCGATGTAAAAAGCCACGCAATCGATCACGGTTTCCATGTGCACGACGAACGGCACTTCGTGGAGACCTATTCGTTGCGCCAACTCTGGGAAGTGGATCTCCATCCGGAAGAGGCGTGCAGCGGACCGATCGACCTGCACCTGTCGCTGGAGGTGGACCCGCGGGCGTTACTGGGCTTCGAGGACGAAGTGTTGAAGATGGAAGACCCCGACGATCAACCGCCGTCGGGGTTCGCGTTCCCTGTCCATTTCACGTGGACGTTGCCCCCGTTGCCGCAGCCGCCCGATCTGTTGATTCTCGCCACGGAGCTGGCGGGTGTCGGTGGCATAGACTTGCCGCTCGAGGTGTCGGCCATCGATTCGTTCGCCAGCGTCACGGACGCACCGGAGCGGAGTTTGTCGATCGTTGCCCGTCTGTCGATCGAACTGGCAGACGTGTATTCGAGCGCCGACGAGCCACTCTGCGCCACGCTCGACCGCTGCAAGGATGTGAGCCTGTTCCTGCTCGAGCAAGCGCCGCATTGGCTCGACGAACGCTGAACCACGAATTCCAGCCGCGGCCACAGCCGCCACTAACCTCATGCTCTCCATCGAAAGGCAGCGAACACATGCGAGTGCGAGAACTGATCGACATCTTGAGGGACCAACCTCCGGACGCGGAGGTCGAGCTTGCAGTCGTTGCCCCGGTCGAAGATGACAACGAAGACATTACCGTCGATCGCTATTCGGTCGAGGGAGTGTTGCCGTGGGACGACGAGGGCGAAGACGGTCCGGTCATCTGGCTGGTCGGCGGCGAGGATGACGATGTCGACTCGTTCCTCGATGCGATCGAGGAACACGAGGACTGAAGTTCCGCGCTCACCGCAATCCGTGCTGCCTGACGAGATCGAGCGCAACCACGTCTGTGCCGGCCAGTGCCCGGGTGCGATCAGTGTCGTCGGCGAGCCACACGGCTGCCGCTGCCGGGATTTCGGCTGACTGGCCCGTCGGCTCAGCGCCGACCCGCGCCGCGCGGGCCCGGCCGATTTCGGTCAGCACGTGGCCCGGATTGAGGTTGTACGCGCGCACTCCCTGACGGCCGAACTCGGCGTGCAGGACGCCCGCCATCCGGTGCGAACCCCCCTTGGCGATGGCATAGGCGAGGCCCCAGCCGCCCTTGCCGAACGGAGTTTGTGGCGCGAGGGTCGCGGCGCCGGAGGTGAGGTGGATGATCGCACCGTCACCACGCTCGAGCATCCCTGGCAACACTGCTTGGACGAGGATCAACGGCGTTATCGCATCAGCGGCGACGACCCGGTCGACGAGATCGAGCGAAGCCGACAGAACGGCGTCGTTGATCCCCGGACCCTGATAGATCGCGTTGTTGACGATCACATCGACCCGGCCGAACGCAGCGAGCATCTCGCCGGCGGCTCGGCTCACCGATGCCCGGTCCGTGAGATCCATCGCCACCTTCACGCAGCGAGCCCCGCGTGCTTCGATATCTGCGGCAAGGGTGGGGAGGCCTCCAGCCAACATCGCGCCCTCGTCGGGATCATCGCTCGTCGTGCCCGCGAACGACACGGAATCGGTGTCCGTCGAACGCGCCGTGACTACGAGGTCGTAGCCGGCCGCTGCCAGCCCGAGCGCTGTCGCGCGTCCGATCCCGCGGCTCGCTCCGGTGACCACCGCTACCCGTCGCTCCCCCATTCACCGAAAACTACACGTCTCACCGACTGACTATTAGATTTGGCCGCCATGAACTATTGGTTACTCAAGTCTGAACCCGGCAGCTTCAGCATCGACGATCTGCGCAAGGCGAAGACCACGATCTGGGACGGTGTCCGCAACTATCAGGCCCGCAACTACCTACTGTCGGCGGATGTCGGTGACCTCGCGTTCTTCTACCACTCGAACGCCAAGCCGCCGGGAATCGCCGGGCTCGGCCGCATCGTCGCGACCAACGTTGTCGATCCGACCCAATTCGACGAGACGTCGCACTACTACGACCCCAAGGGCACCAAGGCCAAACCACGATGGCACACCGTCAAGGTGCAGTTCGTCGAAAAGTTTCCGAACTACCTCTCACTCGACGAACTGCGCGACACCTTCACCGGTGATGCTCTGATCATTCTCCGCAAGGGCACCCGTTTGTCGGTGACGCCCGTAGAGGGTCGAACGGCGTCGCAACTACTGGACCTGGCACGCGGCACGGGCTGAGCGGTGCCCGACACAATCCGTTTCGACGGTCACGTCATCATCGTCACCGGCGCCGGCAGAGGCATCGGTCGTGAGCACGCGCTGTTGCTCGGCTCGCGGGGCGCCACTGTCGTGGTCAACGACGTGTCGACGACACACGCCGACCGAACGGTCGCCGACATCGTCGATGGGGGCGGGACGGCCGTCGCCCACATCGCATCGGTTGCCGACGCGGAGCAGGCAGCGGCACTGGTGAACGTCACGCACACGAGATACGGCCGGCTCGACGCATTGCTCAACAACGCCGGCAACGGCGGGCCGACCGGCCCGATCGACACGGTCAGCGACGAAGTACTCCACAAGATCGTCGACTCGCATCTTCTCGGATCGTTCTATACGGCCAGAGCCGCGTGGCCGATCATGGTTGCCGGCGGTGGCGGGCGGATCGTGTTCACAACCTCGGGAAGTTCGATGGGCGCAGTCGGGATGCCGGTCTACTCGATGGCCAAGGCCGGGCTCTGGGGACTGACGAGATCGCTTGCCGTCGAGGGCGCCCCGCACAACATCATCGTCAACGCGATCATGCCGATCGGTTACACCCGCGCCGCTTCACTCAATCCGAACGAGGACACCCGGCAGTGGATGGAAAACAACTTTCCGCCGGCTCTGTGCTCACCGGCCGCAGCCCTGCTCTGTCATCCCGAGGCTCCGTGCACGGGCGAGTTGATCAGCAGCGGCGCAGGCCGGGTGGCCCTCGTCGCCACCGTCGGCGTGCCAGGCTTCGACGCCGGCGCAGAGTTGACGCTCGAGGCGCTCCGCGACGGGTGGAGTGATGTGATCGACATGGCCGGCCAGGCGGTCCTGCACATGGGGAGGGACGAGCTGAGCTTCTATCAGGGTCCTGTTGCGTTCGGAAGGCGGCCAGAGGCGCCGTGACCGATCACTGCTCCAGGTCCTCCACCGCCCGATCGCCGAAAGCCTCGAAGGTCTCGCCGTCACGATAGTCCTGCTCCGTGCTCGCCCACATGAACGACGAGTCGTAGATGTCTCGGAAGATCAGCACTACCGGAGAGAGCTTCAAGCGAGCCAGCTCATGAACTTCCCCGACTCCGACGAACTCGGCCGTGACATCGGACTGATGGCTCACATAGAGACTGCCGACGGTGAACTGGTCGGGGTCTCGCCACGTGTAGGTCATTCCGAAAAGGTATCTCGTCTGCGTACCCCATTCGGCCGCTCGCCCCGCCGACGTCGCCGCGCCGATATCGGCCAACGCTCCGGCCATCACCGGGACACGTCGACGGCAATTGTCAGCGGCGGTCGCGGGGGCGGTGCTTGATCAGCCAACCGATCACGATCCCAGCGAGGGCCGACGCGACCAGCACGATCCAAACCGGTGCGTTCGCGTCGCCGAACACGTAGCCGATCCGAACATTCTTGCGGTTGTCCAAGCCGATGATCACGAGCGCTGCGACGACGATCGCCGCCAGCAGGAAACGGATGACCGCCGCCAGGTCTCGCCGATGCACGGCTCCAGCGTTCTCCTCGATTCTTTCGTTGCGATCATTCATCCGAGTACCTCCAGCCTGTCGTGGTGATCCGGTACCCACTTGTAGTGCTGACCATACCGATCGCCAAGCGACGACTACTCCCCCTCGAGTCAAGTGAGCTGGAGCAACGACCTCGGTGACGGTTCGCGATTGGGCTCGGGTGCCTGGATTTGCGGTCGCCCGACGAATCTTGTGGCTGCCTTGGAGGCGGGAGTGATCAGCCCGCGGCGATGCTGCGGAGGCGCTGCACAATTGGTTTGGCGAGACTGTCGCAGGTTGGGCAGTTCAGCAGGTGTTCGGGCGCGCCAAGAGTCGCGACCGACGAACGGGCTCGTCCGGCGCGTTCGGATCGCGTCGTCACGGCGACTGCGATCGGCGATTCCCTCGACCGTGAACACTTCGAGCGGCTCATCGATGCCTTTGACCTGATGGATGTCGGGCGGGGTTGATGTCGAACAGGCCGCCGACGAGCTTGCGAGTGGCCTCCGAGATGCCGACCTTGCCACGCGGGGTCACGCTTTCGACCCGCGCCGCAGTATTCGGTGTGTCGCCGAGCGCAAGCAGTTCGCGGCGAGCGCGGCCGACAGATCCGACTACTCCTCCGGGTCGAGCCGCTGTCCGATCGATGTCGAACCGACCAGGTCGCAAAACAGCAGTGTCAGACGCCGTTTCTCCCCCTCTGGCCACAGTGCGCGGCTATCGGTGTCGGCCTCCATTTGGTGGACGATGATGGCGGGCGCCGGCGATCTCGACGGCTCGCTCCGCACGGGCGCGCCGCACTCGCTGCAGAACTTGGCCCCCGCCGCGATGAGTGCAGCGCACTCGGGGCACGGAGCAACGACCGGCACTCGACAACTTGGGCACGAGGCGTCTGAAGGGCTGAGCGTTGCATCACAACTTGGGCAACGGTTCATGTCCCCATGCCTTCTCAGCCGTCAGCGTAGGTGACGCCGCGGAGTGCGTTGAAACTATCGTCGCGCCTCACCGTCATCGCGAGGCCACTTTCGTCCCCGACGAGTCCGTCTTCTCGACCCTTGCTCAGGGGTCGTCGGCCTTGTGATACCGTGATTCCGTAATGGCTGGTCGGGGTGAAGCCCCGCAGAGCTGAGTGGTCTATGACTCGTCGCTGCGGAGCAGGAGCGAGACCTTCTCGGTGAGAGCCGAGGCGACGGGGTGCGGTCCTGGCAGTACTGCGATGCCGGCCGACATGTGTGCCTTCAATCTCTCCGCCAACAAGGAGTTCGCAATGAGCATCCCCCGGTCCCGTGTGCGTATTCGCTCTGCCGTCGGAGTCACCGTTTCGGTCCTGACGGTTTTGACACTCGTTTCGTCTGCCTTCGCAAACGTAACCGTCACGCAGATCGGCGCGGACCTCTACACCAATTCGACCAGCCAACATCAAACGCAGGTTGAACCGGACACGTTCGCCTTCGGGTCGACGATCGTCGCTGCGGCACAGACCGGTCGATTCAACGATGGCGGAGCGTCGAACATCTGCTGGTCGAGGTCGATTGACGCCGGCGTCACTTGGGCGCAGGGTTGCCTACCCGGCATCACCAAGCACGACAACATCGTCAACCCCTACGACCGGGTCAGTGATCCGGCCGTTGCGTACGATGCGAAGAACAACGTCTGGATGATCTCCTCGTTGCCGCTACTCGAAGCCGGTGGTGTGCACGGCGCCGCTGTGGTCACCAGCCGCTCGATCGACGGCGGACTCACCTGGCTTGCACCGGTCGTTGTCACCAGCGTGGGCAATGTCGATAAGAACTGGATCGTTTGCGACAACACCTCGACGAGCCCGTTCTACGGCAACTGCTATACCGAATGGGACGACAACGGCGACGGGAACCGCCTGCACATGAGCACGTCTTCCGACGGCGGGGCCACATGGGGGCCAGGTCTGACGACTGCGAACAACGCAACCGGTATCGGTGGCCAACCGCTGGTCCAGCCGAACGGCACGGTCATCGTGCCGGTCGACAACGCCAACGAAACTTCTCTGCTCGCGTTCAACTCCACCGATGGCGGGGTCAGCTGGAGTGCGACGACCACGGTGACGACGATCAGCAGTCACAGGGTGGCCGGCGGTCTGCGCACCGGCCCGCTGCCCTCGGCCGAGATCGATGGGTCTGGCAAGGTCTATGTCGTCTGGCAGGACTGCCGATTCCGCAAGGGCTGCAAGTCGAACGACCTGGTGATGACGACCTCGACGGATGGCACGACCTGGACGCCGGTGGTCCGCATCCCGATCGACGGCACCAACAGCGGCGTCGATCATTTCATCCCTGGTATCGCCGTCGACAATTCGACGTCGGGTGCCTCAGCCAGGCTGGCCGTCGCATATTACTACTACCCGACTGCCAGGTGCACCAGCTCGACCTGCCAGCTGAACGTCGGGTACATCTCGTCGATCACCGGTGGAAACAGCTGGACTGCCCCCACCCAGATCGCGGGACCGATGTCGCTGAACTGGTTGCCGAACACGACTCAAGGTCGCATGGTCGGCGACTACATCTCTACCTCGTACTCCGGCGGAACGGCCCATCCCGTGTTCACGGTCGCCGCAGCCCCGACCGGAACGACATTCAACCAGTTCATGTTCACTCCCTCGACCGGCTTGTTCTCCGGTGCTGCCGTGCTGACGGCTGGGCGTGAGCAGCCGGTGCCAAACGCGGCATCCGACCACGCCGCACCGCAGTCACCGATCGTCCATCGCTGACGTCGACTGCTCGTTGGGTGTTGGGTGTTGGGAGTTGGATGCGAATGTTGGATGCGACGCCTCCGCCCAATTCTTCGACGGGATCTTGGCGAGGGCAGGCTCGCCGCTCAACAGATGATGGGACAGCAACGCCATGACTGATCCTCACATTGATGACCAGAATGCACCGGTCCCTCTCAGCCGGCCAGCGGCCAGGATTCCGTGCAGAGCCCGAATCGTTGCTCGTCGATTGAGAGCTTCGTTCGTTCGTGCGTCGTGCGACGACGAGAGCCTCATCGATCACCCGGGGTGATCCAAGGTACTTACGTCGACTCGTTCACGAGAGGTCTCGTCAAGCTCAGCGGCGGTGGCGATGATTGGGCCGTCAACATCTATTGACGATCTGCTCGCCAATCCGGTATCGTTCGGATCGGTGGACATCGATGCGAGCGCCCGCAAGCACGGGGTCCACGACGAAGACATGCTCCATGCACTCCGGAACCATTGGCGAACATTCGCCACCGACGATCCGTCGATTACCGTGTTCATCGGTCCGCGCCGCAACGGCGAGCCGCTCGAACTCCTCGTCGTCGAGGACGAGGACGGCGAAGCCATTATCCCATTCGATGCCGCCGAGAACGAAGTATTTGAAGGGTTGGTGGACGCCATGACCAAGACATCACGGGCCGAAAGGCTCGCTGCCTACGAACGATGGGCCGATCTCGTTGAGGTGGAAGATCTCGTCGTCCCCGACACCTCGTCGTTGAAGGCTCTGCGCGAACTCGCCGACCAACGAGAAACCGTCGAAGCCGAACTTGACGCTGCCGTCCGACGGGCTCGACTCGACAACCGATCGTGGTCCCAGATCGGCCTCATGCTCGGCGTGTCGAAGCAAGCCGCTCAACGCAAGTACGCCGAGCGCTGCCGAGTCGCCTGACCGCGGAATTGACATCACAAACGCGCGATGCGGATTCCAGAACGAGCCAGACTCGACGACCGATGCACCACGCAGATTCGCGAGGGCTACATCGGCGCGCTGTGCAGCTCGACCGGCCCGACTGAGTTCTACGCAGCTACTGAGCACGGCCAAACGACCGGCTAACTCTTCGGCTAACACCCGCACCGCTTCCCGCACCTTGCTCACGCGACAACGGATCGGCCGAGCCGCGCGCCCGGCCGGTTGCAAGGAGTCGTTGAGACTCACGTCGTCGTCCGGATGACTACCCGGACGGCAATTGCTACCGGCAGCGGGTGGCAGTCACAGATGGCTCGGCCGAGGCAGGGCGGCGTCCGGGCAGTCCCCGGGCGCACGCCAGCGCCACCGCGATCGTCGCGGCGCACACGGCGAGCAGTGTGGCCAGCCCGCCCCCGTCGTCGTGCACCACACCCGCCAGCACAATGGTGGCCGCAATGCTGCCGACGTAGCGACTGGCCGACAGCACGCCGGCTGCGGAGCCGATGCGCCCCTCGGGTGCGGCCTCGATGCCAGCGGTCATCACACTGGGCGAAGCGAGGCCGAGCCCCAAGCCGAAGAGGAGCAAGGTGGTCAGGAGCAATGCCGAAGGGACGGCGTCTCCGAAGGCGGCGGAGGCGCCAACGGCGAGCAGGGTGACGGCCAGGCCGACGAGCACCGGTCGTCGTCTGCCGCGCAAGTCGCCTTGGCGGCCGCCGTAGGGGCCCATCACCACCATGCCGAGCGTCAGAAACGACAAGCCCGCCCCGATCGTTGCTGCGCTCCAACCGCGGCTGTCGAGCACTATCGGCACGGCTAGCAGCAGCGCGTACTGGGAGAACGTGGACAATGCTTGAGTGAAGAATGCCGCACCGAACGCGCCATTGAACAAACGCTGCGAACCGTTGCCGATGGGGCGCTTCTGGTGCGCGGGCTGTTCCGTGGACCGAGGAAGTTGACGGTGCAGCACGATCAGCACGACCACCACCACTGGCAGGTTCACGCCGAAGATGGCTCGCCACCCGAACGCGGCCGTAGCCAGGCCACCGATGACCGGCCCGAGGCCAGCGCCAACACCGAGAACCGAGCCCTGCACGCCGAACGCCCGTCCACGCTGCTGCGGTGAGACGACTTCGCGCAGCATGGCCTGCACGCTGGGTGAGAGCGCGGCTGCGAACGCGGCCTGCAGCGCTCGCAGCGCGACCAGCAGCCAGAACGAGCCCGCCAACATGGCCGCTGCGGAGAACACGCCGAAACCCGCAACGGCGATGATGGCCAAACGCCGAGCGCCGAGGGCGTCTCCCAGCCGGCCCGCGAGCGGCTGGCCCACCAGCATTGCCGCGAGGTACACGGTGATCAGCACACTCGCATGGCTCTTGGAGATGTCGAAGTCGCGGGCGATCCGCGGCAATGCCACCGCGATCATCGTCGAGTTCAGTGGCACGAGCGCCGAGGCGAGGGCGATCCCTATGATGGTGCTAGCTGGGACGGCGCCCTCGGCAGCGGCCGTCATTCGAGGATCGTGACCCGGCCGCTCCCACCGTCGACGCGCACCCGCTTGGCCGCCGCCAACCGGCGCGTGCCATCGATGGTGCCGACCACCGCCGGGATGCCCATCTCCCGTGAGACGATCGCGGCATGCGACGCGAAGCTGCCGTGATCGGTGACGATCGCGCCCACCAGATGCAACATCGAGTTGAACGCCTCCCCCGTGGTAGGCGCCACCAGTACATCGCCCTGCTCGAGGTCGAAGAGGTCGTCGACTGATCGCACGAGCCGCACGGCTCCCTCGTAGGTGCCCTGCGCGCCGGGGATGCCGACGATCACGCTGTCGTCACCCTCGGGATGCTCCATCTCGCCCAGCACCCCGTCGATGATGAAGCCCATAGCCGACATCACCCGCGCCATCGGGGGTGGGAGCATGTCGACGGGGGGAGGCGGGGGCGGGGGAGGGCCGAGGTGGCGCGGTGCTCCGATGAGCGTTCGGTTCAAGCGATCGATCCCCCGCTCGTGCAGCTCGTGAGCCGTCGGGGTTCCGGCGCCTGCAAACAAACCGCGGATCTCATCGAGGCTGGCGTCGAGTACGTCATCGGGCACCTTCACCCGACCGATGTGCTCCAGCCGGCGACCCAGCTCCAGCAGCGTGAGGCGCACGAGACCGATCGCCGAGATCTCGCTGTACAGACCGCGCTCGTCGCGGAGACGGTACACGAGGCGGGCTTCACCCATCAGGTCGTCGAAGCTGCCCTGATGCTCCGCCGGCACCATGGCCCGCAGCTCGGCTGCAGCCGCAGCAGATCGCCTCAGGGCATCGCCCGTATCGATCTGGAGGGCGCACTGCATGCGACCGACGAGGCTCACCGGTCGCTCGCCGATGGTGGGGTTGCAGATGTCAAAGCCCTCGAGCACGCGGAAGTGCACCGCGTCGACGTAGTCGCCCACCTCGGGAACTCGTTCGCGAAGGCCAGCGAGCACGTCAGCCGCCTCGCCGCTGCCGAACAGGATGTCGCGCGCCTCGCTGTCGTTGCGCAGTGCTGCGAGGGCTGGTTGCATCTCCGGTGCCGCAACGTTCGACACCGGCGAGTAGCCGTCGAACACCGCCAGCAAAGCCGCAACTGGCTGCCTGGTCCACCCGGCGGCGTTCAGGAGGAAGTCACCCACCGGTATGAGCGCATGAGCGTTGAAGCGGTGGTGCTGATACACCATGTCGGCCACGTGAGCCGCGCAGTCCTCGAAGTGCTCGCGAAGCTGCGCGTCGTCGAGCGCGGACACGTCGACATCGAGTTGGCGATGACGAGCGATTGCGGTGGGCTTGATCTCGTCGTCCCAACGGCGCATCACATCGCGCCAAATTCGTCCCTCGAGCGCCTGGGCAGCGACGCCCACCCGACGACCGAACTCGGCCCCGATCCACTCGGGATCCCTCGGTCCATCGGGGCCTGGCATGTCGAACGGCTGCGGCTGGTGGTAGGTGAAGCCGTTCACCGCGCCCATCGCGAGGCGATCGAGCAGCAGGCCGAAAGCTGCGAAGGTCTCCTCGAAGCCGCGATTGAAGCCGGCGGGGTACACCTGCTGCATCAGCAGTGTCTGTGCCACCGGGTTGTGGGCGCTGTCTTGCTGCCAGGGTCCGGGTCCTGGCGGCTCCCATGTGAGCGCGGATTCCATCGTGCTATCCCCCATCGTCGTCGGGCGCCTGCAGCGGACTTCCACTCGACGCGGTGGTGAATCCTAGATGAACGGAGTGAACAAGTTAGGGATCTTGCCGGCCCGACCTGCCGGCCCGACCTGCCGGCCCGACCGAGACGCTCTGGATCGACCATGAGTGAATTGTTCGAAGCATGGTTCGATACTGCAGCGGACGGATGGTCACCGTCGACGATTCGTCAGAACTGCTCGGTGCTGAATTGTCACCTTCATCACCACATCGGATCAGTCACCGTCGGCGATGTCACACCGGCGCTGATCGACGCCTTGTACGTTCGTCTGCGTCGTGGCGAGAACGGGGCTCGTACGCTGGCGGCGGCAACGGTCGCCAGAATTCACGTCGTGATGAGTTCGGCGTTCTCGCAGGCGATGCGTTGGGGATGGGTCTGGGACAACCCTGCGGAGCGAGCCCATCGGATCGTTCCTGTCCGCTATACACGTAGGGACGTTCGGGTGAGGTTCGGACCTTCCAGCGGCGGTGCCCCATGCACGGGCGGCGTCAGAACGAGCCTTCAGCCGCGCGGTCGATGCCCTGCGACAGGATCAGATCTTCGTGGAGTTCCATCCACACATCGTGGTAGCTGCCGCAAGCTACGCCGGTGAACATGTTCGCTTCGCCAGCCTGTAGCCGCTGGCAACATCGGGTGAGCCGAGACGAGTACGGCAAGAGCCGGGCCAGCGCATCACCGAACGCCTCGACCACCGGCGTGACCTGGTCATTGATTGTTGCCAGCATCGCAATGGCCGCGCCGTCGTAGTCCGTGTCGGTGTGATCATTGGGCTTGCCGTCGCGCAGCTGCCAGTCGCCACAGAGGACCTTGAACGTGTGGTTGATCTGTACAAATTGCTCATACGGCCGGCGCAGCGCTTCGACAGCCTGCGCCGTCGCCGCGTCATCGAGCAGTTGCTGAGCGTGGTGCTCGCGGCCCGATGGTGTGAGCTGCCACAGTGAGCTGGTTTCGCGGAACCTCGCCAGGCCGCGTTGCTGCAAGTCGGAAAGGTGAAGGTGAGCTTCGTCAACCGAGACGACGGCAATCTCGGCGACCGTGTCGACCGTCGCGAAACCCTTTATTCGCAACGCGTGGAATGTGTGGAAAGTCAGGTCGGGCATATTTGGTTCCATAGTCGTTGAGGCACGAGAACTATAGATCGCGTTGGCTTGCGCGCATCAACGATCAGACCTCCGGAAGTAGCCGGGTGAGTTGCGGCATAATCGTGCAGACGGAACGCTCGGGCAGAGAGCCGCCCGAATGCCCGCGTCAGGTAGCCGGGCCGCCACGGCGAGACGCCTGCATCGAACGGGAACACTGTCAGCCCCCGCGATTCGGCGTGGCAGGCGAACACAGAGCCTGGGATGGACCGTCCTCAGATCCGGTGATGTCCGGGGGCCGTGCTCGAGATTCGCGCTTGACATATCGTTTGGCTCGTGCGACTATCAGTGATAGGTTATCGATCGCTGATAGAGTACCTATCATTGATAGATTCCCGGACCGATCGGGTACCACATGGGGACGCGTGCATGACGACCATCGAGGCGACGACAACCGACAGGCGTGGGCAGCGTCGGGAGGAGAAATGGGCAAAGATCCTCGCGGCAGCGTGGTTCCTGGCCCAACGCGACGGACTGGCCGCGATCTCACTGCGTGATCTGGCGGGCCGCGTCGAACTCCGCCAGCCGTCGCTGTACGCGTACTTCGAGTCCAAGCTCGATCTCTACGACGCGATGTTCGCCGACGGCTATCGACAGCTCCTCGATGTCGTTCGCGCGCACCCCTCGAAGACGGGGGCCCGGCCGGCGCTGGTCGACTTCGTTCGCTTGAACGTGCAGTTCGCGACCGACGACATCGTTCGTTTCCAGCTACTGTTCCAGCGCACCATCCCGGGCTTCGAACCATCCACCGCGTCATACGCGCTGGCCCTCGAGTTCGTCGCGATCGCGGGGGACATGCTCACCGCTGCGGGTGTCTCCGGGGCCGAGAACCTCGATCTGTTCAGCGCTGTCGTGGCCGGCCTTTGTGATCAACAGGTGGCCAACGATCCTGGCGGCGACCGCTGGGTCTGCCTCGCGGGTCCGGCAGTCGAGATGTTCCTTGCCGATGTGGATCGGCGCAACGCATCGTCGGCCACACGCGCCCCGAAACCAAAGCAGCCATCAAGGGAGAAGCAGCGATGAACCAGGCAACCACTTTGAATGTGGCGACCATCCCCAGGATCAAGCATCGCGAGGCGATGCAGATCACGGCAGTCGAGAACCGCAAGTTCGGCGAGCAGCTGCGCAGCTTCTCGATCGATGACTGGGCCAAGCCCACCGACTGCGCCCTGTGGGACGTCCGCGCCCTCGCGGCACACGTCGTTGGTTCCACCGCAGGGCAGGCATCGCCGCGCGAGTTCGTTCGCCAGGTTCGTACCGGCCGGCCGCTCGTCGCCGAGATCGGCGCCAAGTACTGGTGGGACGGCATGAACGAGCTCCAGGTCCGCGAGCGGGCCCAGCTGACAACGGCTGAGCTCATCGCCGAATGGGACACCGGGTCGGCGAAAGCGCTTCGCTCCAGGACCAAGCTGCCCCGGCCGATCGCCAAGCTGCCACTGTTGAAGTTGCCGGCGCCTGTCGGACGTCAGCCCGTCGCCTACCTGTTCGACATCGGCTTCACTCGCGACGTGTGGATGCACCGAATCGACCTCGCTCACGCGACCGGCAAGCCGTTCGACGCCGATGCCAACCACGACGGTCGGATCATGGCCGACATCATCGCCGAGTGGGCGGGCACCCACGGTGAGCCGTTCACACTCGAACTCGATGGCCCGGCCGGCGGTCGCTATGCCGCAGGCTCGGGTGGCGAGCACGTGCACATTGACGCGATCGACTTCGTCACGATCCTGGCCGAGCGCGGCCACGGCGACGGCATCCTGCGCCACCCGCTTCCGCTCTGACCTCAACCACCACCTCGAACAACAATCGCAAAGGACACACCATGGAGACCACTGTCAACGAGATCGCCGATGGCATCTACCGACTCTCGACCTTCGTTCCCGAGGTCGGCCCCACCGGCTTCACGTTCAACCAGTTCCTCATCGATGACGATCAGCCATTGCTGTTCCACACCGGCCCGCGAGCGATGTTCCCGCTCGTGTCGGAAGCGATTGCGACGGTGCTGCCACTCGACACGCTCCGCTGGATCACGTTCGGTCACGTGGAGGCTGACGAGTGTGGTTCGATGAACCTGTTCCTTGCCGCGGCGCCTGAGGCTCACGTCGCCCACGGCGGACTCGGGTGCATGGTGTCGCTGAACGATCTCGCCGACCGCGCCCCGCTGCCGTTGGCCCACGGTCAGGTCATCGAACTCGGGCGGCACAGCATCGTCCACATCGACACGCCTCACGTGCCACACGGCTGGGAGGCGAGCGTGCTCTTCGACCAGACCACGGGCACTCTGCTGTGCGGCGATCTGTTCACCCACTTCGGCAACGGCCCCGCCACCACCAGCGACGACATCGTCACCTTGGCACCGTTCGCCGAGGATGTCTTTGGTGCGAGCTGCCTCACACCGAACACCGCTCCAACGATGCGCAAACTCGCCGACCTCGAGCCGACCACACTCGCGCTGATGCACGGATCATCGTTCACTGGCGACTGCAGCCAAGCACTACGCGACCTCGCTGCCGACTACGAAACCCGACTAGCAAACGCCACCTGATCACTTGGGCGAACGCCCGCGCTCGGTGACGACATCGACGTTTCTCGGCAGCAGCTCCTGAAGATCCATCAGGAGACCGCCGAGGTCGAGCAGGCTGCGATCGGGCTCGATCCGATCCGGGTAGTGATCCATGACGTCACGCGCAGATCCTGAGCCACATGTCAACGCATCGGCTCATCGACATCACCCAACTCGGCGGCCGGCTGACGCTGACGACCGAGGAACTCGCCCATCGCTGGGGGCTGCATCCGGAGTCGCTGAAGCGCGCCGTTCGCAATGGCAGTTCGCCGGTTCGGCCGATCATCCCGGGCGCCGGCCGCTGGGTGTTCTCCGTCGCTGCGGTCGAGCGCGCCGAGCAAGAGACGCTGGCAAGCTGAATCGTGTGCGCGTCAGGCGAGCAGTCGGGCCATGACTTCCGCCGCTTCTCGATCCTGCTCTGGCAGCCAGTGGCCGTAGACGTCGAGAGTCACGGCACTGCTCGTGTGTCCGAGGCGCTTGCTCACCGTTGGCACGGGTACACCAGCGGCGAGCAACTGGGTGGCGTGGTAGTGGCGGAGGTCGTGCAAACGGAAGGCTCGGGCCGACAAGCGCCCGAACGCAAGCGTCAGGTACCTCGGTCGCCACGGCGAAACGCTGGCGTCGAACGAGAACACGTACACGGGCGTCGGCAGGCCGTGCTCGTTGGCTGCCGCCGCTTGACGCACCCTGAGCGCGTCGACGGCGGGCAAGTGTCGCAGCGTCGACGGCGATCGTCCTGTGACCGCTTGCGCCGGTCTTCGTCGGCCGTTCGAGCAGCTGGTCGTCGGACTCCACGAGCGAACGACGAATCGTCAGCCGGGCACCCTTGAAGTCGACCCACTTGAGCGCGACCAGTTCGCCACGTCGTGCGCCGGTTGCCGCGGCAAGTCGGAGACAGACAGCGAGATCGGCGTTCACGAGCTCAGCGTCGGCGATCACGTCACGGACTTGCGACGGCGTTGGTGGCTCGAATTTCCGGGCTGGACGTCTTTGGCTTGGTCGCCTGGATGCACGGGTTTGCTGCGAGCCACCCGTACCGGACCGCACGGTTGAACGATGCCGACAGGAGCCGGTGGACCTTCTGGACCTTGTGCTCGCTCGCACCACCGGCCCGCACCTCGCCGTAGGCGTTGTCGAGGACGAGCGGGGTGACCGTCGCGATGGCACGAGTGGCGAAGGCTGGCGGCAGCACAGCCTCGGCCTGGGTCGGGACAGCCCTAGATCACCGACGTCGACACGTTGCCGACGCGCAGCCAGACCACCTTCGGAGGCGGCCCGTGGAGAAATGCCAACTGTCGGAAGTCGGCGTCTTTCGAGACGATGACATAATCGCGATCCCCCGCGTACTCCCAGATCGCTCGATCACTTGCCATGTCCAGACCGACCTCCGTGACGTGGCCGCTACCCGGGTACTCGTTGCTCAGGCGTCCGACGAGTCGTCGTGACAGGTTCTGATCAAGCAACAGCTTCACGCTGGAGTCGCGAGGCGGTGCTCACGCAACGCAGCGAACGCGAGCGCCGCGCGCACATGATCCGTTGTAAGTTCCGGGAAGTCGGCGACGATCTCCGCGGCGGTCATCCCCGAGGCAAGGTACTCGAGCACGTCGTAAACCGTGATCCGCGTCGCCACGAAGCAGGGCTTGCCTCCACGCACGCCCGCCCGCACATCGATCAACGTCATCAGATCCACTCCGACAGAATAGTCCGCCCGCGAGGTGTCACGGCCGACCAGGCAACACTGACCGAGCATCCTGCCAATGACGGTTGGCACTGTGGAACGATTCGGACCCGAACGGCGGTCCGCCGCCGTCACGTTGCTGCATCGACATCCGCCCGGCAGCGTGTCGAGGCCTCCCGCAGTCAAGGTGGAACGGTTCGGCTCCAGCAGGGGGGCTTGGATTCGATTCGCGTTGACGCCTGCTCCGCATAAGACCTCGAGGAGATTCCCGGTCAGCGGCCGCAGCGCGAAGAGCGCCCCTGTTCGATCGTCGTGATGTGGTGTCTGATCTGCGGCGATGCTACCCGGGGTGTCAATCGGTGTTCCCGTGTGTTGCCCTCTGCCAATGAGTTTCGGGCCATCCATTGGCAGATCCATTGGCAAGGACGCAGCGCGCAGGGCGGGGAGCCCGCTCACCATCCGGGTGATTACCGGTGCGTGACCCTCCGCCGTCCGTCGTCACTCGCCCGGCGAGCCGATGCTGGCGAGATGCTCCTCGCGACGCGCTCGTCCGCGGCAGCCCGTCCATAGGGCATACTGAGAACATGACTGCGGACGCACTCGCCCTCATCTCGGTCGATCCACTCGTGTGTCACGGCCAGGCATGCCTGAAGGGCACGCGCATTCCCGTCAGCATCGTTCTCGATTGCCTCTCGGACGGGATGACGGTGGAGCAGATCCTCGAGGAGTACCCGTCGCTGTCAGTCACTTCCATCCGGGCAGCAGCCGCCTACGGCGCCGAACTGGCGCGTGAGGAACTCCTCCCGCTCACGGGTGATCGTTGAAGATCAAGCTCGACGAGAACATCCCTGGCGCGGTGGCCGGCATCCTTCGGTCCGCGGCCACGATGTCGACACAGTGCTCGAGGAATCGCTCGGTGGTCGGGACGATCCCACGGTCCTGCGCGCCGCCATCGACGAGGGGCGATTCCCACGTCCAGATTTGGGTCAGGTGTCGTCACAGCAAGTGCTGCTTGAGACTCTTGAAGAGGGAATCGTAGACTGCTGGGTCACGCGACTCAGGCACAATCAAGTTGATGCTGTAGAGGGTGATTGGCGCCCGCTGTGCCTGCGGCCAAAGGGGTGGCAACCTCTGCGTCTGCGGGGCGTTCGGCCGTCCGCGCGTCGGCGGCTGCGGCCGAGAAGTCCCCCCAGTTTTGCCAGGGCCGTGAACCTGCCGGCCATCTGGGAAAGCACGCGATCGGTGAACTGACCCTCGGACAACGTCTTCATCTTGTTCTTAACATCAGCGTTGGACATCGATTGCGCTGAGTTGTTGACCCGGAAGAGATCAGCGTATGCATCGCGGACGCCCGCTGCGAGCACCGCGGCAGACTGGCTTTGATCGAGATACTCGTGGTATCGACGAGTGGGAACGCCCGTGTCGTCCAAGAAGCGGAGCGACTTCAGTACGTTGATCATCATTCGTTCGTTCGGGTTTGCGTATCCCAAGCTCTCAAGAACCTTCTGAGTGAACCGCGGTGGGGCTTGCGCAGCCTGCATCGCCTTGAAAATCGCTTCGGTGTTTTTGAAGCTCGTCAGATACGCAGTGGGCAGGGCCATCGACGAATGGTATTCGGCAGAACCGACCGCGACCGGCAAGTTTGAACAAGGTGATGGTCCTCCGCAGCCGCTAGGACGAACGGGGTCTGGGCGGCTGAAGCCCTTCGTAGTATCACCCTGGGAAGCACAGTTCGTCCAGCGGGACGCACGGACCGGCCATCCAGAAGCGCAGCGCCCACCACTCGCGAGGCGCCATGACAATAGCGTTCTGCGTTCTGCGTTCTGCGTTCAACGGCGATCGGCCAGGTCGCCCAGACGTCGCACGGGCACCATTGGTGCAGCTGTGCAGTCAGTAAAGCGCTTGCTCGGTTGAGGGCCCGGTGGGGCGGATCCGCTGGGGTTTCACTCCCGCGCTACGACTGCTCGCCTTTGGACTCGGCCAGCGATTCTGCAATTAGTTGCAGCTGAGCCCGGAGCCGGGGCAGGTCGTGCTCGATGACGTTGCCGATGATGTCCTGCTCGATGTGGAAGTACGCGTGGGCGAGGATCACCCGGATCCCCGTGATCTCGCGCCATGCGACCTCGGGATGCGCCCTCTTAGTCACGTCGGACACGTTCGACGCAGCCTCACCGAGCACCTCGATCCACCGCTGTGCGGCTGCCTGGATAACCGGATCGTCCGCGAGCCGGCTCAGGTCTGATGCGTGCTCGACGAGCAGGTCACACATCTCGATCATGTCGAGGATGCGGTCATGATCTGCCCTCACAGTTCGATGGCGTCGGCGAGTACCCGCTGAGCCACCCGTGGGCGCAGGCCGCGCTCGGTGACGACGTCGACGTTTCGGTGCAGCAGATCCTGCAGATCCATCAGCAGGCCACCGAGATCGAACAGGCTGCGGTCGGGCTCGAGGTCGACAAGGAAGTCCACGTCGCTCGATTCCGTCGCCTCACCGCGGGCCACAGATCCGAACACCCGGACGCGGGATGCACCCCGGGCGCGGGCGATCTCGATGATCTCGCTGCGCCGGGTGCGCAGCTCGGTCAACGTCGTTGCGGGCATGACCGACAGGATACGCCCATAGGGCCACCCAATCCGGGTAGTCACCCGTGACGTCACGGGCGGATCGTTGCGGCATGTCCACGCATCAGCTCATCGACATCACCCATCTCGGCGGCCGGCTGACGCTGACGACCGAGGAGTTCGCCCACCGCTGGGGGCTGCATCCGGAGTCGCTGAAGCGGGCAATGCGCAACGGAAGCTCGCCGGTCCGACCGATCATCCCCGGCGCGGGGCGCTGGGTGTTTCTCCGTCGCCGCAGTGGAACGTGCCGAGCACGACACGTTGACGAGCTGACCCGGTGGGGGCCTCAGTCGAGGAGTCGGCCGATGATGTCGGCCGCTTCTCGATCCTGCTCGGGTAGCCAGTGGGCGTACACGTCGAGGGTCACTGCGGTGCTGGTGTGACCGAGGCGCTTGCTCACGGTCGGCACCGGGACGCCGGCCGCGAAACTGGGTGGCGTGGTAGTGGCGGAGGTCGTGCAGTCGGAACGCTCGGGACGACAGCCGCCCGAACGCGAGCGTCAGGTAGCCGGGACGCCATGGCGACACGCCGGCGTCGAACGAGATACGTACTCGGGCGCCGGAAGGCCATGCTCGTCGGCTACGGCCGCCTGGCGGACTCTGAGTGCCTCCACAGCCGGACAGGGTCGCGGCGTCCACGGCGATCGTTCGATGGCCTTTGGTACCCGTCTTCGTCGGCCGCTCGATGAGCTTGTCGTCGAACTCGACGAGCGAGCGACGAATCGTCATCCGCTCACCCTTGAAGTCGGACCACTGGAGCGCGACCAGTTCGCCACGACGCGCACCGGTTACCGCTGCCAGCCGGATGCACACGGCGAGGTCGTCGTTGACGTCCTCAGCCTCGGCGATGATCGCTCGAACCTGCTCGGGCGTCGGTGGCTCGATCTCGGGGCTGGCCGTCTTCGGCTTGGTTGCTTGGACGCACGGATTCGCCGCGATCCATCCGTAGCGGACCGCACGGTTGAACGCCGCCGACAGGAGTCGATGGACCTTCTGGACCTTGTGCTCGCTCGCTTCGGCAGCGCGCATCGCGCCGTACGCGTTGTCGAGGACGAGTGGCGTCACCGATGTGATATGACGAGCGGCGAACCCAGCCGGCATCGCAGCCTCACCCTTGCGATAGAAGTCGATCGATCCGGGCGACAGGCGCCTCGCACCATCGGCGATGTAGCCGGCGACCACTTCGGCGACCGTGTGGGCGTCGCGACCAGATGGCGCGCCGCCCATCGAGAGATATGTGCTCTGAACTGGTGGGGCGGGTGGGTATCGAACCCACGACCAAGGGATTATGAGTCGGCCTGAAGCCGTCCATGTCATGTTGAATAGTGGTGTTGACCAGGTGTTTGTCCGGTCGAATGTCCACCTAGTATTGCCAAGTGTCGACTGGTCATGCCGAATTTCTTGGATGAAATCTTGGATGGAATCCGTCCACGACAACTGGATCGATCAGACGCGGTTCGCCAGTCGGTCGAGCGCCTCCGTGGATGACGGTGATTCGGGTTCGGTCAACGTAGTTCTGGATGCTTGGTCTGTCGCCGAAGCGAGAACGTGATGATGAGCCACAGCGCACCCGCGTCGCACCAGACGAACACTCGCGCGAACACATGCGAATCGCCTCGCGGCGGATAGTACGCAGCGCTGGTGTTGGGCGCGCACGCGAACCAGTGAGTGTGCTCAGCTGTTCTGGCCCCACTTGAGCGGGTTGTGCCGTCGCCCCGGGGCCAATCCGGGTTGACATTCTCAAACCAGCCCAGATTCACCGGGCGGACTTGCTTGTCGACGTACAGAGACAACGCTGCGAGCACAACGCCGATCAACAGCGCGCTGACCAGCCGCACACCTCGACTCCATGGTTTCGACCTCCGCTGAGACGTCGACAGGGAATCCACGGAACGAATAGTGGCCCAATCGGTGCATGGCATCAATAGTCCGGCCTTTGGGCAACCTCGCCACACGATCCGAGGCGCCGATATGCGCTCGCCTCCTGCACCGCTTCTCGAGCGGGCGGTCTGATTGGTTCGCGTATCTCGGCAATCGTCCCGATCGGCCATATTCCGTTGGAGTCAGTGGCCCGCTCGCGATGTACGGGTAGCACCATTGCTCGACTGGCTCGCCGTCGACCAGCACGTACGGTCCGCCAACCACTGTGGTGCCCTGGCTGTGGGGGACGCGGGGCCACGCACGCCATGTTGCGCGGCGATCTGGACGCCGCGCTCGGCTACAACATTGTGATCGCGGTCGTGCTCGGCGTTTCGGTGTAGTGCGCATCCTCGCGCCGTTCGCCGCGCTCGCACCGTGATCGACTGACGATCTACTGAGGTTTGAAATGGGAACAAGATTGGGTCAGTGAATACGGCGAGCCGAGGCGAGGAACTCGAGGAAGCGGGTCTTGCCATTGAGTTGGCCCTGTCCCGTGAGCGCCTGATCCATTCCGCCCCCAAGGATCTTCAGCTTGTAAATGCCCGACGCCGTATCGACGCGGATGTCACCCAACTCGGCGCTCAGGAATTGTGCCAAGCCGCCACCGAATCCGTCGACGGACGACTTGGTGATGTCCTCGCGACGCAGCGAGATTGGTGAGCCCTTCATCTGAAATTTCCGGTCGACCTGCACAAGGACGACCCGATCGGGCATCACCCCGATCACGAATATCTTGTTCGAGAACGACGTGGACTGGGTTGCCTGGCAAACACCGAGCAACCGTTCGTTTGGCGCCAGAAGCGGCGTCATCAGCGCCCGATACATCTGGTCGGCCTGTGCTGCTTTGTCCTGGATCCATCCCACTTCGATGACGCTAACGCGCTTCAGACCATGCCGGGTGCGACGACCCGGGCTGCCAGTCGATACGTGCGACCGGCCTGCCGGAATCCCATTCCCCGACCCACCGACGTCAGAACGTCCACGCTGGCGGGGTCATCGATCAGTGTGCGGCTGCCAGCAGCGGCCAGGTCGACGGTGTCGTCGGGCCAGTCGACAGCAGACGCGATGGTGTCGACGGCAGCCGTTACAACATCAATTCTTGCGGGCTTGTACGGTTCGGACTCGAGGCCGACCGTGAACGCAACCGCGTGATCGACGAACGACCGCAGTGCACTGCGGCGGGCGTCGTGGTCGGATTCGGTGAGGCCGTCGGCAATGTGGGTGTACACGACGCCGGAAACCGTGAGCGTGAGCGTCGTTCTCGGCGGATCCGACACGCCGACGGGCGGAGCATACGCGACGAGCAGTCCGGCGGCGTCCGCCCTGGCGACGACAAAGGTCAGTTTCGCCTGATCGATGTGACCGATCCGATACGGCTGTACCAGCAGCCCAGCATCGAACTTCGATTGAGTGTGAAGAGAACGACGCCATCTGGGTACAGCACGATGGAGGGCCCATTGGGCTGGAATAAGTGCCAGCACCTTTGTTGAACTGGAGTCGCCGATCGTCAGCCGATCTAGCTGGTGTTATTCGGTCCTGCTGGTGTTGTCACTTCCACCTCATCCGTCTGAGAGGTCACCCGCAAAGTCACCCGAGGAAGAAATAGGTGCCATAGACTGAGCGCGATGAAGTCGTGGATCGAGCAGACCCAGTTCGGTTGGAAAGCGCGAGTCATGCTCGCCCAGGGCCGCACCCGTTCGAAGACATTCGCGACTCAACGCGAAGCCAAGGCGTGGCTGCGCCGCACCGTCACCGAGATCACCGACGGATCATTTGTCGCCGAGGCCTCCGGCAAGATCAGCCTCGTCGCGTGGGCCGACCAATGGAGCGCGACGACCGTCGACCTCGCGCCAGGAACGCGTAATCGGCGCATCAGCGACCTGCGCAACTGGATCCTGCCCGAGTTCGGCTCCCGCTCGATCGGCTCGATCACGCAACCCGATGTGAAGGCATGGGTCGCGCGCATGACCCGTGACGGTCGGAATCCAGGATCGATCAAGCTCAGCTACCAGACGCTCGCGATCATCTTGCGCGGCGCCGTGGACGCTGAATTGATCAAGCGCTCACCGTGCTACAGGGTCGGGCTCCCCCGCTACGAGCGAGACGAGATGAAGTTGCTGACAATCGCGGAGATCGTCACCCTGGCCGGCGCGATCCATCCTCGCTACCGGGCACTCGTATTGCTCGCGGGCACCGGCGGTCTACGGATCGGTGAGCTCGGCGCACTGCGCGGCCGGCGAGTTGACTCGCGTCATGGCATCGTCGACGTTGTCGAGAACCTTGCCCTCGACAACGGCCGCCCAGTGTTAGGACCTGGGAAGACGAAGGCCAGCAAGCGCAAGGTGCCGCTCCCCCGTCAGACCATCGAAGCGCTCGACGAGCACATCGACACCTACCGGGTAGGGCCCGATGATTTTGTGTTCACCTCGGCGGAGGGCCACCTGTTGCGCGCCTATCAGTTCCGCCGCCGGTACTTCCACCCCGCCGCCGAGCAGACCGGGCTCGCTCCCCTGCGGCCTCACGACCTGCGACACTCGGCCGTGTCGTTGTGGATCGCGAGTGGCGCAAACCCAAAGGTGGTCCAGACCAAAGCCGGGCATTCGTCGATCAAGGTGACCTACGACGTCTACGGGCACCTATTCCCCGACTTCGACGACCGCACGACGCGTCACCTCGAGGACCTTTGGGACGCATCAAAGGTCGACAACGTTGTGCCGATCAACGATCGTCGAGCGAACTGAACCGCTGAACCCCCGGCCGGCGCCTGTCAACTCGCCACGGTCCTCCAAACTACGCCGAGCTGGTCTCCGTGACGACGTGACCGGTCGCCGCGGCCACTGACACACGGCACATTGCGCCTACCGTGCCGCAGCCTGCTCACCTCGTGGAGCGCGCGCACGGCCACCATGCCGTCGATCAGCTGTAGTGGTGGGCGAGCCGCACCTTCCACCGACGACGCGGCCCCCGATTGTCGTCGACTCCTTCATGGTGGCCCCCTCGCCGGCGACGCGCCTTCGTGGGGCGCATGAGTTCTGCTGCGTATGGCCAGTTCTTGCTCTGTAGACGGCTGACGGTCTCGCGCCGTTTTCCACCTGCCTGGATTTCAGATCCGGTACTTCGGTGGAGGGCGTCACGAAATCGCGTTTCGGCAGGCATGTGTTGGTGGAGGGCTGGTTTGAACAACGGGTTGTCGACGAGTGGGGCGGTGTTCCGCTGATGCTGACGGTCGGCGAAGGCCCGCGCCTCCCTGGCCGCTCGCACGCGCACGACCTGACCCAGATCCACTTCGCTATTACCCGCGCTCGCGAAGGACTTCTCGCGTCACGGCTCGGCAATCTCCGCCGTCTGCCCACAACTGCGCTGTACGCGCACGTCGCGACCGGTGATGCCGCACAACTGATCCCCCGGCCGGTCGAGTACGCGATGGGCGTCGAACGATCAGAAGGCCTTCATCGTTTCGTAACGCGCATGTCCGTTGGAGGGTGGGGTCTCTTCACGAAATCGAATTTTCAGGGGCCAGTACTCACAAGGAGGCGGATGTGAGCGTTCCGAGTTCCGACGAGTGGAGCGATCTCCCGTTGATTCTGACGGTCGACGATGCTGCGCGGCTTCTGCGGATCGGTCGCTCGCACGCGTACAACCTGACCAAGCTCTACTTCGCCAGTGGCGGCCTCCAAGGCCTCCCAGCAATTCGTCTCGGCGACCTACTCCGCGTCCCCAAGGCCGCGCTCCACGAACTGGTCACCAACGGCCGGATCGTGCAACTGATCCCCAAGCACGTCGACGATGCGACTGTCAACGTGACCGCAACCCGTCCGCGCTCGCGCACGAACAGTCGCACGGATCGCAGCCAGTTGTCCCTGCTCGGTTCGGACTGACCGATGATCGATCGATCAAGGACCTCTCCACGAGCACACCCTGAATTGAACAGACAGGTGCCCGCGGATTGGGGTCCTCCGTGATCCGGGTAACCACCTTGTACGCGTCGACGGCTGCGTCGACGGCCCGGTATTACACCCGGTACTTGACGGATGCGCCCGGGGAGCTACCCGGCCTGTGGGCCGGGCGGCAAGCCGACCTCCTCGGTCTCCACGGCACGGTCACCAGCGAAGCGCTGGAGCGTTTGTTGTCGGGGCGGGATCCGGTCTCCGATGTCGGGCTCGGTTTCGTGTTGAAGGACCGCACTCTCGCCGACGGCAAGGTGATCCGGGCGGTCGCCGGTTTTGATGCGACGGTGTCGGCGCCGAAGTCGTTGAGTGTGTTGTGGGCACTCACCGGCGACGCGGGCTTCGCGGAGGCGCACGATGTTGCTGTCCAGGCGGTGTTGTCTCATCTGGAACGGTACGGGTCGACGACCCGGATCCGGTCGAACGGCGGCCGGTTGCATCCCGACTCGCACGGGTTGATCGTGGCCGGGTTCCGCCAGACCACGAGCCGCGCGAATGATCCCCAGTTGCACACACATCTGGTGATCTCGAGCAAGGTGCAGACCGGGGACGGTCGTTGGTTGGCGTTGGACGCGCGGATGTTGAAGCGTTATCAGCGCACGCTTGGCGGTTTGTACCAGTCGGTGCTTCGTGCCGAGCTGACATCCCGATATGGGGTGGGCTTCGGCGAGATCGTCAAGGGCCAGGCCGAGATCGTCGGCCTCCCCGCCGACCTGTTGGCCCTGTTCTCGAAACGGAGCATGCAGGTCGACGACGCGGTGGCGGTGAAGGTGACCGACTTCTATGAGCGTGAGGGTCGCGACCCGACCGGCTGGGAGAAGGCGGCGCTGACCCGTGAAGCGGCGGCGGACACCCGCGTCCACAAATCGGCCCGCCCGGTGGATGAGTTGCGGCCCGGTTGGTTGGAAGACGCCGCCGACATTGGTGTCACCCCAGAGAGCATGCTCCTTGCCGTCCACGAAGCCGGCCGTACCCGGGAGCCGGTCGCCGATGTCACCGTCAACGACGTGGTCGAGGTCCTGTCCGCGGCCGGGTCGGCGTGGCATCGCGAGGACGTCATCCGCGCCTTGTGCGATCTGCAAGGCCCTCTATCGGGCGTGGACGGTGAGCGCTGGGCGCAAATGATCGAACAGGCCGCCGACCGCTTCATCGAGCAGCATGTCGATCTTGACCCGGCACGGGGTGTGAGCGTTCGAGTACGTGGCTCGGACGGCCGCTCGGAGTGGATCGAACCAGTCGCCGCGCACATCACCTCCGAAGCAATCCTCGCCCAGGAGGAAGCGATCCTCACCTGGGCGTACGACGCCCACAGCGAGGTGCCGACGCCGTCGCCGAGCGTACGCAGCGAGGGACTCGACGTTTTGCAGTGTGACGCCGCGGCAGCCGTCGCCGGTCAAGATCGCCTCATCCTCGTCGTCGGCCCGGCCGGCACCGGGAAAACAACGATGCTCCGCGCCGCAACGGACGATCTCGGGGTGCAGGGCCGCGACGTGTGCGGGGTGTCACCAACCGCGAAAGCAGCACGAACGTTGGAACGTGAGACCGGGATGCGGTGCGACACTGTCGCCAAACTCCTCCACGAATGGACCCAACCCGACCGGCCCGCCGAGACTCCGTGGCGGCTCCCTCGGGGCACGACGTTGATCGTCGATGAAGCCAGCATGTTGGGCACACCAAGCCTGCACCAGCTCACCGAACTCGCCACCGTCAACGATTGGCGGCTCGCTCTGATTGGTGACCCACGCCAGCTGCAAGCCGTCGGCCGGGGCGGCATGTTCACCGAACTGTGCAACACGAGCCGGACGATCGAGCTCGAACGCGTCCACCGCTTCCAACAACCATGGGAAGCCCAGGCTTCACTGCTATTGCGCCAGGGTGACCTGCGGGCTCTCGATCTCTATGAGCAGCACGGCCGGATCCGCGCCGGCACCCTCGACGAACACCTCGACCACTTCGCCGACCAATGGCTGACCCGCCACTCCAACGGTGACACGACAGCGATCATGGCCTCCACCAACCAACAAGTCGACCTGATCAACGCCCGCATCCAGACCGTCCGCCACGACCGAGAACAACTCGACCCGGCCTGTCCTGTGCCGATCGGCGCCGGCGAGCACGCCTACACCGGTGATGTGGTCGCGACCCGGCGTAACCACCGCCATCTCACCACCACCACGGGTGAACGGGTCCGCAACCGCGACCTGTGGACCGTCACCGACACCCACCCCAACGGTGACCTCACCGTCACCCCGATCGCCGGACACGGCCAGATCACCCTGCCCAACAACTACGTCCGCGAGCACGTCCGCCTCGGCTACGCGGCGACCGAGATGGGCACACAATCCGACACGGTCACCGCCAGCCTCGAACTGGCCTCCCGCGCGACCACGTGTCGCAACCTGTACGTCGCGATGACCCGCGGTCAACAAGACAACACGGTCTGCGTCGTCACCGAAACCCACGACATCACCGAAGCCCGCGA
>JANYKS010000079.1 GCA_025358125.1 Actinomycetes bacterium
CAAGGTCGAGCTCGCCCTCGCCCTCGGGCGCAAGAAGGGCGACAAGCGCAACGCGCTGGCCGAGCGTGACTCCCAGCGTGAGATCGCGCGGGCGCTCGGGCGCCAGCGCAAGGGCCGCGACGCGTAGTCGGTCTCGCCGCCACTCCAGTGGTGCGTATCAGCCGCAGTCCTGCTGACTCTGTGGTGCGAACACCCACGCACCGCGGAGGAACGCAATGGCTACGAAGGACAACAGCACGGGCAACGTCAGAGGCAACTTCGTCTTCGAAGGCATCGGCGACGAGCAACCCCCCGAACTGAAAGTGGAGCGAGTGGACGCGGCCGGCGAACGCCACCCGGTCGAGTACGACCCGAAGGGCGGCATCGTATTGGAGCAGGCCCACGTCGGGCAGCGCAACGTGCTCGAGCTGACGAACAGCGAGGGCATCGACGTCCGCCGCTACCACTACGACGACCTGATCGCCCACCTCCGTGAGAGCGGAACCTATGTGCTACCCAAGGACGTGTGGGGCAGATGGCCACTCCGATTCCGGTGTGTGTCCGGCACAGTCGAGGTGTGTCGCCCGATCTTCTGGCTCGACGACCTGGTCCGCGCCGACGCGTCAATCCTGCAGGCGGCAGGGCTCGGCGCGACGGCTGACGTGCACCTCGCCGTCACCCGCCCAGACCTCGCCGCGATCAGGTGGCCCCGCCGCTGCCAACCGGTGTGCGACGGCACGGTGAGCGTCTATGTGCAAACCTGCTGCTGCCCGTGGTTCGACCCGGGCGACATTCTGATCGACATCTGCAAGCTCATCGACTGCGAGTTTCCGGTGATCTGGCCACCGGATCTCGGCGATCCGCCGTTCGGCCACATTCCAGGCCCCATTCCAGGACCCAGGCCCGGACCAGGCCCGGATCCGATCGGTCCCAACCTCGCCCACTCCGCTCTCGTCACGAATTCGTTGAAGCGTTCGATCGCCGGCGACACCACTCTGCCGGGACCGGATCAGATCATCGATCTGTACCGCCATCACACGGTGCTCTCGAGCCTGGCGCCTCGCGAGCGGGTGGCCTACATCCGGGCCTATCCCGAGCTGAGGTGTTTCGGCTGCCGCTGCAGAATGGTCAAGGTCGCGACGGTGGCGATCCAGGAGGACGGCGCGTTCGATGCCTGCTTCCGGCTGCCGTGGGCCGGCCCGAACTGCACCCAACGCGTCGTCTACGTCGTCGAGCAGCCAGGCGCCGGCGGTTCCAGGATCATCTACGACGGACGGATCGGGCCGCGCACATTCGGTCTCGACGAAGAGGCCGACCTCCTCGCGAGTTGGTCGGCGCGGACCTGCGGCCGTGACGACGACATCGGCAATGTCGGCGTGTTCCTCAACCGCATCGGAACCACGACGGCTGCCAACCTGGTGCGTTCGTCGCATCAGGACGGGGAGTTGAGCTTCTCACCGCTCGCTGCGAGCGATGGTCTCGTCAACCTCGGCGCCAACGTGTGGGGCGGCACCCTCGCGTTGCGCTACTCGTTCCACAAGGACCTACGCGCACTCGGCGCGATGTATTATCGGGTGCGGACGCAGCTCGTGAACGACAACGGCGATGCCGTCGGCGCGCCGGCCGGCTACGTCGATGCCAACAGCTGGAACCTGATCCAGGGCTCCCAGATCGTTGGCACCTCGATCGGGCCGACCACCGTCGGAGGCGTCCCCCACCTGTACACGATCCCGTACTACGTCGACGGTTGGGATTTCGACGCGAATTCGTACCACGCCTACATCGACACGACCGGCTTCGTGAACAACGGTCGGTACCTGTTCGTACTCGACGTCTTCAACAGCAGTGGCGTGCGGCTCGTACCGAGCAGCTCAGGTCCCCACGGTCCTGGCGAGATCAACTCGGCGTTCGCCTATCAACGGATGATCCCGAGCGCCGTCCCGAATGTCGTGAACCTGGCGCCCGTGCCGCACAAGGCACTCGCCAATCTGTTCAGGGTCGACAACACCAACGCCGTCAGTGCCTTCAAGGGCCTCCGCCAGACGGGGAGCATCGTCAAGGATGTTTTCGCCGGGTGCCAGTTCCTGGTGGGTCCGCCGAGCGACCAGATCCAGTTGCGCTATCAGGCACATCAGGACACGGGATGGTTGGCGTCCGTCAGCATCAACCTCACCGAAGGCATCGACGGTCCTCCCCCGGTTGCGCTGCTGTCCGCGATCAGCACGCCATCGAGCACCACCGACACCGGTGCGCCACCGGCGACGGCTCTGACTCCGGCGAGGACCATCGGGTCGCTGCTCGGGGCTGACCCGAAGTGCTCGTTCGCAGCGACCATGCTCGTGACCACCAAGCACACCAACGGCTCGGGCGCGCTGACCAACCTGTGGGCATCGGCGACGGCGGCATTTGCGCTCGAACAGACGCCGTAGCAGCGGGGCCGGGTTGCCCGGCGGGAACCGAGATCGGTGACTCACAACGGCGTGAGTCACCGATCTCTTTTGTATTCCCGAACACCCCGGCGCATCTGTGACGTGTGCTGATCCCGCCTCATCACCCGACAGACGTCACTGTCCGGCGTCGTGCGACGGTCGGCGACGTGGGCTACCTGAACCACTTCGATGCGGGGCCCGATGCAAGCGTCGCCGAGGTTCAAACGGAGCCGGCGGCCGCTGCGCCCATCGCCGACGAGCCCGAACCGAAGCAGGTGAATGCGGACGCCGTCGCCCAGCGGGTCAACGTCGGATCAGCCAGCCACCGCCTGCGCACGGTGGAGACGGCCTGCGCAATCGGAACACCTGAGCACCATTCGGCGTGCATGTCGGAAACGAATTCTGCGCACACCCGATCTGCCACCGTGTGAGTAGGCGCGACGATGGTCGCGCAACCGAGACTCAGCAGCACGGAGGCCAAACCGAGAACTTCGCTGCCGCTGTTGACTCCGTGTACGCCACCCTCGCAGCTCGACAATACGATCACCCGAGAATTGACGGTTGCCGAGGCGAGATCGTAGATGGTCATGTTGCCGCCATGAAGGCGCAGCGACGACATCATCGGTCGATCGGGCCGGAACGTACCGTGCGCTGCGACCTGCACGACGTCGAACTCGGCGAAGAGGGTTCGTAGTGCGCCGACGGTCGCACGGTTGCCCGCCAACACTTTCGGGTTCGGATACAGCCTGGCGATGGCCTTGCGTTCGAGCGATGCCCCGAGCACGTCTGGCCCCATGAGCAAACTCGTCGTGTGGCACCGCGATTGCTGTGACCGGCGCTCGGCCTCCAGCCAGAGCCGCGCGCTCGGGCAGACCACGAACTGACTCATTGCTGCTGTCGCAAGACTCGACCACGGCACCGCGTGCAGTTGGCCGACGGGCACGAGCACCACTTCGTCATCGACACGGAGACCAAGGGGCGCCACGAGCAACTCTTCCAATCGAGCCGCAACCCGCTTCGCGTCTGCGACCCGACCCGGGTCGTTCGGTTGTGTCCCTCGTGTCATCCACCCGGCCAATTGATCGCTCGCCCGCATCACCTCGTCGAGGCTGCCGAGTCGGACCAATCGCGGGCGGCGGCTCCCCAGTACCACGGCCCAGATCAGATCTCGGTCGATCACGTACTCCACCATGGTGCGGTGGCCGAGTTCTCGGACCACGTCGGCCATCCGCGGAATGCCCTTGTCGACCACGCCGGAAATGGCCTCGACTCGGAAGGCATTTGCTCGGGTGCGCTCGGCCCACGTGAACACTCCGCCTGGTCCGCCGGCACCGGTAGCCAACTGCACCGCGAGGGCTGCGAGGTCGGCGCCGATCGCCGACAGGCCGGCCCGGAACTCGAGATCGACTGCGGAGCGACGGTGACGCTCCAACGCCTTCATTCCCGAACGCGCCGCGTGCATCGCTGCTCGGAAGTCAGCGGAGTGCCACCGCGCCAACGACTCCGCGTACCAGCCTCTGAGGGCGACGCTCGGTCGGCGCGAGCCGCGTGACCCGCGCAACAGGGCAAGATCCTCCTCGACGTCGTGGATCCGATTCAACCGCGATGCACATCGAAGCCGCGCACATCGCAGGTCGTCGCCCACCTCGGACCAGCCGTAGCGGTCGAGTCGGTGGGCAACGCGCCGCGAGCGATCGAGCAAGTTCGTAGCTTGCGACGGTCCGGTCACCAACCCGAGAGCAGCTTCCAGCCCCACAGCCCGGGCCTGCAGCGAGACACCACTGCGACCGCCGTCGCGCATTGTCCGCGATGCTGTTGCGGCCGTTCGTTGCGCTGCCCGCAGATCGCCGGCCGCGAGCTGGGCCCGTGCCAACAACAGTTCGGCATCGCCCCGGCCGGCGACGCTTCCGCTTGAACCGGCGTTGGCGACCGCGAGGTGAGAGGCCGACACCGCCTCGGCGAACATTCCGGCGTGCAGCAGTGTTTCGGCCCGATCGGCTTCCATGATCGCCATCGCCCGAAGAGGCTTGCCGGCGGCAACATATTGGTCGCGGGCCAGATCAAAGTGGGCGAGCGCACGGAGGGTTCGACCGGCGCGCCCGTGCAGGACGCCGAGATTGGCGACGATGCCGGCGGCGATCACCGCCTGATCGAGCCGCTCGGCGAGGCTCCTCGCCTTCACCAGATCCGCTTCGGCTGCCGCCAGGTCTCGGAGTTGCAGATTGATCAGCGACCGGTTGACGAGCAGCCGCAGTCGGCCCAATTTGTCGCCGCTCTTGCGAAAGGCGGCATCGGCCAGGTCTGTGTGCTGCAGTGCTTCCACGAGTCGTCCGGCGTGGCTCAGAATGAACGCCCGCTGGGTGTGGACCCGGCCGAGCGTTGCGCCGCTCGACGCGTGCTCCGCCTGGTCGAGTTGGTAGAGCGCCTCGCTGAGTTCGCCCGCCTCCGCGAATACGGCAGCCGCACTGATCCGGATGCTGATCAGGCGATCGTCGTGACCCAGAGACGCTCCGGAGCGGAGTGCCTGACGCATCGCTTGGGGCGCTCGATGCATGTCTCCGAGCTCGTACAGCGCGCGCCCGATCGCAGCCCACACCTCGAGCATCAACGACGGCTCGTTTGCAGACGTTCTGGCGAGGAGCCGAGCCTCCACGATGGCCTGCTGGGGGTCGGCCTGCACGAGGTGGTCCAGACGCTCGTACACGGTTTCCACGGGCGGCCCGTTGCGAGGCGGCAGGCGGGACGAGGTATCTGTCGGCATGTGTCATGCTCTCTGATGTTCGGCAGTGAGAACTGAAGGAGCACAGACGCATGGCGATCGAGAATGTTGCAGCACTTGGCACCGGGCCGTGGGACTCACGGGTGCAGTTTGTCACCGACGGCAACGGTCGCGCGTTTGCGTATCGACCGAACCAGCTGATCACCGTGCGGCGCGCGCTGCCCGCGTTGACCGCGTTGCTCGGCTTGGACGAACTGCCGAGGGAGGCGGTGTCGTTCGTCATTGCGTCCGAGGCCAAGGACGAACAATTGGTGGTGATCCGTGGACTGCCCAATCCGATCGAGTTGGCGAGACGCCTACGATCAGCGGGCTTCGCGGCCGGACCCAATCACGTCTTCTTCGCAGCTGCTGTCGGATCACATCCGGGAGCGATCCCGAACCCGGTCGGCTTCCCCAACCCGGTCGGCTTCCCCAACCCGGTCGGCTTCCCCAACCCGGTCGGCTTCCCGAACCCGGTCGGCTTCCCGAACCCGGTCGGCTACCCGAACCCCTTTTGCTGCCCGAATCCGGTCGGCTACCCGAATCCGGTCAGATCGGCCACCGCCGGCTGCTGTTGCTGCCAGCCGCCCTGCGCACCGTCGCCTCCGCTCGGCACGGCTCCGCGTCGATCCAGCGCGACGGCCGCTCGGTGCCCGTCCAGCGATGAGCGACCGTTACGCAAGCCCGCCGCCAAGCCGTGCCGGGTGCTGGTGGTCGACACAGGTGTATGCCCCAGCGTTCGACCGGCCGAGAGTTCGGCGACCGGGAAGCTCGACGGCGACGCGTTGCGGGCGCTGGCTCAGCTCGAATGCGTCAAGCCGACGTCGGACGGAGATCCGTGGGATGCCGACGCGAACCGGCGGCTCGACCCGTTCGCGGGGCACGGCACGTTCATCGCCGGCCTCATCGCCCGCTTGGCTCCCGGCTGCGAGATCACCGTCGAGCGTGGGCTGACGTCGTACGGCGACACTGACGATGTCCTCATCGCGCAAGCACTCGTCGAGCGGTTCACAGCAGCCGATGAGCCACCGTTCGACGTCGTCAGCATGTCGTTCAGCGGCTTCTGCGAGAACGACGATCCGCCGATCGCTCTATCGCAGGCGATCGCCCACATCCAGGCCAAGTACCGCACCACGGACGACTTCACCTCCCCCCACGACGCGATCAGAGAACGAGTCGTCTTCGTCGCGGCCGCCGGCAACGACTCGAGTTGTCGGCCGACGTGGCCGGCATCGTTCGAATCCGTCATCTCGGTCGGCGCACTCGGACCGAACGGACCCGCGCCGTTCACCAACTACGGGCCCTGGGTCCAGGCCTGCGCCCCCGGGGTCGACATCATCAGCACCTTCTTCGACCTGACCGGCGAAAACGCGGGCGACGACGCCGAGTTCGACGGCTGGGCGCAGTGGAGCGGTACGTCGTTCTCCGCCCCGATCGTGGCCGCAGAGATCGCGTGGGAGTGGATGGCCGGCGGTTGCGATGGCCGAGTCGGCGCCGCCGCGGCTTGGCTCTTGCAGCGCAGTTCGCTCTACCGCCACCCGTGGCTCGGCGCCGTCGTCAACGTGTACTGAAGACAACGCCGGGACGAGTCAGCCGATGATCCAGGGGCTGACAAGGCGCCCGCCACCGGACTCGATGACCAACCGCAGCGGCACCGGGTAGTCGGCGACGGCCACCTGTCCACTGTCGTCGCTGCGGAGTTCGACCTCGGCCTCATACCCTTGCACTCGAACCACATACGACGCTGGAGGCTCGATCGAGGCGACGACTGAAGTATCCGACAAACTCACCGAAACGGTGAGGCCGCGACCCTGGAAGGTGACGGAACGACGTTGGCTCGCGGTGCCCCTGACGCCGACGAGTTCGCTCGAATCGGAGTCGAAGGTGATCGTTGCCAGTTCATCGTCGATCAACCGCCACGCGAACGCGTCGATGGCGAAGTGCGACAACTCGTGCGGGATCGGCTCGAGATCTGTCTCGAATGCCTCGCGCAGAATGATCACGATGTCGGCATGGTCAGGAACTGAGACGTCATCCATCTTGCTCACCGATCCACTCTTGCATCGTTGCCGACGAGCGCAGTTTGTCGAGACAGCGTCGCCGTGACGGCCCGAGCGCGCCGACGGGTCGATTCAGTTGTTCGCTTGCCTGCTGATACGACATCGGCGGATCGGCAAGGACCAACACCGTGAGGATCTCGCGGCATTCTTCGTCGAGCGCGCTGAATGCACGGCGAACAGCGCGTCGAGACTCCGCTCTCACCAGCTCGCGTTCGTGATCGCCCTCCGATGCCCCGGCGAATGCCAGTAGACCCGCGAACGGGTCACCCGGTGCCGACCAGTCCAGCGACACCTGCTGCCGGCTGCGATGGCGCAGAATCTGGCGAACTTCGTTGGTCGCCGTCGTGGTGAGCCATCCCGGCAGCTTTTCTGGCTCTCGAATGGTGTTCAGCCGCTCGACCAACCGCAGCCAGGTCGCGGCGAAAGCGTCTTTGCGCACCTCGTCGTCGATCGTCATCATGTTTACCGCCTTCCAAACGACGCGTTCGAGCCTTCGCACGAGCGCTTGCCAAGCCACCGAATCGCCTGCCAGCGAACGCTTGACGAGATCCGCGAGCGGAGAACAAGCCGCGAGAACTGGATCATCGGTCACGGTGCGACAATAGGCGCTCGGCGACTTCGCGAGGTAAGTGGCCATGATGTGACAAAGAGCCGGCTGGTCGCCGCGTGATACGCGACGGGCGCAGGATCATCGAGTTTCGGGCACAAACCCGTGCAGATGCCGAGCCGGTGTCTGTACAGTGGTGACCGCACCACAGCGGTGCACCAATCAACGGGGCTGACAGGTTTCGACGTCAGAGTTGTTGTTCGGTCACGCGACCCGAGTTGCTCAGACTCGTAAAACGGGGCAACAACAGAATTGCCAACGAGCAGTTCACTCTCGCCGCCTAATTCATTAGGTAGTGAAGAGACATCGTGAGCAGAAATGTCGCACGGGGCCAATCCATCGCAGCCCGGCAACAGAAGCGAAGGATGACGGCGAGAAAGACCGCTGGCCGCAGGAAAGTCTGCTGACGATTCGGAAAGACGATTCGCGGGCCACCACCTCCGGGTGATGGTCAGCCGACCCGCCGGTGTTGCTGCGTCAGCGATTCAGCGGGAATGGTCGTATCGGGGGCGTTCATCGCCTGATGGACGGGGGTTCGATTCCCCCCAGCTCCACAAGACATAACACCATGTAGATGGTCCTTTCTGAAGTCTTCAGGTGGGGCCAATCTACCGGATTTCTACCGCACGCGCGAGGCTTGACATCCGGTATGACAACATCCGGTATGCGGTCCTGTGCAGTTCCGGTTCATGCTTGACGTCCTGTATGCGGTCCTGTATGCGGACACCTGTACGCGGTCCCGGTCTGCAACTCCCGGCGTGCTGTGCCGGCGCGTGGAATCCCAATGGACACACGATGGCGCACCAGGGCTTTACGGCCGGGGCTGACTCTGGCCGAGCACGGTAACTCATGGGAAAGCACCGGTGACCACATCGCTGGACGTCACCGAGGTTGGTTACATCGGCCTCGCCGTCATTGGATCGAAGCGGAAACGCATCCCTTGGTTGATCTGCAAGAACGGGGATGCTGCGGCGGGTTCGAGCGGATTCGGGAGCACGAAAAGGCGACGGGCGTCGGGCTGGAGAACCGATCGGATGAAGATGATCCGATAGGTGCCCTTTCGCGCGGCCCGCGCAGCTCGCAACTCGGACTCGCCGATGTCGAACTCGCAGTCGTCGGTTGTCGTTGTCTTCACCTCGAGGAGTCTCGCTCTTCCGAGATCGATTGGCTCGAGATCGAACTGTTCCTCACGAAGTTGCTGGAGCGAGGGTTGAGCCCCAAGACCGCGCGCGAGACCCCGTCCGTCCTATCGCAGATCATGAAGACAGCGCTCCGGGGTCGCGTGATTCGTGAGAACCCCGCGGCCGGCCACAGCATGCCCACGAGGCGGCAGCGCACTCCAGTGCCGACGATGCAGCAGGTCGACGCTTCGGCCGTCGGAACTGTGTGGAGTCCGTGTGACGGACATCGACTGGGAGCAGCACACGGTCTCGGTCAACGAGGTTCAGATGTGGGTGAAGGGTTAACTCATTGTCAAAGGTCCGAAGACGGACAGTGGTTTGAGAACAATCCCCCTCGCGGAATGGCTGATCGACGATCTCGCCGAGGCCGTCACGCGCCGCTCCGAGAGCACAGGCGTGCCGGCCGAACCATCGGACCGGCTCTTCACCTCGCCGAGGGGCAAGCCAATGCTGGACCCCACGCTGTGGCGCATCGTCAACCGAGCATGTTACAAGGCCGGCTTGCAGAGGATTCGCCCATACGACCTGAGGCACAGCCACGCCTCCTTGCGAATCGACATCGGCGCTCACCCCAAGGCCATCAGCGAACGGGATGGGGAGGATGTCCCGCTTGTTGTTGAAGTGGGATGGTGATCCGGTTGTTGCTCAGGCAACAGCTTGAGCGTAGTTGACGGGTGTTGCAGGGTTGACGGCGTGGCC
>JANYKS010000095.1 GCA_025358125.1 Actinomycetes bacterium
ACCGGCGCGAGCCGTGGGATCGGGCGTTCCATCGCACAGACGTTTGCCGCTGAAGGAGCCACGCTCGCGCTGTGTGCTCGCGGGGCCGATGGTCTGGCTGCCGTTGCCGACGAACTGCGCAGCGGAGGCACCGTCGTCCACGCCGAAGCCTTCGATGTCACCGATGTGGACGCGCTCGTCGGTTTCGTCAACCGCTCGGCGCAGGCGCTGGGCGGCCTCGACGTCGTGGTCTCGAACGTCAGCGCAGGAGCATCACGCGCCGCAGATCAGTGGCAGAAAAGCCTCGACGGCGACCTCGTGCCTTTCGTACGCATGTCAGAAGCCGCCGCAACCCACCTCGAGGCCACCGGCGGATCGATCATTGCGATCGGCACGACGAATGCGTGGCAGACGACGCGACCGGCCAGTGCCAACGCCTACTCGGCGATCAAGGCGGCCGTGCTGCACCACTCGGCGGCACTCGCCCACTCGCTCGCAGCGAAGGGAATCCGCGTGAACACGGTCTCGCCCGGCCCGATCGAGTTCGCGGGCGGAGATTGGGAAACGATCAGGAACAGTCGGCCGGAGGTGTACGACGAAGTACGCCAGATGATCGCTCTGGGCCGCTACGGCACGCCTGAAGAGGTTGCCGCCGCCGTGGTGTTCCTCGCCAGTCCGCGAGCGGGGTTCTGCACCGGCTGCAACCTCGTCGTCGACGGTGGGCTGGTCACTCGGGTTCAGTTCTGACGTGGGTCCCGCCGGTCGCCTCGATGCGGTGCTGGTATGCGGCGGCGTCTGGCATGACTTCGACTACGCGCGCCTGCAGCTGCTGGATGCGCTGGCCTCTCGCGAGCAGGTGAGGACGCGGGTCTACGAGAACTACGACTGCCTGGACGCGCTCTCGGCTGCCGACCTCCTCGTAACCTTCACGTGCGATGTCCGGCCGGACACCTCGCAGCAGAGAGCCCTCCTCGACTTCGTCTCCCGCGGTGGTCGTTGGCTGGCACTCCACGGAACCAATGCCGCGATCGAACCGCCGCCGCCCGGCGGTGAACGGATCTTCTCCACCCCGCGCGTGCTGGGCGATGTCGCTGCCCTGCTGGGGAGCCAGTTCCTCGGGCACCCGCCGATCGCTCCGTACGAAGTGCAGATCGCACAGCCCGATCACCCACTCGTGTGCGACGTCCAGCCGTTCATGGTGACCGACGAGTTGTACATCAGCGAGCTGCACGGCCCACTCGATGTCGTCCTGCACACCCACTTCAATGGCACCTGCCGCGGCTTCGTCGAAGGCGCCGTGCACGACGACGAACCCCGCCCCGTGCTGTACCTACGCCGGCATGGCGACGGCGAGGTGTGCTACTTCACGTTGGGTCATTGCCGGGGTCGGTACGACATGCAGAGCATGGGCGTCGACGACCTGGGAGTCACCGATCGTGGGAGCTGGGTTGTCCCCGAGTTCCGCACTGTGCTCGACCGTTGCATCACGTGGGGAGTCGGCAGCAACTCGTGATCGGGGTCGGACTCACGCTCCCCCAACTCGGCCCGCACGTGACGCGCGACGCTGTGCGTTCTTTCTGCAAGCAGGCCGAGGCGATCGGCTACTCGAGCCTGTGGGTGCAGGAGCACCTCTTCTTCGCCCTCAACCCGTCGGCCCCCTACGCGGCGCGCCCGGGCATGCCAGTGCCGGAGGCATACAAGATCACGTACGCAGCCACGGAGCTGTTGATGGCTGCAGCTGCGTGGACTGAGACGGTGAAGATCGGCACCGGCATCCTGGTCGGCGGCTATCACCGCCCGGTCGAGCTGGCCCAATGCCTCTCGACGCTGGATGTCTTGTCCGACGGCCGGCTCATCGCTGGGTTGAGCGTCGGCTGGTCGAAGGACGAGCACGACCAGATGGACGTCGACTTCACCACCCGGGGTCGGCGGATGGACGAGCTCGTACACGCGCTGCTGGCGTGTTGGGGTCCTGACCCGGTGAACTTCCATGGCGAGTTCTTCCATATCACCGATGCCCTCGTCAGCCCGAAGCCGCTGCAACAGCCACATCCGCTTCTGATGTCGGGCATGCGCGCCGAAGCCGGGCTGCGGCGTACCGCGGCGCTGTTCGACGTGTGGAACCCCGCGTCGGGAACTCTCGAGCAGATCATCAATGCCGTCGAGGTGATCAACGCCCAGCGCCCGGGCGGTGCGGCGCCGATCGTAGTCATCCAACGGATCTTCCCGGAGCCACCGTTCGTTGTACCCGGGCTGCAACCACTCTCGATCGAGGACCTCAGCAAAGCGGTTTCCGCAGCAAACGGAGCTGGGTTCAGCGAGGTCATCATCGACACGAGCTTCACCACCACAGTACATTCACCACAGGATTGGATGGCGATGCCGGCTAAGCTGGCGCCCCTGCTCGACGCCGCCCGCTGATCGTTCGGCGTTACTGATCAGCAGCCGGACAGGCGGGCAACGATCGGCGCAAACTCCTCGAGGTGGCGCTGGGCAACAGTGATGTAGCTGATGCCGAAGCGCTCGCGCCGCTCGATCAACGTGTCGCAGATCGAATCGACCGAGCCGATCAGCCCGTGCGGGTGGCTGAGAATTGCATCGCCGGTCACGTCGAACCTGCCGCCGATGGCCGCTGCAGCCCCAGCAGCATCGTCGGTGACTGCGATGAAGTAGGCCCCGATCTCCAACTCGATCTCGTCGAATCGGTCGCCCGCTCCCTCGCGTACCCACTGGATCTTCTCGGCAGTCTGCTCGGCGGTGGCACTGGCGACGCTCGACGGTCCCAACGCGCCGGCGGCATTGTTGAAGTTGAAACTGACGATGTCGGCCACCCGCCCTGCCAGGCGCAGAACCTTCGGGGCACCGCCGCCGATCATGATGGGTGGCCCCGGATTCTGTACCGGCTTGGGCAAGCCAGCGAAGCCGCTCACGTTGACGTATGTGCCGTGCACATCGATCGGTTCTCCGTTCCAATGGGCACGCAACAGTCTCACCACCTCGGCCAGTCGCTCGATGCGCACACTCGGACGATCCATGGCGATGCCCATGCCGTCGTACTCGGCCTTGACCCAGCCTGCACCGAGAGCAGCCTCAAGGCGGCCGCCCGAGAGGAAGTCGACGGTGGCGAGTTCCTTGGCCAGCACGACGGGGTGGTGATAATCCACGCCGAACACGCGGCATCCGACGCGCAGCGTCGAGGTGACGGCGGCTGCCATCATCATCGCCGAGATCGGTGCCACGTCGACGGGTCGGTGCCCACTGCCCCGGGAGATCTCACCCGGGCCGAAGTAGTGATCGGTGGTGAACAACGACGAGTATCCGAGCGCTTCGGTTCGCCGCGCCGTGTCCACCCATGCATCGGCGGACGCCGCTTCGAAGGCTTGGAGACCGAACCTGAACGGACGTCGATCGCTGCTCATGGGATTCCTCGATTCGAGTAGGAAGGAAGTTATTACGCCACCGCCTCAGCGCGGCGCATTCTTGAATGCGACGTCGCGGTCGACGCGCGGTTCGCGAGGAAGCCCGAGCACTCGCTCGCCGATGATGTTCCGCTGAATCTCGTCGCTTCCACCAGCAATGCGATAGCCCGGAGCACCAAGGACGTGATCGTTCCATGCGTACGTGCCCCATTCGCCGGTGTCGGCGGTGAGTGCAGCACCGAGCAGGCTCGACGCCACCTCGCTGATGTGGCGCATGTCTTCTGTCCACAACAACTTGCCGATGGAGCCCTCGGGCCCGGGCGCGCCGTCGAGTCGTGCCGACGCGGCCGCCCGCGACCGAGCCCATTCGCGCACACGATTGGTGGTGTAGACGCGCGCCAGACCCTGCCGAACAACGACGTCGTCAGTTCGTTCCATGTGACGGGCAAGGCCGAGCAGGTCTTCGAACTCACCGCCGCTCCGGCCCGAACCGCCGCTGGAGTCGCGCTCGAAGCCCAAGATGTCGAGCGCCACTTTCCAGCCGTGGCCGACCGCGCCGATGCGGAGATCGTCATCGATCACAGCATCGGAAAAGAACACTTCGTTGAAGGATGCGCCACCGTTCATCTGGCGGATGGGGCGCACCACCACCCCGGTGTGCCGCAGAGGAACCAGGAACGCAGTCATCCCCGCGTGCTTGGGCACATCGACATCGGTGCGGCAGATGGCGAAGCCCCAGGGCGCGATCCGGGCGTTCGACGTCCACACCTTCTGGCCGTTGAGTACCCATCGATCACCGTCGCGAACGGCACGTGTCGACAGGTTGGCGAGGTCGCTGCCGGCCCCGGGCTCGGAGAACAGCTGGCAGCAGAACTCGTCCGCGCGAAGAAACGTGCGTCCGTATTGCTCGATCTGCGCGGTTGTGCCGTACTTCTCGATCGCGGGAGCGATGAGCTTGGTGGTCACCGAGATGAGCTCGTGATCATTCGGCACGTCGTACTGCGCTTCCAGTTCGGTGAACGCGCGCTCGTGGGCGATTGTCAGACCCGCCCCTCCGGCGCCGACCGGCCATGTGATCGCCGCGAATCCGGCAGCGAGCTTCTGCTGGTGCCACTGCACGTAGGTATCCAGGAACTTCCGTTCCTCGTCCTCGGACCGATCGCTGAAGACCGTGACGTCGAACTCACCCTCACCCCACGTCGACTCCATGGCGCCACGACGTGGACGCTGAGCCGCCAACCACGCGTTCGCCCGCCTGCGAAAACATTCGATCGATTCCATTCCCTCGGACAATGGCCCCCCATTTCGCACTTACTGGTGATCGTGTATGGTAACCCGGGTCGGCGACCAAGAATCACGGGGAGCCAACAATCGCCGTGGCGACGGCTTCGTACACGTCGGTCGGCTAGGCGGATTCCGTCGTGCTCGCGGCCGGCTCGATTCCGGATGATTCGCTCTACCGGCAACTGAAGGCATGCACCCGTCGGTGCACCTGCTCGGCGATCCTTTCGCCCCCCGCCGCGTCGTGTTCGCCACCCGGCAGGCCTACGAGTTGGCGCGGACGTCCCTGTGAGCGCGCGCCGTCAGCGGGCCAGGTACCCGGCGTCGACGGAGAGGGCGTGGCCGAGCGTGTAGGACGATCCTTCCGAGCACAACCACAGAGCAGCGGCGGCGATCTCCTCCGGACGGCCGAATCGGCCCAACAGGCTGAGACGACCGGCCACTTCTTGCGGATCACGACCGCGGCGCGCCATGGCATTGCGAAGCATGGGTGTGTCTATCCCGCCGGGGCAGATGGCGTTGATGCGGATGCCCATGGGCGCATAGTCGATGGCTGCGCTGCGGGTGAGTCCGAGCACTGCATGCTTGGACGCCGTGTACGCCGGTTGGTTTGGTTGCGGCCGAAACGAATTTGTGGACGCGATGTTGACGATGGCGCCGCCGTGGCTACCAGCCAACATCGCTCGGAGTTCGGCCTTCATGCTGAGGAACAGACCGCGAACGTTGACAGCCTGCATCCGGTCGAACGAAGCGTCGTCGCACTCGTGGAGCGGTACGGACTCGTTTTCGATTGCCGCGGCGTTGACAGCGCAGTCGAGACGGCCGAACTGTTCGACGGCGACGCCGACCGCGGCCTCGACCTGCGCGGCGTCGGCGACATCGGCGTGCACGAATATTGCCGTTCCGCCGGTGTCGCGGGCCAGCGAGACGGTCTCTTCACCGGTGTCGTCGGCCACGTCGCACAGCACGACGGATGCTCCGGCGGCCGCAAACGCGATGCTGACGGCCCGGCCCATGCCTCCGCTGCCGCCTGTCACGAAGGCAACCTCACCGGTGAACGACGTAATGACCCTGCTCATATGAAGTCCTTCTACAGTGCCGAATCGCCGAGGTACGACGCTTCGAGGAGATCGCGGCGCTCGGCGAGATCGCTGCCGGTGCCTTGCAGCACGCACTCACCGTGGCTCAACACATAGGCACGGTCGGCGATGCCGAGGGCCATGTGGATGTGTTGCTCGACGAAGAGAACACCGGCACCGGTTTCGTCGGCGACCCGGCGCACGATCGGCAGCAGGCGCTCGACGATGATCGGCGCCAGGCCGAGGCTCATTTCGTCGACCAACAGCACTTTCGGATGGCCGACCAGGGCGCGGGCCACAGCGAGCATCTGCTGCTCACCACCCGACAACAGGCCGGCGCGGCGCTCCATCAACGGTCGCAACGCGGGGAGTAGGTCGAGCGCTCGCTCCACTCCCTCGCGTTGCTGGGCGCGCCTACCGCGCAAGCCGAGCTTGATGTTCTCTGCAACAGTGAGCTGGAAGAACAGCGAGCGGTCCTCGGCCACATGGGCGAGGCCGCGGCGGGCGAGCACGTGTGGCGAGCCGAACTTGACCGGTTGGCCGAGTACCTTCACCGAGCCCGAGAGGCAACGGACGAGACCGGAGATCGTGAGCAGCGTCGTGGTCTTGCCGGCGCCGTTGGCACCGAGCAGTGCGACCACCTCGCCCGAATTGACATGCAGGTCGAGGTTGCGCACGACGGGGACACCCGCGTACCCGGCCGACACGCCTTCAAATTGAATGACTGCGTCGTTCATGGCTGGATGTTCTCAGTTTGCGCCAAGGCCTGCGTCGCCGCTTCCCGGATGGTTCCTGCAGATTCGCCGAGATAGGCCTGGATGACTTTCGGGTTGCTGCGGATCTCGACAGGCGAGCCTTCGGCGATCACGCTGCCGAAATCGAGCACATAGAGGTAGTCGCAGATACCGAGCACGAGACCCATGTCATGGTCGATGAGAAACACCGATACGCCCGACGCCGGCAGCGTTCGCATCTTTTGGCCGAGCTCATACGATTCGGCGGTGTCCAGTCCGGCAGCGGGCTCGTCCATCAACACGAGCCGCGGCTTGGCCGCCAGTGCGCGGGCCACGCCCACGAGCTTGCGCTGGCCCTGGGAGAGGTTGGACGGGCTCTGCGAACGGACGTGGCTGAGACCGACGAGCTCGAGGGCATCGTCCACTCGTTTCCGCACAGCGGCGGGCACCCGGCTGAGGTAGAGCATGTCGAGGATGGTGTCGTACCAACGTGCCGGCTGAGCGGCCACGAGCAGGTTGTCCTCGACGGAGAGATCCTCGAACAGTTCGAGCGACTGGAAGGTGCGCACCAGGCCCTTCGCCACCCGCTGGTGTGGTTTCAGCGCACGAATATTGGCACCGTCGACCTCGATGCCACCCGTGGATGCGACATACCCGGTGATGGCATCGATGAAGGTGGTCTTGCCGGCACCGTTGGGTCCGATGAGGCCGACCACTTGGCCTTCCTCGACACGGATGTTGACAGAGTCGTTGGCCACAACACCACCGAATCGGACGGTGAGATCGGTGGTCTGCAACAGGCTCACGACGCTGCCCCTGTCGTGGCGGGTGCGGGTGCGGGTGTCGCCTCGCGCGGACCCCGTTTCGACCAGAGGTGTTTGAACAACAGCGCATTGCCGGTGGAGATGCCTTCCGGATTCAAGATGGCGGTGAGAATGAGACCGATGGCGCCGATCAGCGCCATGTATGTCTTGAAGTCTGCACCCGACAGGTTGCCGAGCACCTGGGAAATGAGGCCGCCCGCAACGAG
>JANYKS010000115.1 GCA_025358125.1 Actinomycetes bacterium
CGCCAAGGCAACCGCACCGACGTGGCGTTCTGACGCCGAACTCGCGGCACTCAACGCCGACGCGTCGGCGTTGCACCACTTGTTGGAGGCGCAGCACTACCGCCTGGCATGGTGGAGGACGGCTCGGCACGAATTGAACTACCGGCGGTTCTTCGATGTCAGCACGCTGGCCGGTCTGCGCGTCGAGGATCCACATGTGTTCGCGGCCGTGCACGCCCGAGTGCTCGAATGGGTGAGTGACGGCGCGGTGCACGGCCTGAGGATCGATCATCCCGACGGATTGCGCGATCCCGCCGGCTACTTGCACCGGCTGCGTGAGAGCGCGCCATCGGCCCGGATCGTCGTCGAGAAGATCCTCGAGTCCGGTGAAGCGCTTCCCGCCTCGTGGCCCGTCGATGGCACCACCGGCTACGACGTGATGCGGCGGCTGACAGCGGTCTTCGTGGATCCAGCCGGAGAAGATCCGCTCACCGAGCTCTACCAGTCGTTCGTCGGCGATGACCGTTCCTACGACGCCATCGTCGACGAGAGCAAGCAATACGTCATCGATCACGTGCTACCGGCCGAGGTGTCACGACTGGCCGACATGGCCCACTCGATCTGCCGCGACGATCTTGCTCTCCGCGATTTCACCAAAGGCGAGATCACAGAAGCGATCGAGGCGTTGTTGCGGGCGATGCCCGTGTACCGCACCTACTGCACGTCGGAAGCCGTGTCGACAGCCGACGCTCACGTGATCGATGCAGCGGTGCGAACCGCGAGAACGACGGCACCGAATGTCGACCGGCGGGTTTTCGATTGGTTTGTTGCCGTCTGGCGCCACGAGGCGCGGGGCGACCGTAGCTTGGACCTGGCCGACCGCCTCCAACAGCTGACCGGGCCGGTGATGGCCAAAGGCGTCGAGGACACCGCCTTCTATCGGTACAACCGCCTTCTCGCCCTGAACGAGGTGGGGTCGGATCCGTCGGTGTTCGGGATCACGGTGGAAGGCTTCCACCGGGGCGCGCTCGACATGGGGGCAGACTGGCCGCTGTCGATGAGCGCCACGTCGACCCACGACTCGAAGCGGTCCGAGGACGTCCGCGTTCGGATCGCGCTGCTCTCGATGATGCCTCGCCAACTGGAAGCGGCGGTGACGCGCTGGGGCCATCGCAACCGGGCGAAGTGGGCCGGAACGGAACCAGACCTTCAGCTCGAGTACATGCTGTACCAGACGCTGATCGGCGCGCACCCACTCCCACGCGAGCGCGCCCACCTCGTTGCGTCCAAATCGATGCGCGAGGCCAAGCAGCGGACCTCGTGGCTGCAGCCGAACCACGACTTCGAAGGTGCGGCCCACGATTTCATCGACGCACTCTACGACGACGAGGCGTTCCTGGCCGATCTCGGCTCGTTCTGCCGACCGCTTGCAGTACCGGGCCGGTTGGCAGGATTGAGCCTGCTGGCGTTGAAGGCGACGGTACCGGGCGTGCCCGACTTCTATCAGGGCAGCGAACTGTGGATGGACAGCCTCGTCGATCCTGACAACCGCCGCAACGTCGACTTCGCCCTCCGAGCCGGCTTGCTCGACGGCCTCGAGACCGCCGGCGGCCCACCGAACGTCGACCACGACGACGTTGGAATGTGCAAGCTGTGGCTGACCCGACGGTTGATGGAGGTGCGCAGACGATACGCGCCGGCGTTCATCGGCGAGTCCGCGTCGTACGAACCGTTGCCGGTCTCGGGAGCGTTGTCCGACGGTGTGATCGCGTTCGTCCGCGGCGAGACCATCATCACCGTTGCCTCGGCCCGCCCGGTGACCGTCGTCGACCACGGCTGGGGCGACACGACCGTGAAGCTGCCGGCAGGCCGTTGGGCGGATGCGCTCGTTGCCGGGAGGTTCTTCAGTGGACACGTTGCGGTGCAAGACATCACTGCCACCTATCAGCTCGCACTGCTCGTCAAGGATCGCGATCGATGACCGGTCCCATCCGCGTCTCGGGCGAAATTCGCTCGGCGCGTGCGGTGGACGGATCACGAGTTCGTCGCGCGTAGCCTCGGGTCAGACTCCTTCGATCCCGACAGAACGGTGACAGCGCATGGAATGGATCTTCGAACCTGACGACGACGAGGCGTTCGGCGAGGCCCGTGATGGTCTACTCGATCGTTTCATGGAGTCCGTTGACGCGGAGAGAACGGTGAACAACGCGAGCCTGCTGCTCGATTGGAAGTTCAACTACGGCGACGGCGACCTGATGACGTGGACCACGGCCCACATCAGCGAGATTCTGCTGGAGTGGGCGCCGCGCAAGGTCAGCATGCCGGCGAGTTCTGCCCGGCCGATGGTCGCCTCGTTCCAGGCGTTTTTCGCCTTCCTGGCCAAGGAGAACCTGCTCGGCCTCGGCTCGTCGTCGTGGAAGGCGATCGATGCCCACCTCGACAAACTGGTCAAGCCGTTCGAGGAGGCTATGGGGGACAGATCGAAGTTCGGCATGGCGAAGTCGCTCTTCGCCGGAGTCGCCAACGACTTCGCGGCTGGCATCCCCGACGAGAAGTCGATGCAGGCGATGATGGACTCGTTCAACTCGCTGTCGTTCGAGCAGCGCAGCCGAACGCTCGGGCTTCCCGTACGGCCGCCCAATCCGTGGCTCGAGCTGACCGAAGGCGTCGACATGCTTCCCGCAATTCCCGTCGATCGTGACGTCGTCACCTCCTTCATCGACAGCGCTCCGTTCTTCATCGGAATCGAAACCATCCGGCGGTTCGTCGGTACCGGTCGCAAGCTGACCGCCAAGGGCAACCTCACCCTCGCCGACACCAAGGCCGTCGCCGGGCTGCTCGGGTTCACGGGCTTTGGACCGGGCGAGACACCCCGTTTCGAGCTGCGCTCGGCCGACGACATTCCGCTGCTGCAGTTCATGTTGCGGTTTGCCAGGCTCGCGGGCGCCACCAAACTCGCCAACTCAGCGTTGAGCGCCACGGCAGCGTGGGCCAAGAAGGATCCGATCGAGCGCATCGCCAAAGCGGTGATCGAGCTACTTGAGCGGGGCCCGATCCAAATGTCGTTGAGCGACAAGGCGTGGACCAACCACGCGGTCGACGAGATGATCGATGGTGGCGTTGCGCATATCTTGGCGCTGTTGTGGGCCGTGGGCGAGTTCCCGGTCGAGCCCCTCGCCGAGTCCGCGCTAGACATCGGACTCACGTCGTTGCGTTGGGGCCCGGGGGCTACCGCGGCAATGCAGAAAATTGTCGTCAAGTCCACCTTCGACCGGTTGCTCGGGGTGCTCGCCAGCCTTGGTGTCGTTGCTCGATACAGACACGACCGTGACGACCCCGACGACCCCGACCCCGACGGGGAAGGCGCCGACATGGTGGCGCTCACCGAGTTCGGCCGGGCGATCCTCAAGCCCTACCTGAAGAGGCGGGGTTACGATGTGCCCGTAGCCGGCGACCTCGTCGGCAAACCGCTACGGGACTTGTTTCAACACGTCGGCGAGTGGCGGGTCGACCGGCTCTCGATCGAGTTCGGCCTGTGGGCCGAATCACTCGCTGAATCCGAGATCATCGACCAACTGGCCGGTGTGGCCGACAGCAGCGACCCGGGTTGGCGTCTGTGCGCGTCAGAACTCGCCCGGCGGTTGCCACCGGACGTGAGCGAGCAGGCGCTGCGGCGGATGCTCGACACCAAGAGCCGGGGGCAGGCGATCGGCGCGCTGATCGAGTTCGGCGCGGCCGACGTACCCGACGACCGCGCCGCGCTGATGCTCGCCGGCGTCGACCTGTTCTCGCAGATGCTTCATCCCGACGACGTGGATGAACTCATCGCGCTCATCTCCGGGATCGACGAGATCGAGCACTTCATCGACGAGGTCTGGCGCGTCCGCGAACCCCACGCCGGCGATCTGCTCGCAGTCATCGGGCGCAGTCACCCCGACAAGCGGATCGCCAAGTTGGCTCGAACGGCCGTCGTCCGCCATCGAAGTCATCTCGCCAATATCCCACTGGCCTGACGAGCCGCGTCAGGAGACCATCGTGTGCGCCAACAGGCTCAGTACATCGTCTCGTCGGCACAGACTCGTGCCTTGAGCCAGCACGGCGGCTGTGCCGGCAGCGACCCCGAGCCGGGCTGCGTCGATCAGAGTGTCGCCTCGCGCCAAGGACATCGCGATCCCGGCCACCATCGAATCGCCCGCGCCGGTCGTGTTGACGGCCCGCACCTCGGGCGCGCGCACGACGAACGAGTCGTCATCCCGGGGAACGAACAGCGCACCTTCGCCGCCGAGTGATACGGCCACTGTCTTGCAGCGACCGCTCCGAAGCAATGCTCGCGCGGCCGCCTCGTAGTGCTCGTTGCACGTCAGCGCTCGACCTGCAACGGCGCGTAGCTCGTTGACGCTCGGTTTGACGAGGTCGACCGGCGCCTTCATCGCGGCCAGCAGCGCAGGCCCCGACGTATCGATGATGATCGGGATGCCAAGCGGCTCCAGGCGCGACGCCAGCACGGCAAAGGCATCCACCGGCACGCCGGGTGGCAGGCTGCTGCTGGCGACGACACACGCCGCATGCGCGGCGGCCTCCACGGTTGCCTCGAGGCAGCGCGTCCACTCGGCAAACGACATGCGGGTCCCGCCGTGAACGAACCGATATTGCTTGCCGCTGGTGCGCTCGGTCACGGCGAAGTTCTGTCGCGTGGCACCCCGGGCGCTGATTCGATGGAGCGCGACGCCGCTGCGGCGCAGCGAGTCAGCGAGGAGAGAGCCGACATGGCCGCCGAGGGCGACGACCGCGAGCGGATCGCCGCCTAGCTCCAGCACCGCTCTCGCCACGTTGACGCCGCCACCACCGGGATTCATCCTTGGGCCTTCGCAGCGCACCTTTCGCCACGGTTCGATCATTTCGACCGAGGACGACAGGTCGAGCGCGGGATTCAGCGTCAGGGTGACGATCGTCGGGGGCGACCGGCTTGATGAACCGGCGGGTGGCGAAGAGGTACACATCTTCCACAATGATCGCACGCTGAGGGCGATCGGGTACGGGGTAGGTCCCGAGCGCGGGGTACCCAGAAACTGTCGCGGAACATATGGTGACTTGTGGCCCTAGAGGCGAGTCTCGAGACGATGGATGATTGCACCGTCCGTGCACGGAGGAAAGGGAAAGAGAATGACTCACATTGTTGGGGCGAGCGTTTGGGAGCAAGAGCTTTACGACCACGTCTGTGGACACGTCGTCGAGGAGGGGGCCATCCTCGACGAGTATCAGAGCTTGGCAGAGGACGATTCCTGCTCGCCTGCCTTCCGCTATATCGCGCGGCTGATTCTCGAGGACGAGAGGCGGCATCATGCGATGTTCAACGACCTCGCCGAGGCCATCAAACAAATGGGCGAACTTCGCGACGAAGACACCCCGATCCCATCGCTGCAGGGGTTGAGGGGTGATCGTGATCGGATCATCGAAACCACCGCCAAACTGCTCAAGGTCGAACGAGATGATGCGAAAAAGCTCAAGACCCTCGCCAAGGAGTTGAAAGACGTTCGAGAGACCACCCTGTGGGGTCTCTTGATCGAACTCATTCAGCACGACACCGACAAACACATCAAGATCCTGCGGTTCATTCGCGAACGCGCAGAGGACTCGGGCTAACTCTCGTGACAGCCGTTCGCTTTCCGCTCGAAGCCACTACCTCGGCGCGTCGAAACCGTCACCCAGCAGTGACGGGTAGTGCTCGACTGGACGGTCAGAAGCCGCTGCTCCAATGGGTGGTGTTGTCGTGGGTGATCAGGTAGGCCTCGTAGCCGTCCTGGCCCTCGATCCATTCGAGACCGTCGAGGCCCATGACGAACACCGCGGTCGCGAACGCGTCGGCGATCGCGAGGTCGGGTCCGACGATCGTGGCGCTGGCGATCGCGGTGGTCGGTTCGCCGGTGCGCGGGTCGATGATGTGCGCGCCGCGTTCGTAGGTTGCGGACGTCGCGACGGCTCGGGCCCCTGCGATCTCGAGCACCGTGGCGAGCTGATCGGGGAGGTCCGGATGCCGAATGCCGATGCGCCACGCGCCACCAGGTTCGGGACGACCGCGGATCGCGATGTCGCCGCCGGCGTTGATGCAGAAGTTCACGGCGCCGGCGGATTCGAGCATTGCTGCTGCGCGCTCGATCGACCAGCCCTTGACGAATCCCGACGGATCGAGCATTGTGCCGTTTGGTGCTGGAACTGCGAACGCGTCGAACGTTCCGCGGGTTACCTCGTTGAGCACGATGCAGCGACGGAGCACGTCCGCGGTCTCCTCGCTGAGTTGATCGCTGGACAGCTCACCGCGGCCGAAGCGGCTGATCTCGCTGCAGTCGATGTAGGTGCTGAAGGTCTCGTCGACGTGGTGGAGCCAGGCCACGACGTCGCGGACGGCCGCCGCGCACGGGACCGGTTCGCGGATGTCGATGCTGACGGCCATGCCCATGACGAGCTCGACATGGTGGAGCCCGTCGGTCGTCGCGGCCCTGGTCATGCGATCGTGGTGGCGCCGGCCGCGCGGGCCTGATCGATCGCCGATTGGAGCGACTTGACGTAGCCTCTGCTCGTGTAGGTGGCGCCGGACACCGCATGCACCGATGCCGATTGCGCACTCAGGCTTTCGGAGCGCAACGTGGGCAGTGCATTGGCGTTGATCTGCACGCTCCTGTCGGCGCTGTCCGGGTATTGGAGGATGGCGACTTCGCTGATCTTTCCACCCGTGATCTGGACCTGGATCTGCACCGGACCGAATTTGGTGTCGATCACCGAGCCATTGAACGCCTTCGCCTTGGTGGTTGCTGTGGCCTTGGTGGTTGGTGTGGCCTTGGTGGCCTTGGTGGTTGTCGGCGCCGCATTCTCGGCCGTCGTGGCGGTCGTCGCCGGCGTGACGGTCGTCGCCGGCGTGACGGCGCCTGCCGTGGCGTTCGAACTGGGCGCCGGTGTCGGCGCCGGCGTTGCACCGACCGCGATCGGCGCGGGCAGCTGGGCGAGTGCCTTACTTGCTGCCTGCAACGCGTTGGCGTCGGCGAAGAAGTAGGTCAGGCCACCCGTGGCCGCACAGCTGAGCAGCAACGCGCCGATCCGTGCTCCGCGTGCCGGGTGCTTGCGCCTGGCGCCGGTGCGCGCCGTCGGTACCGGTCGCGCGTTTGGCGCGGTTATCGCGGTTATCGCGGTTGGAACGGTTGGTGGGCTGGTCGGCGCCGGAAACGGTTTCGTAGGGCTTCCGATCAGCGGATCGCCGAGTTGGTGCGGTGTCCGTCCGGTGGTCATGCGCTACAGCCAAACATCTCTTCCTCAGGATCAGCTCTGCGCAACGTTGGAGCCACCTGAGAATCAGCGCGCCCGGCGGCGCGCAATCAACGCCAACACCCGCACCGACAGGGCGTAGGCGAAGAAAGCGGTGGCGGCAAGCAATCCGGCCTCGAACACTGTCTTGGTGGCATCCGAACCGGATTCGAACGCGTGGATCCCGGCGAGGAACACGCCGCCGACGGAGCTGAGGTGCACCGCTCGCCAGGCCCGCCGCGACAACCGCTTGCGCGGCCACGAGGTGAACACTGCCACCGCGAAGGTGTACGCCGCGATGACACCCCACGTGATGCCCCATTGCCCGGTGCCGGCGGTTCCTGGGATGAACAGCTGGACCAGCCCGATGCCCGAGTTGTCGTTGAGATATACGGTGAGCAGGTGCGCGCCGGTGAAGATGAGCGCAAGCCCGCCGAGCCAGTTGTGCAGGTCGAGCCACCAGTTCGGCCGGCGCAGCTGGCCGGTGTTGCGGGCAGAGAAGAACAAACCCCACACCAGCGCGCCAACGGCGAGAACCGTCGCAACGATGCCGGTTGCCCGACTCAGATTCCACCACAGGTCTCTCATCGGTTCGAATCTCCGCTCGTTGTTTCGGCAATGTCGGTGTCGACCCGCAGCGGCAGCCGGATCGCGACGGCGAGGCCTGCGCCTGGCGACGTCTCCAACAGAACCGTCCCATTGTGGGCCGCGACGAGCCCCTTGACAATCGCCAGTCCGAGGCCGGCACCACCCGAGCTCCGCGACCGGGACACGTCGGCGCGATAGAAGCGCTCGAACACACGGGCCGACTGCTCTGGCGGCATGCCAGGACCATTATCGCGAACGGTCAGTACGGCGGTGTCGCCTTCCGTCCGCACGTCGATCGAGGTCGTGGTTCCCGGCGGCGTGTGGGTGCGGACGTTCGCCAACAGATTGTCGATCACCTGACGCAATCTGCCGGCGTCGCCGTCGACGGTGACGACATCGGTGACCTTCAGCGATACCAACCATTCCGGAGCGACGGTCCTCGCAGCGGAGATCGCCTGGACCACGATCTCGCTCAGATCGACCCGAGATCGGTCCAGCGGCCGACCCTCGTCGAGGCGCGCGAGGAGGAGTAGCTCCTCGACCAGTTCGTGCATCCGCGCGGTCTCGATGTCGATGCCGTGCAAGGCCCGTTCGAGATCGGCGGGGTGATCGCGCGCACCGCGGCCAAACAGTTCGGTGTAGGCGCTGACCGCTGCGAGCGGCGTCCGTAGTTCGTGCGACACGTCGGCCACGAAGCGGCGCATCCGCTCCTCGGAACTCCGCAACGCTGCCTCCGTCACGTCTCGTTGCTCGAACGCGCCGCGAATCTGGCCCAACATCGTGTTGAGGGCAGTTGCCAACCTGCCGACCTCGGTCGGCTGATCTGCGCCGGGGACGCGGTGGTCGAGGTCGCCCCCGGCCGCGATCAACAACGCAGTCTGCTCCACGCGGCGCAGTGGGCGTAGGCCGATGCGCACGAGGATCCAGCCGATGATCCCGGCGAACAACAGCGCCGCCGTGGCGACGGCTGCCTGGATCGTGAGCAGTCGCCGGCGGGCCTCCGTCGCCTCGTGCAACGACTGCCCGACGACCAGAAAGCCGCCGTTGTCGAGCCGGGAGATGCGGACGCGGACCTCGCCGTCACCATCGGTGGTCGGGACGGTCACGAACTTCGAAGGGTCGGGGTCGGCGCCGGACCGCTGTGGTGGCCACGACATCGCGGGAAGGTTGGTGACGTTGGCGAGGATCTCATGGCCGGGTTCGCGCCCTGGTATGGCAAACACCGTCGTACCATCGGCGCGTTGCAACTCGACGAACGAGCCGGGCACCGCCCGCTCGATCCCCAACTCCAGCCCTGGAGCGTCCGCTGTCACGAGTACCTCGATCGGCTCGTGAGCCCGCTGCAGGCTGTCGTCGATCTGGCGCAACTGGGAACTGGAGTATGCAGCGTACGTCGCAACGCCGGCGATGACGAGTGCGATCAATGCCACCACGCTGGTGGCCGCGACGAGACGGGCGCGGAGCGACATCTATCCGTCTGTGTCCGTCTCGCGGAAGACGTAGCCGACGAGGCGCATCGTGTGGATCAGCGGCGGCCCGAGTTGGTTGAGCTTTTTGCGCAGGTAGCTGATGTAGGTCTCCAAGATGTTGGAATCACCGTCGAAGTCGTAGTGCCACACATGATCGAGGATCTGCGGCTTCGACAACACCCGCCGCGGGTTGAGCAGGAAATAACGGAGCAGATTGAACTCCGTCGCTGTCAGCTCGATCGGGGTTCCAGCGCGCCAGACCTCATGAGTCTCCGGATCGAGCGTCACGTCCGCGTAGGACAGACGGGTGTCGGCGCTGGCGTCAGCCCCGATGGTGCGTTGCAGGATCGCGCGTACGCGCAGCACGATCTCTGCCAGCGAGAACGGCTTCGTCACGTAGTCGTCGGCGCCGGCCGAGAACCCCTCGACCTTGTCCTCGAGCGCATCCTTGGCGGTCACGAACAGCACCGGTGTCTGTAGCCCGTCGGCGCGCAGGCGGCGGATGATCTCGAACCCATCGAGATCGGGCAGCATCACGTCGAGCACGATCAGGTCCGGTTGCTCGGTCTGGGCGAGCGCGAGACCGATGCGACCGTTGCGGGCCTCGATCACATCGAAGCCTTCGTAGCGCAACGCGGTGGACACCGCATCGACGATCGACGGCTCGTCGTCGATGACGAGCACGCGCCGCGAGTCCGGTCTCATGCTCATGTCACCTCGCCTGCTTTCGTGCCTGTCGGTCTGCCACCGGATGAGTCAAGCCCATTCGCTCGCTCGCCGCGTCCCAGTCCCGCGACTCTAGGCCCCCACTCAGGGCCGTCACAGCCTGCTCTCAGGATCTGCAAGCATGACAGCGATGGCACTGCATACTGCGCTCAGGCCGTGGAAACGGTTCCGGGAACGCGAGTACAGCAAGCTCGGAGCGCTCGCAACCCTGCTGATTTCCGTCGTGCTGGTCTTCGTCGGGCTGCGATGGGTCAGTGGCGACCTGCCCGCCAGCGTCCTTGCGGCACTCGGCTTCGCCGGCAACGACATCAGGTTGAGCCACCTGCTTGCGAACGTCTCCTCAACGGCGGTCCACGCGTTGCTGTGGCGGGACACGATCTTCGCGGCGCTGTACACCGTCGGGCTGGTGCTCATCAATCGTCCCATGGACGGCTTCCAGATCCGCCGCCTCGCTCGCCTGCGGTTCGTCGCCACAGCGGCTGCGCTCACGGCCGGCGTCGCCAACCTCGGAGAGAACGCCGTCCTGCTCAACGGATTGCGGGCGTCACAGAGCGGTGGCGTGCGCTACCAAGGCCGGGTCGTCGCTGATGCCGTGCTGACGCTCTGCACGCTGAAGTGGCTGGGCCTCATCGTCGCTGCCGTGGTCACGTTGTGCCGGCTTTGGTCGGCGTACCTGCACCGCACCCAGCCGATGCAAGCCGTGACCCAATCCCCGCTGCAGATGGCCGAACCGGATGATTACGGCATCTGTTGCTCGGGCGGCGGAATCCGCGCCGCGTCGTACACGCTCGGTGCATTAGAGGTGCTGGAGGCGGCGGGCCTGATGGAAGGCGCCCGCTTCATCTCCGCGGTGTCGGGCGGCAACTACGCCGCAACCGGTTGGTTCCTCACCCGCGAACAATGGCCGGACGCGCCGAGCGCGTGCGCGCTGATGCGCAGCCAGCTGACCGAATCGATCGATCCGGTCTCGGCCGGGATCGCGCGCGCTGTTCCCGCACGAGCGGATGACCTGGCGATGATCGATCCGGAACGCAACCGCAAGGCAAGCGGCCGCCAGCGATACCTGAAGAACGGTCCGGGTGGGCTGCCCAGAGCCCTCGCGCTCGCGTTGCTCGTGATCATCGCCCACATCGTCGTGGTGCTCGCGTTCGTGTTCATCGTCAGTTGGCCACTCGGTGCGCTGCTCGGTTCGTTCGTGTCGCATCCCGAGTTCCGCCAGAACGCTTCCATCAGATCGATCTCGATCGAGCCGCGGCATTGGTTGGCGTCGCTGGTGTTCGCCGCGATCGCCGCCGCGCTCGTGATCGTTTCGGTCTTCAAACGTCATTTCTCGGACAGGTGGTTGCGGTTTGCCAAGGTTTCGCTTGCGGCAGCGATCGTGGTCGCGCTGATCCAGATCGTCGGACCGTGGCTGATGAAGACGGTCGGTGGTTTGCTCCAGGGCGGGATGAACACGGCGCTCGCGGTCGGCGGCATCTCGGTTTCCGCACTGCTCGGCGCGATTTTGAGGCTCGTCAGGGGCAGGCTGACCAAGGCGCTGCCATATCTCGGTGGCGTGATCCTCGCACTCGTGCTCGTGCTGGTTTCCGGTCGAATCGCAGCCGGCGCGGCGATCGACGTCGGCAGGCTGAACGCCGGTGAGCCGTGGGTGTGGCTCGGCGTCACGGCCGGCTTCGTTGCGCTCGGTGCGACCGTCGATACCCAACGCGTCTCGCTGCGCGAGGTGTACAGCACCCGACTCCAGCGCTCGTTCGTCGTCTCCTGCGATGCTGCGACAGCACCGGGGGATTCCGGCGAGCGTTCGTTCGCAACGCTCCCGGACAAGCCGGAACTGATCGTGTGCTGCGCGGCCCAACGCGTCGGGCTGTCACCGAACGGGATCGCTGCGTCCTCGTTCACCGTCTCCAAGAAGTTCGTGACGCAGGGCCGCACGGTGCTCCCGACAGAGAAATACATGCAGTGTCTTCCCAAACGCCTGGCGAAGATGAAACAGCCCGGTACCTGGATGGCAACGAGCGGGGCAGCGATCGCGTCGGCGATGGGCCGATCAAGCCTCGGCACGACGAACGCCGTGATCGCCGCGTTCGGCGTCGACCTCGGCGTGTGGGCGCCGTCTCCGATCTGGGCCCAGCAGAGCCTCCAGAAGTTCCCGAAAGTACGGCTCGGCTACCTGGCCAAGGGCATCTTCGGAGTGTACGACGATCTCGACGACTATGTCTATGTCTCAGACGGGGGTCACTGGGAGAACCTCGGCCTCGTCGAGTTGCTGCGTCGGCGATGCATGACAATCGTCTGCATCGACGCGTCCGGTGATCAGCCGAGCTCGTTCAACACCTTGACGGAGGCTCTCGCGCTGGCCCAGACCGACCTCGACGACATCGACGAGTTCGACACCTCGGCGTTGGACGTTGCCGCCAACGCACGTGGTGCGCTGCCGCCCACTTCGGTGTTCGAGATCGGCGTGAAGTACAAGGCGTCGGGCTCGCTGCCTGCGGCCGACGGGCGGATCCTCTACGCCAATTTGCGCATCGCAGCCGACCAGCCGCTCAACGTCCGCCGCTTCTCGCGCTCGGATCCCAAGTTCCCGCACTACTCGACCGGAGATCAGTTCCTCGACGACCAGCAGTTCGCGTTCCTGATCGCGGCCGGAAAGGACGCCGGCGCGAAACTCGCCGTTCGCCTGAACGCGCTGCTCGTTTCGCAGTGATCAACCACGCCGATGATCGTAGACTTGTGATGATGCTGCAGCTTCCGGATGAAGTGACGGTCCGCGAGGTCGGGCCGCGCGACGGACTGCAGGGCGAGGCGCCGATCGCGCTGGATCGACGGGTCCAGCTGATCGAGGCGGTCCTTGCCGCTGGCGTGACGCACGTCGAGATCGCAGCGTTCGTGAGCCCGGCTGTGGTGCCGTCGATGGCGGGAGCCGCCGACGTCGTCGCCGCGATCGGCGAGCGCCTCGGCGTCGTCCGGGCCGTCCTCGTCCCGAATCTGCGCGGTGCTCAGATGGCATTGGACGCAGGAGTCGACGAGCTGACTTTCACGATCTCGGTGTCGACCGCGTACAACGAGCGCAACGTCGGGATGTCGATCGAGCAGTCGGTCGAGCAGATGAGGGCGATCTGCGCGGCAGCGGAGCACGTGCCGGTCGACGCCGTCGTTTCGTGCGCGTTCGGGTCGCCGTACGAGGGTGATATCGACGCGGCCGATCTTGCTGTTCTGTGCGCTGCACTGCGTGATGCCGGAGCGTCGGCGATCACCCTCGCCGACACGACCGGCATGGCAACACCACGGCGGATCGATGACGTGCTCGACGTGATCGGCGTCGACGTCGGCCTGCATCTCCACGAGACCCGTGGCACCGGGCTCGTCAACCTGTTTGCCGGGCTGCAGGCCGGGGTCACGAGGTTCGACTGCTCCGTCGGAGGCCTCGGAGGGTCGCCGTTTGCGGCTGGTGCCGCCGGAAACGTGGCCACAGAGGAGGCCGTGGCCCTGCTCGACGACCTCGGCGTTCGCACTGGCATCGACATCGATCGCCTGATCGAGGCGGCCCTACTGGTGGAGACTTTCGTCGGGCGCGCCGTGCCGAGCCGGGTGGCTCACGTCGGCCCGCGCTCGCGTCGCGCCTGACGATCGACCGAATCAGCCATGGCCTGACGATCGGTGGGCTCGGCCGGGCCGAAACTGCGAGAGCCGTCGGGGAGATGCTGGAGCGGGTCTCGCTGACGGCCGGATACGCCCACAGAAACCCGGATCAGTTGTCCGGGGGGAGCGCTGGTTCGTTCGATCACATGTGCGTGCGCCGACTGCTCGGCGAGGGGGTCCCGGACGAGGTCGCGCGGGACGCGCAAGCCGCAGTTGTTCGACGCTGACGCCCGCAACGAACACGGTCGCGGTGCGCCTCGTGACCGTGCGCCGGAGCAGTCATACCGCGACCGGTTCTCGGCGGCGGGCGTGGCTACGATGCAGCGGCGTGGTGGCTCGGGAACGTTCCCGATCTGGTTGAAGGAGTACCGTTGCTGAAGTCAAGAGCCTTGCTTGTGAGTGCAATGTCGCTGGTGCTCATCACCTCGGCCTGCTCGGCGGACAAGGGTGCGTCGCCAACGACCACGATCCGCAGCAGCGTCTCCGCCGTTGCACCGTCTGTCACCACCGTCAAGACCGCCGCCGCGGCGACCACGGTGACCGTACCCTTGGCGACAGTGTTGCCAACCGTCGCAACAACCACCGCCACCACCGCCACCACGGCTGGCGCAGCTGGCGCCGCGCCGGTGGCGAAGCCGTTGACCACATCATCGACGACGAAGGACTATGAGGTCGTCGGTGGCATCTTCACGACGAAGCCGGCTGCGCAGAGCCAGATCGACAAGCTGACCGCTGCCAAGTTCTCGGGCTTTTCGATCAAGGCCGTCGGCGCGAAGTTCGCGGCCGTGCTACCGGGTCTGACGAACGCCGAGGCGACAGCGATGGCGACCAAGATCAACACGGCCGGCGTGGCCACCGCAACGACGTTCCGTCTGACCTCGACCTCGACGCCGACCGCGTCGACGACAGCCGCAGGTACATCGTCGTCGACAAACTACGAGGTGGTCGCAGGCATCTACACGGCCAAGACCGCCGCGCAGGCCAAGATCGACAAATTGACCAAGGCCAAGTTCACCGGCTTCACGATCAAGCCGATCACCGGAAAATTTGCAGTCGTGCACGTCGGCCTGACCAAGGCCGAGGCCTCGGCCTTGGTGACCAAGATCGACGCGGCCGGCCTCGGCCCGTCGCGGATCAAAGCACTCTGAGCGCCCGCAGCGGCGTCGTTGCTCAGGATGCGGTGAGTGAGCGTCCGGTCGATGCGCTCGCATCCCGCCTCTGCCCGGTAACGCTCAAGCGACGAAAGACCGTCGGAGGGCCGAGTACACCGATCTCCCCGGCGAGACGGTTGTCATGGACCGTCCGCCGCGGCGTATACATGGAGCTTCGAACGTCAGGCCGGTCGCTGGGGCATTGGACTGAGCGACCGAGCACTCCGGTTCGTGGGAGGATCGGCAATCTTCCACGCCGTCTTCGCGCCGTTGACGTACTGGCTCTAGGCCGACGAGTGAATAAAACTACGCAATGGCAAGCCGCTAAACTTCGCCCTCTGGGTCGCGGCACTCGGCAAATGGACGGCGCTCGTACGCAGCTGGCTACCCAGAGCCGCAAGACTTGTTCCTGGCGGCCGCCGTTCGGGTCGATCCGGATTCCGGCGCGTTCGTCACCAAACATGACAGGGGCCTCGAACTTCTGCCGGGTGGTCTGCTAGTACGCTGGACCGAGGTGTCGGCGGCCAACAGATTCTACCCATGATGGCCATCACGACCTGGCCGGATTCTGAGGATCGTCGCTACACAGCGTCTGTGAGGAGGGTAGCGAATCGGGCTGCGGGTGTGTCCCAAGCGAGGATCTTGCGTGGTCGGTCGTTGAGCTCGAGGGCGACCCGGGTGAGTTCCGTTCCTGGGTGGACGGACAGGTCGGTGCCCTTGGGGAAGTATTGGCGGAGTAGGCCATTGGTGTTCTCGTTCGTGCCGCGTTGCCACGGCGAGTGCGGATCGCAGAAGTACACCGGCATCGTCAGAGCGGCCGAGATCTGGTGGTGGTGACACATCTCCATGCCCTGATCCCAGGTCAGCGACAGCCGTGCGTGCGCGGGTAACTGGTCGAACGTGTCGATCATCTCGTCGCGGAGATGCTCGGCGGAACGCGTCCGGCCGAGGTGCACGAGGATCGTGAACCGGGTAACTCGTTCAACGAGGGTGCCGATCGCGGAGCCGTTGTCTTTCCCGATGATGTAGGGGTCGAGCCGCAGCGCCATGTCCGGCTTTCGCCGGGTGGGTCTCTGCGGCCCGCCCTCCGAACCGGACGTGCGACTTTCATCGCATCCGGCTCTCCACGTGTTCATGCCGCTGTGGCGGTTGATCCTGGTGTTGTCCATGGTGTGGGGATGTTGAACCGGGTGCGGTAGCGGGTGACCGGGACCGCTCTCGGTCGGAACATCGTGACGCCGTCGGCGGTGATCTCCCATGTGGGGAGGTGTCGTCGGCGGATCGTCGCCCAGTTCAGTTTGAAGTGTCGTTTGCGGAGCCAGGTGATGATTCGTCGCCACGTAAAGCTGTCGACGTATCCGAAGGCCCGCTTGGATGCTCCATGCCGAAAGTAGTTACACCATCCCCGCAGGACCGGGTTGAGCCGGTTCAGTAGTGTGACAAGATCTCGATGCCAACTGCGGCGCGTCAACACACGGACTTTGTCGATGATCGACGCGAGCGCCTTCTTCGATGGGTACGTGTAGACGAGCCGATTGTTCGTTCCCCTGCGGTGCTTCCGCTGGACGCGGAACCCGAGGAAATCAAACCCTTCGTCGATGTGGCAGATCCTCGTTTTCGTTTCCGACAGGCGTAAGCCGATCGGGGCGAGGACCGCTGTGACTTCGTCGCGTAACTGCTCGGCATGGTCGCAGGTGCCGGACACCATCACAACGAAGTCGTCCGCGTAGCGGACGAATCGGCAGATGGCGCCGCCGTTGCGGCGATGCTTGGAGCGATGGTATTCCGAGCCGAGGGCATCCCACTTGGCAGTGAAATGTTCGTCAAGGACCGACAACGCGATGTTGGCCAGCAACGGAGAGAGGATCCCGCCTTGGGGTGTGCCAGCGATCGTGTCTCTATGGACAGCGTCCTCACCGAGGACACCAGCCTTGAGGAACGACCTCACCAACCGCAGAACCCGCTTATCCCCGATGCGACGTCGCACCCGGCCCATGAGGGCCGTGTGGTCGATCTCATCGAAGCACGCTGTGATATCTCCTTCGAACACCCACTCGTAGTTCCGAGTCGGTGAAGCAAAGAAGTGGATCTCAGCGATCGC
>JANYKS010000055.1 GCA_025358125.1 Actinomycetes bacterium
CGCGTCACGTTCGCACAGACCCGGAACAAGTACATCTTGCCGGCCACTCACTTCGCGTCGAGCACCACCAACGTCGATCTGCCACCGATGGGTCTGCGCCTACGGCTCAAGGCGGGCTACGAGGTCGGCGGCCTCACCGGCCAGGCCCGAGTGATCGCTGTCGCGCTCCAGCAGTACGGCTTCATCGTCGCCGACAACGGTAGCAACTGGTACTTCCAAGGAGCGCCGAATCCGGGCTGGGTCGACAGCGACCTCGATCAGCTGAAATCCATACCCGGTACCGCGTTCGAGGTCGTCGACACCGGTGCAGTGCTTCCATGAACTTGGGGTGAACGCGGGGGTGCGCGATTCGTGTAGCGAACGTTTACTACAATGCCATGACAGATGTCCGATCTCTCGTTTACTCATCTCGATCCAATGGGTCGCGCCAGGATGGTCGATGTCACTCCCAAGGAACCGACGCATCGACGCGCTGTCGCTCGTTGCATCGTGCGGATGCGGCCCGAGACCACGGCGGCAATCGCCAACCGTGAGGTCAACAAGGGTGACGTGCTCGCCGTTGCCCGGATCGCGGGCATCCAGGCTGCCAAGCGCACCGCTGACATGATTCCACTCTGCCACCCGCTCCTCGTCGGCTCGGTCTACATCAACTTCGAGATCGGCGACGATCAGATCGCGATCGAGGCCCAGGTCGACACGGTCGACCGCACCGGTGTCGAGATGGAGGCGCTGCATGCGTGCTCCGTCGCCGCGCTCACGATCTACGACATGTGCAAGTCGGCCGACCGGGGGATGGTCATCGGCGAACTCGCGCTGTGGGAAAAGACGGGCGGCCGGTCAGGTGCGTACCGCAGGACGCCGGACGTTGCTGCTACTGTTGCGAATGTTGTACAATCGTAATGTTGTTACGGACCTGTGACCTTCGCTTCGACGCCAACAACACCGGAATTCACCTTCTCATCATGACCAATTCATCTCTCACAACAGGCAGTGGACAATGACCAAGATTGTTCTTCTCGCGGTGGCCGCAGCGTGGGCCGCTGTTCTGCTCCCGCCGCTGCTTCGCAACCGCAGCGAGAACCGCCCCGGTAGTTCGGTGTCCGATTTCAATCGTCAGCTCTCGAGCCTGCAGCGGTCCGTGCCGACCCGTGGCATGGCGCCGATTCGCTCGATGGCCCGTCCCCTCGCCCAGTCGCCGCTGGCACGCCCCGCAGCGAACGGTCGCCCCGGTCAGCTGCATCGCGTCCCGACAGTGGCGTACGGCCGCGACCAGATGAGCACGGCGTCGCTGCAGTGCCGCACCCATGGCGAACCCGACGCGTCTCGCAGTGTCGATCAACGCCACCGCCAGGCACACCTTCACCGCCCACCGACCAGTCGTGAGCTGGTGCGCCGTCGTCGGTCCAACGTGTTGTCGATGCTGGCAATGGCGACATTCGCAGCGTTCTTCCTGTTTGCCACCACCCACGCCGACGCGATGATGTACGCCTTCGTGCTGTCGTTCCTGTCGCTGTGCGGCTACTGCTACCGGCTCGTGCAATTGCGCCAGATCGAGCGGCAGAGCAGCTACGCCGACACCACCTGGTTCCGCGCCGCCTGATCGCCCGCCCCACCTGGTTCGCCGGGTTCCGCGCCGAACTGCTCCAGTCCCTCGGTTGCCTGGGCGTCCTGCCCTTCGGGAATGTCGACCTGCACCACCATTGCCCACATCTGGGCCCCTTGCATCGGTGCCAAGATTACACCGTCGAACGGGGCCAAAATGGCTCGCGATCTGGAGGTCGCCGCTAGGCTGGCGACCGCATCCACGGGGGGTGTAGCTCAGTTGGTAGAGCGCGACTATCGCACAGTCGAGGCCAGGGGTTCGATTCCCCTCACCTCCACCCGAAAAACACCGTAGACGCCCTGTCCGTGAACCGGTCAGGGCGTCTCGTGGTGTTCGCGTCGGTTGCTGCCCGTCACCCGCTACTTGACGATGACAGCGGTGACCATGCCGAACATTCCGTTCGGGCCTTCAGCGTGGTTGAGAATGTGGCAATGCCACGCCCACACACCAGGATCCAAGAAGTGGTAGAGCACCGTGTAACGCTCGCCGGGTCCGACCAGAATCGTGTCCGATGGCATCGGCTGGGCCAGCGGTACACCATCCTTGGCGATGATCCAGCCGGTTGGCTGATGCATATGCATCGGGTGCGTCATCAGCCCCTCGTTGAAGTAGTTGACCAGCATCGTGTCACCGACCTTGGCGGTGTAGGCCTGAGTGGCCGGAAAGCTCTTGCCGTTCAGCGTCAGGCCGATGGTGCCGGCGTCATCGAGCATCATGTTGACGGACTGATCGACCTTGGTGATCCCCTTGTCAGCAAGTGAGGCAGGGATGGGCATGTCTCCGATGATGAACGCCCCGGCGAGACCGTTCGGCACCTGGGTCTGGGCGTTGTGGTGGGAGTGGTACATCCCAACCGCCGGCTCGAGTGCCGTGAACTCGTAGGTGAACGTCTCGCCGGGGAGCACCGGCTTCTGCGTGAACGGATCGACGCCGTCCATCGCGTTCGGCACCCTGATCCCGTGGAAGTGGATGTCGGTCGACTCCGGCAGGGCGTTGTTGAGCAGAACCCGAACCTTGTCACCGACGTTGACCTTGATCTCCGGACCGGGAACCATGCCGTTGTAGGTCCACGCCTTCACGATCTTGCCGGGTTCCACCTCCCAGTCGACGATCTTGGCCGTGAGGTCGAACTCCTTGGTGCCATCGGCGAGAACCTTCGGTTCGAGGCGGGTTCCGCCCATCGCACTCTTGGGCTCGTTCACGAACCGCATCGCACGGTCTTCCATCGCCTTGTCCATCTGCTGATACGTCATCGTGGTCGGCGTCGCGGCCGGGTCCGTGGCGGCACCGGTGCCACCAACGATCACCATTCCTGCCATCCCCGAATCGTGGTGTCCGGGGATCGTGCACAGGATCGCGAGGTTGCCCGCCTTGAGATCCTTGAGCTGGAGCGTCTGTGTCTCACCGGGTTGCAGATCGCGTGTGGCCATACCGGTTTCGGTGAACGACAGGTTGTGCACGAGTGTGCCCGAGTTCGTGATCCGTAGGTTCACGTCTCCTGCCGGCACTTCCACCGTCGCGGGTGTGATCGCGAATTCGGTCAGCTTGATCTCCACCGCCGGCGCTGCGCTCGCGGCAGGCGCCGACACTGCCTTGTCGTCGATGCGCGACAACGTGAAACCGGCGAAGACAAAGGCCGCGATGGCCAGTCCGAAGCCGCCAATGGAGAGAAGAGATCGTTCGTCACTGTTCATGACCCCAAGTTTGGGTGGCGACGATCAGTACAGGCAGGGGAATCAGCCCCGATCTCTCGGGACCAAAGTCCCAAAATGCCATCACGACTTCCCGCCACGCCAGCCGCACAGGCCGTCTGCCCGTGTGATCAAAGCCCTGGCGCGGGATTGCACGGGCAGTGAGCCGCGCTGGCGCGGGATTGCGCGGGATTGCACGGGCAGTGAGCCGCGCTGGCCAGCAATCCGGTGGAAGCCGCTGAGCCCTACGTGTCATGCTGACCGGGTACTGCATTGCCCTCGCCCGCCCCGCCCTCGCCGCACCTCCCTCGCCGCACCTCCCTCGCCTGCACCGCCCTCGCCTGCACCCCCTCGCCTGCACCCTCTGCCTCGCCCTCGCCTGCACCCTCTGCCCCGCCCTCCCGCACCAGCCATGCCAGATCCCGCCTCGAATCCTGTGCCCCGCCAGACACCCGCCGAGCTGCGCGTGGCAAAACGGCGTGCCGGCGTACCAACGATCACCTATCCGCAATCACTGCCGATTTCCGAGCGCCGCGACGATCTGCTCGCGGCCATTCGAGACAATCAGGTTGTGATCGTGGCCGGCGAGACCGGGTCGGGCAAGAGCACCCAACTGCCCAAGCTGTGCCTCGAACTCGGCCGAGGCGTCCTCGGCCTGATCGGGCACACTCAGCCGCGGCGACTCGCGGCACGTACGATCGCCGAGCGGGTTGCCGCTGAACTCGGCACCGAACTCGGCACTGCGGTTGGCTACACCGTCCGCTTCACGGACCGCGTCGGTGACGCCACATTGGTCAAGGTGATGACCGACGGCATCCTTCTCGCCGAGATTCAGCACGATCGGATGCTGTCGCGCTACGACACGCTGATCATCGACGAAGCCCACGAGCGAAGCCTCAACATCGATTTCCTGCTCGGCTACCTGCGGCAGTTGCTGCCACGGCGCCCGGATCTGAAGCTGATCGTGACGTCGGCAACGATCGACACCGCGCGCTTCGCCGAACACTTTGGCGACGCCCCCGTGATCGAGGTGACGGGGCGCACGTATCCGGTCGAGGTGCGCTACCGCCCGATTGATGACCCCTTCGGCGTCGCAGTCGACGAAGACCGCGATCAGGTCCAGGCCGTGTGCGATGCGGTGGACGAACTCATCGCCGAGGGGCCCGGCGACATCCTCGTCTTCCTCAGCGGCGAACGCGAGATCCACGACACCGCCGATGCACTGCGCAAACTCGAGCGTCGCACCATCGAAGTGCTCCCGCTGTATGCGCGACTGTCGGCAGCGGAGCAGCATCGCATCTTCCAGCCGCACACCGGTTGCCGGGTCGTGCTGTCGACCAACGTCGCCGAGACCTCGCTGACGGTGCCGGGAGTCCGCTACGTGATCGATGCCGGAGCAGCGCGGATCTCGCGCTACAGCCACCGACTGAAGGTGCAGCGGCTCCCGATCGAGTCGATCTCGCAGGCGTCGGCCAATCAGCGCGCCGGTCGCTGCGGGCGCGTCGCGCCGGGTATCTGCATCCGTCTGTACACCGAGGCGGACTACGACAACCGGACGGAGTTCATCGAGCCCGAGATCCTGCGCACGAACCTCGCCTCGGTCATCTTGCAGATGACGGCGCTCGGACTCGGTGACGTTGCCGCGTTCCCGTTCCTCGATCCACCCGACGGTCGCGCCGTCCGCGACGGTGTTGCGCTGCTGGAAGAACTCGGCGCGCTCGAGTTGGATCTGCCCGACGACCGTCGGCGGCTGACGCGACTCGGACGCGGGATGGCCCGACTCCCTGTCGATCCTCGTCTCGCCCGGATGGTACTCGAGGCGCAACACCGTGGCTGCGTGCGCGAGGTGATGATCATCGCCGCTGCGCTGTCGATCCAGGACCCTCGCGAGCGACCGACCGCGGCGCGCGAGGCCGCTGAAGAATCGCATCGCCGGTTCGTCGTCGAGGGTTCGGACTTCCTCGCCTTCGTGAAGCTGTGGGATTACCTCCGTGAGCGCCAGAAGGCGATGACGTCGAGCCAGTTCCGCAAACTGTGCCGGACCGAATTTCTCAACTACCTCCGGGTGCGTGAGTGGCAGGACCTCTTCAGCCAACTCCGGCAGGTGACCGGTAGCCTCGGCGTCCGGCCCGGAACCGAGGCAGGGCATCCCGATCTCGTGCATCAGGCGCTGCTCGCCGGCCTGCTCTCGCATCTCGGGATGCGCGATGGGGAGAGCCGTGAGTTCCGCGGTGCTCGCGGCTCGAAGTTCGCGATCGTGCCCGGCTCGGCGCTCGCCAAGTCGCCACCTCGGTGGGTGATGGCGGCCGAGTTGGTCGAGACGAACCGGCTGTGGGGTCGCGTTGCGGCGAGTGTGCAACCCGAATGGGCCGAGCGGATCGGCGGCCATCTCGTCAAGCGATCCTACGGCGAGCCGCGCTGGGACGAACGCCGCGGCGCGGCCGTGACCACCGAGCGGGTATCGCTCTACGGACTGCCGATCGTCGCCGGCCGCCAGGTCGGGTACGACCGCGTCGATCGCGCTGCGGCCCGCGAAATGTTCGTCCGCCATGCGCTGGTCGAGGGCGACTGGACGACGCAGCACGCGTTCTTCGCCGAGAACGCGGCGTTGATCGAAGAGACGCGAGCACTTGCCGATCGCCTCCGCCGCTTCGACCTGGCCGACGACGACACGATCTTCGCGTTCTACGACCGGCGCGTCGGTGACGATGTCGTGTCAACTCGTCATTTCGATCAGTGGTGGAAGCACGCGCGGACGAAACAGCCGGACCTCCTGGTGCTGACGTTCGACGCGTTGTCGGTGGGCGCCGCGGCGATGAGCGGGCGCGACTTCCCAGACACCTGGCAGTACGACGACCTGGCGCTGGACGTCGGCTATCGCTTCGAGCCGGGTGACCCGAGCGACGGTGTCACCGTTGATGTGCCATTGACGGTGCTCAACCGGATCACGGCCGGCGGATTCGACTGGCAGGTACCGGGCTTTCGTGACGAACTCGTCACCGCATTGATCTGGACCCTTCCCAAGACGCTGCGCCGGGCCCTGCTGCCGATTGCCGACAGCGCCCGCCTGGCCAAGCAGCGACTCACGGCGGCGGGTGGATCATTGGCCGAGTCGCTCGCTGCTGTTCTGACCGAGATCGCAGGTGTTCGGGTCCGCGCCTCGGATTTCGATGTCGATCGCGTACCGCCACACCTGCGGATCAGGTTCGCTGTCGTCGCCGACGATGGGCGCTGCCTCGCCACCGGAACCGATCTCGACGCCCTGCGCAAGCTGCTCGGCGGCCGCCTCCGCGCAGCCATTGCCGAAACAGCACGAGACATCGAGCGGACCGACATCGTCCGCTGGGACTTCGGTGATCTGCCTCGCGTGATCGAGAGCGAGACGAAGGCGACCGGCCATCTCGTGCGCGGCTACCCGGCGCTGATCGACAACGGCGACAACGTCTCGATCCGGGTGTTCACGAACCCCGAGATCCAACAGCGCGTGATGCGCGCCGGTACTCGCCGGCTGCTGATCCTCACGGTGCCCGTCGCCCGTCAGCCGCTGGTGCGAGAGGTGGCGAACAACGTCAAGCTCGCGATCGGCGCGCAGTTGGGGTTGACGCTCGCCGAGCTGATCGACGACTGCGTGACGGCGGCCGCGGACCATGTGATCATCGAACGCGGTGGGCCACCCTGGGACGAGGCCGGGTTCCGGGCTCTGCAGGACGCCGCCCGCGCCGATCTCGTCCAGACGGTCGCTCGCGCACTTGCCACGGCCGGCGAGATCGTCGTCGCCGCGGCATCGGTGCAAGCCAAACTCGATCGGTTGATCACGGCATCCGTCCGTCCATCGGTGGCCGACGCGCGGACCCAGCTGACCCGTTTGGTGCGTCCTGGGTTCGTGACGGCGACGAGTGTGCGCCGTCTCGGCGAGCTGCCGCGTTACGTGCGCGCGATCGAGCGGCGGCTGGAGAAGATGGTTGCGGATCCCCGACTCGATCAGCAACGAATGGGTGACGTCAACGCACTCGAACGGCGCTACGAGGATCTCCTCGAGCGCCTGCCCCGCTCACGAATCACTGGCGAGGTGATCGACGTCGGGTGGATGATCGAGGAGCTGCGGGTCAGCTTCTTCGCCCAGGTGCTCGGGACGGCTCGAGCGGTGAGTGTCAAGCGGATCAGACGTGAACTCGATCGACTCGACGGAGCAGACACCGTCTGAGCCGACTGAGCCGATTGCGGCGCCGATGGCATCGACATGACGCTGCTACTGCGGCGCTGGCCGGAACCGAGCACTCGCGGCGAGGGCCGCTGCCAAATCGGCCCAGAGATCCTCGATGTCTTCGATACCGACGCTCATCCGCAGCAGGCCGGGGTCGACGTGCGCGTCTCCGCTGTATTTCTGGCGGCGCTCGATCGTGGTCTCCACCCCGCCGAGGCTCGTTGCGGGCACCACGATCCGGACGTGTTCACAGACCGAATCAGCAGCAGGTGCGCCCCCGTCGACGACGAACGACACCATCGCACCCTGACCCGGATAGCGCACTTCGCCAACGCCGGGGTGGGCGCGTAGACGATCGACCAGCGTCAGAGCATTTCGCTGCGCGGCCTCCAGGCGGATCGGGAGTGTGCGCAGACCACGCAACGCGAGAAACGCCTCGAGTGCGCCGGGCGTTGCTCCCTGAAACGTCCTGGCCTTCACCAGCCGCTCGTACACGTCGTCGTCGGTCGTGATGCACAGCCCGATCAGCAGGTCGCTGTGACCACCGATGAACTTCGTGCCGCTGTGGATCACGATCGTTGCACCGTGCTCGAGCGGGCGTTGCAGCAGCGGTGTGGCGAATGTGGAATCGACGACGAGCCGTGCCCCGACCGCGCGGGCGATGTCGCCGATCGCAGCGAGATCGGCAACGTCGAGCGTCGGATTCGTCGGCGTCTCGGCCCACACCAGGTCGGCGCCTGCAGCTGCCGCGGCGACGGCAGCCGTTTCGGCGATGTCGACCGGTCGCAGCTCGACGTGACCCTGATTCTGGTATTCCGTCAGCAGCGATCTGAGACCGAGGTAGCTGTGCGTCGGTATGACGACCACCTTCGGTGCGAGCGCGTACACGGCTGCAGCCGCAGCGGCCATCCCGCTCGCGAATGCAATCGCGCGGCCGCGCTCGAGTTCGCCTACGGCTGCCTCGAGCGCGATCCAGGTCTGCGTGCCGTGGGTCCGTGTGTATTCTCCACCGTCTCGGAAGTTCGAGGCGAGCACGATCGGCTGGTTGAGCGGCGCGCCGTGCTCAGTCGGTCGTCCAGCCGTGACCGCGATGGTTCGCGGCGACAGCAGGCGGTGAGGGTCTGATGCCGTCATCGGGTCACGGTGCATTCAGGGGGCCGGGTCGTGCCGCCGCCGGCGACCACCAGCCGCCACGAATTGCCAACGGCGGCGAGCGCGCGGCGTGACAAAGGCTTGGTTGTTTGGATGGGCAATACCTCGTGGATCAGGATGGGCGTGCCGATCCATTCGAGATCAACGCTTCTTCGAAATCGTCGGACTCGCGGCTGCGGAGAGCGGCGTTCACCCGCTGTCGTTCGAGTACCTGCGCCAGCGTGGTCAGCGACTGCTTGATCGGATGTTCTGAGAAGAAGCCCTGCACATCGGCGACGGCCTCGGGTGTGTTCAGCGTCTTCACGGGATCGACCATCCGGATGATCGACGGATTCGGAAACCTCGCGTTCGCTGCCCCCCAGTTACTGCGGACCATCTTCCATGCCACCTCGCCCTGGGTGCGGTTGGCGATGCAGCGCTGGAGGAGATACGGCGCGTTCTGGGTCCGCACCTCGCCACTGAACGCGAATTCACACGCGCGCTCGATCAGCTCCGGGCTGTTGAATTCGGCGAGAGCGTACAGATTGCGCAGTTGCTCCTGCGGGGTGGGCGCATTGCGGAATCCATCGATGAAGCGATCGAAGTCGCGCTCGTCGCCGATCGAGGCAACGACCGTCGTGGCGGCCGAGATCAACTCGGGATCGGTGTCGCCCCGGTCAGCGTCGAAGATCGCACGGCAGCGGCGCTGCGCCTCTTGGTCCGCGCCGAGGACGGCTGTCGCGGAGATCAGCAGGCCACGCAACTTGGACTGAAGGTCATCCTGGCCGGCTTGCGGCGACCACCCGAGTTCGCCAAGGGCCGGGGCCACGAGAGTACGGACCTGGAGTTGGAACGGCTCGAGCGCGTCGCCATCGATGATCCGGTTCAGGCGGCGCAGGGAGGCGGTGATCACCTGCCACACTGCTAGTTCGCGCTCGCCGGAGAATCCGTGGAGGAACGCGAGCAGACCACTGGCCGAAAGCCGGCCGGCGACGAACGCCGCGCTCGCATCGTCGACGAGGTTGTAGCGCTCGACGGTGTTCAGCGTCGCGAGTGACTCGGTGCCGAGACGTGCCCGCAGCGTGTCGTCGTATGCGACCCGGAAGAAGCCGTGGCCGCCGGAATTGACGACGATCGCGGCGCCGGTGTTACCAACTTCCAGGCGGGCTTCGGCGCTGTCGAGCAGCACCATGTGAGTGTCATCGCCGACCCTGACGCCGACCGGCACGATGAACAGGGTCGGGTCGTTGGCCTCGTCGCTGAATGCGAACCGTTCCTGACGCAGCACCAAGTCGCTACCGGCCAGTGACGCCGACACGAGCGGGAAGCCGGCCTGCCAGATCCAGCTGTCCATCAACTCGCGGACCGCCTCGTTGCCGCCATCAGCGGTGGTGACAGCTTCGATGCCATCCCAGAGGTCGCTCGTCTCGGTGTTCGCGTACGAGTGCGTCTTGAGATAGTTGCTGACGCCCTGCCGGAAGCGTTCCTCGCCGAGGTACTGCTGCAACATCCGCAGCAGCGCGCCACCCTTTTGATAGGTGAGCACGTCGAACATGCCATCGCAGTCAGACGGTGAACGCACCGCGAATTCCACGGTGCGGGTGCTGGCGAGCGAGTCCACCTCGAATGCGTCGGTGCGCTCGAGACTGAAGTTGGTCCAGCATTCCCAGTTGGGTCGGAAGTCATCGACGGCCATCACCTCCATGAACGTGGCGAACGCCTCGTTGAGCCAGATGCCGTTCCACCAGCGCATCGTGACGAGGTCGCCGAACCACATGTGGGCAAGCTCGTGGCTGACGACATCGGCGACGACCTGCTGCTCGAACTGGGTGCTCGTTGCCGGGTCCACGAGGAGGAGGGATTCGCGGTAGGTGATGCATCCGAGGTTCTCCATCGCACCGGCGGCGAAGTCCGGCAGCGCGATCATGTCCAGCTTCTTGGCGGGGTAGGGGATGTCGTAGTAGCGCTGGAACCACGCCAGGCTCGCTGCGCCGACCTCGAGTGCGAACGCGGCGATGTGGCTCTTTCCGGGCACGTGCACGATTCGAAGTGGGGTGCCCTCGACGTCGACCGGGGCGGTTGCCTCGAGCCGGCCGACGATGACGGCGACGAGGTAGGTGCTGATCGGCATCGTGTCTTCGAAGGTGACGGCGATGCGACCGCTCGGCAGCGTGACACGGGATTGCTCCGGGCCATTCGATACCGCCATCAATCCGTCGTCGATGACGAGAGTGACACCGAACTGGGCCTTGAAGTCGGGCTCGTCGAAGCAGGGGAACGCGCGTCGGCAGTCGGTGGCCTGCATCTGCGAGCACGCGACGACGTGTTCGCGGCCGTCATCGTCGGTGTAGGTGCTGCGGTAGAAACCGCGCAGCTTGTCGTTGAGGACACCGCTGAACACGATGTCGAGCCTGGCCGGCCCGGGCGCGAGCGGGGCGTCGATGAGGAGCCGCTCCGTGCTCTCGTCGAGCGTGAATCCCGCCGCCGCGCCGTTGACCTCGACGCTCGTGATGTCCAGTTCGATCGCATTCAGCACGATCTGATCGACCGGTTCAGTCGCGTCGACGGCGATCGAGACGGATCCGGAGAACGTTGCCTCGGCGAGTTCTGGTTCGAGGATCACCGCGTAGTGGGGCGCCAGCACGGCGCGCGGAAGCCGGTAGGGGTCAAGATTCATAAAGCGAGACTAGTGCTCGACCTTGACCCGCCGGTAGCGGCGAGCTCGGCGATGTCAGGCCTTGTGGCCGCGGCCCGGTAGCGTCAAGACACGTGCCAGAGACTGACGTTGATCTAGCCGAGTTCGATGTCGTCGGTATCGGCAACGCGCTCGTCGACGTGATCGCCCACGCCGATGATTCCTTCATCAGACGTGAGTCGCTCGTGAAGGGTGCGATGACCCTCATCGAAACCGAACGCGCCGTGTCGCTGTACAGGGCGCTCGGATCGGCGGTCGAGATGAGCGGGGGGTCGGCCGCCAACACGATGTGCGGGATCGCTTCCTTCGGTGGCCGGGCTGCCTATATCGGCAAGGTGTGCGACGACGAACTCGGTCGGGTTTTCGGCCACGACCTCCGTGCAGTCGGCGTTTCGTTCCGACCCGGTTTTCCGGAAGCCGACACGCCGACCGGTCGTTGCATCATCGTGGTCACACCCGACGCGCAGCGCACCCTGAACACCTACCTCGGCGTCTCCTCGCTGCTCTGCCCTCCCGACGTCGATGCGGCAACGGTGGCTGCCGGCAAGGTGCTCTACATGGAGGGATACCTCTACGACCGTCCTGCCGCCAAGGAAGCGTTCCGCGCGGCTGCCAAGATCGCCCACGCCAATGGTCGGGAGGTCTCGCTCACGCTCAGCGATTCGTTCTGCGTGGACCGCCACCGTGATGACTTCCGCGCGCTCGTCACCGATGAAGTCGACATCCTGTTCGGCAACGAGGAAGAACTGATGTCGCTGTACGAGGTCGAGTCGTTCGACGACGCCGTTGCCCGCGCCCGTGCCGATTGCGCGTTGGCCGCCATCACGCGCGGTTCGGCCGGTTCGGTGGTCGTGACACCGGACGAAGTCATCGTGATCCCGGCCGAGGCGGTCGAGCGGGTCTTCGACACGACCGGCGCCGGCGACCTGTTCGCGGCCGGATTCCTCTACGGTTACACCCAGGGCCTGTCGCTCGCCGCGTGCGGCCGGCTGGGGTCGATCGCCGCGGCCGAGGTGATCTCACACATCGGCGCGCGACCGCTCGTCGACCTGCAAAAATTGCTGTGATGCCACCCGTCGACGTGATTGCCCGTGCCAATGCATGGCTCGCCGCCGAACCCGACGCCGATGTCCGCGCCGAACTGGCCGAGCTGATTTCGGGCCCGGTGGAGGTACTTGCCTCACGCTTCGCCGGCCGGCTCCAGTTCGGCACGGCAGGCCTGCGTGGCGCGATGGGTGCCGGACCGCTGCGGATGAACCGGCTGGTCGTTCGCCAAGCTGCGGCCGGGCTCGCCAGCTACGTGCTCGCCAACTGGCCCGGCGACGGGCGCCAACGCGGCATCATCGTCGGGTTCGACGCGCGTCGCAAGAGCGACGACTTCGCGCTCGACACGGCCAGGGTTGTCGCCGCGATGGGAGTGCGTGCGCTACTGCTGCCCTCGCCGCTGCCCACACCGGTTCTGGCCTGGAACATCACCGCGCTGCGTGCCATCGCCGGTGTGATGGTGACGGCCAGCCACAACCCGCCGGCCGACAACGGCTACAAGGTCTATCTCGCCGACAGCGCCCAGATCGTGCCACCGCACGACTCTGCCATTGCCGCATGCATCGACCGATTCGATCCGTGCAACGTCGCGCTCGCCCCCGAGGACGACGCACTCATCGTGCGCCTCGATGAGTCTGGCGAGCGCAACTACCTCGCGTCGGTGCCCGCGGTGCGGCTTCGTCCCGACCTTGTCGGTGGCCCGGTCGCCTACACCGCGATGCACGGTGTCGGTGGCGCGACGCTGTTGAAGGCCTTCAAGGCGGCGACACTGCCGGAGCCCTTCGTCGTCGCCGCCCAACAGATGCCGGATGGCTCGTTTCCCACGATCTCGTTTCCCAATCCGGAGGAGCCGGGCGCGTTGGATCTGCTCATCGCGCGGGCTCGCGAGTCCGGGGCCTTGCTGGCACTCGCGAACGACCCGGATGCAGATCGCCTCGGGGCTGCGATCCCGACGCCGAACGGTGGTTGGCGACGACTGACCGGCGACGAGATCGGCTGGCTGCTCGGCGAGCACATCCTGCGCCACACCGCCGGCGCGGATCGATTGGTGATCACGACGCTCGTGTCGTCGTCGCTGCTCGGTCGAATCGCCGCCGAGCACGGAGTTCAGTTCAGGGAGACCTATACCGGCTTCAAATGGATCGGCCGCACTGCCCTCGATCACCCCGATCTGCGGTTCGTCTTCGGGTACGAGCAGGCGCTCGGATATCTGGTCTGCCGGCAGCCGATGGACAAGGACGGCATCACCGCCGCGGTGATGATGGCCGAGGTCGCGGCGCTCGCTGCGGCCGAGGGACTCACGCTGCAGGACCGACTCGATGCGCTGGCGAAGCGGTTCGGTCGCCATGTCACGTGCGACCTGTCCGTCCCGCTCGATCCCGCCGTTGGCGCCGCGAAGCTCGAGACGATGCGCGCGACGCCACCAGCCGCTCTCGCCGGTCAGCCGGTGACTGGTGTCGAGTGGTATGACGAAGCCGGGCTGCTGCGGCTGTGGCTCGGCGAGATCCGGCTCCAGATCCGCCCGAGCGGCACCGAGCCCAAGGTCAAGCTCTACGGCGAGGCGATCGACCTCGACCCCTCCCCCTACCTCGCCGCCCTCGCCGCCCTCCTCTGAGCCCCTCCACGGGTGGGGGTCAGGCGGCGCCGAATTGGCGGTCGCCGGCATCACCGAGGCCGGGCACGATGAAGGCGTGCTCGTTGAGGCGCTCGTCGATCGACGCGGTGAATATTTGCAGATCCATGCCGGTGTCCTGCAGGGCGAGGATGCCCTCCGGGGCGGCGAGCGCGCAGACGACGACGATCGGACCGGTGGCGCCGTGGTCGTACAGCAATCGGCAGGTGTGGGCCAGGGACCCGCCCGTAGCCAGCATCGGGTCGAGGACGATGATCACGCGATCGGCGATGGAGTCGGGCAGTTTGTTGACGTACGGCTGTGGCTCGAACGTCTCTTCATTGCGGGAGATGCCGATGAAGCCGATGTCGGCTCCCGGTATCAGGATCTGGGCGGCGTTGACGAAACCGAGCCCGGCGCGAAGGATGGGGACGATCACCGGCTGAGTGGTGAGAATGCGTCCGGTCGTCATCGCGACGGGCGTCTGCACCGCGACCTCGTGGGTCGCCAAGCCGCGGGTGGCCTCGACCAGCAACAGCGCGCCGATCCGCTCGAGTTCCTGGCGGAACACTGCATTCGGCGTGTTCTCGTCGCGCACCTTGGTGAGCGAGGCGGCTACGAGGGGATGATCGACGACATGTACGAGCACGGGCATCCCGCTATCTTGGCAGGTCGGTACCCGAGCGCCCCAGAGACCATCTGGGCGCGAGACCGGGCGCTAGACCCCGAGGGTGTGGTCGGCGCGGAGCAGCGCGTAGCGCGGCTTGATCAGGCCGTTGATGATGCGGAGGCGTTCGGGGAACGGCGCGAAGGCACTCTTCATCGCGTTGACCGTGAGCCACTCGAGATCATCGAGTCCCCAGCCGAACGCATCGTGCAACTGGACCATCTCCTTGGTCATCGATGTGTCGCTCATCAAGCGGTTGTCCGTGTTGACGGTGACGCGAAAACGCAGACGCCGGAGCATGCCGATCGGATGCTCCGCGATCGAGGCGCAGACACCCGTGCCGACGTTGGACGTCGGGCACAGTTCGAGCGGGATCCGACGGTCGCGGATGTATGCCGCCAACCGGCCGAGCGTGTAGTCGCCCGGCTCGCCGCCGATGTCGTCGATGATGCGTACGCCGTGCCCGAGGCGCTCGCCGCCGCAGAACTGGATCGCCTCCCAGATCGACGGCAGGCCGAACGCTTCGCCGGCGTGGATGGTCGCGTGGAAGTTCTCGCGCTGTACGTATTGGAACGCGTCGAGGTGACGCGTCGGCGGGTAACCGGCTTCGGCTCCGGCGATGTCGAAGCCGACGACGCCAGCGTCACGCCACCGCACGGCGAGTTCGGCGATCGCCAGCGACCGGGCGGCGGTTCGCATCGCCGACAGGATCGCGTAGATGGTGAGATCGGTGCCGGCCGAGCCGCGTGAAAAGCCGGCCAGCGCTGCTTCGACGACCTCGTCGAGCGTGAGACCGGTTTCGGTGTGGAGTTCCGGAGCGAAGCGCACCTCGGCGTAGACCACGGCGTCGGCGGCGAGGTCGACAGCGCATTCGTACGCCACCCGCTCGATGGCGTCGCGGTGCTGCATTACGGCGCATGTGTGCGCGAACGTCTCCAGATACAGCACGAGATCATTGCGCTTGGCGCCGCGGTTGAACCAACTGGCGAGCTCGCCGACATCGTGGGTCGGCAGCGACTTGTAACCGTATTCATCGGCGAGTTCGACGACCGTCCGTGCCCGCAGCCCACCGTCGAGATGGTCGTGGAGCAGCGCCTTGGGGGCCTGCTTGATGAGTTCGTGGATCACGTAGCCACCCGATCGGAGCAGTAGGTGTCGATCTGCTCGTCGGGCAGAACGGTTGACATGACTGCCTACCGTAGCCTTTGCGGGCATGGAACTCACCGAGCCCGAACTCACCGTGCCCGAACTCACCGTGCTCGGCAACACTGTGCGTCATCCGATCGAGCACGTCGAGGTCTTCGCCGCGCCGGCGAACGTGGCATCCGTGCGATTCGTCACCGACGAACTCGCCAGCATGTGTCCTGTGACCGAACAGCCGGACCTGTCCAACGTCGTGATCGAGTACGTGCCCGACCAGTACTGCATCGAGAGCAAGAGCCTCAAGCTGTACCTGTGGGGCTTCCGCGATCGGGCGGTATTCGCCGAGGCACTTGCGGCCGAGATCGCCGGAGAGGTCATGGCCACGGCCCGGCCGCATTCCGTCAGGGTGACCCTCACCCAACGGCCACGCGGCGGCATCGAGGTCCGGGCCGTGGCCGAGATGGCCCGCTGAGCTCGGCACTTTCGGACCGTTCGAGAAATGCCCTGATAGGCTCGCCGACGGAAGATCTATTCCATGACAACCAAACTCCATAGGGGGAGAACTATGCGAAAGAGCAAGCGCTTCACTGCGCTCGCACTCGCCGTCGGTCTGTCCGTCGTGGCCGCAGCATGCGGCAGCGACAAGGCTGCGACGACGATCACTGGCGGAGCAGCAACAACGACCGTTGCCGGCACCCCAGCGGGCGGCAGCACCATCGCAACAACCGGCGCAACCACCGGCGCCACCACCGGTGGCAGTAGCGCCGCCGGCACGGGAGCAGCCTGCGAAGCCGGCAAACCGGTCGTGGATCCGGTGCCCAGCCTCAAGGCTGACGGCGCTGGCAAGACCATCGGCCTGCTGTTCGACGTGACCGGCCGTGGCGACAAGTCGTTCAACGACGGCGCGGCCGCCGGCCTCGACAAGGCCAAGGCAGACTTCAAGGTCACGGGCGTCGAGTCCACGCCGCAGGCAACTGATGGCAGCGACCGCCCCGACCGGATCAAGCAACTGTCAGAAGGCCCGGGGGCTCTCACGGTTGCCGTTGGCTTCCTGTGGGGCGCTGCGGTCACCAAGGCTGCCGCCGACTACCCGAAGAAGGACTACACGATCATCGACTCGGTCGTGAGCAACCCCAACGGCACGCCCGACAACCCCAGCGACGACACCCCGTTCCCGAATGTTCGCAACGTCGTCTTCGCGGCCGAGCAGGGCTCGTTCCTGGTCGGCGTCGCAGCGGCCTGTGCCAGCAAGACCGGCAAGGTCGGCTTCATCGGCGGCGTCGAAATCCCGCTGATCCAGACCTTCCAGGCCGGCTTCCAGGCCGGCGTCAAGTACGTGAACCCGAAGGCAACGGTCGAGATCAAGTACCTCACCCAGCCGCCGGACTTCACCGGCTTCAACGACGCCAGCAAGGGCAAGAGCACGGCGGCTGCGATGTACGCCTCGGGTATCGACGTCATCTACCACGCTGCCGGTGGCAGCGGTAAGGGCCTGTTCGAGGCCGCGGTCGCAGCCGGTAAGCCCGGCGCCGTGTGGGCCATCGGCGTTGACTCCGACCAATACCTCACGGTCGATCCGGCGCAGCAGCCGTACATCCTCACCTCGATGCTCAAGCGTGTCGACGTGGCGACCTACGAGGCCATCGCCGATCAGTTGAACGGCAAGTTCAAGGCTGAGATCAGGTCGTACGACCTGAAGAGTGGTGGCGTTGGCTACTCCGCTTCCAACAAGGCGATCGATGCCTACGCTGGCACCATCGAAAAGGCGAAGGCGGCGATCATCGCCGGCACCATCAAGGTGCCGACCGCGCCCTGACCAATCTGATCCACTCTGATCCACACGATCAGGTAGCGGCCCGACAGAGGGGGTGCCGACTTCGGTCGGCACCCCCCGTTCGCATTCGACTAGAAATACACCCCAATGACGGACCACGCTCCAGAACCGACACCGGCCATCGAACTCCGCGGGATCGTCAAACGATTCCCCGGCGTGGTCGCCAACGACGGCGTGAACCTGACGGTCTTGCCCGGAACGATCCATGCGATCGTCGGCGAGAACGGCTCCGGCAAGAGCACCTTGATGAAGACGCTGTACGGAGCGCACCGACCCGACGAGGGCGACATCGTTCTCGGCGGCGAGACGGTGTCGTTCAAATCGCCCCGCGACGCCATCGCGCGTGGCATCGGCATGGTCTTCCAGCACTTCATGCTCGCCGACAACTTGACCGTGTGGGAGAACATCGTGCTCGGCCACGAGCCGGGCTCGGCGGCCTTGCTGAATCGCAGGGAGGCCCGGAGGTCGCTGCGAGAACTCGGTTTCCGCTACGGCTTGCGGATCGACCCTGAGGAGTACGTGTCCGAACTCGGCGTCGGCGACAAGCAACGGGTCGAGATCCTCAAGGTGCTCTACCGTGGCGCGCGGATCGTCATTCTCGACGAGCCGACGGCCGTGCTCGTGCCCCAGGAGGTCAACGAGCTGTTCACATCCCTGCGCAAACTCACGACGGAGGGCGTGACGATCATCTTCATCTCGCACAAGCTGGACGAAGTGCTTGCGGTTGCCGATGCGATCACGGTCATCAGGGAGGGGCGCACCGTCGGCGAGGTCCGCCCCGGCGATGTCACCGCCCGCGATCTCGCCCAGATGATGGTCGGCCGCGAACTGCCGCGCCCAGTTCCGCGCACTGACCGACCGTCGGAGGAAGTGGCCCTGATGCTCGACGATGTGAGCGTTGCAGGCGTCAGTGACAAAGCGGCCCTCGACCACGTCTCGATCCGTGTCCACAAGGGCGAAGTCGTCGGCGTCGCAGGGGTGGAAGGCAACGGCCAGACCGAACTGCTCGATGCGATCATGGGGCTGCGGCCTCTCCTGTCGGGGTCGATCGAGCTGACTCATCACCGGCTCGATTCGATGAGCACACGCGAGCGGCGCGATGCGGGGATCGGCTACATCCCGGAGGACCGCCAGAAGGACGGTGTCGTCCTGGCGGCCCCGCTGTGGGAGAACGTGATGTTGGGCCATCAGGATTCGAAACCGTTCTCGGTCCGTGGTTTCGTCGACAGAATTGCTGCCCGCAACCAGACCCGGCGGATCATCACCGACTACGACGTTCGAACACCGAGCACTGACGTTGCCGCGATCGCTCTCTCCGGCGGCAACCAACAGAAGCTGATCGTCGGCAGGGAGATGACGGCGGGTCCTGCCGTTCTGATCGCCGCCCACCCGACGAGGGGAGTGGATGTCGGCGCGCAGGCTGCGATCTGGGACTACATCCGCAGTGCCCGCACCAACGGACTCGCCGTCCTGCTGATCTCGGCCGACCTCGAGGAACTGCTCGCCCTGTCGGACACCCTGCTGGTCATGTTGCGTGGTTGCGTGGTTGCCACGCTCGACCCGGTGAAGGTGACGATTGGCGAACTCGGCGCGTACATGACCGGCGCCGCGAGCGGGGGCGAGGCGGCGTGAACATCTCGGTCATGAAACGGATCGGCACGGGATTGGTGGCCCCAGCCATCGCGGTCGGTGTCGCAGTGGTTGTGTCGTCGCTGGCACTGTTGCTGTCCGGTCACTCGGCAATCGCCGCGTTCCGGGCGATGGCGGACTACGTCACCACCACCGACTCGCTGGTCACCATTCTCAACAAGGGCGCGCCGCTGTATGTCGTCTCGCTCGGCGTCGCGATCGGTTTCAAGATGAAACTGTTCAACATCGGCGCCGATGGCCAGTACCGTTTGGGGGCGTTGATTGCGGCAGCCTCGGCTCCGGCGTTCAGCCTGCCCCGCCCCGTGCACATCGTGGCGATCATGTTGATCGCAATGGTTGCCGGCGGCACGTGGGCGGCGATCCCCGGTGTGTTGAAAGTGGCCCGTGGGGTCAACGAGGTGGTCAGCACGATCATGTTGAACTTCATCGCCACCGGACTGAGCGCGTATCTGCTCGCAACCTATTTCCGCAACAGACGCGTCGTCGACGGGATCGAGACCAAGTCGGTGCCCAAGTCCGGCTTACTCCCGTCACTGAACGGGTTCGTCGAGAACTTCGGTATCCACTTGCGGAGGAACACGACGCTGCAGGGATTCCTCCCCGTGGCCATCGCAGTCGGAATCCTCTTCTATGTGATCGTGTCGCGAACGCGGTTCGGGTACGACCTGCGGATGACCGGGCTCAACCCGGCCGCGGCCAGATCGTCGGGCGTGAACTCATCGGCGATGATCATCAGGACGATCATCTTGTCGGGGGCGCTCGCCGGTCTCGCCGCGATGGGCTTCTTGCTGACCGACTACAACAAGTACAGCGACGGCTTTCCGCTCGGCCTCGCATTCACCGGCATCGGCGTCGCACTGCTCGGGCGGAACCATCCGGGTGGTATCGCCGTCGCCGCCTTCGTGTGGGCGAGCATCGAGCAGGCCTCGGGGGGGCTGCTGAACGAGAGGATCCCCACCGAGATCAGCAAGATCCTGCAGGGGACCCTGTTGATCAGTGCGGTCGTCTCGTTCGAGATCGTTCGTCGCCGCAACCTCACCAAGTCGATCAAACAGGCTGCCGCCCAGTCTCACGCCACGCTCTCACCGGCCGGGGCCACGTCATGAACATGCTCATCAAGCGGTTCGAGTTGCTGAGCTTGTGGCAGCGGGCACTTCTCCTCGCCGGATCCGGGCTGTTCGCCCTCGCCGTGACGCGTGAGGCTGGGCGGCAGCCTGTTTGATCGACTTGGTGAGGTTGCGGCGACGAACGATCTCGAACGAGACGACCGCACTGATCAACAGGG
>JANYKS010000031.1 GCA_025358125.1 Actinomycetes bacterium
TCCATCGTGCCAGCGTTTGACCGCGATCGGAACGATGTCGTTCGCCTGATCAGTTTTTGTACGTGGCGCCTAGCCGGTGGTGGCCACTGCGGTCTCCACAGTCATGGCGGGCCGCGTTTCAGCGGTGGTCGCCGGGACTTGGCCCGGTTCGACGACGATCGAGGTGACAGGATCGGTGACGGGTGGGACCGCAGGTTTGGTGTCGAGCGTCGACACATCCGGCTCGGTCTGGATGTAGATGTCCTCGACTGCGATGACGGAGTAGGTGCCGCCGTCGGAGCTGTCGAAGGAATAGCCGGGCATCAGCCAAATGTTGCCGTCCTGCGCCCACAACTGCTCGAGCGACGGCTTGGCGTTCGTGAGGGTCACGGTCACCGACGCATCGACGGGAGCGCAATCGACCGCTACGTCGCATTGCTGAGGCGGAGCGGCGACCATCGTGGCGCCCGTGGTGGCGATTCCCGTGTCGTCGATTCCGGTGGGGGCGCCTCCAGCGGTGCCGCCTCCAGCGATGCCGCCTCCGCTGGTCCCGAGTGGGGTGGGTGGCAATGGCGGGGCCTGCGTGGTCCCCGAACCGCTCTCGATGGCGCCCTGCGCGGCGGTCATCATTCCCATTTTGCCGGGCACACCCCGCATCCACACACCGTTCTGAGCGTTGAGCCGCTGAACGGCTGCCTGGACGCCGATCCGGGGGTAGTCGCCGCCGCGTGTGGCGGTGGCGAGGAAACCGCTGGCCCACGTGATCGCGCCCTCGGCGCCGTACCCGACGCTTCGACTGACATTCGTTCGGATTCCGTCGAGTTTGAGGTAGGCCATCACGTTGGCGCTCCACTGGTCGGCGTAGGCCTCGAGGTCGTAGGAGCCGAGGTCGAGACCTAGGGCAGCGAAGAACTCGATGGCTTTGGCCTTGGCCTGTTCAGTCGTTGGCACATTGGCCGGCGGTTGCGGCTGATCGCACACCGGGAAATCGGGGGCCGTGGCTTCAGGCGCCGTCATATCGGTCTTTGTCGTAGGCGTTGCCGGGTCGATACCCGGCTCGATGCTCGGCATGGCGACGCCGGCGCACGACACCGCGACCTTGATCGACATCTGCGCCGGGCTGTAGTACCAGCTCGACATTGCGTCGCCGGTGATCGCGAGCGTTGCGCCTGAATGGTCCTGCGGACCGACCAGCCAGCCACCGCCCTGATCGGGCGCCATCCTTTGCGCCTGACCAGCGACACCGAGCAGCTTGGCCACGGTCGAGATCTGCGCACTTGTCGGTTCGGCGCCGGGCGCAAAGAACCACGAGCCAGCCGGCGCCGTCAGATCTGCTGCGTCGCCGTCGTATTTGTAGGTGACGTTCCTCACCATCATTTTCGTGCTCGCTGGGGCATCCGCCACGCTCGCGAGGCTGGCAGTCCCCTCTCCGCCGTTACGAGCGTTGGCGCCGACGACGATCACCTTGGGCGCGATCGTGGTGGGCGCCGAGGTCTTGGCCACGCTGCCGCACGCCGACAATCCGACGATCAGCGCGACGCAGGCAGAGATCAACTGGCGAGAACGAATTCGTGTCATGTTCCTTGGACGGTATCCGCAGCGAGATGGTTCCCGGAAAATCGGTGGCCCCGACAGAATCGCGTCTGCTGCGCCCGCCGTCAGGTGTGCTCGCCGCGCCAGATCGGCTCGCGGGGTGGCTCGAACATCGCGGGGACCGAACTGCCGTCGATCGCCGAAAATGCCATCGGCCCCCACCATTGCGCACCGGCAGCAGCGCGCGGTAGTCCGTCGCGCGAGAACCAGCCGACGTCGGCCGTCTCCAACGGATGGGCGCTGAGTTCGCCACCGACGGCTTTGCAGTGGAACAACAACATGTACATCGCGAACCGGGTGAAGCCCATCCGCTGGCCGTCGAGGACGGCGATCAGCTGGACCGGTTCGCACTCGATACCGGTCTCTTCGAGCACTTCTTTGACGGCGACCTCCGAGGGCGAATAGCCGGCGTCGGCCCAACCGGTCGGATACAGCCAGATCAGGCTGTCGGAGCGCTGAACGAGCAGGATCTCACCCTTGTCGTTGCCGACGATCGCGCCGATCGCGACCTTGGGTGTGACGTAGCCGGGAACTCCCTCACCCACGCTCTCCATCCATTCCTGCACGAAGTGGTCCTGCTCGCGGCGGATCTCGAGCGCGTCGTCGGCAGCGGCCTTGATGTCCGCCGCGACGTGGAGCACTTCCTCGAAGCGCTCTCGCTCGTAGAGGCTCTGGGTGAACCCGAGCCCGGTTCTGGCAATGGCTGCGAGCGCTTCGCTCCAGCGGACGAGATCTCTCGTGAAGTCCTGCGGTGCGGGGTCGTGCGGTGCGGGGTCGTGTGGTGCGGGGTCGTGTGGCGTGGAGTCACTCACGAATTCGACCCTAGCTCAGCGTCCGTCGGATCGCCTCCGGTCAAGCACGGTCTTGGCCTTCCACGCACCCCAGATCAGCCCCGGCTCCTGCAACGATTGATCGACGTCCGCCCACGTTGCCGGGCTGAGACCGTAGTGATCGTTCGGGAACGCGTGGCGGGCGAAGTCGTCGCGCCGAACCGGTCGAATCGCGTGTCGTTCGAGCAGGTCGGTCGGGTATCGGATCGCGCCGCGCAGGATGCTCAACGGATTCGTCCGCTGCTCATCGACATCGGTCGCCAACAGGGTCATGAGTGCCTCGATCACGCGTGGTGCGGCGTCGATCGCCATCGCCGCGGCCTCCGTTGCGAGTTCGGGAGTGCAGCCACCGGTCTGTCGTCGCGACGTATCAACGACGCAGTGGGTCAACCACGCCGGGACGACCGCCGCGACGGCGTCGGCCAACTGCTGCACGTAGGCGTCCATCCCAGCATCTTCACATCCACCTGTGCTGCGCCCAACAGCGCGCGCCCCGTACACTCGGCGCAGTGACGAGCAAGACCGGTGGGCGCAGGTGTGCGATCGGCGTCGCAGCGGCGAGTCTGCAGCTGATCAGCTGCACCTCGAACGGCCCGGCATCCACACCTGCCACCACCGAACCCGCCGCCACGACGGTCGCACCACGCGTCGACGACGGGGTGTTGCGGATCGGCGTCTTGATGCCCGCGAGCGGGGCGGGCGCCTCGATCGGCCAGTCTGCTCGCGCCGGAATTCGCGTCGCGGTCAACCTCGTCAATGCGGCCGGTGGCGTCAACGGCGCACCCGTCCAACTGTTCATTCGCGATGAGGGTTCTGACGCCGTGACTGCGGCGGTCAGCCTGCAGCAGCTCATCGACGCGAAGGTCGATGCAATCATCGGTCCAGCTTCGTCGAACACAGCCGTCGCACTCGCGCCCACCATCGTCGCGGCCGGGGTGGCCGCCTGCTCACCGAGCGCTTCGGCGCTCGCGCTCGACGACTTCCCGGACAATCACCTGTTGTTCCGCACGATCGCGTCCGACAGCCTGCAAGCCGAGGCGATGGCGAAGGTGATCGAACAGACCGGGGAGACAAGAGCGGCGATCGTCTACGTGGACGACGGCTACGGACGCCCGTTCGAGCAACATCTGACGGCGGCGTTGAAGCGACGCGGGATCGCGGTCTCGGATTCGGTCGGATTCGCGATTTCCGACAACGACTTCGCTACGGATGCCGGCCGACTCGTCAATCCCGACAATGGGGCAATTGCGATCATCGGCGATCCTGACGCCGGCTCACGGATGCTGGCAGCGCTCGCGGAGGCAATCGGGTCATCACCGCGGGAGATTGTGGTCAACGACGCCCTTCGTCGTCCGTGGTCGATCAGCTTGCTCGGGTCCGTCAACGCGCAGCTGCGGCGGCGAGTCGTTGGCGTCTCGCCATCTGTGCGCACCGAGGACCCGGTACTTCTCGCCGCCGTTGCCGCCGAGGACCCGACGGCAACCGGTCTCTTCGCGACGCAGGCCTATGACTGCGCCAACCTTTTCATGCTCGCCGCGCAGCAGGGTGGGTCGTCTGAGGCGGATGTCATCGCGTCGTTGATGGTGGGAGTCAGCACCGGCGGTTCTGCGTGTGCAACGTTCGCCGATTGTCGTTCGTTGCTCGACGCGGGCCGCAACATCAACTACGACGGTCCAGGCGGGCTGGTCGAACTCGGCGCCTCCGGAGATCCCGAGGTCGCTCAATTCGATCAGTTCAGCTTCGACGACGGTGGCCGCGATGTGACGACGAACACGATCACGGTCTCCTACACCGGCGCGTGAGGTTGCGCTGCCCTACGGCGTGAAGAGTTGTTCGACCGGAGTGATCATGCCGACATAGAACGTGCCGAAGTCGGCGTAGATCGCGGACGCGCGGTCGAAACGCATCGTGTAGACGACATCTTTGAGGTCGTCGGTGTGATTCCCGAAGAGCGTGACCCCCCACTCGTAGTCGTCGAGACCGGTGGAGCCGGTGATCAACTGCACGACCCGCCCGGCGAATGTGCGGCCACTCTTGCCGTGCTCGAGCATCTGTGTGAGCCGCTCGTCGTAGGGCAGGGTGAACCAGTTGGCGCCCAGCTCACGCCGCTTCGACATCGGGTAGAAGCAGAATGCACGCTTGTCCTGCGGTGGCAACACAGGGAACAGCCGGGACTGCAACATTTCGGCAGGCATGCCCTTCGCGTATTCGCTGACCTCGGTGATTGACACGTAGCTGGCGGAGATCCGCAGGCCGCTTGCCTGAAGGGCAACCTGCAGCCGGTGCAGGACTCGCATGTCGGGGTGGAGCGCCATCACGGCAACGTCACATTTGTGTCCGAGCATCGCGGCGGTGATCACCTGTGCGCCGTCGGCCTCGGCTGCCTTGGCGGCCGTGGTGATGGCCTCGCTGTCGAGTCGGTCGGTGATATGACAGAACAGGTGAAGGACCGAGAGGCCGGTGCTCGGGACGACGGGGTCGGATTGGCTACTCATGAGTGCTCGCTCTCGGCGGTGCTGAGGAGCGCAGTGCGCTCGTTGGGGAGTCGTTCGGGTGCATAGACGTTGAGCCGGTCGTTGCGGACGAACCCGGCCAGCATCAAGTTGGCGCGTCGCGCCGTTTGCACGGCCAACGACGTCGGTGCGCTGACGCTGAGCAGCAGCCCGAAGCCGGCCGCCCATGCCTTTTGGACCATCTCGAAGCTGGCCCTGCCGCTGACGAACAGCCCGAACTCTCGGGCGGGGAGTTGCCCGTCGAGCAGCAGCCGCCCGACGACCTTGTCGACCGCGATGTGGCGCCCGACGTCTTCCCGGGTGACGATGATGTTGCCATCGGCATCGAACGCCGCCGCGCCGTGGACCGCTCCGGTGCTCGTGAACAGTCCCTGGCCGGCGAGGACCCGGGTGCACAGCTCCGGAAACGAATCGATGTCGAACCGGGCGACGTGTGAGGGATCGAGAGGTGCCAGCCGTTCGCAGAGCGTGTCGATGCTGTCGCTACCGCACAGCCCGCAGCTGCTGGACGTCAATCCGAGCCGGGGAGTGAACGCCGGAGCCGCCCCGGCCGTCTCCACGGTGACCACGTTGAATTCGCTGGCGACGGCAGGGCCGTCGGCGCAATAGCGCACACCGGTCACCGGCGCGTCCCCGAGCACGCCTTCGGTGTGGCAGAACCCGACCGCTAGTTCGTAGTCGTGCCCGGGCGTTCGCATCGTCGTCGTGACGAGCTCGCCGTTCAGCTGGATGGACATCGGTTCTTCGACGATGAGTTCGTCGGGTTGCCGTTGCCGGCCCGAGTCGCCGACGGTCACACGAGTGACAAGCATGGTTTCGGTGCGGCGACGGGCCATCGCTGTTGGAGGCTACCGACTGCGCGTAGCGTATGGACGCTGCGCGAGCCGGCAGCCGCGACGAGGGAGGCCCCATGCAGAACAATGCACGAATTTTTGGCGCAGAAGCGCTCGGAACCGCAGTGTTGATGATGGGCGGGCCGGGCGCCGCGGTGCTGATGCCGGCCGGACCCGCAAAGCTGTTGGCGGTCTCGCTGGCCTTCGGTTTCTCGTTGCTGATCATGATGTACGTGATCGGGCCGGTCAGCGGCTGCCACATCAATCCCGCTGTCACGCTCGGTATGTGGCTGGCCCGCAAGGTCAACGGCGCGCACGCGTTCTTCGCCGTGCTCGGCCAGATCCTCGGTGCAGCGATCGGCGGCTTCATCATCTGGGGAATCGCGAGAGGTGTGCCCAGTTTCGAGCGCGGGAGTTTCGCTTCGAACGGTTTCAAGGAGCACTCTCCCGGCGGCTACGGACTCGGTTCGGCGATCCTCGTCGAGGTGCTCTTCACCGCGGTTTTCGTCCTCGTGTTCTTGTTCACGACGACGCGCAAGTTCAGCATCGGCTTCGGTGGTCTCGTCACCGGCCTGACCCTCGCCATGATCCATCTGGTCACGATCCCGGTCGACAACACCTCGGTCAACCCGGCGCGCAGCTTCGGCACCGCGATCTTCGCCGACTCGAGCAGCTCGGCCCTCGAGCAACTGTGGGCATTCATCGTGTTCCCCCTGCTCGGCGCGGCGCTCGGAGTTTTCCTGTGGCTGATGATCGACGACTCGCGGCTCGAGGACACTTTGCTCGATGCAGCGCCGTTGCGCGCCGTTCGTGACGTGGCCGATCACGCGATCGACACCGCCGTCGACACGGCGACGGGCCTGCCCGGAGAGGACGACCCCGGCAGCGGCGAGACCGAACCCTACGACCGCGGCTGACCGCGCCGGCCGGTCCGCGGGTAACCTGCACCGCATGCCGACCGCATTCCCAGCCTTTGATGGCTCCGCGCCAAAGTCCCAGAAGTTCAGCGAAGCGCCCGAGATGGGCATCGACATCTCGAAGCGGTACACCGCGACGATCGACATCTCGCTCGGCGCCGTCGTCGTCGCACTCGACGCGATCAACGCGCCGACAACGGTGAACAACTTCGTGTTCCTCGCGCTGCACCACTACTACGACGGCGTCATCTTCCACCGCATCATCAACGGCTTCATGTGCCAGGGCGGCGACCCCACCGGCACCGGTACGGGCGGCCCCGGTTACAAGTTCAAAGACGAGCCGGTCAAGCAGCGCTATCAGGTCGGTTCCGTTGCAATGGCCAACGCCGGTCCGAACACCAACGGCAGCCAGTTCTTCCTCATCAGCGGGTCGAGCGGTGTCGGGCTCCCCCCGCAGTACAACCACTTCGGTCAGATCGTGAAAGGCCTCGACGTGCTCGAAGCGATGCACAACGTCAAGACATCGCGCGGCGACCGACCAGTCGAAGACGTCGTCATCAACTCGGTCAGCATCGCTGTCTCCGAGTAACAGCGCCCGTGGCGTCGGCGGACATCTCCGCGAACGAGGCGCGCCGGATCGCCCTCGCCGCCCAGGGATTTGCTGATCCGCGGCCGACGGGCAAGATCGATCGCCGGCACCTGCGCAAGGTGCTCGCTCAGATCGGCCTGATCCAGATCGATTCCGTCAACGTGCTCGTGCGCAGCCAGGAGCTGCCACTTTTCGCGAGGCTTGGGCCGCATCCACGCAACCTGATCAGTGACGCGACGGCGGACGGCGAGCTGTTCGAGTACTGGGTCCACGAGGCGAGCCATGTGCCGACCGAGCACTATCACCTCCACCGCTGGCGGATGGAGAGCGAGCACAAATGGGGCGAGGTCCGGCGGCTGTTGCAACGCCGTCCGGAATACCTCGGCGAAGTCCTCGCCCGGATCGACGCCAACGGCCCGGTCACGTCGGGCGAGTTCAATTCCCGCGTCGGTCCGAAGGGCACCTGGTGGGACTGGGACGACGCCAAGATCGCCCTGGAGCATCTGTTCTGGTCCGGCAAGGTCGCCGGTCGCCGCCGCCCGAACGACTTCGCCCGGCTGTACGAGCTGTCGGAACGGTGGATCCCCGAGCACGCACTGCAACGTCCTGCTCCGACCGAACGTGAGGCCCGCAAGGAACTGCTGGTGCTCGCTGCCAAGCATCACGGGATCGCCACGTTCTCGGACCTGAGCGACTACCACCGCCAGAAGAACCCGATCGCACGGCCGTTGATGGCCGAACTCGTCGAGGACGCCCGGCTGATCCCGGTGACCGTCGAGGGCTGGAAGCAGCAGGCCTACCTCGATCCGGGTGCACGCCGTCCGCGACGCGTCAACGCGCGTACGCTGCTGAGTCCGTTCGATTCACTGATCTTCAATCGCGAGCGCACCGAACGGGTATTCGGGTTCCGCTACCGGATCGAGATCTACGTCCCCCAGCCGAAACGGATCTACGGCTACTACGTGCTTCCGTTCCTCCTCGGTGATGAGCTCGTCGGTCGGCTCGACCTCAAGGCCGATCGCCACAACGCCACGCTGCTCGTGCAAGGCGCCTACGCAGAACCCGGTGTGCCGGAAGGGATCATCGTTGCCGAACTCGCCGAGGAACTGCAACTGATGGCCGGCTGGCTCGGTCTTGATCGGGTGAGGGTGATGCCACGCGGCGGCCTCGCGGCGGCGCTGTCGAAAGCGTTCTGATGCCGGCCGCCGGCAATGCCCACTCGCCGTACGGGCGGGTCGGTACCATCTCAAACGATGTCCGACGCCGACCACCCGCCCCAGCGGATTGCGATCCCCGCGACGGCGCCCGAGTCGGTGCCCGACCCGCCGCAACGGGTGCCGACGTGGGCATACAAGGCCATCGCCGTCTTTTGGCTCGGGTTCATCATCACGGTGTTCGGTCGTGTCGTCTTCGACCGCCTGACCGGGCTGCTGATCCTGTTGATGGTGTCGCTGTTCCTGGCGCTGGCGATCGAGCCGGGCGTCAACCGGCTGGCCGGCCGCGGTTGGCGCAGAGGCACATCGACTGCGATGATCCTGCTCGGGGTCTTTGCGTTCGTGATCATCTTCGTCGTTGCGATTGCATCGCTCGTCGGCGGCCAGATCGCCGATCTGCTCAACGACACACCGAAGACGATCACCAAGGTCGTCGGGTTCCTCAACCGCAACTTCGGCACGCACATCAACGCGCAGCAGGTGATCGACAGCACCCAAAAGCCCGACGGGGCATTTCAGAAGTTCATCGAATCACAGAAGAACAAGGCGGTCGATGTCTCGGTCGCGGCCCTTGGCTTCCTGCTCCAGTTGTTCTCGGTGCTGCTGTTCACGTTCTATCTCGTCGCCGATGGTCCCCGGCTGCGGCGCAGCATCTGCAGCCGGCTGCGCCCGGCCAAGCAGCAGCGCGTGCTGAACGTGTGGGAGCTGGCGATCGAAAAGACCGGCGGCTACTTGTACTCGCGGGCGTTGCTCGCAGGCTTGTCGGCGTTCTTCCACTGGGTACTCTTCCAATCGCTCGGTACGCGAGCGCCGATCGCAATGGCGCTGTGGGTCGGCCTGATCAGTCAGTTCCTGCCGGTGGTCGGCACGTATCTCGCGGGGGCGCTCCCCGTGCTGCTCGCCGTCGTCGATTCGCCGGCCAAGGCGCTGATCGTACTGATCTTCGTGATCCTCTATCAGCAGGTCGAGAACTATCTGTTCCTGCCGCGGATCACGGCCCGCACGATGGAACTGCACCCGGCGACGGCGTTCGGCGCAGCACTCGCGGGTGGAGCGGTGCTCGGCCCGGTCGGGGCCATCCTCGCCCTCCCTGCCGCCGCGATGGCCCAGGCGGTCTTCGGTGAATGGGGGGCGCGCCACGACGTCATCGACGTACCGTTGACCCGCCTGCCGACGCGCAAGGCCAAGATCAGCCGCAAGATGCGCCGGGCAGCCAGAGCGAGGGCCGACGATGCTGGCTGACACGTTCGTGCCGCTCGTGCTCACGACTCGGTCGGACCATCAGGAGTCCGTCCATTTCGGCGCAGTCGTCGCGATCGGGCGGGACGGCTCTCTCGCGTTCGCCGCCGGTGACCCGACCGTCGAGATCTATCCCCGTTCCTCCAACAAGCCGCTGCAGGCAACGGCGATGGTGGATCTCGGGCTGTCGTTGCCGTCCGATCTGTTGGCGCTCGCGTGCGCGAGCCACGACGGCCTGCCGATCCACCTCGACGGCGCCCGCCGGATCCTGGCCACAGCGGGCCTCGACGAATCCGCGCTCCAGAACACGGCCGGCCTGCCGCTCGACGAGCACGAAGCAGAGGCGGTACTGCGCGCCGGCGGTGGCCGGACATCGCTGCAGATGAACTGCAGCGGCAAGCACGCAGCGATGGTCGCGACGTGCGTGATCAACGGGTGGTCGATCGATTCATATCTCGACCCGACCCATCCATTGCAACAGGCGATCACCGATCGTCTCCCGGGCATGATTGGCGAGCGCGTCGCCCACATCGGTCTCGATGGCTGCGGTGCTCCAGCGCATGTGATGACGCTGCATGCGCTGGCGCGAGCATTCCGCAACATCGCGACGGGTGGTGCTGGTGCTGCTGGCGAGCAGATCCACGCCGCGATGACGGCTCACCCGGAGATGGTCGGTGGACCGCGCCGAGACGTCACTCGGTTCATGCAACACGTACCGGGGCTGATCGCCAAGGACGGCGCCGACGGCGTCTTCGCGGCCGCGTTGGCTGATGGTAGAGCCGTTGCGATCAAGATCGCCGACGGTGCGAATCGCGCTCGGCCGCCGGTCATGGTTGCCGCGCTGCGCGCGCTCGGCGTCGACACGAGCGAGGTCGCACCGCTCGTGCGCCAGAGGGTGATGAGCCATGGTCGTGAGGTTGGAGAGGTGTTGGTGATCACCTCATTCGGCGCGGAGGGTTGATGACGCAGATCCCGTTCGTCGCGCCGCTCGACTCCGTGCACTACGGACGGGTCGAGCAGATGACGCCGATGGTCCGACGTGTCATCGCCAACAACCCGAGCAAGTACAGCTATCGCGGCACAGGTACCTACATCGTCGGCCACGGCGACGTGGTGGTGGTCGATCCCGGGCCGGCGCTCGACGAACACCGCGACGCGCTGGCTGCTGCCTTGCGGGGCGAGCGGGTGGTGGCGATCCTCGTGACTCATTGCCACGCCGATCACTCGCCGCTCTCGGCATGGCTCGCCAACGACTCCGGGGCGCCGACGATTGCGTTCGGACCCCACGGTGCCGTCGACCTCGAAGCCGACGAGGACTCCGACGTCAAGGTCGAGGAGGCGATCGATCTCGCCTTCGCGCCGCAGATCACCGCGTCCGACGGCGACGTCGTCGTATCCACCGGTGCCGTGACCGTTCGCGCCGTGTCCACACCCGGCCACACCTCCAACCACCTGTGCTTCGCGCTCGAGCAGGAGGCGGCGCTGTTCACGGGCGATCACGTGATGGGCTGGAGCACGACGGTCGTGTCACCCCCCGACGGCGACATGCGGGCCTACATCGACTCGTTGCGAAAAGTCGCTGGCCGTCACGACGCCATCCTGTGGCCGACGCACGGCAATCCGATCGAGGATCCGGCCCCGTTCCTTGCGGCGTACCTCGCCCACCGGGTCGAGCGCGAGGAGCAGGTGCTGGCCAAGGTTCGCGGTGGGGTCGGCTCGGTCGATGCGATCGTGAAGGTGCTGTATGCCGACGTCCGTGAGGAGTTGCACAAGGCCGCCGGCCGCAGCGTGCTGGCGCACCTCGCGAAATTGGTGGACGACGGTGTCGTGGCCGTCGGTGACGGCGCGCCCCCCTCGCTCAAGGCCTCGTTCCACCCGGCGTAAGAGGTTTCACTCCGCCCAGAGGTTCACCCCGCCGTGGCCGGTTTCACCCCGGCGTCGACGGAGCTACCCATCGAACGCCTCCCTCGCCGCCTGACGGTGCTGATCCGTCAGGTTCTCGAACTGTTCCGTCGCCCGATCGATCAGTCGGTCGAGTGTCGCCACTTCGAGTTCGGGGTATATTGGTGCCAGCACCCGAAGTGATTGCCACAGGCCTCGCTTGGCGAGCGCGGCCGCGCAGAGCGCCTCGAGTTCGAGCACCCGGCTCAAAGGCGAGTAACCGTGCAGCTGCCCGTTCGGCTTCAGCCGGCCAACGATCACAGCGGCCCTCGCGACCAACTGCTTGACGGGATTGGCGGACACTTGCAACGCTTTCATGATGTTGATCAGGCTTGCCCGATCTTGTTCGACCTCGGCCTCCAACTTCACGAGGTAATCGCCGTACGCAGCGGCTTCGTTCTCCGAGCGCACGCGATGCACGAGGTTCAGGCCAGCGCGAGATGCCGCTTCGTGGTCGGCGAGGTAGATCTGCAGCAGCCGCCTGGCGGTGGGGTTCGACGACGACGTGCTGGCGGCGGTGTCCGCGTCGTGATTGCCGGGCTTGCGATGGTCGCTGAGCGAGGTGACCGGCTCGTCATGAATTTGGGGCATGACGTTTGCATTCCCGCAGTGGGCCTGTTTCAATCCTCAAGAAGTCGGCAAGGTTTTTACAGCCGACATTTCGACATGGGGTTTGCTGGCAGCCGTGACATGGTAGTTGTACAGTCACAGGTGGCGGTGGGTTGGAAAGAGGGTTGCCGATGGCCGTCACAAGTTCGCTGGGAGTCGTGGCCGACTGCAGTCTGAGTATCCAGATCATCCACGATCGGGACGAGGCGAGGTTGATTCCCATCGGTGAACTCGACGTTCACTCGGCGAGCACTTTCGGTATCGCCGGCGAACTCGCCGTCGGCGAGCGCCCCGAGCACCTCCACATCGACTTGTCGCAGGTCACCTTCCTCGACTCCAGTGGAGTCCGCGGCATCGAAGCGTTGATGGCCCTGGCTCACAGAGCCGGAGTGCGGTGCACGGTCCTCGGTCGCGGGGCCGATGCCGACGGTGCCGACGGTGCCGCCATTGCAAACGAACCGATGGTGGTGTGGTCCGGATCGACGACGCACATGATTGCCGTGCCGAAGGCCTGACCCACCGCCCACCGCCCACCGCCCACCGACACGCGACGCCGATCGCCGACACTGGGCGCAGTGGAGTAGTGGTGCAGTGGAGTCTGCCCGCCTGAAATCAGTGCTGGCGCGACATCAGACGGGCAGTGAGGTCGCCAGACCGGGGCGAGGCGGGGCGGCGCGGGGCGCGGCTCGCCAGACCGGGGTGCAGTGGAGTCCACCCGCCTGAAATCAGTGCTGGCGCGACAACAGACGGGCAGTGAGGTCGCCAGACCGGGGCGCGGCTCGCAGGGCGCGGGGCGGCTCGGGGAGCCGGTGGTACCTTTCGGGGGTGGACGACCTCGGTCACCAGTATCCAGAGATGGACGCGGCCGACGCGGCTGCTGAAAGCCACCGGAGTGTTCGGGTGGTGGAGCATCCGGCGGCTGGTTCGGCGCGTGCGACTGCGAATCTGATCATCGCGTTCGTGCTCCTCGGCGTGCTCCTCGGCGTGCTCATCGCCGCCAACGGAACCTGGTCGGCTGCGTCAGAGGTGCGGCATCGCTTACGATTGGTCACCGACTACACGGGACCGCAAGACGTACTGACAGCGACGTCGATCGGCAATGCCGTGCCGAGACCGCCGGATACGCCCACCACGATCGACCCGTCCATCAAGCTGGCCGCCGGGCTGGCCACCGAGCTGGCCCGACCGACATCGAACCTGACAGCGGTTGTCCCCGTCGTCACCGACACCACGGTGGCTCCTGCCGAGCCGGCGTCGTTGCCTGGGACGGCGTCGGCCCCTGTCGTGTCGGCGTCGTCACACGGGACGGCGCCGCCAGACCAGGGCTCAGCGGGGGTCAGCCGGCCGGTTCCCAAGCCAGTGGCGGCCTCGGCCGCGCCGGTGGTCTCGCCGTGGGCTGATTCGTCGCGAATCACCGATGGTGGGTATGTGGCGACCGATCTCGGTTGCGCGTCGGGTACTTCTGCCGCGGCGCTGGACGCGTTCTTCCGCGACCGGATTGGTCCCGTCATCGGTATGGATTACCAACACTTGTATCCGCTCGGCGCCAGCAGGTACCTGTGGATCTTTCAGGACACCTTCGTCGATTACTCGGGTACCGCGACGAGCCTCGGCGCCGCCGCATTCGATCACAACACGGCGATGGTGCAGGACGGATCGTGTTTCACTGTCCTTCACCGTGGATCGATCCAAGCGCCGTCGTCGTTCGAGCCCGGCACCGGCGAGGACGGGGTTGCGACGTGGTTCTGGCCGATGGGTGGCGAAACGGTTGGCGGCAAGGTCTACGTCTTTTGGGCAGAGATGCAAGAGGACGGCTACGAGCCGAGCCCGGCCGACGGACTCGGATGGCATCCGGCACGCACATGGCTCGCCGTCTACGACGCCAAGACGCTCGCCCGGCTCGATTTCGGGGCAGCACCCAACAGCGGTGTCGCCCCGATCTACGGCTACGCAGTATCGAGTGATGCCGACTACACCTACATGTTCGGCAACACCTTCGAACAGAACCTGCAACGCGAAGGCGGTTATGCAAACGGACCGCACTCGGGTACGAACATGTGGCTCGCACGTGTGCCGAAGGGTCAGTTCGGAGCGCCGTTGGAATATCGCGCCGGGGACACATGGACCTACGACGCGGCGAGAGCGCAGCCGATCCTGCAGCGGTACTGGGCGGAGAACCCGATGCAGCCGCGCTACCTGAACGGGCAGTGGGTCGCGGCCACGAAGGTCAATGGATACTGGGGCGAGTCGCTCGCGGTCGACGTCGCCAATGATCCGTGGGGACCGTGGACGACCGTGGAGTCCTATGGCATCTCGCCGCGCGCAGGCGATCCATTGATGAACACCTACCACGCGTACCTGATGCCGTGGCTCGACGGCGGGGGATCGCTCGTCGTCAGCGTCTCTCAGAATGCCCGCAACATGTTGCGCGACGCCTGGCCGGATCCGGCGCGTTACCGGTTGGCATTTTTCCGGGCGGTGCTCGTCGCGCCACCACCGCGTGAGGATCTGAACGCGACCTCCACCACCGTCGAGGACACGACGACCACTTCATTCGAGGCGGCGACCACAGTGCCGACGACCATCGTGGTGACTGCCACCACCACGACGACCACGCCGACCACGACGACCACGACGACGACGACGACCACGACATCGACATCGACGACATCGACGACCACGACATCGACATCGACGACATCGACGACATCGACATCGACATCGACATCGACGACATCGACGACATCGACATCGTTGACGGCTACGACCGCGGCCAACATATCGACCAACGTTCCCTGAACATCGGCGCGCCGGCGGCGTGTTTAGGACTGCAGTTGATCGGTAATAGATGAGTCATCGGAACATCGATGGTCGGCGCACGGCCCACCGATTTCCGAATAACTACTTCAAAGGAGGCCAATATGAGCATCGAAAACGGACCCACATTCGAACGGCGAGAGGTTGCCTACGACACCGACGCGCCGGTCGCTCCGGCCGTTGCGAACACGCCACTCGTACACGATCAGCGCTACGTCCAGGTTCAACCAGTGGTTGACCGCGTCCTGGTTGACCCGGCGGTCGCGCAAGCCCCCGTCGTGGCCCAGGCTCAGGTTGTTGCCCCGGCTGGAGTACAGACATCATTCAGTCGCCGGTTTGCTCCGGACGCGATCATCGCCGCGGTGTTTGGGCTGATCCTGTTGCTGGTCGGATTGCTGGCCATCACCCGCGGCGGCTTTGACGGACCGATGTCTGAACCGGTCGTGCAAGTACTCGGTTTCAGCCATACGACGACACTCGGATTGATCGACATCGCAGCCGGCGCATTCTTGCTGATCGCCGGCGCCACGACATCGCGCAGCGGGGCGATCTTCATGAGTTCGGTGCTCGGTATCGGCGCCTTCGTCGGAGCCCTGCAAACGAAGTCGTTCGAGAAGTCACTGGCGCTCGAATCGTCGTTCGCCTGGCTGGTCGTCATCGGATCGATCGTGGTGTTGCTCTCGGCATTGCTGCTGCCCCGGTACATCACGAGGAACCGTACCGTTCGTCCGATCCAGCAGTTCTGAGCCCATCCCTGCGGTTCTGCTGCGACGTATCTCGACGGGTCAAAGTCGTCGGGGCGGATACCAACGAGTCGACCGGGTTATGGTCGGCTCCGGTTCACGCCGCGCCCACCGCTCAGGGCAGATCTGCCACTGCCGGCGCCGAGGCGTGCACCCGCTGGATCGGCGAGGTGAGCGCCAGCACCGATGTCGTGCGCACGATGCCGGGCAGCACCAGCACTCGTTCGAGCACTTCGTGGAGATGTTCGTTGGTGCGGGCGACGATCCGGCACAGCAGGTCGCCGGGGCCGGTGATCTTATGCGTCTCGAGCACCTCGGCGATCTCGGCCAAGCCGTCGATCACCCGCCGATCCTGGCCCTGGGCGATCTCCAAGGTGGTGAACGCGAGCACCGCGTAGCCGAGCGCTGTGAGATCGATGACGGGGCCGTACCCGGCGACGACGCCGTTCGCCTGGAGCCGATCGATACGCGCCTGCACCGTGTTTCGCGCCTGACCGAGCCGGCGCGAGAGAACGAGCACGTTCGGACGCGTCGTGTCCCCCAACGCTTTGATCAGCTCGTGGTCGTTGCCGGCCAACATACCCCCTCTGGCAGATTCGTTGAGCACTTTGTCTTGGATAATCGGAATTCTATGCCAAACTGTACCGTCGTCAAGACAGCGGTTGCGCATGATTCGCCCCGGTGGTGTGATGACGACGTGAGCATTTCAACGACCGCAACCGCGCCAGCCTGTGCCCGACTCCTTGGATGGGACTGCGTCGAGTTCTGGGTGGGAAATGCCCGCACGACGGCCGGGTTCTTGATGTCGGCGTTCGGGTTCCGTTGCACCGCGTATGCCGGTCCGGAGACGGGGATCACGGCCAAGGCCAGCTACGTCCTCGAGCAGGGCGACATCCGGTTCGTGGTCAGTGGCGCACTGTCGGCCGATTCGCCGATCGCCGATCATGTCCGTAAGCACGGCGACGGTGTGCACGATCTCGCGTGGCTCGTCGACGATGCCACGGCGGCGCATGCGGCTGCGGTGGCCCGTGGCGCACGCAGCGTTCGCGAGCCGTGGCTCGAGTCCGACGCTGACGGCGAACTCGAATTGGCACAGGTCGCCGCGTTCGGTGACACGGTGCACACGTTCGTCAACCGCACCCGCTACCGCGCCGACGTGCTCGAACCCGGCTACGTCGCCGACAATCTCCCCAACCCGAGTTTCGGTCCCGCCGTCGGCTTGCTGCGGATCGATCACGTCGTCGGCAACGTCGAGAAGGGCAAGCTCGACGATTGGGTCGGCTTCTACAGCGATGTGCTCGGGTTCTCCGAATTGCAGCATTTCGACGACGCCCAGATCCGTACCGAGCACTCGGCATTGATGTCGACGGTGGTGTGGGACGGGTCGAAGATCGTGATGCCGATCAACGAACCGGCCGACGGTCTCAAGAAGAGTCAGATCCAGGAGTACATCGAGCACTACGACGGCCCCGGTGTGCAACACATCGCGCTGCGTACGGACGACATCGTCGCCACGGTGCAGGCGCTGCGCGAGCGCGGAGTCCGGTTCATGAAGGTGCCCGACACCTATTACGGCGACGCCAAGCTGCGTCTCGCCGACTTCGATCTACCGTGGACCGAACTGCAGCGGCTGAACATCCTGGCCGACATGGACCACGACGGGTATCTGCTCCAGATCTTCACCGAGACCATCACCGACCGCCCGGCGGTCTTCTTCGAGATCATCGAACGGCGCGGCGCGAAGGGCTTCGGCGAGGGCAACTTCAAGGCCCTGTTCGAAGCGATCGAACGCGATCAGGCTCGGCGTGGCAATCTCTGACGATGACGACCGCTTCGGCCCCGCCACCCCGCGCTCATCTCGCGTCCGTCGCGGTCTACTCGCCGGGGCGCAGTGCTGAGGATGCGATGGCCGATCACGGCACCGATACCGCGGTCAAGATGGCGTCGAACGAGGTTCCATTCGGCCCATTGCCCGGCGTCGCAGAAGCCGTCGCCGCGGCAATGGGCGAGTCCTACCGCTACGCGGATCACATGGCAACGGCCGTCGCCGAGGCATTCGCCCGGTCGGTCGGGGTGGATCGTGAGCGGGTCGCGGTCGGCCCCGGATCGGTCGGTCTGCTCCAGCAGTTGACGCTCGCCTACGCCGGGCCTGACGACGAGGTGCTGTATCCGTGGCCGAGCTTCGTCGCCTACCCACAGTTCTCCGGCATCGTGGTGGCAAACCAGGTGACCGTGGCGTTGAAGCGGCACTCGATCGATGTCGACGCGGTCCTCGCCGCGATCACCGAACGCACCCGGCTGGTGTTCATCTCCAATCCGAACAACCCGGTATCTCCGGCGCTGCGGTCCGGTGATCTCCTGCGCTTGATCGAGGGTGCGCCGTCGACGTGCCTGATCGTGATCGATGAGGCATATCGCGAGTTCGTCACCGGTGCCGACGTGCCCGACGCGCTCGGTCTGCTCGCGGATCACGCCAACGTCGTCGTACTGCGCACGCTCTCGAAGGCGTTCGGGATGGCCGCCATGCGGGTCGGTTTCCTCATCGGCGATCCGGTTGTCGTTGCGGCCGTCAACGCGACGTTGATCCCGTTTGCCGTCAACGGTCCGGCCCAGGCTGCTGCGCTCGCTGCCCTTGAACAACGTGATGAGGTCGCTCGCCGCTGCGCGATGGTGATCGCCGAACGCGGCCGCGTCGCGCAGGTGCTTCGCCGCAGCGGGCTCGGCCTACCGGCGTCGCAGGCCAACTTCTGGTGGCTACCCTCTGGCAACCGCTCGCGCGATCTGGCCCTCGCACTCGAACGACGAGGTGTGGTCGTGCGCCCGTTCCCGACCGGCATCCGGGTCACCGTCGGTCTGGCCGAGGAGAACGAGCTGTTTCTCGCTGCGCTCGACGAGGTCCGGGCTGGGCACCCTGACTTCTTCGGCGACTGGGGACTGCCGACAGAACGCCTGGCCGGATCCACTGCCGACTTCCTCGATCGTCTCGACGTCGCGATCGAGCGGCTCCGGGCGCACGCCGTCGCCGCTCACGATGGCTTGACACGGCCCGTTCCGGCCGAGACGGAGCAGTGGGAGGCGGCGCAGATCTGGGCCCACATCGCCGAGTTCGGCGACTACTGGTTGGGTCAACTCGACGCCGTGCTCGACGCGGCATCCGAGCAGCCCGTCCCGTTCGGACGCACCCGTCGCGACGCGCATCGCATCGCCGCGATCGAGGAGGGCAGGTTGCGCCCCGTCGACGTGCATCTCGACACCATCGAGCGGGCAGCGGACCGCCTCGGCGCACTCGTCGCCGAGCTGACGGCCGACGACTGGCGTCGCGTCGGCCTGCACGAGACGCTCGGCGAGATGGATGTCGCCCGTCAACTCGACGAGTTCCACATCGGTCACTACGAACAGCACGCCGACCAGCTCGATGAACTGACGCAGGGTTCCGGATGACGATCTGGGCAGAGGTCCCGGAGGGTTCGGACTTCCCGATCGAAAACCTCCCGTTCGGTGTTGTCCGCCCCGCTGGCGCGCCGGCGCGGGTGGTCGTACGGATCGGCGACCACACCCTCGACCTTGCGGCGGCCGGCATCGCCCCCGAACTCACCGCCCAGCCGACCATCAATGCGCTGATGGCATCGGGCAGGGGCCAGGAGATCCGCGAGCGCGCCGGCGAACTCCTCAGCGGTAACGATCGATCCGATCTCCTTCATTCGGTCGATGACATGCACGTCGTTGTGCCAATCGCTGTCGGCGACTACGTCGATTTCTATTCGTCGCTGCATCACGCAACGAACCTCGGCCACATCATGCGCCCGGGTGCCGAGCCGCTGCTCGCCAATTGGCGCCACCTGCCGGTCGGCTATCACGGACGGTCGGGCACGGTGGTGGTCAGTGGTACACCTGTCGCGCGTCCGGAAGGTCTCGTACCCGATCCCGCCGATGGCGTGCCGCGGCTCGTGCCGAGCCGCTCGCTCGACTTCGAACTCGAGGTCGGCTTCGTCGTCGGCGGGTCACCGGCGAGCCGCATCCATCCCGATGACGCCGACCGCCATGTGTTCGGGGTCGTGCTGCTCAACGACTGGTCCGCTCGCGATGTGCAGGGCTATGAGTATCAACCACTCGGCCCGAACCTCGCCAAGAGCTTTGCGACGAGCATCTCGCCGTGGGTCGTCACCATCGATGCGCTCCGTCGGTATCTCGTCGCCCCGCCGGTCCAGGACCCGCAGCCGGATCCGTATCTGCGCGCGACGCGCCCGTGGGCAATCGATCTGAATCTGACCGTCGAGTTGAACGGCTGGCCGATCACCAGCACCGGCTTCGCCGATATGTACTGGACCTTCGCCCAGCAACTCGCCCACACCACGGTCAACGGCGCGACAACTCGCGCGGGTGATCTGTTCGGGTCCGGCACCGTGAGCGGGCCGACTCCCGGCGAGCGGGGCAGCATGATCGAATTGACCTGGCGCGGTGCGCAGCCGCTGACACTGGGCGACGGGTCGCTTCGCTCGTTCCTGGAGGACGGCGACACCGTCACGATGCGAGGATGGTGCGGTGGCGAGACCGCCGCAAGGCCGCGGATCGGCTTCGGCGAAGTGACCGGAACCGTACTCCCAACACCCAAGAGAGGGGCTTGACATGCCGTACTACCGCCGCGTCGGATCCGTCCCGCGCAAACGCCATACCGTTCACCGTGTCGACGGAGGGGTCGCGGTCGAGGAGTTGATGGGCATCGACGGTTTCTCCGGCGCCTCGGCGCTGCTCTATCACCGCCACTCGCCGAGCGCGATCGTGAGGATCGAACCGGTGGATTCCGTCGAGGCGGAGTTCCGCGAGAACATGCCGCTTCGCCCGTATCACTTCCGCCCGTCGGAGCTGGCCGCAACGGCTACCGGCGGGTCAGCTTCCGGCGGGTCAGCTTCCGGCGACCCGGTGCTCGGTCGCCAGCCGTTGCTCGGCAACACAGACGTCTCGATCTCATGGGTCGATGCCGCGCAGACCAGTCAGCTCTACCGCAACGCCACTGGCGACGAACTCATCTATGTCCAGTCGGGCTCGGCTGTGCTCGAGAGCGTATTCGGCAGGCTCGATGTCGGCGCCGGCGACTACGTCGTGGTACCGATGTCGACGACCCATCGGTGGGTGATCGCGGCGGGGGCCGAGATGTTGGTCATCGCCGCCCGTCGCCACATCAGCGTGCCGAGCCGTTACACCGACGGGGCCGGACAATTCCTCGAAGGCTCGCCGTTCAGCGAGCGCGATCAGCGCGGCCCGGACGCCGAACCGCTCCTCGTCGAAGGCTCCGAGGTGCCGATCCTGGTGCGGACCCGAACCGGCCTTTCGATGCACATCCATGCGACCCATCCGTTCGACGTGATCGGATGGGACGGGTGTCTGTATCCCTGGGCCCTCAACATCGCCGACTTCGAGCCGATCGTCGGCCGCATTCATCAGCCGCCACCGGTGCATCAGACGTTCGCGGGATCCGGCTTCGTTGTCTGCAGCTTCGTGCCGCGACTGTTCGACTTCGACCCCGATGCGGTCAAGGTGCCGTATCACCATGCCAACGTCGACACCGACGAGGTCCTGTTCTACTCGGCCGGCGATTTCATGAGCAGGGCCGGTTCGGGTATCGGCGCCGGCTCGATCAGCCTGCATCCGGCCGGATTCGTGCACGGGCCCCAACCGGGCAGCTTCGAACGCAGCATTGCTGTCGATCGCACCGTCGAGACGGCCGTGATGCTCGATGCGTTCAGCCCGCTCGGGCTGACCGATGCAGCGCTCGCGATCAGCGACCCGGCGTACCCGTGGTCGTGGGCCCGCCAACCTTGACGGCCAGCGGCCAGCGGCCGGCTCAGTCGTCGGCCAGCGGTCGTCGGCCGGCTCAGTCGTCGGCGCAGAAGCCGGCGAGGAACTCGCCGAGCTCGGCGTGCACCTCGTCGAACGAGGCCGCGCCGAACAACACCTCTTGGAACTTGGTGATGTCGTAGTCGAACGTCGCCATCGCCTCGGTGTCGAATGGCCGGATCTCGGCGTTGCGAAAGCCCTGGATCTCACCGAACGAGCTGAGCAGGCCGGCGCCATACGTTCGCAATCGGCCGCGCTCGATTGCCACGCCGAACTCGAGCGTGAACCAGAACACGCGGCTGAACCGCTCCAACCGAGCGTCGTTGGTCGCGCGCCGGCTCGCTCGCCCCGCCGCTTCGTAGAGAGCGGCCAGACGCGGTGAGGCGAGCGCATTCACGTGCCCGATGAGTTCGTGGATGATGTCCGGCTCCGGTGTATAGAACGGCACCGACGGATGACGCACGTACTGCGTGGACAGGAACGTCTTGTCGGCCAGCGCGCCGTAGAACGTGGGTGTCGGCACGAGGCCGGGCACCGCCCGAACCCGCCAACCGGTGAGGTCGAACAGGCGGTCCGACACCCACGCCAACTGCGGCACACGATCGGTCGGCAGGCTCATCGCGATGGCGCCGCGGCGGTACTCGTCGATCGCGTAGTCCTCGTGCAGATGGGCGAGTGCGGAACTCACTGTCTTCCACACGTTGTCCTCGATCTGCGTGTACGTGATGGACCTCGGCGCATCGTCGGGGCCGAGGTCGAGCGCCTCCGCCGCGATCGTGGCACGACGCTCGAGGTAGACCGGATCGCAGACGCCGGGGTGGTCGGACGGCAGTTCGATCGCTGGTGCCTTCATCCGGCAAATGATGCCATCAGCCGACGACAATTTCGATCTCTATCTGAATAACCGTAGAATCGGTGGCTATGGAGCGTCAGAGTACGCAAAAAGGCGAAAAGGGGGCCGAGATCGGGGCCTCCGATCGACACATCGACGACATCGATCTGGCGCTGGTAAAGGCACTCGTTGCCGACGGCCGGGCCTCGTTGACCGATCTCGCCGAGCAGGTCAACGTCTCGCGTTCCACCGTGCACGCGCGGGTGCAGCGTCTGCGCGACGACGGAGTGATCACCGGCTTTTCGGCCACCGTCGAACCTGGCGCGATCGGGCTCGGGGTAGCAGCTCTCGTGTTCATCGATATCGATCAGCACGACTGGCGCAACCTGCGCGATCGGCTGATGGCCGTGCCGGGCGTGGAGTACCTTGCGATGTGCGCCGGTCGGTTCGACGTGATGTTGCTGGTCCGTGCCGTGAGCATTGCCGCGTTGCGCGACGTCTTGTTGCAAGACGTGCAGCGGATCGCAGGCGTGAAATCGACCGAGACGATCTTCGTGCTCGACGAGGCCCGCCGCTGACGGCCGCTGCTCTCGCGCCCGGCGACTTGTAGGGTGACGCGTCGTCATGGCCGGCAACCCGAAGCTCCTCTACGTCACCGATCTGCACTACCCGGCGAAGGCAAGGGTGTACCGCGACGAGGACATCTACATCACGTCGCAACTCGCCGCCGACTTCGACATCGCCGTCTGTCACCCGCTTGCCGCGGAGAACCTGGTCGATGCCTTCGACATCGTCGTGTTCCGCAATACCGGGCCGGTGCTTCACTACCGCGACGCGTACGCGTCGTTCGTGCGGCACGCTTTGCAGAGCGAGACCACGGTGTACAACACCCTGACCGGCAAAGCCGACATGGTCGGCAAGCAGTATCTGGTCGAGCTGAGCCGCGATGGTCATCCCGTGATCCCGACGATCGATGATCGTGACGAGTTCGCCCGACTCCCGGACGCGGACAGCTACGTCGTCAAGCCGAAACTCGGTTCCGACTCGATCGGCATGGAGTTCGTGACGAAAGCTGATCTCGACAACGTGGTCCTCGACGACATGCTCATCCAGCCGCGCATCGATTTTCAGCACGAGGTCTCGTTCTACTTCATCGATCACGACTATCACTACGCGATGTCTGCGCGTCCGGGCGAGCGCTGGAATCTTGAGCCGTTCGAGGCGAGCGAGGCCGATCTCGCGTTCGCCGGACGGTTCATCGAGTGGAACGACATCGATCACGGCATCCAGCGCGTCGATGCCTGTCGCACTGCTGCCGGTGAGCTGTTGCTGATGGAACTCGAAGATTTGAATCCGTACCTTTCCCTCGACCTCGTCGACGAACCGGTGCGGGCGAAGTTCATCGCCGCCTTGAAGACATCGCTGCGGACCCTGCTCGGAATCTGATCAGGCCTGCCCGTGTGGTCGCGGTCCCGAAGCGGTTTTGGCCGGGCAGTGAGTTGGCACCGGGTGGGCGCGCGTCAGATCCGCTCGAGGGCGTGGCCATCGAAGAGGGCAACCATGTCGTGCGCGGCGACGTCGGCCTGCATCTCCTCATCGCGCGGCGCGCCCGCTGCCTGCTCGGCGGCCTCGATGATCGCGCCAAGGAGAGTCGCGTCGCTCGACGTATTGAGGAAAAGCTGAGGGTCGGCCAGCACGTAGGCGACAGCGCGGGTGAGCGCGGCACCGGCCGGCAGCGGCTGGTACCAGGCGAAGTGGGGGTCGGTCGAGTCGGTTTCCCAACGCCGGCGGGCGACGGCCTTGATCGTCTGGACAGCTACGTTGCGATCTGCGCACACGGCCCGGAGCGACTCGAACGCGGCGCGGTATCCGTCGTTGCGCATCATCAAGAAGTTGTAGGGCAGCAACACCGAATCGAAGTCGAACCGCTCCAGGCTGCGCAGGTGCATGTCGGCGATACGGGTGCCATGACCGGTGATGCCGATGAATCGCACGAGGCCCTCGTCGCGGGCCGCTGCGAGGGCTTCGACCGCGCCGCCGGGACCATGGGCGACGTCCCACTCGTCCGGTTCGACGAGATTGTGGAGCTGGATCAGATCGACGTGATCGACACCGAGCCGGACGAGTGAGCGTTCGAGTTCGCGGCGGGCCGCGTCGCCGGTGCGCTCACCGGTCTTGGTGGCGAGGAAGAAGTCGTCGCGGTGCTCCGCGAGGAACGGTTGCAGGCGCAGTTCGGACTCGCCGTATGACGCAGCCGTGTCGATGTGATTGATGCCCGAGGAGAGCACGAGGTCGAGGACGCTGTCCGCGCGTTCTTGGCGCATCGAGCCGAGCGCGGCGGCACCGAAGATCACTCGGGTGCTGTCGTGTCCGGTGCTGGCGAATGGCTGACGGGTGATCATGCCTTGACGTTACCTCGGCGGCGCATCGGCGGTCTTCGTGCGTCCGCCGGGGTGATCGCCGGTGTGATCGTTGCTGGGATGCCAACGACCGCCGCGGACCACGTCGAGGATCGCGATGGCTGACTCGAGCCGGTTGAACGGCGGCATGATGTAGGCGCCGGCTACTCGGTGCTGCACACCGCTCAGTGCTTCTCGGGCGATCGCAATGCCTTCCGCCTGAGCAGCCGGACCAGATCCGACCCGAGCCATGCGCTCGCGGTAGGCCAGTGGAATCTGCATCCCCGGGACTTCGTTGTGCAGGAACTCGGCGTTCCGGTATGAAGCGAGCGGCAACAGGCCGACCATGATGGGCAGTCCGAGCGGCGCCGCGTCGTCGATGAACGACGCCAACGTTTCCGGGTCGTAGACCGGCTGGGTCATGACCAGCTCGGCCCCTGCCAACTTCTTGAGTTCGAGCCGGTGCAGCTCTCGATCCCGATCCGACGCTGCCGGTTCGGCCCCTGTTGCGAGGACGAACGCGGTCGCGCCGTCCAATTCCTTCCCCGTTGGATCGAAGCCGGCGTTCATCGCGCTAGCGATTTCGAGCAGTCCGATCGAGTCGACGTCGTAGACCGGGGTGGCGAAGGCGTAATCCCCCATCTTCGGGGGGTCGCCCGTAATGATGACGAGGTTGCGGATGCCGAGCGCGTGCGCGCCGAGCAGGTGGGCAACCAGCCCAAGATAGTTGCGGTCGCGAGAGCAGACATGAAGGATCGGCTCGACGCCGGTGCTCGCAATGGCCTTGGCACAGAATGCGAGGTTGGACATGCGCGACGTTGCACGTGGTCCGTCGGCGACGTTGATGATGTCGATTCCAGCGGCGATGGCGTCGCGGGCGAGAGCGAGGGCGCGAGATGGGTCGGTTCCCGCGGGCGCGCTGAGCTCGACCGAGACCGCGAACTCACCGCCGGCGATTCGAGCGCCGAGAAGGCTTCGTTCGGCGAGGGCGACGAGAGCTGGACGTGGTGTGATGACCGCCGGCTGGGCGTCGACCGACACGGGTCGGGTGCGCGCCGGACCGCCTGCCATCATCCGGATCGCGCCGTGCATCGAGCGGACATGATCCGGCGTCGTGCCGCAGCAGCCGCCGATCAGTTGAACGCCCGACTTGAGCATGCGACGGGCGAACACCCCGAAGTGCTCCGGGTTGGCCACATAGATCGAGCGGCCGTCGACGATGCTCGGCAGCCCGGCGTTCGGTTGGATCGAGACCGGCACGCCCTGGCCGACCATTCGTCGACCGACGTCGTACAGCTCGGGCGGCCCGAGTCCGCAGTTGCTGCCGACGACGTCTGCACCGGCGGAAACCAGCCGGTCGCGAATGTCCTCGGGACCGAGACCCTCGACGAGGGCGTTCGCGTCGAAGACCATCTGCGCGATTCGAGGCAATTCGGGAGCTACGGCGCGGGCCGCCTCGAGCGCCCGTTCGAGCTCGATGATCGAGGAGAAGGTCTCGAGCACGAGCAGGTCTACGCCGGCCTCGACCAGCGCCTCGATCTGTTCACGTAGCGCTGCGCGGGCGAGTTCACGTTCGCTCTCGGTCGCCACATCGAACCTCACACCCGTCGGACCGATGGCCCCGGCGACGAAGGCACCCTGAGCTGCGCCGCGGGCCAGGGCCACCGCGGCGCGGTTGATGTCGCCGACACGATCACCGTGACCGTGGCGTGCGAGAGCGATCTGGTTCGCGCCGAACGTGTTGGTCTCGAGGATGTCGGCCCCGGCGGCGCGGTACTGGCAATGGATGTCGCGAATCAGCTCTGGACGCGAGAGGTTGAGCTCGTCATAGGAGTGGGTGTGAAACACGCCGCGGTCGTAGAGCAGTGACCCCATTGCCCCGTCGAACAGAAGAGGGCGCTCGGCGAGGGCTTCGAGAAAGGCGGTCATCGCCGCGAACGATATAGCGCGATCAGCGCTCTTGGCACCCCGATGTCTACCCTAGAGACGTGAGCACGCAAGAGGCACCCTCTGGAACGACGCCCAATGCAGCCGACTCGTTGAAGCGCGTCCGGACGAGGCACTTCCAGCGGGCCAAGGAGCAAGGAATCAAGATCACCGGGTTGACGAGCTACGACTATCTGTCGGCAAGCATCTTCGATCGGGCGGGCATCGATTTCTTGCTCGTCGGCGACTCGGCCGGCAACGCGGTGTTCGGCTACGACTCGACCCTTCCGGTCACGAGTGACGAGCTCATCCCACTGTGTCGGGCCGTGGTCCGCGCGGCAAAACGGGCCCTCGTCATCGCCGACCTGCCGTTCGGGTCGTATGAGGCAGGCCCGGGCGACGCCCTGCACACCGCGATCCGATTCATGAAAGAGACCGGAGCACACGCGGTGAAGCTGGAGGGTGGACGGCGCAGCGCGAAACAGATCGAGGCGATCGTCAGAGCGGGCATTCCTGTGATGGCCCACATCGGGTTCACGCCCCAGAGCGAACACGGCCTTGGTGGGCACATCATCCAAGGGCGCGGCGATGGAGCGGCGCAGTTGCTCGACGATGCGCACGCCGTCGAAGAGGCCGGAGCGTTTTCCGTCGTGTTGGAAATGGTGCCGTCGGCGGTGGCGGCGCAGGTGACCAAAGAACTGACGATCCCGACGATCAGCGTCGGCGCCGGCCCGCACTGCGATGGACAGTTGATGGTCTGGACCGACTGGGCCGGTTTCACCGCAGACCGGATCCCCAAGTTCGTGAAGCAGTTCGCCCACATCGCCGAAACACTCCACGACGCCGCGGTCGCATACCGTGAAGAGGTCGAATCGGGGATCTACCCGGCACCCGAGCACGAGTACGACGCCTGAGCCGCCCAGTGGTCCGTCAGACCTCGGTTGCGGGAGCGGCGAACTGAGCGCTGTAGAGCGTGAAATAGGCCCCTCCCTTGAGGAGCAGTTCGTGGTGCGTGCCCTGCTCGACGATGCTGCCCGAGTCCATCACGAGGATCAGATCGGCGTCACGGATCGTTGACAGCCGGTGGGCGATCACGAAGCTGGTCCGTTTCGAGCGCAGTGCCGCCATCGCCTTCTGGATCAGCACCTCGGTGCGGGTGTCGACCGAGCTCGTCGCCTCGTCGAGGATCAGGATCGTCGGGTCGGCGAGGAACGCCCTCGCGATCGTGAGCAGCTGCTTCTCGCCGGCGCTGACCGTGCCGCCCTCGTCATCGACGATCGTTGCGTAGCCCTCCGGCAGAGAGTGCACGAACCGGTCGACGTAGGCCGCTCTCGCTGCCTCGAGGATCTGCTCGTCGGTCGCGTCGAGGTTTCCGTACCTGATGTTGTCGTGGATCGTCCCGCTGAACAGCCATGTGTCCTGCAGCACCATCCCGACCTCCGCCCGCAGGTCATGGCGTGCCATCTCGGCAATGTTGTTGCCGTCGAGTGTGATCGCGCCGCCGTCGAGTTCGTAGAACCGCATGATCAGGTTGACGAGAGTGGTCTTGCCCGCTCCTGTCGGACCGACGATGGCGATCGTCTGGCCAGGTTCGGCAACGAACGAGAGCTCGGTGATCAGCGGGGTCGCCGGGTCGTACGAGAACGACACGTGATCGAACTGGACGCGGCCGCGGGGATTCATCTCGCGCCGTGGTGATTCCGTGCCCTCCTCGTCTGCGTCGAGCAGTTCGAAGACGCGTTCGGCCGACGCTACGCCGGACTGGAGCACGTTGGCCATCGAAGCGAGTTGCGTCAGCGGTTGGGTGAATTGGCGCGAGTACTGGATGAACGCCTGGACGTCGCCGATGCTCAGCGAACCGGAGGACACTCGCAACCCTCCGATGACTGCGATCGCGACGTAGTTGAGGTTGCCGAGGAACATCATCGCCGGCTGGATGATCCCGGCGATGAACTGCGCACCGAAGCTGGCCTGATAGAGATCGCCGTTCTTGTCGCGGAAGCGCTGCTCGATCTCGCCTTGACGCCCGAACACCTTCACCAACGCGTGACCCGAGAACGCTTCCTCGATCTGGGCGTTGAGCGCGCCGGTGTGCTTCCACTGCGCGACGAAACGTTTCTTGGAGTGCTTCGTGATCGTCTTCATGATGACCAGCGAGAGCGGGATCGTGACGAGCGCGACCATCGCGAGGATCGGCGAGATCACGAACATCATCACCATCACGCCGACGAGCGTCAGCGTCGATGTCAGCAGTTGGCTCAGTGTCTGCTGCAGGCTCTGGGCGATGTTGTCGATGTCGTTGGTGACCCGGCTGAGCAGATCGCCACGGGGTTGGGAGTCGACGTAACGCAGCGGGAAGCGGTTCAGCTTGTCCTCGACCTCGGACCGCAGCCGGTACATGGTGCGTTGCACGACGCCGGCGAGTGTGTACGACTGCAGCCACGACAGGACCGAGGCGCCGATGTACAGCACGACCACGACGAGGAGCACATTGCGCAGCCGGGAGAAGTCGACGCCGCCATGGCGGATCCCGTCGAAGATGATGTCTGTCGCATGCCCGAGGATCTTGGGCCCGAGCACCGACAGCGTCACACTGACGAGCGCGAGGCACAGCACGGCGACGGCTCCGGCGCGCTCGGACCGCATCAGCCCGAAGAGTCGCCGCGTCGAACCGCCGAAGTCCTTCGACTTCTCAGCGGGCATCCCGACGGCGCGGAACGGCCCACTCGCGAACGCCGGCCGCTCGCTCACCGGGGGCCGTGCCGGTTCTGGCTGAGCGCCCCCCGAGTCGGTGCTGATCGGCCTCATGCCATCTCCTCGACACCCAGCTGGGAGGCAACGATCTCCTGATAAGTCGGACAGTTGGCGAGCAACTCGGTGTGGGTGCCGCGACCGACGATCTCGCCGTCTTCGAGCACGAGGATCTGGTCGGCGGCGATGATGGTCGACACGCGCTGGGCGACGATGACGACAGTTGCGTCTGCGGTGTGCGGCGTGAGCGCTGCCCGCAGACGGGCATCGGTGGCCAGGTCGAGCGCCGAGAACGAATCGTCGAAGAGGAAGATCTCCGGCTTGCGCACGAGTGCGCGTGCGATCGCCAGCCGTTGGCGCTGCCCACCGGAGACGTTGCTGCCACCCTGGGCAATTGGCGCCGCGAGGCGTCCCGGCATGGCTGCTACGAAGTCCTTCGCCTGGGCGATCTCCAACGCCGCCCACAGTTCGTCGTCGGGTGCGTCAGGGTCGGCGAAGCGGAGGTTGCTCGCCACCGTTCCGGAGAACAGATATGGCTTCTGCGGCACCAGCCCGATCCGGCTCCACAGCGTCTCCGGTTCGAGTTCGCGGACATCGACACCGTCGACGAGCACGGAACCCGACGTTGCGTCGAACAGGCGTGGCACGAGCCCGAGCAATGTCGTCTTGCCAGAGCCGGTGCTGCCGATGATCGCCGTGACCTGTCCGGGCGTCGCCCGTAGCGTGATGTCGGTGAGCACGGGCCGCTCGGCGCCGGGGTAGTGGAACCCGACGCTGCGCAGCTCGAGTGTGCCGCGGGTCTGTACTGCCGTGACCGGTACAGCAGCCGTCGCCACCGATGACGGCGCGGCGAAAACCTCCTCGATCCGTTCGGCGCACACGGCCGCGCGGGGAACGAGGACCACCATGAACGTGGCCATCATCACGGCCATCAGGATCTGGGTGAGATAGCTGAGGAACGCGATCAAGGCGCCGATCTTCATCTCGCCGCGGTCGAGCCGCCCGGCGCCGAACCACAGCACCGCCACGCTCGAGCCGTTGAGGACCAGCAGCACGACCGGGAACATCAAGGCCTGTAGCCGGCCGGCCCGCAGCGCCGTGTCGGTGAGGTCGGCGTTGACGTCGCCGAACCGCTCCACCTCGAACGGCTCGCGCACGAACGCACGCACGACGCGGATGCCCGTGATCTGCTCGCGCAGGACCCGGTTGACCGCGTCGATCCGCACCTGCATCCTTCGGAACTGCGGCACCATTCGCGACACGACGAGGCCGACGCAGACGATCAACGCCGGGAGGCTCACCGTGAGGATCCAGGACAGTCCGGTGTCCTCGCGGATGGCCATCACGATTCCGCCGACCGCTGTGATCGGCGCTGCAACGAGCAGGGTGCACGTCATCAGCACGAACATCTGCACCTGCTGGACGTCGTTGGTGATCCTGGTGATCAGCGAGGGCGCGCCGAAGTGGCCCATCTCCTGCGCCGAGAAATCCGCGACGTGGTGGAAGATCGCGCTGCGCACGTCGCGCCCGAAACCCATCGCAGCCCGCGCCCCGAAGTACACGGCCGTGGCGGCGCACATGACCTGGAGCAGGGTGATGGTCAGCATCAGCCCGCCCCTCGACCAGATATAGCCGGTGTTGGCTGTCATGATGCCCTTGTCGATGATGTCGGCATTCAGGCTCGGCAGATAGAGCGCGGCGATCGCCTGCGCCGTCTGCAGGACCAGCACTGCGATGAGCGCGCCGCGGTAGCGTCCGAGATGGGTGCGCAGCAGGCGGATCAGCATCAGGATTCGTCTTCGCGTGGCGAACGGTTGCGCATCCCGTCGAGCAGCAGCGACACGATCTCGCCCGGTGCGAGCGGGCCGTCTGGCACGAGCGCGGGGTGGGTTCCGGCGAGTGTGAGGCCGCGCAGCAGTTGCGCCGCCGCGGCCGGCGTGCGGCGGAGTCGGTGACGGTCCGCTTCGATCAGAGCCACGAGCGCGGCGACGTCCGGCCGGTCGGTCCGATCCCGGGCTCCGGCGCCGTAGCCCTGCGGCCTGGGCATTCCGCTCATCGACATCAACTGCCAGACATCCGTCAAACGGTTCTGCAGGATCGCGACTGCAAGGGCCAGGCGCTGTTCGAGCGCAAGGGTGCTGTGGATTGCGGAGAGTTCGCCGGCAACCTGGGCCGGATCGTAGGCAGTGTCGACGGCAGCTTGGATCAGGGTTTCGATGTCGGGGAAGACGCGAAAGATCGTGCCCTCGGCGATACCCGCCGCCTCGGCGATCTGGCGGGTCGAGATCGCGGGCCCGTGGGCGAGCAGGAGCGGCAGTGTGGCCGCGATGATGGCGGCCCGGCGCTCTGTCGGGGGGAGCGGCACGGCCCTGCATTTGCGTGCGTGGTCGACGGTCGCACCGGACGTTCGCACCGTTTGCGCCGGTTGCGCCGGTTGCCGATCGGGATTCTTGCGGGCCACGGTGGTAGGGTAGCTGAGTGAGCACTCACTCACTCAGTTGATGGAGGAGCAGTGACGACGGAATTGCAGCTCGAGGGTTTGGATGGGCTCAGGCTCATCGGCGAAGCGAGCGGCAGGCCGTCGGATCCGCCGGCGCTGCTGTTCCACGGCGGCGGCCAGACTCGCCACGCGTGGGGCGGCGCGGCCGATGCCCTCGCCGAACGGGGCTGGTACGCCGTCACCATCGACCTGCGCGGCCACGGCGACAGCGCGTGGTCACCGGACGGCGTCTACGACCTCGACCGTTTCTCCGGTGATGTCGCGGCCGTCGCCCGCCGGTTCGATCGGCCGGTCCTCGTCGGCGCGTCGCTCGGCGGTATCTCGTCGCTGACAGCGATCGGCGAGTCGCCGACACCGATCGCGTCCGCCCTGGTCCTCGTCGATGTGACTCCGCACCTGGAGCGCAAGGGTGTCGAACGGATCGGCGATTTCATGCGCCTCGGCATCGACGGCTTCGATTCGCTCGACGACGTCGCCGATGCCGTCGCCAGCTATCTCCCCAACCGCAAGCGCCCGAGCGACGTGTCCGGCCTGCGCAAGAACGTTCGCCAGCGCGCGGACGGCAAGTGGGTGTGGCACTGGGATCCGGCGTTCTTCCAGCGCATCGGGAGTGACGGAGGTGAACCGACCGGTGGCCGGTTCACCCCGGAGGTCCGTCTGGACGACGCGGCCCGGCGGGTCTCGATCCCGACCCTGCTCGTGCGTGGCGGCGCGAGTGATGTGGTCAGCAAAGAGGGAGCTGCCGCGCTGAAGGAGATGATCCCGCACGCAGAACTCGTGGACGTCGACGGCGCAGGGCACATGGTGGCCGGCGATCGCAACGACCGGTTCACCGCTGCCGTGCTCGATTTCTTGGAGCGGGTGGTCCGTCCGAGCCTGGTCCCGCGTGAGCGCACGCTCGGGTAAGGCCTCACGAATGTGCTCACCACGGCGTCTGTTACCGGTTCGTGTGAGCGATTATCGATACGTCGAGGTAATCCCTCGCTGAAATCGGTGGAGCGCGGTCAGAGGCGGATTGCTGATCCGGCGAATGTGATCAACGACAGTTTGATCACCCCAGAGATCCATGACCAAGGATCAGAACGTGCTGGAGCGCTCGGTGCTGTCCTCGAAGTCGCCGGCCGAGCGGCGCAGTTCGGCGAGGCCGTCGAACAATTCCTGGACGCGGCCGTCGCCGACGCCTGGCTGGCTGAACACGGCTGCGTTCAGCGCCTCGCTGGCCCGCTTCGCCAATCGCCGGCCCTGAGGCGTGATCGCAGCGAGCGTTGTCCGCTGATCGGTGGGATGACGCTCGCGGCGCACGAGCGCGTGCTGCTCGAGGCGGTCGATCACGTTCGTCACGCTGGCCGGGTGCACCTGCAGCCGCTCACCGATCTTGCCGAGCGGGAGCTTGCCCCTGCTGGAAAAGACGAGCAGCATCAGCGCCTCGTAGCGGGCGAACGTCAGCTCGAACGGTGACAGCGCCTCATCCACCCTCGCGAGCAGTATCTGGTGGGCGCGCATCACCGAGGTGACGAGCGCCATGCCCTCGGCGGCTTCGCCCCAATCGGCGTTGGACCAGTTCCGCCGCGCCTCCGCGATCGGATCGAACGGGAGGGTCGGTCGTCGGGCCACGGCCCGACCATAGCGTGCCGGGGGTTTACAATAGTTTGAAGTCAAAGTAATATTTGGGGCATGAGCGACAACAAGAGCCCGGATGCCACAGCTCGGGGCACAGGGGCGGGCACAGCTCGGGGCGCAAGGCAGGTAACAGGGCCGGGAACAGGGCCGGGCACAAGGCCGGGCACAGATCACGGTCTGCACCGGCCGCAGAACCCGGTTCGGTTCGTCACAGCGGCCAGCCTGTTCGACGGCCACGACGCATCGATCAACATCATGCGCCGCATCCTCCAGTCCCAGGGTGCCGAGGTGATCCACCTCGGGCACAACCGTTCGGTCGACGAAGTCGTGCGGGCCGCGGTCCAAGAGGACGTGCAAGGTCTCGCCGTGAGCTCGTATCAGGGCGGCCACATCGAGTACTTCAAGTACCTCCTCGATCTGCTCCGCGCCCAGGGCTGCGGCCATGTCCGCGTCTACGGCGGTGGTGGCGGCGTCATCACTCCCGACGAGATCGATGACCTTCACCGCTACGGCGTCGCCCACATCTTCTCCCCCCAGGACGGCCAACAACTCGGTCTGGCGCGGATGGTCAACACGATGATCGCGGCGTGTGACTATCCGATCAACGCCGACCGCGCGGTCGACATCGAAGCGTTGTTGTCCGGCTCCGACCAGGAACTCGCGCGGGTGATCTCACGGCTCGAGTGCGGTGCGGTCGACGATGGCTTGATCACGGAGCTGCGCAGCGCCGGCAACCGCCGGCAGGTGCCTGTGCTCGGTATCACCGGTACCGGCGGATCCGGCAAGTCGTCGCTGACGGACGAACTCCTGCGCCGGTTCCGGCTCGATCAGGCCGACAAGCTGCGCATCGCCGTCGTCGCCGTCGACCCGACCCGTCGCCGCGGTGGTGGCGCGCTGCTCGGCGACCGGATCCGGATGAACGCGATCGACAGCCCGCAGGTGTTCTTCCGCTCGCTCGCCACCCGCTCCGCCGCAAGCGAGGTGCCGGCCGCGCTCGACCTCGTGATCCTCGCCGCGAAGGCATGGGGTGCAGATGTCGTCATGGTCGAAACGCCCGGTATCGGTCAGGGCAACGCTGCGATCGTGCCGTTCGTCGATGTGCCGCTGTACGTGATGACCCCCGAATTCGGCGCCGCGTCGCAGCTCGAGAAGATCGACATGCTCGACTTCGCCGAGGTCGTCGCGATCAACAAGTTCGAGCGGCGGGGAGCCGAAGACGCGCTGCGCGACGTGCGCCGCCAGTTGGCCCGCAACCGCGAGCTGTTCCACGTCGATCTCGCGGACCTCCCGGTGTTCGGCACCGTCGCCGCACGCTTCAACGACGACGGTGTCACCGCGTTGTATCAGCACGTGCGCGAGCGGCTCCGCGCCCACGGTCTCGTGACGAACGAGGGGATGCTCCCGCTGGTGGCGTCGAAGTCGTCGACAGGCATCGGTGTCATCGTGCCGCCAGCCCGGCAGCGCTATCTCGCCGAGATCGCCGAGACCGTCCGCCACTATCACGCGGACACCGACGTGCAGGCGGGCGTGGCCCGCCAGGTGCAGCAGCTGTCCGTGACTGCAGCGCTGCTCGAGGCGGACGGCCGCGACAAGACCGACGTCGAAACGCTCCGCTCCGACGCCGCGACGCGGCTCGACGGTTCGGTTGCTGCTGCGCTCGAGGCCTGGCCGGCACGGCGGGCCGAGCTGACCGCAGCCGATCGACCGGCGCGCGAGTCGCTGTCGGGCACCCTTATCCCGAAGCTGGCGGTGCCCCGGTTCGAGGATCACGGCGAACTCGTTCGCTGGTTGCGCAGCGAGAACCTTCCCGGCTACTTCCCGTTCACGGCCGGTGTGTTCCCGTTCAAGCGCGAGGGTGAAGACCCGGCCAGGATGTTTGCCGGCGAGGGTGGCCCGACCCGCACCAATCGTCGTTTCCGATTGCTGTCGCAGGGCCAGCCGGCGACGCGCCTGTCGACCGCGTTCGATTCGGTCACGCTGTACGGATTCGACCCGGATGAGCGCCCAGACATCTACGGCAAGGTCGGCAACTCAGGCGTGTCGATCGCGACGCTCGACGACATGAAGGCGCTCTACGACGGATTCGATCTGTGTGACCCGACGACGTCGGTGTCGATGACGATCAACGGGCCGGCGCCGACGATCTTGGCGATGTTCCTCAACGCCGCGATCGATCAGCAGCTCGACCTCTTTGCGGCCGACAACGACCGCCGGCCGACCGATGAGGAAGCAGCGACGATCCGGGCGGAGACCCTGTCGACGGTGCGGGGAACGGTGCAGGCCGACATTCTCAAAGAGGATCAGGGCCAGAACACCTGCATCTTTTCGACCGAGTTCTCGCTCGGCGTGATGGCCGACATTGCCGAGTGGTTCATCGAGCACGAGGTCCGCAACTTCTACTCGGTGTCGATCTCCGGATATCACATCGCCGAGGCCGGCGCGAACCCGATCAGCCAGCTCGCGTTCACGCTCGCCAACGGTTTCACCTATGTCGAGGCGTATCTCGCCCGCGGGATGCGGGTCGACGACTTCGCGCCGAATCTCAGCTTCTTCTTCTCCAACGGGATGGACCCGGAGTACACGGTTCTCGGGCGGGTGGCGCGTCGGATCTGGTCCGTTGCAATGCGCGACCGGTTCGCCGCCAACGAGCGCTCGCAGAAGTTGAAGTATCACGTCCAGACGAGTGGCCGCTCGCTGCATGCGCAGGAGATGGCGTTCAACGACATTCGCACGACGTTGCAGGCGCTGTGCGCGATCTACGACAACGCAAACAGCCTGCACACGAACGCCTACGACGAAGCCGTCACCACCCCGACCGCCGAGTCCGTCCGGCGGGCGCTTGCGATCCAACTCGTCATCAACCGAGAATGGGGCCTGGCGATGAACGAGAACCCGCTGCAGGGCAGTTTCATCGTCGAAGAGCTCACCGATCTCGTCGAGACGGCGGTGCTCGCCGAGCTGGACCGGATCTCCGAGCGGGGCGGCGTCCTCGGCGCGATGGAAACCGGATACCAGCGCGGTCGGATCCAGGACGAGTCGATGCTCTACGAGCAGCGCAAGCACGACGGCACGTTGCCGATCATCGGGGTCAACACGTTCCTCGATCCTGCTCGCTCGAGCGTGCAGGCCACGGTCGAGCTGGCTCGCTCCGACGACAGCGAGAAGCAGGATCAGATCGAGCGCCTCCACCGGTTCCAGTCGGCCCACGCCACCGAGCGACCGGCCGCGCTCGAGCGTCTCCGCGAAACGGCGCTCGCCGGCGAGAACCTGTTCGGAGTGCTGATGGATGCGGTCCGTAGCTGCACCCTCGGCGAGATCACCGAGGCCTTGTTCGACGTCGGTGGTCGCTACCGCCGCAACGTCTAGCCCGATCTCGTCGCGTTACAGGATCTGGAGCACCGGGCACGCCGACCGTTCACGCTCCAGCGCTCGACGCGACACACGGACCTGGTGCTGAATGAGTCCGGCCTCAGCCTCGGGAGGTTTGCTTGTAGCTGAGCCGGAGCTTGGTGCGATAGGCGATGATCTCGCCGTTCTCGATCAGCACGTCCATCTCGACAACCTCCGCGACCCGCAAGTCTGGATACGACTTGGCCGCCTCGCGAACCGCGTTCTGCGCAGCGACTTCCCACGAATCGCTACTCGAACCGATCAGTTCGATCACCTGGTACACGCTGTCGCTCATCAGTTGGCTCCTTGGAGATGGTGGCATTTCACGGATATGGCGAGTTCCGCTGTGAAGCGGATCGACCCGCTTGGTTCGAGATCACAGGTCAGTCGCCGGACTTCCCCGACGCGCGCATCATCGAAACGCCCGCACGCCTCGCCGACCGCGAAGCGCGCCGCCTGGCCCCACGATGTGCCCCGGCCGGCCATGTTGCGTACTTCGTAGACGCTCTCGCTGCCACCGCGGATGAGGGGCGACTCGTCGCTCGCGAAGTCGTCGGATGTCGGGCGCCCACAGAGTTGGCGAACGGCTTCCATCAAGTCGCCGGTGAGTTGCCGACGGCGCCGCCGCGCCGGCCCGCCGTAGGCCGTTGGATCGAGCGGGGGCCCGAAATGGATCTCGGCCCCCCGGTACGGACGCGGTACCCGCTTGCCGATCGGCTGGATACGGTCGGTGCCGACCAGGCCGACCGGCACGATCATTGCGCCGGTCATCAGCGCGAGTTGGGCGACGCCGGTGTGGCCCCTGTGGAGCAGGCCGTCGCGCGAGCGGGTGCCTTCCGGATAGATGCCGAGAACGTGGCCCTTGGCGAGCGCATCGGCCGCCACGCCGAGCGCAGTCATGGCCTGGCGGGCGGCGGCGCGGTCGATCGGGATCAGGCCGAGAGCTGGGAACAGCCGGCGTGTCGTCCATGAGTCCATGTATTCGGCCTTGCCGACGAAGAACGTCTTGCGCGGGACCGACAGCATCAGCGCAACCGTGTCGAAGAACGAGATGTGGTTCGCGGCAACGATCACCGGGCCACTCGGGGGGAGGTACTCGGCGCCATAGACGCGCACCGGCGTCAGGGCTCGGCACAACGGTCCGGCGGCGCCGCGAACGATCCGGTACAAGCGCTCGTCGGTCAACGCCGACGAGACCCGGGAGGTGATGTTCGGGAGCCGCACACGGCGCAGCATATGCGGGATCGGGATCAGCCGGGAAGGCTGACGTCCGCTGCAGAATGAATGGGGTTCGGTTATGCTTCCGCCCGAGTCCGGGTGCCGAACTGTCGGGATCATCCCCCACGCTTCCGTCCGGTCCCGCGCCTCTAGCTCAATGGTAGAGCAGTGGACTTTTAATCCATTGGTTCAGGGTTCGAGCCCCTGGGGGCGCACCATTCAGAGGGTATATCTATTCGGATGGGTTCACGGACTCATGGGATATGCGAGCGCCTGGGCAACCGTGACATGCTGCTTCGGGGGCGCCGCCGGTTGTGAAAGATCGTCGACGCGCATCGGGTGCTCGCCGCATCCGAGGTGGCGTCCGGACTTCTGCCTGACACCCGGCATGCCGGCGGTCATGTTTCGACGGCTCCTGCAGTAAATCTGGTAGAGTTGATAGCCAAGTGGTTATCAAGTGGATCGAGAGGTGTTGCGATGGTTTCGTCAGCGGCCAGGATTCTCAGCAACGCTCGGCGGGTCAGCGGCCTTTCCCAACGAGAACTCGCCACGCGCGCCCGGACGCAGCAGCCTGTAGTCGCTCGCACGGAGTCATCTGCCCGTGACGTCACCTGCGAAACGTTGGACAGGCTTCTTCGCCCGACCGGCTACCGCCTCACGGCGATACCAACACGGTCATGGACGGCGGCTGAGGCTGCGGGCGCGATTCGTGCTCACCTCCGTGCCGACAACGAAGACGGCGCATATCGCGATGTCATCCAATTCAACGACGATCTCGCCCGCGAACACGGTGCTGTGAGAGTCGCAGTAGTCGTCGCCCCGCCAGAACGCACCGGCGACGACCGATACGACGCCATCCTGGCGGCACTCGTGGAATTTCGCCTGAATGAAGAACGCCTCCCGTTGCCGACCTGGACGGCGGGGCATTCGCTCGTCGAGCGTTGGTTCGTCGACACGAATTCCGTCGATGATCCTGCAACAGTTGACGCGACACCAGAGCCGTTCCGTCGGCGCGGCGTGATCATCGACGCCGTCGAACTCGCGAGCGTTTGATGCGACTCAACCGTGACGACATCATCGCCGGCCTCACGGAGCTTGCGACCCGTATGGACGCCGCATCGATCGCTGCGACAATCCATGTCGTCGGCGGATCCGCAATCAGCATCGAATACAACCATCTTCGCGAATCGACGACCGATGTCGATTCATGGCTGCACGTCCACCACACGCTGGCGGACGCAGTCGATGCCATCGTTCGCGAGATAGCGATCGAAAGGCAGTGGCCCGATGACTGGTTCAACACGAGGGCGACCATGTTCTTGCCCGAGTTCGGAGAGCCGTTCACGTGGCGCACTCTCTTCGAGATCGGAGTCGTGCGCATTCTTGTCGCCCCACCCGACGTCCTGCTCGCCATGAAACTTCTTGCGGGCAGGGGCCGACGCGACCTTCCGGATCTCGGACCGGAACTTCGTGTGACTGTCGCGGCCAGCACCGCGCAGCGCGCGTAGGACGTCGTCTTTGCGGGCGAACCGAGTCTTTGGCCCATCGGCACCTTCGACGATGCCAGGGTGAGTTCGTGTTTCGTTTCGAGACGATCCGCCGTCCCGTGCGCGGTGGTGGCGGCCAAGCCGGCTTCGCTGTCCGCTTCCCACCCCGCTTTCGGTGTCCACCATCAGCCCGAACCGGAGATCGCTCATGTGAGGAACCGTTTCGAGGTCGGCGGTGTCAGTGCATGCGTGCGCGCAAGTGGACCGGAGTTGAGACGGCACAGACATCTGACGCAGGACTCGAGCGCTGACGGTGACGTGATGCACTTCGGCGTCGGCCCCGATGTGTCTGGGTCAAGGGTGCTTCCTGGCCGTCGCGTGAGCGCCGCTCGTATCCGGTCGGGTGTACTCGGTCGAGCGCTCCTTGTGATCTCGCTGGTCGGTTGCACGGGCACGAGTGGTAGATCGGCGGAGCCAATGTCCACGCAGACTGTGGCGACCGAGGTTGAGGTGGCGTCGCGGCCGGACACCGAACGGACCATTGTCGATGGCTCTGTTAGGTTTCCGATCGAGTTCTTGGAGGGTGTCTCGTCGGCGGATCCGACTGGAATGGTGATCGTGTCCGGTTCCCATCGGATCGATGTCGACTCCGATCAGATGCGCCGCATCGAAGGTCTTCCGCCATTGGACGATCAGGACTTCTGGGTGTTTCCCACTGGCGACAAAGCTGTCATCACCGCATTTTGCCACGGCTGTTCGCAGCCGGAGGTGTTCGTACTTCAAATCGACTCGACTGCCGCAGTGCGGATCGGGAGTGGGTCCCCCTCGCCCGCTCCCGACGGGGTCTGGCTCAAGAGCTACCTGTCGGAGTCGAGTTGCACCGTTGGCAAGGTCGCCTTTGACGGCTCGATCCTTCGCCCGGCGGCTCCGTTCGACTGCGATACCTCAATCTACGGTCAGTTCGGCATCGGCGTTGTCGTCGGACCCGCCGACGGCACAACTCAAGACGCAGTGCTTGATCCCATCGATCTCAGCCTCGTCGCGGAGGTCTCGGGATTCAATTCCGTCGTCGGCTCACGAGTTCTCACCTGGGACAGCTACCGGTTCACCTTGATCGACCCGCTGACGGGGCTTTCCTCTGATGTCGAGTCGCCGACGTCGATCGGCTCTCCAGCCAGCGGCAAGGTGAGCCCCGACGGCACCCTTGTCGCCGTTGCATTCGGTCATCCGGCGTGGCCAGGCCCGCGACAGCGTCTCGACGTGTGGGTACTTCATCTGGACACGCTCGCGTGGACTCGAATGCCGTCGATGCCTGTCGCTGCATCATTGAAATCCACGTCGTATCAATGGCTCGCCGACGGGCGATTTGCTCTCTTCGGAGACTTCGACGGTGTTGGGCCGGCAATCGCGACCTGGCAGCCAGAAGCGGCCCAGCTGGTTGTCCGCTCCGTGGACTATCCAACGTCGGCGGGCGCTGTCAGCTGGTGCACGTTCAAGGAGTGCTTGGGCAATCCGTGACCACGGCGAGGCCTGACCGCCGCAACCGCGCAGGTTCGTCTGCCGTCGACATAACTCAGTTGCCGAGTGCTCGCGAGAGCAGGGTGCGTCGGTTGTGCGCGGATGTCTTTGCGAAGATCGACTTGAGGTGGTCTTGCACGGTGTGTTCGGACAGAAACATCTGTTTGGCAACGTTTCGGGTGTCGCTGCCCGTGGCGAGGTACTCGAGCAGTTCGGTCTCTCGTGGGCTGAGGCCGGAGGTGAGGGCGAAGACCGCGAGTCGTTCGCTCGGTGCGATTGCCTCGATGGTGATCGCGATGTTCCGGTCATGTTGTTGGGAGGTGTCGCCGATCCGGGCAGCGCGCACGGTCACCCAGGTGCCATCACCGAGGTGCATTCGGGCCACGGGTAGGTGGTGGTCGGCGCCCGCTTCGACTGCCAGTAACTGTGCGCCCACGTTGTAGGCGGTAGCTGGAATTGGCGACCTATCGGTCGGCGAGGGAACAAGCGTCCGAAGGTACCGCTCAGTCTCGGGTGTCTGTCCGAGCACGGTGAGGTCGGGCGACAACAACAACACGACGGGACCGGTCCGCCTCGCGTCACCGGAGGATGTGACCACAAAGTTATTCGCTTGGCCGCTCCGCAGCGCAGTCGTCACGTCGGCTGCGATGTCGGCAAGGAAGGCAGCCTCGTCCTCGTCGAACGTGGGGGCGGAACCCGAGCGCCACAGGTCCAAGAAGCCCCAGCAGCCGAACCGGTCCTTGAACACCGTCGAGGCCACATCCACGACTTGGTATTGGCGGAGCAGATCCCGCCACAGCAGGCTCAGCGCAAGGTCCCCGCCGGTGGCCGCATCGAGTCGGGCAACCGGTGGAGTCGTGATCGTGGTCCATCGATTGAGTTCGGTGAGGTACTTGAGACGAATCAGGCGGGGCAGATCAGGCGAGTGTGGGAAGTCGGCGAGCGGGGCATGACCGACACATGTCTGCGGATCGGTGATCAGCCAGGCGTAGGCGTCGAAGCCGACGACCGCCTGGATTTGCTCGAGTATCCGGACTCGCAACGACATGGTGTCATTGGAGGTCTCGCAGACCTCCGCGATACGACGTCGTGCCCCGTGATACGCCGCCTTGGACAACACTTGCACGACTGTACGTCACCCGAAGCGTCGCGAATCCCAGGAAGATGGGATGGCGAGCGACCGCATCCGTCCCTACCGTCAAGGACGAGCACCCAAAGGGCTTTGACGAAAAGGATCAAGATGACGACACTTCACATCGAGCACCCGATCAACGACTTCGACGTCTGGAAGGCAGCATTCGATCGATTCGCCGACTTTCGCAAACAAGCCGGCGTGCGCGGACAACGGCTACAGCGCCCAGTCGATGACCCTCAGTACATGATGATCGACCTCGACTTCGACACTGTCGACGAAGCCGAAGGTTTCCTCACCTTTCTCCGCTCCAAGGTCTGGGCGCAACCAGAGAACTCGCCCGGGCTCGCCGGCGCACCAATGGCGAGAATCCTCCAACGAGTCGGCGATTGACGAGCGGATACGACCGTCGACGCTCGCAGCAAAGTAGCGAATGACGATCCGCATCGCTCACTGACCGCCGCCGGGGACCGCGCTGAACGACAACGGCCCGCGAGTCTGCGACACTGTGAGGGTGAATTATGAACATCTTCTGGTGAGTGGCGACGGGCCGATCACGACGATCACGCTCAACCGTGCCGACAAGCGCAATGCGTTGGCGATGGACGTGATGCTCGAACTCACCGAGGCATTCCGCCACGTCGGTTCGAGCGGTGCGCTCGGCGTCATCCTCGCCGCCAACGGGCCGGTGTTCAGTGCGGGTCACAACTTCGCCGACATGGCCGGCGCAACGCTCGACGAGGCGCGCCGTCTGTTCACCGTGTGCACCACGATGATGGACTCGGTTCAGTCCATTCCGCAGCCTGTGGTTGCCAAGGTGCATGCGCTCGCGACGGCCGCCGGTTGCCAACTCGTTGCGTCGTGCGATCTCGCGGTGGCCGCTGACACGGCCGGCTTCGCGATTCCCGGCGGCAAGGGCGGGTTGTTCTGCCACACCCCGCTGGTTGCCGTCGCGCGCAACATCGGCCGCAAACGAGCGCTCGAGATGGCGCTCACCGGCGACGTCATCGATGCTGCGACCGCTGCCGATTGGGGCCTGATCAACCGTGCGGTGCCGGCTGAGGAACTCGATGCGGCGACGCTCGACCTGATCACGCGCGCGACCCGCGGCAGCGCGCTGTCGAAGGCCATGGGCAAACAGGGCTTCTACGGCGAGATCGACCTGGCCCAGGGTCGGGCCTACGATTTCGCGGTCGAGTTGATGGCGAACGCGGCGCTCACCGTCGACGCCCAGGAGGGCATCGCCGCCTTCCTCGCCAAGCGCCACGCAACCTTCACCCAGCACCCATAGCGACGGCGCAACACCCATCGCGACCCAGCACCCGGACTCACCAATACGCCGGACTCACCAGCACGCCCAACGCCACCACGGTAGCCGGCGTGCCCGGCTGACACTCAGGCCGCCGTTGCGACCAGATTGCGGAGGCGGTGCACCACGGCGTCGCGATGGTTGCGCACGGTGCGCGGGGTCACGTCGAGGATCGCGGCAAGGTGTTCCGGCCGGCCGTGATTGAGGAGTTGACAGATCAGATCGATATCGGCCTGGCTGATGCCTTTCGTGGCACGGGCCTCGCGCAGCACGCCGACCAATTCGTCGAGGGGCTCGGCGTCGAACTGCTGCTCCGGGTCGCCGATGACATCGCGTGTGGACGGGACCTCCCCGGCTGAGCGTCGGCGCCGCGGCCGAACGAGGGTCTCGAAACCGATGTCGCGCACGAGGTTGGACGCCACCCGGTGCCGACGCCGCTCGACGGGGTAGTTGCAGATGACGGGCCAGGCGTTTGCGACGAGTTCGTCGGCAAGCTCATGGCGGCGATCGTGGGTTGGCGAGCGGCGGCTCGCCACCGCGCACAGGGCCGGCATGATCCGCTGCAGCACGATCCTGGCTGCGAGTGCGTTGTGGTGGGCGAGCGCTACCACTTGCAGTAACTGCGCGTCGGCTCGGGCCTCGTCCACGGCATCGCGCGGCGGCCGCCCTGCAGCGCGTCCTGTGGACGACCCGACGAAACCGCACCGCTCGAGCAGCTCGTCGAGCGACCGGATCGGCGCGCCGGGGAGATTCCACGATCGCACGATTCGCAGTTCGTGCTCCCTCGTCGTCATGTGCTGCCATTCGGCTTGCAGCCGGGAGAGGATCGGAGCGTTGTAGGTCGATCGAGCGGGAAGTCGGATTTCGGTCATGGCCAGCACAGTGCCGGTCGAACCTCACAGCGCGGCTCACAGGGCGTCTCACAGGCGATGACTCAACTGTCAAGAAAGTCTCAAGACGCCCAGTGTGAGCACGTTTTTCTTCCACTTGGACATGATCGGAGCACTCAGTGCGCCGTGACACCGAACAGCGAATCTGCACCAAGCGCATCCGTCGAGGGTTCGCCGTTGGCGACCCTCGACGTGGTCCTGCCCCATCGCAGGCGGATGACCATCTGCACCACAACGCCGGAGACCACGGTCTTCGACGCCGCCTGTGCAACCGGGC
>JANYKS010000044.1 GCA_025358125.1 Actinomycetes bacterium
GACCCGGGTCGGCCGGCGTCCGGGTCGTCAGGCGTCGGCGAGGTTCGACTCGAGCGTGTCGAGTGCCTTGCTCAGTTCCTGCGGAAGCGCATCGTCGAACTGGGCGAAGTGGGCGCGGATCTGCGGGATTGCGGCCTGCCAGCCGTGGGCGTCGACGGTGAGCAGCTGTGCCAGGTCGTCGGGGGCGACATCGAGGCCGACAGTATCGAGATCGGACTCGGTCGGCAGGTAGCCGAGCGGAGTCTCGACCGCGCCCGCCAGGCCGGCGACGCGCTCGAAGACCCACTTCAGGACGCGGCTGTTCTCGCCGTACCCGGGCCACAAGAACCGGCCGTTCTCGTCGCGCCGGAACCAGTTCACGAAGAAGATCTTCGGCAGGTTGGCGGGGTCTGACTTGGCGCCGATGCTCAGCCAATGGGCAAAGTAGTCGCCCATGTTGTAGCCGCAGAACGGCAGCATCGCCATTGGATCGAAGCGCAGTTTGCCGACAGCGCCAGCCGCGGCGGCGGTGGTCTCAGATGCCATCATCGATCCGAGGAACACGCCGTGCTCCCAGTCGAAGGCCTGAGTCACCAGCGGCACGGTCGTGCCGCGACGACCGCCGAACAGGATCGCCGAGATCGGCACGCCGTCTGGGTCTTGCCACTCCGGAGCGATCGACGGGCATTGCGAAGCGGGCGCGGTGAAGCGGGCGTTGGGGTGAGCGGCGGGCGTGTCGACCTCGGGGGTCCACATGTTGCCGCGCCAATCCGTTGCCCGAGCCGGAGCTTGGTCGGTCATGCCCTCCCACCACACATCGCCATCGCTGGTGAGCGCGGTGTTGGTGAAGATGCTGTTGCCGTACAGCGTTTCCATCGCGTTTGCGTTGGTGCCGTAGCTGGTGCCGGGGGCGACTCCGAAGAATCCGGACTCAGGATTGATCGCGTACAGGCGGCCGTCCTCGCGGAACTTCATCCAGCAGATGTCGTCGCCGATCGTCTCGGCCTTCCAGCCGGGGATCGTCGGCACGAGCATCGCCAGGTTGGTCTTGCCGCACGCCGACGGGAAGGCGGCGGCGATGTACTTCGACTCGCCGGCAGGATTGGTGAGCTTGAGGATCAGCATGTGCTCGGCCAGCCAGCCGGCGTCGCGGGCCATGACGGATGCGATGCGCAGCGCGAAGCACTTCTTGCCGAGCAACGCGTTGCCGCCGTATCCGGAGCCGTACGACATGATCTCGCGGGTCTCGGGGAAGTGGACGATGTACTTGTTGTCAGGGTTGCACGGCCATGAAGAATCGGCCTCGCCGGGGGCCAACGGTGCGCCGACGGAGTGCACGCACGGCACCCAGTCGCCGTCGCCGAGCACGTCGAGCGCTCCCTGGCCCATCCTGGTCATGATCTTCATGTTCGCTGCGACATATGGCGAGTCGCTGAGCTGCACCCCGATGTGCGCGATCGGTGAGCCGAGCGGACCCATGCTGAACGGAACGACGTACATCGTGCGGCCTTTCATCGCTCCCGTGTACAGCGACATCATCTCGGTCCGCATCTCGTCCGGATCGCGCCAGTTGTTGTTCGGCCCGGCGTCGCCGGCCTTCGTCGAACAGATGAACGTGCGGTCCTCGACTCGGGCGACATCGGCCGGGTCGCTGTGCGCCCAATAGCTGTTCGGCCGCTTGGCCTCGTCGAGCTTGGTGAAGGTACCGCTGTCGACGAGGGTCTGGCACAGGGCGTCGTATTCCTCCGCCGTGCCGTCACACCACAAGATCGCATCGGGCGCAAGGACGTCTGCCCAATCCTTCACCCACTGCTGAAGTCGTTGATTGCTGGTTGTACCGCTCATGGAAACGAGTTTCGCCCGTTGCGTGCCCGTGCGCCAAATGGCCTGCAGAAAAACGCCCGGTCAGTCCTGGCCGGGCGTCTTCATGTCGATTTCGCTGCCGAGGCGGAGCTCTGTGGCTCTGCCGTCGGCGTCGAGCCTGAACACGACGCGTTGACCTTGCCGGAGCATGCGGAAGATCGACCCCTTCAGCGCATCGGCTGCGAGATCGTAGTCGCCGAGGTCGGTGTCGCAAACGACGACGCCGTCACCGCTGCCGGGATCGTATGACTTGATGACACCCTGCATCGCGGTTCGTCTCCTCAGCTGGCCTTGACGACCTTGCCGGACTTGATGCAGCCGGTGCAGACGTGCATCCGCTTCGGCGTCTTGCCGACGAGGGCGCGGACCCGCTGGATGTTCGGATTCCAACGCCGCTTGGTGCGACGGTGCGAGTGCGACACGGACATGCCCCATGACGGGCCCTTGCCACACACTTCACATACTGCTGCCATGAGAATTCTCTCTTTTGTCGGAATACCTCGGCCATGATGAGGCCAATCGAGTCGACAAAGGCTATCAGCGACGGCGTGCTCCGCCACCGGCGCCTGAATGGTAACTCGCTGCGTCCGCAGGCGCGATCGCTACGATGCCTTCGTGCCCACGCTCGAACGGCTCTCGGCCGATGCCCTGCGCAACACCGTCGTCACGTTCCGCAACCACATGAAGGCACACGCTGCCGGTATCAACCGGCTCAACGTCTATCCGGTGCCAGACGGTGACACCGGCACCAACATGGCCCGCACCCTCGACGCGGTGGTCGCTGAACTGGATGTGAGCGGTCACGAACTCGAACCGACGTGCGCGGCCATCAGCCACGGTTCGCTGATGGGCGCGCGCGGCAACAGCGGCGTGATCCTCAGCCAGATCCTGCGCGGCATCGCCAACACCCTCAGGGACGCCACCGACGCAACGGCGACCAAGGTTGCAGAAAGCCTGAAGAACGCGTCTGCCGCCGCCTATCTCGCGGTGCTCAAGCCGATCGAGGGAACCATCCTCACCGTCTTGCGCGAGACCGCTGATGCCGCTCAGGCTTCCGCTGCCGAGGGTGCGTCGCTGTCGGAGATGCTGCGTGCGGCGCGCGTCGCCGGCCGGGCGTCGCTCGCCCGGACCCCGGAGATGTTGCCGGTCCTCAAGGACGCAGGCGTCGTCGATGCCGGTGGTGCGGGCTTTTTGTTGCTGATGGACTCCGTGATTCATGTCGTCGACGGCGATCCATTGCCACTGCCGGAGCCGATCGACGAATCGATGCTCGAACAGTTCGAGGCACGCGCCCATCGTGGCGATGGCGACATCAGCGACCTCCGCTACGAGGTGATGTACTTCCTCGATCTGCCCGACGAGAAGATCGAGCCGTTCAAGCAGTCGTGGGGTGAGGTCGGAGACTCGATCGTCGTCGTCGGTGGCGATGGGCTCTGGAACTGCCACGTCCACACCAACGACATCGGCGCCGCGATCGAATCGGCGCTCACCAGCGGCGGCCGGCCGCACGAGATCCGGGTCACCGACCTGTTCGAGGAGGTCGCGGAGGAGCACGTCCAACGCGAAGCACGGTTGAAAGGTGAGCTGCCCGTGCGCCGGGGTGCGTCGGGGGCCGGCATGGCCCCCGTGACGTGCGCGGTGGTGGCTGTCAGCAGTGGCGAGGGCCTGTCGGAGATGTTCGATCAACTCGGCGTGCAGGGCGTCGTCACCGGTGGGCAGACTCTGAACCCGTCGACGGCCGAACTGCTCGACGCGGTCGAGGCCGTCAACGCCGATGAGGTCATCATCTTGGCGAACAACAAGAACATCATCCCGGTCGCCGAGCAGGTCAACGCGCTGACCGCGAAGAGGGTGATCGTCGTCCCGACGCGCAGTATGCCAGAAGCGCTCGCAGCCCTCGTCGTCTACGACCCCGAGGCCTCGGTGGAGTCGAACGGCGAGGAGATGGGTGAGGCTGCCGAATCGGTTGCCACCGGCGAGGTCACCCAGGCTGTCCGCGACTCGGCCGGCGATGTCGGCCAGATCACGACCGGCGATTGGATCGGCATCGTCAGAGACGATGGCATCGTGTCGGTCAACGCCACGCTGACCGGCGCTGCGACCGCTCTGCTCGAGCATCTGATCACACCCGAGCGCGAGATCGTCACGGTCATCGAAGGTGCACAGGCAACTGTCTCGGTCACCGAGGCGATCCGGGCGTGGCTCGCCGACGAGCGGCCGGGCGTCACGGTTGAGGTCCACAGGGGTGGGCAGCCGCTGTACCCATATCTGTTCGGGGTGGAGTGACCCGCTCGGAGACCGGCGCCGGCACGGCTGATGGAATCACGCTGCGCGAACTGCAGGCAATCCCGGTCGTTCGACTGAAGGGCGTCGGCGACAAGAAGCAGGCGGCGCTGCGCGAGGTAGGCGTCGAGACGGTGCTCGATCTCCTCACGACGTACCCGCGCCGCTGGGTCGACCGCACCAACGAAGCCAGGGTCAGCGACCTCGTGCCGGGCAAGGAAGCACTCGTCCTGGTGACGGTGCGAACGGTCACGAAGCGGACGATGCGCAATCGGCGCACGATGGTGGAGGCGCAGGTCGGCGATGGCTCTGGCCGGCTGCACGTCGTGTTCTTCAATCAGCCGTGGCGCGAGCGCCAGCTCCGCGAGGGCGTGCAGATCATGCTGTTCGGCAAGGCCGACGACTACCGCGGCGGGTTGCAGATGACGAATCCGATCGTCGACCTGATCGGTGATCGCACTGGCAGGATCGTTCCGATCTACCCTCAGAGCGAGAAGGCCCAGCTCACGACGTGGGAGATCGCGGGATGGGTCGAGAACGCGTTGGAGCGCTGCGCGGCCCGCGGGTTCGCGGACCCTGTGCCGCTCGGGATCCGTCGCGAACTCGGTCTCGTCGACCGATCGACCGCGATGCGTCAGATCCATCTCCCGGAGACGATGGGGGAGAAGGAACGCGCCCGCCGCCGGCTCGCGTTCGATGAGCTGCTGCGGGTGCAGACGGTGCTCGTGATGCGCAAGCGAGCGTTCGAGCGCGAGCAGCGCGGCATCCGCCACGACATGAGCGGGGAGTTGGTGCGGCGGTTCCACTCGGCCCTGTCCTACGAACTCACCCGCGCCCAGAGCAGGGCGATCGCCGAGATCGAGGCCGACCTCGCCGGGCCGCATCCGATGCACCGGCTGCTGCAGGGCGATGTCGGCGCCGGTAAGACGGTCGTTGCCGTGTCGGCCCTGCTCTGCGCGGTGCAGGGAGGTCATCAGGGCGCGCTGATGGCGCCGACAGAGGTGCTCGCCGAGCAACATGCGAGCGGGATCCGAGCGCTGCTCGGCGGGCTGCGGGTCCCGGCTCCGGACAACCTGTTCGGAGAACGCCAGCTCAGCGTTGCGCTGTTGACGAACCGGATCACCGGCCAGGAGCGACGCGATGTCATTGCCGGCTTCGCCGACGGAACGATCGACATCGCGATCGGAACGCACGCGCTGATCCAGGAGGGCATCGAGTTCCACAGCCTCGGCGCGGTCGTCGTCGACGAACAGCACCGGTTCGGCGTCGAACAACGCGCCGCGCTCAGGATGAAGGGCGCCGGCCCCGAAGACCAACGCGTCGTGCCCGACGTGTTGGTGATGACAGCGACGCCGATCCCGCGCACCGCAGCGATGACGGTATACGGCGATCTCGACGTGAGCGTGCTCGACGAATTGCCGCCGGGCCGCACGCCGATCAGCACCCATTGGGCCAATGGCCCATTGATGGAACTCGCTGCATGGGGTGATGTCCGCGAGGCCGTTGGCGCCGGAAGGCAGGCCTACGTCGTCTGCCCGCTGATCGAGGAGAGTGAGAAACTCGAAGTTGCCTCGGCCCAGGAGATGTACGAGCGGCTCGTCAATCAGGACCTCAAAGGGCTCCGGATCGGTTTGCTCCACGGCCGGTTGCCGTCGGCGGACAAGGAGGCCGCGATGAATGCGTTCCGGCTCCGGCATCTGGACGTGCTCGTGGCCACCACGGTCATCGAAGTAGGCGTCGACGTCGCGAACGCGACCGTGATGGTCATCGTCGACGCCGACCGGTTCGGCATCGCCCAACTGCACCAGCTTCGAGGACGCGTCGGTCGCGGGGAACACGCGTCGAAGTGCTGGTTGATCACGGCGGAGGTGGAGGGCCCGAGCCCACGTGTCGAGGCGTTGGTGGCAACGACCGACGGGTTCGAACTGGCGGAGATCGATCTCGACCTGCGGGGCGAAGGCACGCTGATGAACACTGCACAGAAGGGTCGCAGCGACCTCAAACTGGCGTCGCTGCGGCGCGACCGCGAGTTGGTCGGCCTCGCCCGTCAGGCCGCGTTCGACATCGTCGACCCGGACCCGATGCTCTCCGAGAACCCGCTCCTCCTCGACGAAGTCCGCCTGCTGCTCAGCGCAGAGGACGAGGAGTTCTTGTTCAAGAGCTGATCAGAACGGCACCGCTGGTCGGTAGCAGTTGACAGCGCAACACGCGGCCCTACGGCCGTGTGGCCGAACGGCGAAGGGACGCGACCAACACCGCCGCGCCGCCGAGTGCGGCGCCGAGGATGCACACCGACCGCCAGGCGCCGTGCTCGTAGGCGAACGCCCCGCCGGCAGAGCCGAGCGCGCCGCCGACGAAGTAGCTGGTCATGTAGACGGCGTTGATGCGGCTGCGCGCACCGGGGACGAGTTCATAGATCGTCGATTGGTTCAGCACCTGCAGGCCCTGTACGCCGATGTCGAGGATGAGCACGCCGACGACGATCGCGATGATCGACGAGCGGCCGAGCCAGAGGACCGAGAACGACCCGCCGATCGATCCGGCCGCGATGACCCTGCCGATCGCGGTGTGACCGCGGTCGGCGAGACGGCCGGCCAACGTCGCGCACAGTGCTCCGGCTGCGCCGACGAGACCGAGCAGGCCGATTCTGGAGTCTCCATAACCGAACGGCGCACTCGACAGCAAGAATGCGACGGTGGTCCAAAAGACGCTGAAGCTGGCGAACCCGAGCGATCCGAGCACTGCCGATCGACGCAGTTCGGGTTGTGACCGGGCCAGTGCGACTGTCGAGCGCATGATCTCGCGGTACGACAGGTCATCCGCCCTCGGGCGCTCCTCGGGGAGTTGGGTCCGCAACACCAGTGCGAGGGCCGAGGTGAGCACGGCCGCCACGACGAACACGGTCCGCCAACCGGCGAGCGACGCGACCAGGCCGGCAACCGTGCGGGCGAGCAGGATCCCGAGCAACAGTCCGGTCATGACCGTGCCGACGACCGTTCCGCGCTGACCGTCGGACGCGAGTTCCGCCGCGAATGGGACGAGGATCTGGGCGACGACCACGCAGACGCCGACGAGCGCCATCGCCGCGATGAGCGCGCCGAGATTCGGCGCGGCCGCTGCGCATGCCAACAGCGCTGCTGCGCCGAGCAGCAGCCGCGGAGCGAGGCGCGGCCGATCGAGTAGGTCGCCGGCCGGCACGAGCAACGCGAGTCCGAGCGCGTACCCGATTTGTGATGCCGTGACGATCAGTCCGGCCTCGCCGACCGTTGCCCCGAAGCGCTTGGCAATCGTGTGCAGCAGTGGTTGGGCGTAGTACAGGTTGGCCGCCGCGATGCCTGTTGCCGCCGCGAGCGTGAGGACGAGCTTGCGCGAGATCTGCGACGACCCCCCGCCGACAGTCGGCGTCGGTCTGGCCGTTTGCGGCACTCAGTCGCCGCGTTCGTCCTGGGCGTCGGGCAGGACGAGATCCCAACGATCGAGGCAGTCGGCGCAGCGGTAGGCGACGATGTCGCCGGGATACCACACGCCGTCTTCACGCGGCGGCGTGAGCAGGAAACAGCGGCCGCCGCAATCGACGCAGACGATCTCCGGTTCAGGGACGAGTTCTGGTTCTCGCTCGGATTCGAACATCACCCGTAGTCTTGCGCGAATGCGAGTGATTTCGGGCGAATTCGGTGGACGCAAATTGGTGGCGCCGGTAGGTCTCTCGACCCGGCCGACCACCGACAAGGTTCGCCAGGCGGTGTTCAACTCCCTCGCCAGCATGGGCGTGATCGAAGGGGCGACGGTTGCCGACCTGTTCGCAGGGAGCGGAGCGCTCGGGATCGAGGCACTCTCCCGCGGCGCCGAGTCGTGCGTGTTCGTCGAACGCGATCGCGCCGCGCTGAACGCGCTGCGGGCGAATCTCGACACGCTCGGGCTCGAGCAGCGGGCGCGAGTCGCTGCCACCGACGTGATCGCGTACGCACCGGGAATCACAGGGGTCGACATCGCGCTGATCGATCCGCCGTACACGTTCGCTCACTGGGCCGAACTGCTCGCCGTGCTGCGCGCCGGTCTCGTCGTGGCCGAATCCGGCCGCGAGGTCGAGCCGCCGCCGGGCTGGGAGCAACTGAAGACCAAGCGCCACGGGCGCACCGTCATCACCATGCTGGAGCGGTTACCGTAGGCGCTGATGATCACGACGAACACCAGCGTGCTGTATCCAGGCAGCTTCGATCCGATGCACCTGGGTCATGTCGACGTGGTGACCCAGGCGGTCGCATTGTTCGGGCAGGTGGTGGTCGTCGCGATGCACAATCCGTCGAAGGCGACCGGGCTGTTCAGCGTCGACCAACGCGTCGCGATGATCACGGCCAGCTTGGCCCACCTCGAAGGCATCCGGGTCGAGCCGTACGGCGGCCTTGCCATCCAGGCAGCAGCCGACTTCGGCGTCGATTTCATCGTCAAGGGCCTGCGCAACGCCGGAGACTTCGAAGTCGAGCAACAGATGGCGCACACCAATCACTCCGTGACAGGCATCCGTACCGTCTATGTTCCGTGCCGACCGGATCAAGTGTTTCTCAGCAGTCGTTTCATTCGCGAAATTGCGCAGTACGGTGGAGATGTTTCGCACCTGGTCCCCGCCCCGGTCGCGGGCGCACTCGCCCGCCTCTTCCCAACCTCGCCACCTCCGACAGAGGCCTCCACATGAGCTACGACGACACCTACGGCGACGACTTCGGTGACATCACCGACGACACCGACGCGTACGCCCGAATCGGTCAGGTCGGTGATGCCGAGACGCTCGTTCGGCGCGCAGCCGACATCATCGCGACGGCGCCGACGATGCCACTATCGTCGTCACCGCGAATCGACCGCGATGAGATCAACGATCTGCTCGAATCTGCGCTCGAGCGGCTGCCCGACGAGCTTCGCCAGGCGCGGTGGATGCTCAAGGAGCGTTCCGAATTCGTCGCCAAGACCCGTCGCGAGGCTGACGAACTGCTCGAAGCTGCTCGCGTCCAAGCCGAACGGATGGTGCAGCGAACCGAGGTCGTCCGCGCCGCCGAACAGCGCGCCCGCCAGATCATCGAAGCCGCAGAGGCAGACTCGCGCCGTCTGCGCCACGAGACGGAAGACTTCCTCGATCAGCGCCTCGGCAGTTTCGAGATCCTGCTCGACAAGCTCGCCAAGACGGTGAACGCCGGCCGGTCGCGGCTCTCCATCGGAGCCCACCGCGAGCAACAGCTCATCGACGAGGAGGATCCCACGAAGGGGTTCTTCGATCAGGATCGGGGATGACCTCCAAAGCCCTCATGGTCAACGCGGCTGAGCTGCTGCGCCGGCCGGGCACCGAACGGACGATCGCGACGACCCTGACGACGGCCGAACTCGGTCTCAGCGATCAGCGTTTCAGGCCGGACGATACCGTTACAGCGAACATTCGCCTGGAAAGCCTGAGCGACGGCATCGTCGTGCTCGGCAGTGTCGACGTACCATGGCAGGGCACGTGCCGGCGCTGTCTTCGCGAGCTGTCCGAACATGCCGTTTGCGAGGTCGACGAGCTGTATCAGAGCGTCGTCACCAACCCGAACGCATTCGAAATCGCCGGCGATCAACTCGATCTGATTCCGATGGTTCGCGAGCTGGCGCTGCTCGACACGCCGACCGCGCCCCTGTGCCGTCCCGATTGTGCCGGCCTGTGCTCGGTCTGCGGGACCGATCTCAACGAATTGCAATGCAGTTGCGAGGCGCCGGCGCACGGTTCGCCGTGGGATGTCCTCGACCAACTCAAGGGCCGGCTCGACGCAAACTGAGTTTTGGGCGCTACCATCCAACGGTCGTTTGAACCAGTGGAGACCTACTGTGGCCGTTCCCAAGAAGAAGAAGTCGAAGATGAAGACCCACAGCCACCGTGCCGGCTCGTGGCGTCTTAGCGCTCCCGCACGTAGTACGTGCCCCCGTTGCGCTGCCGCGAAGCTGCCGCACACGGTTTGCCCATCGTGTGGCTGGTACAAGAACCGCGTCGTCATCGACGTCGGCTGAGTCCAGTTCCACCTCACGACATGTCGATGCTGCCCATCGCCATCGACGCCATGGGTGGCGATTACGCCCCCAGCGAGATCGTCTCCGGCGTCCAGCAGGCAGCCGAACTGGGCATCCCCGTCGTCCTCGTCGGTCCTGAGGGACTACAGGGTTGCGAAGGCTTGCCGTTGATCGTGGCGAGCGAGGTCATCGAAATGCACGAGGACCCCGCCGGTGGCGTGCGGCGCAAGAAGGACTCGACGCTCGTGCGGGCCGCCGAGGCCGTTCGGGATGGCAAGGCGAGCGCGATGATCTCAGCCGGCAACACCGGCGCGACGATGGCCTCGGCGTTGTTACGGATGGGAAGGATCAAGGGCGTCAACCGGCCGGCGATCGCCACCACGGTGCCGGTTCCCGGCTCGGTGCCGACCGTGCTGCTCGATTCCGGCGCCAACTCCGAGGTTCAAGCCGACTGGCTGGTCCAGTTCGCACAGATGGGCTCGGTCTACAGCACCCACCGCTTCGGCGTCGCCAATCCCCGCGTCGGCCTGCTCTCGATCGGCGAGGAACCGGGCAAGGGCGACTCGTTGCGCAAGGAAGCATTTCCGTTGCTCCTCGCCGCGCCGGGCATCAACTTCATCGGCAATGTCGAGGGCCGCGATCTCATGACCGACGCCGTCGATGTCGTTGTCACCGATGGATTCACCGGCAACGTCGTGTTGAAGACGCTCGAGGGTGCGCTCAAGACAGTGGTCAAGGCGCTGTTCACCTCGTTCGCGAGCGACCCGTCGTACAAGACGCACGCCGACGCGTTGATGCCGGCCCTGCTGGCGCTGCACGCGACGTTGGACCCGGAGACCTATGGCGGGGCGATGCTGCTCGGCGTCGACGGCGTCTGCATCATCTCCCACGGTTCCACGAGCGCAAAGGCGATGCTGAACGCGATCAAGGTCGCCCAGGAAATGGTCACGAGGGGCATGGTCGACGAAATACGCGCCGCCATCGCCACCAGCACGTAGGCTCAGCCTGCTCATCGAATCGCGCCACCTGTGCGCCTGAGACGCCGGGGAGAAAACGACACCGTGGCCGCCGATACCAATGGAGCCAGTACCAAGAGTGAAGCCGATACCAATGAAGCCGTGCCGCTGGATCGCAAGGCGGTATTCGCGATAGTTCGCGACAACCTCGCCGAGATCCTCGAGCGCGAGCCCGGGTCGATCACCGAGGGCCAGTCGTTCTCCGACGACCTCGAGGCCGACTCGCTCGCCCTGATCGAATTGGTCGAAGCGCTGGAAGAGGATCTCGCCGAACGCAATGTCCAACTCCGTATCGAGGACGAAGACCTCGAGGACCTCAAGACCGTTCGCGACGCTGTCGACTACGTGTACGCCCGAGTCCCGGGGGTCTGATCCTGGCTGGCCAGGCTGCGCGGGTCGGATCCAACGCTGAACCTGATCTGGACGGGCTCAGCGAGCGATTGGGTCACACGTTCACCGACATCGGCCTGTTGCGCCAGGCGATGGCTCATCGCTCGTGGTGCGCAGAAGTCGCCGGCGGCGAGCCCTCGAACGAGCGGCTGGAATTCCTGGGTGACGCCGTACTCGGCTGGGTCGTTGCCGACCTCGCCTTTCGTCACTTCTCCGACCTCGCCGAAGGCAAGCTGACCGACCTCCGCAAGAGCGTCGTGAACGCGTCGGCCCTCGCCGAGGTCGCCGTCAGTCTCGATCTCGGCTCGACGCTGCTCCTCGGCCGTGGTGAAGCCGGCGCCGGTGGCCGATCGAAGCCGTCCATTCTCAGTGATGCGTTCGAGGCGGTGCTCGGCGCGATCTACGTCGATGGTGGACCCGAGGCGGCGTACGCGTTCGTCGAGCGGGTGATCGGCGAGCGGTTACGTCAGGCCATCGAACAACTCGACAGGTTGGATTACAAGACGTTGCTGCAAGAGATCGCGGTTCGCCAGTTCGACGCCGCGCCCGTCTACATCCTCAGCGAGGACGGGCCCGATCATGCCAAGCACTTTTCGGCGACGGTGCTCATCGCGGCTCGAGCCTACGGGCAGGGCCAGGGTCGAACGAAGAAGGTGGCCGAGCAGGCAGCGGCAGCCAGCGCGTGCGTAAGCCTCGGCGGGTCTGCTGTCGCCGAAGACCCGCTCCCTGATGCCTGAACTGCCAGAGGTCGAGACGGTGCGTCGCGGGTTGGCATCGCGGTTCGTCGGCCGGATGATCGACGGCGTCGAGGTCGGGCGCGAGCGAACCGTGCGCCGCACCTCGCGCGACGCCCTGATCCACGGACTGACCGGTGCGACCGCAATTGCCGCCGATCGCCGGGGGAAGTACCTGATCCTGCCGCTCGACACCGGTGATTCGTTGATGATCCATCTGCGGATGAGCGGTCGCGTACTGATCGAGCCGGCGTCGTCACCGAGGCTCGCACACACCCATGTGGTCCTCCATCTCGCCGGCCCTGAGAACGAGCAACTGCGCTTCGTCGATCCGCGCACGTTCGGCGAAGTTGTCGTCTTCGATCCCGACAACGCCGCGGTCGAACTGCCGGAACTCGCCAGGCTCGGTGTCGATCCGATCGCCGACGGACTCGGTCGCCGGCAGTTGGCGGCCCTGCTCGCCGGTCGTTCGCGCCGGCTGAAGGCGATGTTGCTCGATCAGAGCGTGATCGCTGGGATCGGAAACATCTATGCCGACGAGATCCTGCACGCCGCCAGGGTGCGCCACGACCGGTTGAGCAATTCCCTCGGGCAGGCCGAGGTCGCCCGACTGCATGCGGCCATCGGCGGCATCTTGAATGCCGCGATCGAGGCGGGTGGCTCGACGCTCAAGGACACCCAATACGTCGACATCGGCGGCGAAGGCGGCTGGTTCCAGGTATCCCACCGCGTCTACGACAGGGCCGGTCAGCCGTGTCTCACGTGTGGGCGGGCGACGATTCGCAAGGTCGTGTTCGCGGGCCGTACGACATCGTTTTGTCCCCGCTGCCAGAAGTAGCCGGTGGCCTCAATCTTGCGAGGACCACCCTCTGGCCCCGCCGGAGCACTAGCCTCGCCGGTGCCGTGTTCCTCAAAGCATTGACCCTCAAAGGCTTCAAGTCGTTCGCCGATACCACCGTGATGCAGCTCGAATCGGGCGTGACGGTGGTCGTCGGACCCAACGGCTCCGGCAAATCCAATGTGGTCGACGCGATTGCGTGGGTCCTCGGTGCGCAGGCCCCGAGCGCAGTGCGTAGCCAGAAGATGGACGACGTCATCTTCGCAGGGACCGCCAAGCGTCCGGCGCTCGGCCGGGCGGAGGTGACGCTCACACTCGACAACTCGGCCAAGCTGCTGCCGATCGAGTTCAACGAAGTCACCATCAGCCGCACCCTGTTCCGCACAGGAGAGAGTGAGTACGCGATCAACGGCATCAGCTGCCGATTGCTCGACGTGCAAGAGCTGCTCAGCGACGCCGGTGTCGGCCGTCAGCAGCACGTGATCGTCAGCCAGGGTCAGATCGACGCGGTGCTCAATGCCCGCCCAGAGGATCGACGCGCGATCATCGAGGAGGCCGCCGGCGTTCTCAAGTACCGGCGCCGCAAGGAGAAGGCCGAGCGCCGTCTCGACGCAACCGACGCCAGTCTGTTGCGTGTCCAGGATCTGCTCCGCGAAGTCCGCCGTCAGTTACGACCGCTCGAACGCCAGGCGGAGGCGGCGCGGCGCCACGGCGACCTCGTCACCGAACTCCACGGCCTGAAGGTCTTTGTCGCCGGCCGCGAGATCGGCTCACTGCGGACGCGACTCACGTCGTTGGCCGGCGACAAGATCACCAGCGGCGACGCCGAGAAAGCGCTCCGATCCGAACTGAGCCGGCTCGACGCCGACGTGCAAGCGGTCGAGGCCGAGATGACCGCCCGCGGCGACACCGACATCAGCGACGAACTCGTCCGCGTCGAGCAGCTGCGCGAGCGCGCTCGCGGGTTGGCCAATGTCTTGGTCGAGCGTCGCCGGTCGATGGAGCGAGACCGCGGCCAGCTGATGGATGCCGGGGTGGTCGCCAACCTCGAGAACGACGCCGCTCGCTTCGCAGCCGAGCTCGTTGCCGTGAGCGGCGAGCTCGTCGGCCTCGCTCCCGAGGCGGAGCTGTTGACGAGCGACGAAGAAGGGTTCCTGTCGGAACGTGATCAGATGATGACTGTGTTGCAGGGCGCTTCGTCGGCATCTACGGCCGCCAACGCAGCTGCGGAGGTGCGCGGTGAACTTCGCTCTCTGCGTTCGGGCCTCGAGCGCGCTGACGGCGAGCTGCGCCGCCAGACCGGTCGGCTCGAGAACCTGCGGCAGCGAATTCTGCAGTTGGAATCCGACGCGAATCGGCTGAAGGGTGAGTGCGAACAGTCCCAGACGACGGAAGCGCCGCTCGTTGCCGAGGTCGAATCGGCCGAGAGTCGGCGGCTCGCCGCCGAGGCCACCGTCGCTGCGCTGAACGCGAGTCGCCAGAACGCAGCCGAAGAGTTGTCGCGCTGGCGGGCGCGATCCGACGCGTTGCAGCTCGCGCTCGACAGCGCGAGAGCACGCGCCGGAGCGGAGCGGCTCGCGAAGCACGATGGTGTCGTCGGCACGCTGCTCGAGCTGGTAGAGATCGATCCCGGTTGGGAGGCAGCCGCGGAGGCTGCGATGGGGGAGGCACTGCTCGCGGTCGTCGTCGCCAACCCGTCGGCAGCACGTCACGCGCTCGAGTCGCTTCGCTCGTCGAACACCGCTGGCGCCGTGATCGCGCTCGGTGGCCGGTCGACGATGTCGCCGACCCCACGCTTCGGCGAGCCCGTTCGCGACCATGTTCGGGCCCATGCGAGTAGCAATCGCGTCGAGATCGAATCGTTGCTCGACACCCTGCTCGGGGGCGCTTTGCGGGTGAAGGAATGGTCAGCGGCGGTTGACGGCGCGCTCGAGCACCCGGAGGCTGTTGTCGTCACCGACGAGGGCGACCGCTTCGCGACGTCGGGCTGGCGACTCGGCACGGCCGGCGGCGGTGCGACGGCTGCTGCGCTGGAAGAGGCAGTGGAACGAGCGGGCCACGCAGCCGCCGAACTGGAGCGCAGCGACGCAGCACTTCGCGCGGCCAGAACCGAGGCCCAGGCGGCTCAGCAGGCCGAAGCCGACCTGACGCGGCGGCTCGACGCGAACGATGCCCGCTTCACTGCTGCGGCGGAAGCCCTTGCTCGGGTGCAGGGTGATCGGCGCGAGGCCGCAACCGAGATCGAGACCATCGGGCGTTCGGTCGAGGAAGCGACCGAACGGCTCGATCGCGAGCGCGACCGTATCCTCGACCTGGAGTCCCTCGTCCCCGCGCTGGAAGCCGACGAGCAGGCCGAGGCCGCAGCAGTACGGGCGAAGGGCGAAGCCCGGGCCCGGATCGAAACGCAAGCTGCGCTGCTGGCATCACGACGTCAGAATCTTGAGGTTCGCAACGCCGGTCTCCACGAGCGTCAGCAGTTTCTCGAACGCCGGATCGAGGAGACCGAACGCCGTCTGCAGGCTGACGTCGTTGCGAGGGCGCAAGCCGCGCAGCACCGTATCGCGATCGAGAGGAGTGTCGTTGCCGCCACCCGCTTGAGCGAACTGGTCGATACGCATCGGCACACGATCGACGTACAGCTCGCGGAGCTGCATGATCAGCGCCGCCGCCAGAGCGAAGAGGTGCGCACCCTTGTCACACGCCTCGACCATCTGCGCCGGTCCCGTTCCAGCGCGGAGAAACAACTCGACGAGACCCGCGAGCGTGCGCGCCGGGTGGAGATCGAAGAGGCCGAGGCGCGGATGAGGCTCGAAGCTGCTGTCGAGACGCTGCGCCGCGACCTCGAATTGGAGCCTGAGGCGGCCGAGGCGAGCGAAGCCCCATCCCTGCCAGAAGGCGTCTCTGCTGCGGGTCGGCTCCGCGATCTCGAACGCGAGCTCCGCCTGCTCGGTCCGATCAACCCGCTCGCGCTCGAGGAGTTCAACGAGTTGCAGGAGCGCCACCGCTTCCTCGAAGAACAGCTCGAAGATGTGCGCAACACACGGCGTGAACTCGCCCGTGTCATCAAAGCGGTCGACTACGAGATCCAGACCGTGTTCGCCGCCGCATTCGCGGACGTGAGCGTCAACTTCACAAGTTTGTTCGCAACGCTCTTCCCGGGCGGTGTGGGCCGGCTGCTCCTCACCAACCCGGATGATCTGTTGAACACGGGCATCGAGGTGGAAGCCAAGCCGAGCGGCAAGAACGTCAAGAAGCTGTCGCTGTTGTCGGGTGGCGAGCGCTCGCTCACGGCCCTCGCCTACCTGTTCGCCGTGTTCCGCAGCCGGCCGTCGCCCTTCTACGTGATGGACGAGGTCGAGGCGGCGCTCGACGACGTCAACCTCCACCGGTTCCTCGGCCTGATCACCGAGTTCCGGCGCGATGCCCAACTGCTGATCGTCAGTCACCAGAAGCGCACGATGGAAGCCGGCGACAGCCTGCTCGGCGTCAGCATGCAGCCGGGCGGTTCGTCCAAGGTCGTGACCGAGCGTCAGTCCGCAGCCGTCTGACCGCCCGGCGGTCGCGGATGCGTGATCGCCGGATCCGCAGCTCACCGTGGCGACAACGACTATCGTTGTGGAATCGTCGTGTGACGCATGAATCGTGGGGGAAACGCGAGCATCGTGAGTGAATCCGTTGCAGTCTCAACCGAGCGAGGCCTGAGCGGTGACAAGTCGCCCGCGATTCAGCTCGTCGGCCTGGGCAAGACATTCGGCGACGTCGTGGCCGTCGACAACATCGATCTCGAGATCGCAGAGGGGGAATTTTTTTCGCTCCTCGGCCCGTCAGGGTCCGGCAAGACCACCGTGTTGAGGATGATCGCCGGGTTCGAGCTGCCGACCGCCGGGGCCGTGCTGCTGCACGGGCAGGACATGACCCGTCTCGCCCCGTACGACCGCGACGTCAATACCGTGTTCCAGGACTACGCGCTGTTCCCGCACATGAGCGTGCAGCGCAACGTCGAGTACGGGCTCAAGGTCAAAGGTGTCGGCAAGGCCGAACGCCGCCGACGCGCAGGCGAGATGCTCGAGGCCGTCCACCTCGCCGACTTCGGGGCACGGCGACCGAACGAGATGTCCGGCGGGCAGCGTCAGCGAGTCGCGTTGGCGAGAGCGCTCGTCAATCGGCCGAAAGTGTTGCTACTCGACGAACCGCTCGGCGCGCTCGACCTCAAACTCCGCGAGGAAATGCAGGTCGAATTGAAGAACATCCAACGCGATGTGGGCATCACGTTCGTGTTCGTCACTCACGATCAGGGTGAAGCGCTGAGCATGAGCAGCCGCGTCGCCGTCTTCAACGACGGCCGGATCGAACAGATCGGCACGCCACACGACATCTACGAGCACCCGAGCACGGCGTTCGTCGCCGGCTTCGTCGGCACGTCGAACCTGCTCTCGGCGGCCATGTCGCAGCGTTTGCTCGGTCACTTCACGCCCCACACGATCCGCCCGGAGCGGATTCACCTCGTCACGTCCGCTCGGGCGGCCAGCGACGACATCACGGTGGATGGCGTCGTCGACGACATCCAATATCTCGGATCCGAGAGTCGGGCGCGGGTGCGCCTCGACGACGGTTCCCATCTTCTCGTCAGCGTGCCGAGCGACGGGCTCGTTGATGTTGCCATCGGGCACAATGTGCGGGTGGCGTGGCCGCGCAGTGCGGCATTCGCGGTCGTCGATTCCACCAACCAAGGGGAGAAACCATGAGAAGTAGACAGATTTCGGTGGCGCTCGGCACCACTCTTGCATTGCTCGCCGCCGGGTGCGGCAGCGACGCCAAGAGCGGTGCTACGGCGCTGAAGTCGATCGGCAAGGGTGAAGGCTCGTTGCAGCTGATCGCGTGGGCCGGCTATGCCGAGAATGGCAGCACCGACGCTTCCGTCGATTGGGTCACGAAATTCCAGACCGACACCGGGTGCAAGGTCGACGTGAAGGTCGGCAACACGTCCGATGAGATGTTCCAGTTGATGCAATCCGGCGCCTACGACGGTGTCTCGGCTTCCGGCGACTCCAGTGTCCGGATGATCGATGCCGGCCTGGTCTCGCCCGTGAACACCTCGTTGATCAAGAACTACGCCGACATCTCACCGTTCCTCAAGGATCAGCCGTACAACTCGAGCGATGGCAAGAGCTACGGCATTCCGCACGGTTGGGGCGCGAACTATCTGATGTACCGCACCGACGTCGTCAACCCGCCGCCCGATTCGTGGAGCGTGGTGTTCGACAAGAACTCGCCGTACAAGGGCAAGATCACTGCCTACGACGCGCCGATCTACATCGCCGATGCAGCGAACTACCTGATGTCGGCCCAGCCGGATCTCGGCATCGTCGATCCGTACTCGCTGAACCAGAAGCAATTCGACGCAGCCGTCGCGCTGTTGAAGGAGCAGCGCAAGGTGATCGGCGAATATTGGAGCAACTACACCGTGACCCAGGGCGCGTTCGAGCAGGGCTCGACGGCGCTCGGCACGACGTGGCAGGTGATCGCGAACCTGGCGCTCGCGAACAGGGCGCCGGTCGCGACGGTCCTTCCGAAGGAGGGCTCGACGGGATGGAGCGACACGTGGATGATTTCCTCCAAGTCCAAGCACCCGAACTGCATGTACATGTGGATGGAATACATCACAAGTCCTGAGGTGCAGGCCCAGGTTGCGTCCTACTTCGGCGAAGCGCCGGCGAATCCGAAGGCATGCGCGCTGATCACCGCCGACCCGACGCATTGCGACGTGTTCAAGGCCGAGGACTCCGCGTTCGCCAAGGGAATCAAGTTCTGGGCGACGCCGCGCAAGAAATGCCTCGACGGCAAGGGCAATGATTGCGTCCCGTTCTCCGAATGGATCAAGGCCTGGACCGGGATCAAGGGCTGAGCGACGCGACGGTCATGGCGCGACTACCGGCCCGTAGTCGCGCCATACCGTCGGGCGCGACATCATGACCGCAGCACTCGACAGCGGACCATCGACAACGCGGCGACGTGTGTCGCGCTTTTTGTCGGCGCGCCCGAATTGGCGTCTTGCCGGGCTGTTGACCGGACCGGCGCTGTGGCTCGTTGTGCTCTACGTCGGCTCGCTGATCGCGCTGTTCCTGACGTCGTTGTACCGACTGAACGACGCCGGGACCGGCATCGTCGAAAAGCTCGGAACGTCGAACTATCGCGATCTGCTCGACACGGCGGTGTACCGCACGATCGCCGTGCGCACGATCGGGATCGCCGCGCTCGTGACCGTCATCGACATGATCGTCGCCTTGCCGATCGCGTTCTACATCGCCAAGATGGCCACGCCGAAGGCTCGCACCGTCTTGATCACGGCGGTGCTCGTGCCGCTCTGGGGGAGCTATCTCGTCAAGGCTTTCGCGTGGCGGGCGCTGCTCGGCACGCCAGGTGGCGTGTTCGACAAGACGTTCGGGGCGAGCCCGGGGTACGGCCTGCCCGCTGTGGTCATCGTGCTCGCCTACCTGTGGCTCCCGTATATGATCGTGCCGATCTACGCCGGTCTCGACCGGCTCCCCGATTCGCTGCTGGAGGCGTCGAACGACCTCGGCGCCGGCTTTTGGCTGACCTTCCGTGGCGTCGTCGTACCGATGTTGCTGCCAGCCATCGTGGCTGGCTCGGTGTTCACTTTCTCGTTGTCGATGGGCGACTACATCGCAGTCGAACTCGTCGGAGGGCCGACGCAGATGATCGGCTCGGTCGTGTACGACCAGTTCGCATCGAACCTGCCGTTCGCCGCCGCGTTTGCGACAGTGCCCGTTGTGGTGATGGTGATCTACCTACTCGGCATCCGCCGCACCGGCGCGCTGGAGAACCTGTGAAGTATGCGAACCGGGCAACGCGCACCGGCTTTGCGATCTGGGCGGGCGCCGTCATCATCTTCTTGTGGTTGCCGCTCGCGATCGTCGCGGTCTTGTCGTTCAACAGCTCGAGTTCGCTCGCGTGGCCGCCGAGCGGCTTCACCGGCAGATGGTGGAGCAAGGCGCTGCAGAATCAGGGCGCGAGGGACGCGCTGATGATGAGCCTGAAGACGGCGGTCGGCGCGACGGCGATCGCGCTGCTGCTCGGAACGGCAGCGGCTTTCGCGGTGCAGCGGTTCAAGTTCTTCGGCAGAGAGCCGTTGAGCCTGATGATCGTGCTGCCGATCGCGCTGCCCGGCATCGTCACCGGTATCGCCCTCAATTCGGCGTTCCGCCAGATCGGGCTCGACCTTGGGATGCTGACGCTGATCATCGCCCATGCCACCTTCTGCGTGGTCGTGGTCTACAACAACGTTCTCGCCCGCCTCCGCCGTCTCTCGCCGAACATCGAGGAAGCGTCGGCCGACCTTGGCGCCGATCTGTTCCAGACGTTTCGTTTGGTGACGTTCCCGCTGCTGCGCTCGGCGCTGCTCGCTGGCGGTCTGCTCGCATTCGGTCTGAGCTTCGACGAGATCGTCGTCACCACGTTCACCAACGGAGCCGGAAGCGACCTGCAGACGTTGCCACAGTGGATCTTGAGCAACCTCAGCCGCGGCGATCAGCAGCCGATCGTCAACGTGATGGCGACCGCGGTGATGTTGCTCTCGTTGATCCCAGTCTGGGCAGCGCAGCGGCTCACCGGCGCGCAGGGCGGGCTCGCCGGCCGCTGATCCGCCGCGCGAGCGCGGCGCCGATAGCGTTTCGCCGTGACCTGGATCTATCTCGTTCTCGCCGCCGTCGTCATCTTGTTCGGCGTCGGAGTTCTGCTGCTCAACCGGCGACGGGCATCTACTCGCCCGGTTGCGCCGCCGACGACACCGCCTCGCGTCGCTGCCAAGCCGCCAAGACCGGCCACGGTCAAACCGCCCGCGCCGTCGGATTCGGCGCCACCGGCTGCAACCGGGGTGGCCGACGAAGACGTGATCACGGCCCCGACCGATGTCGTCACCGACGAACCGGAATCGTTCGTCCAGCCACGCTTCCGCGACCGCATGGCGAAGTCACGGGCGTTGCTCGGCGGCGTGTTCTCCGGGGTCCGCGGCCGAGCGGGAATCACCGATGAATCGTGGGACGACCTGGAACAAGCACTGCTGCGTGCCGATGTCGGGGTTCGGGTCACCAACGAGTTGTTGAACGGCCTTCGGTTGCGGGTGAAGTCGAAAGAGATCACCGAGCCGGCCGGCTTGCTGACGGCGCTGCAAGCCGACATGATCGCTCACCTCGACGGCGCCGATCGCAGCCTCACATTCGAGCCCGGCGAACCCGGATCACCGAACGTGTGGCTCTTCGTCGGCGTCAACGGCGTCGGTAAGACCACCACGATCGGCAAGGTCGGCGCTCAACAGCGCGAACTCGGCCGCACCGTGTTGATGGCGGCCGGCGACACGTTTCGCGCCGCGGCCGCCGAGCAGCTCGCGACGTGGGCGCAGCGGGCAGGTAGTCAACTGGTCCGCGGCAGTGAGGGTGGCGATCCGAGCGCTGTGATCTTCGACGGCGTCGAAAGCGCCAGCGCACGCAACATCGATCTCGTCCTCGCCGACACGGCAGGTCGTCTGCACAACAAGGCGAACCTGATGGAGGAACTGCGCAAAGTGCGCCGCGTCGCCGCGAAGGGCCGTGGCAGGGTGACCGAAGTGTTGCTCGTCATCGACGCAACGACTGGTCAGAACGGGCTCACCCAGGCCCGCGAGTTCCGTGAGGCGACCGACGTCACCGGCATCGTGCTCACCAAGCTCGATGGCTCCGCCAAGGGGGGCATCGTCTTCGCGATCGAGACCGAACTCGGCCTGCCGGTGAAGCTCGTCGGTCTCGGCGAGACCATCGGTGACCTGGTCGCGTTCGAACCGACCGAGTTCATCGAAGCGCTCTTCGCCGAATAGTCCCGACGAGACGATCGTGGTTGGCAGGGATGGTTGCCAGGGCAGGGGTGGTTGGCAGGGCAGGGGTGGTTGGCAGGGCAGGGATGGTTGCCAGGGCAGGGATGGTTGCCAGGGCAGGGATGGGCGGCAACGGTCGCCGCCCTGCTTTCGGTACGGTCACCGCCATCAGTGTCGGCTGAACCGCTAGCCTGAACGGCGCATGTTCGACACTCTGTCCGACCGTTTCGAAGGTATTTTCAAGCGTCTACGCGGCAAGGGCCGCCTCACCGAGAGCGACGTCGAAGAGGTGCTGCGCGAGATCCGCAATGCACTGCTCGAGGCCG